>JAZGFI010000242.1:0-3728 GCA_036479435.1 Planctomycetota bacterium | reverse complement strand
CGAGGTTTTCAAAGGCATGGCTCGGATGCCGACCACCACGCTCTTTGAGGCTCAGAATCCAACGAGCCTCAAAGAGCGTGGCGATAAATCGCCGAATTGCCCTCGACTAAGTTGGCTGCTGACACCTTAGCAGGGACGCGCAGCAACGAACCCACGCGCACCTGCATCATCACGGTGAAGCGATCGCCGACGGCTTCTTCAAGTTGTTCGCAAAAGCGCCACTCACCGGCCGTGCACAAAAACCTCTGCCGGCGATAGGGCGCTAAGCCATGTCGATGCTTTCCTTTTTCTTTGAACATCGGCTATCGATGCCACAGGCCACGCCGCCTTGTCAACTTTGGGCTGACCCGGGGAAAGGAACCCCTCAGAACAAACCGAGTAGCAGTCATGGGGGAGGCGGCACCGCTGCGCTCTCTCCGTCTAACTTCGGGGCCGGCTTTGTGAACCCCGAAGTCATCCGAAGAAGCAGTGAAAGCGCGAAACAACTTCGTTCCAGGTGTGCGAGACCCCGCAAAGTCTGGCGAGCGGATTTGTTGTGAGCCCGTTTCTTCGTTGGCGGTTTGAAGATGAGCTGATCTTGCCATGGGCGCTCAATTTACAAGGGCCCGAGTCCTCGCTTCGCTGCGGGCCGCGCCAAACCCTTGTTCAAGCGCGATGCTGGGGTGCTTACATGGCATGCGCTTGAGCGAGAGACTTGAATTTCTCCTGGACACCTGGGGGCAATCATTTCGACGTGGGGTAGGGTCCAGGCCTTCAAGTAAGTGAGGCCCTGATCGACGCTCCCGTAGCCAAGCTGGTGAGAGTCTTCGAGGATCCCCCTATGAGCGCTATTTGCCGGCGCGACGTCAGCTGATGAGGTCCTGCGTGCGCAGGTATTGGGAGATGATTGGCCACGCGCACGTCGTGTTCTTGGCGACGAGTCGATTACGGTGGGCCAGGTTTCCTCGAACTACAGGTGGACTTGAGAATCCGGATTGTGACGGATAGCCTTCTGCGGGCATAGTAGTTTCTTTAGGAAGGACTCCAAAATTGAAAAAACTCATTTTTCTGGGGATCTTGCAAATGGCGGCGAGCGTCGCAATTTGCCAAACTCCTCCTGTAACACCCGACCCATGCGAGCTTACCGGACCTCAAAAGACTCGGCTCTGTAACGTGGTGCAGACTCACGTGAAAGACGGTCCCTACCTAGTGTGGTGCCTTCTTCCGCGTGGAAACCCTTTGCTTCACGAGAACATTCTCTGTGATAGATTGAAGGCAGCGCTTGGGAACTTGGAAGTGTTGAAGAAGAAAAAGAAAATAAAGCACCGCAAGCCGCCACAGGAGAATGCTGATGGGTACACGCACCCAGAAAAAATAAAGACGAACTCTGACGGTTCGACGACAACGACCGGTACGACTTTCGTTGGTGTCGGTGATGAGGTGATTGACATCGACCCAAAGGGAGGTTGGGGTGAAGACCCCCAAGGCAATCCACCGAATGATCCAGCGGCTGACATCAAGCTCGCTACTATTGCGATTCATGAAGCTCTGCGTACGGGGCACACCCAATCGACAACTGTGACAGCCGCAAGACGTAGCGGGAACTCAAAAGCACAAAAGCGGCAAATTTATGAAAATGCACTGGAAGTCTACGATACGTCGTTGGAGTTAATGAAGTACGGCAAGGCCAATTTGCCTGCACTTGAGCCGGGAGCGACACGATCGGAGCACTACAAGTGCCTATGCCGCAAGATCAAGACGTACGAAAACAAGGTCGCACTGCTTAAGGCACTCACAAAGTAGGAGACAAAACAATGAGATTAGTAATTCTAAAATTGGCTGCTCTTTGTCTTGCTTCGTTGAGCCTCGCCGCGCAGACGATTGATCGAAACGGGTACCCCAGCTTCGTAAAATCTACGACCGACATACGATTTGAGATCTCAGTAACAGGCGAACTCTCTGACAGTGTATTGGGCACAACGGCCCAAACAGCCATCACCAACCCTGGCGACATTATTG
This sequence comes from Planctomycetota bacterium, assembly GCA_036479435.1. Taxonomy (GTDB): domain Bacteria; phylum Planctomycetota; family DRQF01; genus JAZGFI01. The sequence goes on along the minus strand of JAZGFI010000242.1, from coordinate 1,730 downwards.
CCGTAGAGACGGATTCTTTCCTGATAAGCGGTCATGATGGAACGTACGGGCGAATTGAGCACTGGCGCTCCACTCCAGCTGGTTGGGTATTTTTATCTGAATACGTGCAAGTGGGCTGTGACTTCTGCAGCGTCGCATGGGATGTAACCAAGCCCATGGTTTATGTGGTCGATTCTGTCGACCAAAGTTTGTGTAAGGCGACTTGGCAGCCTACTCAAAATCTCGGCACGATGACGTTTTCGACGGTTATTAAGTACCCTGATTCAAATCTCCTCGACTCGCTTCCTTCGCTTGAAATTGTCGAGAATCCGAATTCCCCTGGCAATCACGGACCGTGCTTGTTCGAACCCTTGGGCATCGGGATGCCAGGAGATTTTGTGGTTGAAGGTGTGGGAATACCCACATTCTTGGCATTTCCTGACTTTGTTGTTGTCGACACCGCAGAGCCCAGCTTGAAGCCTCAAACTCTGAGCGAAGGGCTCATGAGCGTAACGGTTTTTGGTAACGCACTTGACCTTGTTGAGGTTGTTGCCATTGCTGGGGATGTGGTGATTGGCTTGGCGCAGATTCCATTCGGAACCGAAGAAGTCTCGGTTGTCTTGAATGCTGCGCCTGTCATAGGCGAGCGCTATGCGGCAAGAATTCAAGGAGATGCGACCAACTTACTGAAATCCTACGAATGCGTGAAGCGGTATGGTGTTCCCATGGATGCGCCAGACGGGAGTTACGTTCACTACTTGCCTAATGACATTGCAGCCGTCATTGGAAACGAAGACTTCGTTTTTGTTGCTCATGTCGTGTCTGCGACTTCGGTGGCTGTCGCCGTCGATCTAAGCGGCAGCACGCTCGTTGGGTTTGCAGCCCGCGACGCAAATGGTAACGACCCTATTGTGACAGGTTCATGGGGTGGTCCAACGCTTGACTCCTCCTTGGTAACGGTTGTTCCTGCAAACGGGCACCTTGCGGCGACAGGAAGAGGATTCGTGGTTGCGGCTTTGCCGATTCCTGATAATCCAATCTTCGTCGGTGAAGTAATATTCTATCAATTTGGGATCGCGCTGCCTGGTGGGTTGGTCATTAGTGAGGCGGTTGGCGTAAAAATCCACGCACCTTAATTCCCAGGCTACTTCTTAAGACACGCCTATCCAGATTTCTGGGTGGGCGTGTTGTTGCTGGCGCTTTGCGGTTGCTGAATGTCGCGGTGAAGGGCCTCAAGCTTTTGATCGTACGCATCGAGCATCCCGATTCCAGCCGAATCTCCTCACTGGCTGAGCTGAATGCTACCGGTTGCGACTTCTCGACTTTCGCAGACGCTTCTCCGGCATAGACCAAGAACAAGAGGCGCTTCCCGGTTTCGTGTGGGCACCCGCTCAAAACTAGATCGCGAATACGGCAAGCGCCCTAGCTCTTTCGCGGTTGCCGCAGCCTCTCTAGATGTGCCGCTTTGCAGCAAATAGCTCATCGCTCGAGCCACACTCGGCAACCAGCCCTCGCCGGTGACTCCAACACGAAGCGCGATCGGGTCCACTACCTTGCCGTTGCGAATGCCTACTTCTCTGTAGCGGTGGATGTCAAGATAGTTGTCCCGTTTTCGAATTAGCTACGTAACTGTCCGGTGAACCCCATCTTTTTGTCGCGCTGACAGAGCACAAGATACCTCCTCTTTTGTTCCTGAGGAGTGATCGCAATGAAGAGCGTAGAAGTTGAGATGAGGGCGGCGTTGGCTGGCT
>JAZGFI010000241.1:0-2728 GCA_036479435.1 Planctomycetota bacterium | reverse complement strand
TTCGACAAATACTGGCGCTTCCACCAACGACAACGGCTACATGAAAACCACCTACGAAACTACGAAGGTGGAAAATTGAGACTCGCGGGATGACCGACAACATCGTCGTCGCAAAGGAGCCACACCCGTCATGAAGCCTGCCGCCACTTTGCAGGTGCGGGTCGTCGACACCGAAGGGCGCCCCTTATCCGAGGCCTGGGTGATCGCCAACAACACACTCCCACGCCTCAACTCGAGCCAAAGTGAGAACAGCTGGCTCAAAAGAACCGGCAAGAACGGCGAGATTGAATTCTCGGCGCTCGAAGCGGGTCCGACTACCGTGATGGCGGCGCTAACCAATGTCGGCCGCTCAGAACTTAAAATCGTCGAGCTTAGAACAGACCAGTTGTCCGCAACTCTGCTCGTCGTTCAGCCGGATCGCTCAATGGTCAATCAGCGGAACTCCGTAAACCGCGGCCAAATGGACCTACCGGGCGGCGTCCGAATTCGCGGACAAGTCGTCGACAACAACGGGGACGGCTTAGCCTCGGTGGCTCTACGAGTCATGGGGAGATCGACAATGCCCATGCGCTCTGATGACATCCTTGCCGTAACGGGCCCCGATGGGCGATTTTCGATCAGCCCGCTCTTGCCATCCGTGGCCCACAGACTGGTGATCCAACATCGTCAGTTTGGCCTGAGGCTGGTCGACTTCGACACTGCTCCGGACAACTCGGATGCCGCTGATGGCCCCCCTACCCTAGACCTCGGAACCATCACCTTGCGGCCAGGCCGGACTATTTCTGGGCGTGTCGTTGACGACGAAGGGCGGCTGCAAGCGGGCGTGCCAGTGACCTTGATCGGCTGGAACCACGATAAGATGGAACGTGCAGAGAAGGCAAATGACCCGGCGGCGCCCTACGTTGGCGACTCGTGGCGTGTTCTAAGAAGCGACGACATCGGCAGGTTCTTCTTCAAAAATCTCAGGGCTGGCGACTACCGGCTTTCGTATGGCCGGTCATCGGTACCGCAGATCAAGCCAGTCATCCTTGGCGACAGCAATCTTGTAGGTCTGATCTTGAATCTCAACTCAACCCGAAAACTCGTCGTCGAAGTGACTAGCGAGATCAAGACTGATTTCTCTTCGATGAGTATCGAGGTGTTCGAAGGAGCTAAGCAGCACCGCTACTGCAGATTGGATTCAGCGGGAAGGGCCGAATTCTTCCTACCCGAAGGCGGTGATTTTTTCGTCCGCCCGCGGCTATACCGAGGCATCTTCGAGGCCATGGACCCTGTCCGAGTGGGGCCGGGCGACAGCATCATACCATCGCACTCAAACCAGCCTGCACGGTGAGGGGAGTGGTCCTTGGCCCGAACGGAGAGCGCCTCGCCGGACTGCGAATTCGCAAGAAAGGTAGCAACGTCCTTTGCTTCAGCGATGAGCAGGGTCAGTTCTCATTCGCCACAAAGCGCGGCACAAAAGTCGATCTGTCTCTCGGAGAGCTGCGGGAAACAAGAAACGCCGGGCGAACCTTATCGCCCTTCCAAGGCGAGGTGAAGGACATCGTGTCCCCGCAAGGAAACGTCGTCATTCACGCAAAACGCGTTCGCGAGAAAGGCCGACGCATCACCGTTTTCGTTGAAGACATCCGGGGACTCCCCTTGAAAGGGGCTCTCGTCAAATCCGGTGGATACCATCGCGCCTACTACTCGGAACATCAAGACGTCACCGACGACAAGGGCATGGTGGTCTTTCAAGATCTCCCCAAGAAAGTGCTTAGACTATTCGCTTCCCCAGGAAGAAACTGGGAGGGTCGGATGCTCGCTCCTTCAGATCCCATCGTGATGCAAGACAGCGTCACGGAGTACCGAGCCGTCATGCTTGAAGCTCGATGGATTCGCGGCCACGTCCGCAACCAAAACGACGAACCTATCATCGGAGCGAGGGTCCACGCCTGGCACAACGGACAAGAACACAGCTCAGATGACACGACCGCCACGGGCTCCTTCGAGCTATTGGTCCGCACAAACCTCAGCTACGAATTACGAGTTCGAGACTTGCAGGCTCAAAAGGAAATCGCCCGTCTCCCCGGCGTCTCCGGCACCGAGGCCAACATCGTGGTGACCGATCCCAAGTAGTCGAGCGACCACGAACGGGATGAAGGTGCTGGCAGCAATCCCGCCAGCCAGCACCCTAGAACTCAAGAACGCGAATTAGCTGCTCGCTGGATTCCGCAAGGAGAGATCGACCTTCTTCCCCGCGAAAGGGCTGCGGCGCGGCTTGAATTGCTAACGAAACTTCGCGGGCCGTTATCGACATGATTGCGCTTCGCCGGGCGAGTTTCACAAGTTCGGGAATCTCTGCCTCCGCTTCGATGAGTTCGTTCATGGCCAACAGGTCACGAGCGTGCTCAACGAACTGCCTTTCTTCGTACTGAGCCTCCTTGTCCGTTGCCAAATCCACGACTCGTGCGAGCTTTCCAGCAAGCGCCAGGATCTTCAACAAAAAAAGTGCGGGCCGACTCGGGATCTCAAGCTTGAACTCCAGTTCCCCACAACTTGCTTCAACTTCACGCCACTGATCCTCCAAGTACTCGAGCCAGGAAATTTGTGATGCGTAGAGTGTCAGCAGCCAACTTAGTCGAGGGCAATTCGGCGATTTATCGCCACGCTCTTTGAGGCTCATTGGATTCTGAGCCTCATTCATCCTGGTGTTCGGCATCCGAGCCATGCCTTTGAAAACCTCGGG
>JAZGFI010000240.1:0-4530 GCA_036479435.1 Planctomycetota bacterium | reverse complement strand
TTCACCTGAAAGTGCCTTTTGCGCTCGGTTGCGCGTGTTCGCTGTTGCTCATAACTACACGAACAAGGGGACTTTCAGGTAAATTCACAGTATTCAGATTTTTTTTGCGCTTGTTCTAGGTCTAGCGTGCAGGACATCCCAAATAGAAAACCAGTTGCCAACATTGTGTTCTGTGTATGTTTCATAGCGTCCTCCGATATGTGCACCCATCAGTGGATACACAATTTCACTTGTTCTCTTTGACTGCCTCGGATCGGCGGCGACGTGAAAGAACTGTTTCCAGCTCGCCATCCAGCCATCGGCGGGTGGAATAGCACGACTGCAACATTACTACTGGCAGGTCCGCTCGTAACTGGCATGAGCGGTGTCGGAGAACGCGCACGGGTGTACAGTGCGCGAGTGGCGGGGTCGGTGTCGGTGTCGTGCGATTGCGCGCGTGTCTGAAAACTTGGGACCCTATGAGGACGAACCGCCGCGCGACGCAGCTTCACGGCAACGTTTGGGACAGGGTGTGTGGTCTTTCTAGCGGCCTCCCACAGAAGGAACCAAAACAGCGGCGACCCGCAGGCCGGGGTTTCTGGCGGCGTGCTCGCGTCTCGACCTCGTCGGCGTGTACAGCGTGGCTAGGAAGGGGTGAACAGCTCAAGCTGGTTCCTAAGTAGCCAGGGCCATCGCACCGAAATATCAATGGTTTCGTTGACTTAGCGTGCGGACTTGCGAAGTCAACGGTTCTCGGATCACCTGAGCGTGTGCCACGCATCTGTCCCGGACCTGAAACAAACACCCAGCCCGCACTTGGCGCGGAGCCGTTCGCTACGTATTTTGCGAACGTCCCCGACCCGCGCTCGGACCAGAAGGCTCACCCACTGGTCTCGATTCTGGTGCTGTCCTTGTGTGCCGTCATCTGCGGTGCCGATGGGCCAACCGCAATCGAGGATTTCGGGAGGGCACGCACAGCGTTCATGGAGAAGCTGGTGCCGTTCCCGAATGGGATTCCCTCGCATGACACGATCGGCCGGGTGCTGGCCAGGCTCAATCCGGACGAGCTCGGAGCCGCATTTACTCGGTAGATGCACGCGATGACGACGCTGCCAAGCCGAGGCCGAAGCCAAAGCCAGCGCGCGGGCGAAGGCGTAGGCGCGGCCCTGGACTATCCGATGCACGATTTCCTTCTTGCGATCACCCGGCGGCGCGCATCGAAACAGCTCACCCTCGCGCATCCGCCTCGCCGACGACGGGCGGAAGTGCGCGGGCGGGCGAGATCATGAACTGGGATTTCTATCGTATCCTCGCGCCGAACAATTATTTCGCCAGCCGACGAGCTCGATCTGTGGCGTTGTATGCTCCGCAGCGACACTGTGCTCACCCTGCTAAACTCCGATTTTCGACCCCAAAGAAGCACGCATGACCACAATTCCCACCAGCGCATCCGCGGAAGAGCTCGAAGGGTTGGGCGACAGTGATGACTCCTCATGGGGCGAGTATCCCATCGACACGGTTCTGATTCGTACCGAGCCGCGTACCGTGTTCGAGATCCTTCGGAGAATCGAGAAAGGCTCATTCGTTATGGATCCGGATTTCCAACGGGATTTCATCTGGCCGGAGGAGGTTCAGAGCAAACTCATCGAATCGGTCTTGATGCGAATCCCCCTGCCCGTGTTCTATCTAGCGGAGGACTCGGAAGGGCGGATGGTCGTCGTTGATGGCCTCCAGCGGCTGTCAACGTTTCAGCGCTTTTGTACGGGCAAACTGCCGCTTAAACTCCCAGGGCAGAGCGAGCTAGATGGCAAGCGCTTCGATGAGCTCGCTCCGAAGCTGCAAAATCGCATCGAAGATTGCAATCTGACGCTCTACATCATCGACGCAAAGGTACACGAACGGGCGCGGCTCGATATTTTTGAGCGGGTCAATAGTGGCGCCCCTCTCACTCGCCAGCAGATGAGGAACTGCCTCTATTCAGGGGCCTCGACCCGATTTCTCAAGGAAGAAGCGGGCACGGACGTGTTTCGAGAAGCCACGGGTGGGAGCATCAACATCAAAACGATGCGCGATCGGGAGTTCGTCAATCGATTTTGTGCTTTTCAGCTCCTCGAGATTGAGTTGTACAAGGGCGACATGGATGATTTCCTTGCTCTAGCGCTTACGGAGATGAACAAGAAATCCACATCCGAGCTGGAACGGTTGTCGCAGCAGTTCCGAGACTCCCTCGCCAACAACTACTCAATTTTTGACAACCATGCGTTCCGAAAACACAAGAAGCCTGATGATCGACGCAGCGTCCTGAATGCATCGCTGTGGGATGTTATGTCTACCGGTTTGGCGAGCTACTCCGTATCCGACGTTGCACGATGCGCAGCGTCGTCGAGGGCCGGTTTCTATCGCCTGATGTGTGACAAGGAATTTGTCGATGTCATCACCTACGGCCCGAACGACGCAAGAAAAGTGAAACGTCGATTCGCTATGGCGCGTGCCATGTTCGAGGAGGTGTTTCGTGCTGACGCGACTTGATCTTGAGCATTTCAAGTGCTTCGAACGGCTTAAGCTTCCGCTGGGCAGCATGACGCTCCTGGCGGGAACGAACGCGGCGGGAAAATCGTCGATTCTGCAGGCCATGGTGCTGCTCCACCAAACGATGAAGCTCAATGAGTGGTCGACCCACCTCCTGCTCAACGGCGACGAGCTGCAATTGGGTACGGTGCAGGACATCGTAGACAAGGTCCATGGTCGACTTGGGTTTCGTCTCGGTTTGGTCGACGAGGACCGAGTGGTCGAATGGACCTTTCGTACCGATGAGCGGCAAGCGATGTCCGCGGACGTGGCGGCTGTGACGATCAATGGTGCACGCCACGACGCCCCCCTCCGTCTTCATTTCTTGTTGCCTCCAGATGACGACAAGGCAACGCAGTTGTTGGCCAAACGAATGAGCGGCCTCAGTTATCTCAGCGCGGAGCGCGTGGGACCGCGCGACGTTTATTCGCTTGCGGACCCACTCACGACGCAAGTTGTCGGTTCTCGTGGCGAACACACCACGAGTTTGCTGCATTGGGCTCGAGACGAAGCTGTATCGGCATCTTTGGTACGCCAAGGTCACCCCCCAAGATTGCTGGCTCAGGTTTCGGCCCGCATGGACCAGTTTTTTCCTGGCTGTTCCATAGACGTCCAGCGAATATTGTCGACCAACGGTGTCAGTCTGGGGATTCGCACATCCAACGAAACCGATTTTCACCGGCCGGTTCACGTCGGTTTTGGCCTCACTCAAGTCTTGCCGGTCATCGTGGCCGCCATGTCTTCCACACCGGGCGATCTCCTGCTTGTCGAGAACCCCGAGGTTCATCTCCATCCAGCTGGTCAAGCGATGATGGGGCACTTTCTGGCCGAAGTTGCCGCCGCTGGCACGCAAGTGATTCTGGAGACGCACAGCGACCATGTTCTCAGCGGTGTTCGACGTGCGGTCAAAAGTGGCGCGACGCCGTCCGAATGCGTTCGCCTCCACTTCTTCCGTGACCGCACTCTTGGAGGTGACCAAGTCGTCAGCCCGCTCATCGACAACGAAGGAAATATCGACCATTGGCCCGATGGCTTTTTCGATCAGTTCGACAAGGATATGAACCATTTCGCGGGATGGGAAAACTGACGTGGAATTTTTGGTCAACGATATGTCGCTGCACGGGCAGTTTCTCAACTTCGAAGAATTCGAAGAATCTGTCACCCGGATGATGGTCATTCGTCAGTGTCTCAAGCGCAATGGATACGAGTTGCACTGCCATCGGGCGCTTGCAGATACCCAGGTCACCTCGACCGCAGGCATGCGACAGGCAGTCAACTCATTGTCAGGTGACCAACGTCGAGCCTGGATGCAATGGCTGACCCGCACCGGACCCTACTGGCAAGATAGTAGATATCACAGCGAGGATGACTACCTTGAGATCGGAGCTGACCTTGTGACCGACACTGCAGTCGGCGAAGCTGCGGTTTGTATCGACCAAGGGGTCTCGCGCGAATTGGTGAGCTTCAATCCATCCACATGGATGCACTCTCCGATTGGGGTCCGGTTCACCCGTGGCGTGACCGACGTTGCGGAGCCCATTGAGGTACCCAATCACTGGGTGTTGGGGACTATCGAGCAGCGGGTGAAGACCCTCCCCAGGCCCAGCGCGTCCTGGACAGAAGTGATGACTCGATCGAAGGAGCGGTGCTCCCGTCTTTCGTTCAGCAAAGATGCGTTCGCAGCACTCCGAGGCCAGCCGTTTTCGCGCGCCGCCGCGGATCGGATTCGAATCCTCTTGGACGTGCTGGACGAATTGAAGTGTTGCTTCAACACGGAAGGGGGCCGTAACGAGAGGGGCCAGGAAATCTATCAAGAGCATTTCACGGGCGCCAAGTCGTGGTTTTCGGACGCATCCGACCTACTTTCCGCACGTCGTTTTCGTTGTATTTTGCAATTAGCAAGGGGCGGGATTCGCACACTCCTGGCACAGTCGTCCTCGCCTGCACGCAAATGCACAACCCCGCACGACCTTCGAGCAGATG
>JAZGFI010000239.1:0-4978 GCA_036479435.1 Planctomycetota bacterium | reverse complement strand
CCTTCGGCGTGATCACCCCTTTCAAGCGAATTCCGGCAACCTGCCCGTAGGGGGTCGAAAGCTCGCTGAAGGTCATGGACGGTCGACTTGAACTGATCGTCGTGCGACCCTTGAAACCACTCGTGGTTCGCTTTGGGTGGTGCAGAAGATCGTAGACCTTAGTCTTGGCACGTTTCGAAAAGTAGCGGTGCTTTGAACTCGTGTTACCGAGGTGGTCGTGCCGTCGCAGGTAGAGACCGAACTGAGATACCTCAACGCTACGGAAGTAGTTTCCCGCCCCGGTGTAATAGTAAGGAATGCCGTGATTGATGCTATGGAGGTCACCGGGACCGTCACCACCGAGCAAAAGGTCGACGCCCAGGGGCGCTATCATGCGGCTGATGCGATCGATGAACTCAGAGGACTTCATCTTGAGGCGATAACTCAGCGAGTGCCCGCCGAGAACCACGATCTTGAACTCCGAATTGCAGGCTCGGAGTTCTTTTTCGAGCCACTTGAGCTGTTCGCAGTCAAAGTCGGTGATCGAAATCTGGGCCAACATGAACAAGGATGCGTGCTTGTAGTCGATTCGGTAGTAGGGCACATCACCGTCGGCGTAGGGGTACGGGAAGACCTGTCGCATCGCGCGGTAGTCAAGGCCGTAGGTGTTGGGCCAACCCGCTTCATGGTTGGCCGCGGCCAGGAAAATCGGCCGCGAACTTACGATCGGTTCGAACAACGAGATCAGCTCCTTGGCGTAGGCGTCCGGGCTTGCGTAGTAAACCGAGTCACCGCAGTGCACCACAAAGTCGGGCCTTAATTCGGCGAGACGCGCGAGCTTGAAGTTCTGAGGATCTGGAAACTCGTGCTTCGAACCGCCAGTGTGACCCAAGACCGTAAAGAGAAAATGTCGTTCGCTGTCTGGAGTGGAAAAGCGCTGCCAACTGCCACCCTGAGTCCGGTAGCGGTAATTCGTGTCGGGAGTTAGATCATGGAGGCAAACGTGGTGAAATCGGGTCGCGGCGCCGCTTTGGATCTTTCGCTCTGATTTGCCATCGTGCAACCACAAGAAGTCTTGGACGCTCGCCTTCGTCATCCAACAGATCGTTGCGGAGTTTGGACTGAGCTCCGTGAGGTAGGGACTTGAACTCAATTGCTGCGCGATCGTCAACTGAGCGAAGGCAAAACAGCAAAAAGCGAATGAAAGTCCGAATGAGCGAAAAGTGGGCATGCCCGGCACCGGTGTGAGACACATGTAGAATGGGGCTTGCCATCCCCGTCAAGAGTGCTTTCAAGCGGCCCTCGGCTGGAATCTTAGCACCTGATTCGGTCGGCGCGAGGCCATGAAAATTTCGGAGCAGAGCCGCCGTGGATATTGAGTACTACCTGTTGAGCTTGGGTCTGATTCCCTTGCTCATGTCCCGCGGCATCTTGCCGGTTCTCGCGTCGGCATTGGTGGCTCGATTCGGGCCCGACATCGGGTTCCTAGCCGAACGTAACGGCATCGAGATCATGGCGGGCTTGCCAGAGTGGCTGCAAAGCGACGCCTCTCTCATCGTCTTGGCGGTGTTGGCGTTCTTCGAACATCGCATCAACCGCTCGCCGGAACTTTCAGAAACTCTGAGCATCGGCGACGCGGAAATGAAGGGGATCTTTGCCACCGCGCTTTGCCTGTTGATGGTGTTTGGCGCTCCTTCAGAGGTGATGGCAAGCGGCGTTGTCGTATCGCAAGCCGGGCTGTTTTCCTTTGCTACGTTGTGGGCGCTTATGATCGGCGTAGCGGTCTGGGTGGCGGCGACCGCCAGGCGGGGGATCTACGGTCTCTACGCCGAGATGGACCCCGATGATTCCCTCGGAATCCGGAAACTCTTGGCGGGTCTCGAGAGCTTCTTTGCCGCCTTGGGGCCCTTTATTTTCGTCATCTTTCCCTTGCTGGCGGCGGTGGCCGCCGGGTTTGCGGTCGTCGCTCTCAAGCTTTTGGAGCGGGGCTTCGCGGGTCTTGATGCCAAGCACCGCTACCGCTGCGAATGCGGAGTTGAGACCCATTTGTGTGCGATTGCCTGTGGCAGCTGTGGAGTGGCGAATCCCACGCCGCGCGGCGTGGGGGTGTTTGGGCAACCCAGGTCCAAGGCGGCGCGCCAAGATGCGTCCCATGTCCAGGCACTCCGCGAGAAAAAGCGTTGCGCCCGCTGCGCCGAGAAACTGAAGAAGGCGAGCTTCGACGTTTCCTGCGACCGCTGCCGGCAAGCGGCCTTTGAAAACGTAGGCGCCGCGGAAGACTATTTGCTTCGGGTGAAACGAAAACTCCCCGCGACGCTCTTGGTATCGACCCTTTGCAGTTTGATTCCGGTTGTCGGGTTGATCCCGGGCGTGATCTACTACCGGCTGAACTTGATTTCGGGGCTACGGGCCTACTTGCCCTGGAGCCAGGCGATTTGGTCGCGTTGGCTGGTACGCTTTGCTTGCCTTTTGCTCGTACTGTTACAGGCCTTACCTTTGGTCGGAGCGCTGTCGATCCCCATCATGTGCTTGATCAACTACGGCGTTTATGCCGCGGCGGCGCGGCGGCAGTGCGCCCGCCGTCTCGCCGCAGGATCTAGAGATCTTCGTAACGAACCTTGAAGGGGTCGTAGCGAGTGGGGTCCCCGGTGTCGAAGCCGCGGCGAAACCAGCGCACGCGTTGGGCGGATGTGCCGTGAGTGAAACTCTCGGGAACGACGCGACCCCGGGCTTTCTTTTGAATCGTGTCGTCGCCAATGGCGCTGGCGGCTCTCAGACCCTCTTCGAGATCATTGCTATCAAGGATCTTAAAGCGCTCCTCAGCCTGCCTCGCCCACACGCCAGCGAAGTAATCGGCTTGGAGTTCAAGCCGTACCGATAGCTGGTTGTAAGCCGCCTTACTGATGCGTTGCTTTTCTTGGTGGACCCGCGTCGTGATGCCCAGCAAATGCTGGATATGGTGCGCAACCTCATGGGCAATAACGTAGGCCTGCGCGAAGTCTCCGGGCGCTCCGAAGCGGCGCGCCAGCTGACCGTAGAACTCAAGGTCGATGTAAACTTGTTGATCGGCGGGACAATAAAAAGGCCCCATAGCCGCGTCGGCTTGCCCGCAGCCCGAAGGGTACTGGCCGGCGAAGAGAATGAGCTGAGGATGCTGGTAACGCTCACGACGCCCCAAGTGGTGTTGCGCGAGGGCCGGATAAACTTCGTCCCACACATCTTCGGTATAGGCCAAGACGGTTTTGACCAACTCCCCGAGTTCGATCTCCTCCGCCGTCAAGGGCCGAAGTTGAGCCGACTGAGTTTGGCCCTGGCCGCCTCCTTGAAGCAACTGCTGCAGGACGTCCTGAGCGCCGCCGCCGTTGAGGAGGACAAAGATGACGGTGACGATGATCCCGCCCATGCCACCGATGGCGGCTTTACGCTTGCCGCTGCCAGCGCTGCGTCGGTGGTCCTGAACGTTCTTGCTGCGTCGGTCTTTTCGCCATTTCACGGTGCTGTTCTCCCCTTGGTGTAGCTCCATGGTAGAAAATCACTGGGAGATTTCATCTTCCGCTTTGACCCGTTTGCCGCAGGGAGATCCCAAGGTGTCAAAACCGTCGAACTTGCCCAGATTCGTGATCCTATTTCTGATCTGCCTGAGCGTTTCCCTCATCCTCGGATGGGCGGAGGATGGGGTGTTTGCCGATGACGTCAAAATCCTCGGAGCGAAACTGCGCGCTAAGGCCCTAAAAGACGGCAAGAATTTCAGCCGCAAGGGCTGGAAAGTCACGGGCCGTGTCACTTGGAAGGCGGCCAATACCAAACACAGCTCGGGCTACGCGCTGCTGCAGATGGAGCCGAAGTCGAGACTATCGAGAAGCATTGAGATCAAAGAGCTGACGCCCGTCTACGCTAAGCATCCGATCAAGATTGAGCATTGGCGCGCCTTTGTTTCGCTTTCGCTTCGCAATGCTGCGGCGAAACCCTTAGCTTTAAGACCTGGGCTGGCGATTCGGTTTCTTGGAGACGAGCAAGTGACCCTGGCGCCCAAGCTTTTGTTTTGCGGAGTCGGTCCGGAGCGCCGTGCCGTGGCGGTCCTTCCCGCGGCGGCCTTGACCCCAGGCAATTGGACTCTCGAGATATCGGTGACCGGAAACCGGGCCGTCTTGATTGAGGACTTGCGCCTGACTCGCATCCCCGTGCATCGTTCCCAAATGCGTTTTGCGAAACCGAATGGAAAAAACGGCCCGGACCGTCTGGAGGCGGGGGCGCTCGGCTTGGTCGCCTACACCGCGCACAACCATGGCCCGCTACCCATCGTCAAGGTGCGCGACTCATCACCCGCGGCTGCCGCAAAGATCCAGGTCGGCGACGTGATCTTGGGAATCGACGGCGTACCCTTCGCAAAATCCTCCTGCAAACCTGGATACGCTTGGTTTGATGAGGGACACGAAAGCCGTTTCGGTCACGCCGTTGAGGCCGCCCTCACCCGAAAAGACCGGCGCGTAAAACTCACCTTTTGGCGCCAAGGCAAGATCCGCAAGGTAGCTCTAAATTTGGCCGCGCGTCGCCCCTTGCCACAGGATTTTCCCTTCGACGATAAGGTCAGCCCAAAACTCTACGAAGATCTGTTGGCCTTCATCCGACGCACCCGTAAACCCAAAGGTCATTGGGCAAACGGTGGCTCAGATTGGATTCAAACGAGCTTCGCGGGTTTGGCTTTATTGGGCCGCCGCGACCCGCAGGACACCATGGCGGTTCGCGAAATCGCGAATTGGTTTTTGAACAAGTTTCCCGATCCGGAACGATTCGGGAACTTGGGTTTTTGGGCTGCTTCCTACTCCGGAATTTTCATGACGGAGTATCTGCTGGCGACCGGCGACGAGAGCGTACGGCCCTGGATTGAGCGCACCCTGGCTTGGATTGAAGACGGCTTTCACACCTCGAAATGGGGCACTCCGGCGCTGGGTCACGGCCCGAGCGGTTTGCCCTATGGACAAAAGGCCCTCATGGCTCC
>JAZGFI010000238.1:0-6021 GCA_036479435.1 Planctomycetota bacterium | reverse complement strand
GATGTTGATCGCGATGTTGATCGCGATGTTGATCGCGATGTTGATCGCGATGTTGATCGCGATGTTGATCGCGATGTTGATCGCGATGTTGATCGCGATGTTGATCGCGATGTTGATCGCGATGCCGAAGGCAAAAAGAAGCCCAACTCAGGGAGCAACGCGTGAACTCGCAACCAGTCATTCTCATCATTGATGACGACCAGTTGGTACTCGCCTCGCTGGGAGCTTTGCTGCGCAAAAGCGGCTACGAGACCATAGAAGCCGTCAGCGGCGAGGCGGGCCTGGAGCGCCTTGAGTCGGATCCCGCCGCCGTTTCGCTGCTCCTGTGCGATCTTAGCCTGCCGGGGATAGACGGCATTGAAGTGCTCAAACGGGCGAAAGCTCTGCGCCCGGATTTGCCCGTCATCATGTTCACGGCCTACGGCTCGATTGAAAACGCTGTCGCGGCCATGAAGGCGGGAGCCAAGGACTACGTCACCAAACCCGTTGACGACTTTGTGTTGGTGCAAAAGATCCGGCGAGCGCAGTCCGAAGACCGCGTCCAACGCGAAAACGAAGATCTGAAAGCAGAGCTCGGACGCAGCGCCCCAAAAGCGGCCATTGTTCATCGCCATCGCTCCATGGAACAGATCATCGCGAAGATCGAAGCGGTTGCGGCAACACGAGCGACGGTCCTGGTCCAAGGAGAAAGCGGCACCGGCAAGACGATGATCGCGCGTTCGCTTCATCAACTTTCCGACCGTCGCGATGGCCCATTTGTGGAGTTCTCCTGCGGGAGTCTCCCCGACCCTTTGCTCGAAAGCGAACTGTTCGGTTACGAAAAAGGTGCCTTCACCGGAGCCGATGTCGCGAAGGAGGGGAAGTTCGAAGCCGCGGACGGCGGCTCGATTTTTCTCGACGAGATCGCCAATGCCACGCCCGCCCTTCAGGTAAAACTCCTGCGCGTGTTACAAGACCGCAGCTTCGAGCGTCTCGGCAGCAACAAGCCCCGCCAGGCAGACGTGCGTTTGATCTTAGCCACCAACGTTGATCTCGAAGCTCAAGTGAGGCAGGGGAAGTTTCGCGAGGACCTTTTTTACCGCATCAATGTCGTCAGCATCCAACTACCGCCTCTTCGCGAGCGCCAAGATGACATTCCGCTCCTCGCCGACCATTTCATGCGGCGATTCGCGCAGGAGTACAAAAAAGACCTCGTAGCGATCGCCCCCGACGTACAGGCCTGGTTTGCGAGCTACGCTTGGCCGGGAAATGTCCGTGAGCTCGAAAACGCGGTCGAGCACGCCGCGGTTCTGGCTCAGGGCGACACCCTTAACCTCGAGGATCTGCCGCCGCGCTATCTAAAAACAGAACCGGATGGCGAAAGCCGCGAGCTGAAGGTCCGGCCCCTAAAAAAAGCCATGGAATTGCCCGAGCGCGAGTACATCCTGCGGGCTCTGAGGCTGAATAAGGGAAATCGCCAGCAAACGGCTCTGATGTTGAACGTGAATCGCACCACCTTGTTCAACAAGATGAAGAAGTACGGCCTCTTCGAGGAAGACAGCGACGCCTAACCAGGAACGGTGGCTCGAAAGCCGCGCGATGAAACGTCGCTTTTGAGGATGAGTTCGTCCGAGAAAGCGACAAAGTGTGGTGTGAGGCCGGCTATTGTCGAGATCTTCACCACTTTGGGGCCAGCGGCAGCGCGGCCCTCAGATCCCATCCGAGTCATCGCGCAGATGCGCCAAGACTTTTTCCAGCCGCGGTTGGGATGTTGGCTAGGGAAACGCGATAAGTAGGTTGGAAAAGACCCGGGAGAGGAAACGCGATCATGGCGAGACGCTCGCAACATCGGCACGACAAAAAGTCGAGTCTGATTACACCACGCAACATCATTATTCTCGGAGTCGTGATGATCGGCGCGTTCGTCGCCCTGCGTATGTTGTCGCCCTCACAAGATGAGGCGGCGCGTAGCGCCTTTGTGAGCGCCGACTACGAGGACGCAGCCGACATTTACGGTCGCATCGTCAGCCAAGACGCGAACGACAACGAAGCGCGTTACTACTTCGCGGTCTCTCAACGTCATTTGAAGGACCTGCCGCAGGCCGTCCAGAATCTGACCGTCCTTCGCGCCGCGCCCGAGTGGCGCGAGCGAGCTTTTTATCAGCTGGCTCTCACGCTCATGGAAAGTGAGCACACTGATACGCGTACCGAAATTGAACGCGCGAGCGAGGACCTTCGCAAGACCGCGCTTTATCACGAAGCCGCAGGCCTTTTCTATCTGAAAGAGGGAATTCGCCACCGGGAGAAAGTAGCAGAGCTAATCGAAACTACAGCTGGCCCGCGAGCGCGGCGACGACACCGACTAGGTCTCACGCAAACCGTCTATGCCGGTAGCCGCAACTACCGAGTGAACCTCGAGCGTCTGACAAACTACTTGCAGCAATCGCAAGGCTTTGACGCGGTTGAACAGTTTGAAAGCCTCGCAGAACGCGCCCATCTTGATTTCCTCAGAGCGGCAAAGTCGTTTAGATCAGCGACCCGAATTTCCGACGCCGACCCCAAGCAATTCAGCGTCTTGCGGTCTCGGTTTGAGCTGGCGACCATTGAGGAATTTCGCGACAACGACGGCGAAGCCGAAAAACTCCGACGCGAGATCCTCTCGGCCAACGACAAAAGTCTACACGGCGACCTCGACCTCGAACGCGAGGCCGAACAGCTGCGGGAACGCACGTTAGAGTTCCTTGCTGAGAACCTCATCAAAGGAGGACGTCACCAAGATGCGGTCGACGTCATTCTCGCCAGCGAGGCCGATCCGGACGGCGACCGTCCCTATGCTTTCGAGCGCTTGCTGGCCTTGGCCTACGACTCGATGGGGCAAAACGAACAGACTCTGCGCATCGTCAACAAGTGGCTTGAAAAAAACGAGACACTCGCCGACATGAACTTTCTGCGCGGCAAGTACCACTATGACCGCGAAGAGTACACCGATGCCCAGATCTACTTGGAAAAAGGACTCTCCAAGACCCGTAGCAATCGGGAGCACACCGCGCGCCTCGCCGACGTCTACATGAAGCTGCAGATGTTTTCGCGCGCAAACAACGAACTCAAAAGGCTGGTCGATTGGAATCCGAACAATTGGCAGCACCAACTCCTCCGCGTGAAAGCGATGGAGGGCATGGGTTGGATTCAAGAGGCTCGAGCCGCCTTGGCCGAACTACTTCACGATCGTTTCAATCAGCCCGGAACCACCCAAAACCGCGTCATGCGTCGCTACATGCAAGAGATGCTCGCGCGCTACAAGCTGCTGCCGACAGACCTGCATCAAGCTGGCCGGCTCTACGGCGAAGACAATGGAAACTTTCTCGCCGGTACTCGCTATTTGGGGTTCCTCATCAAAGCCCGCAATATTGCTGATGCCGAATACATCGTCAGCGATCTCAAGAACCGAATTCCTCTGAACGCCCCAGAGAGATACGACCTGACGATTAGTTGTGGCGAACTTGCCTTGATGCGTCAGAACTGGCCCGAGGCTGCCCATTGTTTCGATGAAGCGGCCCGACAGCGTCCTCACGAAGCGGAAGTCTTTGTCGGTGCGACGCGGGCGGCCCTCGGCGAAGGTCGTTTGGGCCGAGCCTGGAGCGGTCTTGAGAACGTTCGCGCCATCTCACCCGATCATCCCGAACTACCTGAGCTTCGTTTTCGCGTCTACTCCGGGCTCGGCGATGATCGCAACACGGTGCTATGGGCAAGCAAGCTCTTGAAGACCAGTCAGCTCGACTTCGCAGGCGTCGTCGCTGCGTCACAGGCCTCGACCCGTATCGAAGACAAGGGAGCCCAAAGAGCTTTTTTGAGTTACGCGCGCAAAGTAGCCAACAAGGGTGCCGCCGAACAGCTCGTTCTCGCGCGGCTCTACGCTGAGAGCAACGACCAGCGACAGGCCGATAGAATCCGCATGGCCGTCGTCAAAGCTAATCCCGACGACCTCGAGAATTCTCTCCTCATCGCCGAAGGCTTGTTTGAAAGCGGCAAGTTTCAGGGCTCCATCGAGGTCCTCGAACCCGCTATTGCGGCCAACCCCCTCGCCTCGGCCGATCACATGGCTCTAGTCGCCGACTCTTGGGACCGCCTCGGCAATCAGAAGCATTTTATCGAGTCGTTGACGCGCCTTATGAACGTCGATCGACGACAAGCCTGGGACCGAGCCTCTGCGCTTTGCGAACGAGCCGGCGCCGACGCTGAGGTCAAGAGTATCTTGAGTGCCGCGCGCCGCGAAGATCTCATGAATCCTGAGCTACTGCGCCGTGCCGCCAGAGTCGCCATCCGCGCCGATGATCGCAATGCCGCACGACGAGCCGAGGCGGATTTAAGGATCCACCTTGCCGCCACTGCTGTCGACCATGCCCTCATTCGTGCACGGCTTCTGAGCGCGGACAACGACATCGCCGGCGCCGAGCGCATTCTAGTTTTGGCGATGGAGGACAGTGACCCGGCCGAGCAAGCTGAGTTATTGGCCCTTCAAGTCGATATCTTTGGCAATCACCAACAAAGTAAGTTGATGCTGCAAAAGCTCACCAAGGGCGCCAAAGACGGCATCGACATTGAGCCGGCCATGAGCGCAGCTGTCCGCCACGCCGTTCTAAACGCCTTGCCAGAGGCCAGCGCCCTTATCGTAGATGCCATCAAACGGTTCGGCGAGAAACCAGATCTCCTGTTCCATAGAGGACTACAGCGAGCCCGCAGTCACAATTGGAAAAAGGCAAAAGCTGATCTCAAGGCGAGCTACGAAGCTGAAGCCAGCCGGGATCACGCGATCGCCTTAGCCATTGTGTCGGGTGTCTTGCACCAAAGAAATCAACTCGCGCGTCTCGCGGCCGACGCCGACGGCGATCCACCACTGCCACCCCGCTACCTTCGATTGGCTGAATTCATCGATGCCCTCATCAACGGCAGCGCGAGTAGCGCGATTGATCATTCGGAGCAGTTGCTTTTTGAAACCGGCGGCGAGCAGAGGACCTTTGCTGCCTTCGTCTCTGACGCTTTGGATGATGATCTGTCGGCCCGCATTGTCCGCGCAGAATTGCCGATCTTCTTCTTATTCCGCTTCCTCTCGACGGGTCAAAGACAAAGTTTGGCCTCGCTCGATAAGCTCAATCGCGACCTGCAGCGCGAAGAGAGAGCCATCACCTTGTTGCGGGCGCGCACGCTAATGTCTAAGCGCAGCACCTACGACATCGGAGTCGGCCTGGTAGCCAAGATGCTCGAGAGTTCTTCGCTTTCCGATGAGGCAGCGCTTGAGATCTACCTCGGAAGTTACGTCGCGGCCAGAAACAATGAGGCGATCCAACAGCTCGTCGATGTCATCCTCCTCAATCCTGGCTTTAGTACGGATGCCAGGCGCGAAACCGCAGAGATGCTGATTCAAGGTGGACATGGCAAACAGGCAGCTCGACTGTTGAACGCCGACGTCAGCCAGACGCCACAGAGGCTATTGTTGGAGGCCCGAGCGCAGTTCGCGGCGGGCAATATCAATCGAGCCGCTACCATCATTCGGAAGGCGCCGGTCGAAGTGAAGTCGTCCTCAGCCGGCCTCATGATCCTCGCCGAAGATGCGTTGCGGTCGCGACGACGCAAGGGAACGGCCTATGGACTGGCCCAAAAAGCCGTAAATGCCAGCGTCACTGACAACCCACTGCTCATGCTAACTTTGGCCAAGGCGGCCTTTGCCGTCGGGCGCAACGCCGAAGCCTGGCAGACCATCGGCCGATATATCGACGCTGACATCACTTCGGGTGATCGCTTGGCCCGGGCCATCGCTATCATCAACGAGATTGGCGTTCAGGACGCGGAACGGCGTGACCGGATTTTCCTCCGCCAACAGCTGCTAGATCCAAGCCGCGATAATTAGGCGGCCCTAGCTAGTCCTCGAACAAGCGTGGATTGCGAAAGTGTAATCGTAAAAACACGAAGAAAGCCCTCTCCGTGCGCGTAGATGTTGATGTTCAAAGCCAACACAAAACGCACTGGGGAGGGCATTCAAGTGAA
>JAZGFI010000237.1:0-18678 GCA_036479435.1 Planctomycetota bacterium | reverse complement strand
CTATGGATTCATGCGTCCGAAGAAAAGGTATGACATTTACCTTACCCTCACTCATCATGTTCGCAGTTGCGACCGCGTTCACCGTTGGTGTCGCTCGCAGGATCCCTACAGACCTCGCCAAGTTTCAGGCCACATTCGACAACACGGAACGCCTCACTATTGCTGGTCTCTGGGCCGCCGGGCTCATGTCGGCGATATATTCCGTGCCCAAACTTGTGGCCTTCTTTTCCTCAGTGCAGGTCGTCCGTGGTAGCGGCGGCTGAGGGCCTTAACGAACGGTACCAGTTGGGTACCTAACGATAGCGCTTCCGCAGGTTGTCTCTTGGCAGCGATCGTCACCATACGACTGGGGATGCAGAGGAACTTCTTTAGTTCCTTGCCCTCGATCAGGGCGGCAATCCCCTCGTCGGCCAGCGCCAGCTTCTTAATGTCCTCTTCGCTGATATCCACATCGACTTTGAGGCCTGCTTTAACTTTCCCGTTCACCTTGAACTGGCACCTCGACTTCGTCGTCCACGAGCCACTTCTCGTCGGCTTGGGGGAATGCCACTCGGTTGATTCCACCATCATGTCCCGGTCGGCTCCAAAATTCTTCCGCGACATACGGTGCCATCGGAGCAAACATGAGCGCTAAGTCCTCTAATATTCTCTTGGGACAAGCCTCAAAGAGCGTGGCCATAAACCGCCGAATTGCCCTCGACTAAGTTGGATGCTGACACCAAGGAAAGCGTCGATAGCCGCGCCGATCACCCCTGGCGGAGTTGGCTCAGCGACGAGGGCTTTGCGGAACTCGGCGAGGATCGCAATACGGGATTGGCCGCCAGTGCGCTCCTACGGCGATCGTCCCCGCTTCTCCTCGAATCGTTTTGCGAACAAGTCGAGAGCTGCCGCGGCCTCAACCTGCATCGGTTTGACTCCACCCCGCTTTTTGCCGCGTCGCTTCTAAGCCTTTGAGCGCCCCGTCACGGGTTTCGAATCGGATTGAATCGTGTATCCCTCGGAGACTTGACTTTGCCCTTTGTGGCGGTCGTCCTGGCCTTGCCTGCCGGTAATTTGGCGGGTTTTTCGGCGAACTGGGGCATCTCGGGCGCGCCGGTCGCTGGGGTTGTTTTGGGCTCGGGCTTCTTTCTCTTTGCCTGCCTTCCCGCTTTCCGCCTTTTTTGCCGTGATGCCCTCCGCGATCGTCTCGGGAGGCGAAGCCGCCGAGTTGCGAGGAACGAGCAAGCTGCGCTAATCCTTAGTCCAGCGACATCATCTTAGCTGACGCTCATTTCGGCGTTTTCCGTCTCGTTTCCAAGTTTTGTGTTTGAGCTTTCGGGCTGGCTTCTGTTTCGCGAGCTTCGTTTCGCCTGTTCCCTGACGTATTTCGCAGAATCAGACCGCCACTACGGACCCTCTATAGTCTTCGTTTGCGATCGACCCCTTCTTTGCCTTCCTCAGGCGAATTTCATTTTCCGAATCTCCGCGTGGGTCTCGATCAGGGAGTCAAGCCACGAAACCCATGTCAGAAATCTATGCCGAGTTCGCCGTCCAGTCTTTCAATCTGGTGGCCACATCGAATTGGAATCGATGCTGGGCAGCGGCAGCATCTTCCGGGTCTACTTTCCAAGCGCAGCCTCCAAAGACCAGGGTTGATCAAGAGGCAGCAGCGGTTTTCTGCGGCGTCAAATTATCCTGTATCCATTGATCTGTTGGGAGCCACTTCGCGTGTAGCTATTGAGCGACACGGGTGTTCCGTCGTTGTTCCAAGAAATCCAAGGCGACTCTGAGAACGACACGCTTTCCCGTCGGCTCTCTCCCAGTCCAACCTAAAAAAGGAGCTCCTGCTATGTGCGCTACCGTTGTGCCCAGGCCAAAAAACTCAAGATCCTATTCCCGTCATCTCGTCCTGTTATTCGTGGTTATTTTCTTTGCGCTGTTGCCGCTCGGAGCTTCGGCCCAATGGGTCGTGAAAACCGATGATGATGACAAAAAAAAGATGCTCAAGATCGTCGATCTCATTGAGTCGGCGATGTCGACTCCGGTGGTTGGCGGTAAGAAGGGTTGCCTTGATGTCAAGCTGAAAGATCTGCTGAAGAACCCTTTTCCAGCTGGCGGCGTCGATCCCAATGTGAGCTACGAAAAGACTACGGTCAAAAAAGGCGGCGAAGAAGTCGAGGTGGATACCACGGTCAAACATGCCCTCGACCACCTGCGCAAGCTAATCAATGATGACCGGATTCGCTTTAGTTGCGAGTACAAGTGGGCGGCGACCTATTTGGTCGAAGGTACCGATGCGGACCTCATTCTGATTCACGATGAACTCTGGACCAAAGTGTGTGGCTTCTTCGTGGGACCGAGCTTCAACAAGACCGCTTACAAGATGCAGTTCATCCGTTCGATCGTGAACGAACTCATTCATGTTTTCCAAATCCCGAACGGAACTTATCCCGTGCATTGCGACGCGGAACGCGACTCGGACACCTTCTCCCTCAAAGTTCTCTGTCGCCTGCTCGATTCACTGGAAGCTGCTCCCTGCGTGCCACATGTCAATGTCGCGGGGGTCAACGCGGACGCTCAAACGGTTCCTGGATTCGGCAAGTTTCTGACGGGCTGCGGAGCGGGCGCGGCGGCAGAAATCGCCAAGGTGCACCAGTACATCAAAAACAGTAAGAAGGAACTGACGACGCGCCTCAATGATATCTTCAATCCGCCCTTGGCTGCGGGTACTGCCAATCGGGCCAAATGGGGGAACTACTACAAGAACCTTCCGAGAAGTCCCTTGGCGTTCCCGAAGAAGGCCGCCGCCCGAGATGGTGTTTCGATCGAAGATGTGAATGGGACCGTCCATCAGTATTTGGTTCCTTCAGGATCAGTCACTCAGGCGATGGCTTTCCTGAACGAACAGGAAGAATTGACTCTCGTCGTCTCCACCTATTCTTTGACTGGAAGTCAGCTCCATTTTTGGAAAGACACCGACGGCGATCTCGTTCCGGAGCCCGCCCTTGCGACGCCGAGCCTCAACTTGCCGGGCGTGTTTGGTCTCGATCCCGACTTAGATGGAGTTGGAATCTACGACTCGCTACCCGAAGTCTTTACCCTCGGCGGAATTGGCCAAGGCCTCTTGCTGACGAACGAAGAAAGCGGAGAAATCACGGCGGTAGAACTCGGCCCCGATGGTTTGCCCAATGCGGCGGTTCCCTTCGTGGTCTACCAAGACCCCTGTCTCACGGCGGCGGGTGGTTACGTGTTCTGGCAGGACATCTATGAGTTGAATCCGGGCGAAGTGACTTTTGTATTCTCGACCATTCCCTCCAGCATGCGCCACGGCTGGGCACCGGTGGTGGCGATTGCGGGACAGGGCGCTTGCCCCGGAGGTTGGTGTATTGCGGCTCCCGGTCCTTGTTTTGTCGGCCAAAACGTCGCCCAGGTAAAACCTCAAACCGATCCCGCGATGCGCAACAGCTCGGGATTGTGCTCGGGATTTCTGGAAACCGATGCCAACCCAGGAGATGCCACGACCGTCCGTAGCTTGAGTAACGGCAGTCTGATTTTCGGGATGGGCGGCACTAACAACCTCGGCGCAGGACTGATCATCGGGCCGGCCTCGGGCTTTCCTTGCGACAACAACCTGATTCGCATCGAGACGGCATCTGGTGCCACGGACTACTACCTCCCGGACTACGGCCACATGATCGGCAAGCTCGGTGCGACGGATATCAACGGCGATTCCGCTGACGACACGCTGATTCTCACTCAAGATCCGCCGCGACTTCACTTTTCGCGGGGCAACCCCGGCGGCAGCGCCGAGGAACGCAATCACCTCTACGAATTGATTCTTGAGGAAGACGATGAGTCGCGGCTCACCACGATCGACTTTTGGGGACCGACCGGTGGCAGGTTGCTGCGCCCGGACGGTGAAGAAAAAGACCTGACACTCCTGCCCGGATCGTCACCACCCCTCTACGTACAGTCGATTGAAGATCTCGATGGCGACAGCAATCCGGACGAAAGCGTGCTGATCCGCAAGGATCAAGGCCAGCCTTTCTTCGTGATCGAGGTCATCAATCAAGTCAACTCATTTCCGTTCCCGTCCCAGATCTTCCAACTCCCGTTGGACTTCATTCCCCACAGCTATCAACTCGTCGACTACGACCTCGATCTGGATCTCGATTGCTGTATCCGCGCTCTGGAAGGACTCTCGATCATTCTCGTGAATGACGGGGCAGGGGTCTTCAATCCCTTGGGAGGTCCATTGTATCTCGGAACCAATGAGGACTTCGTTCAGCTGGTCGATGTCAATGGCGATGCCCCCTCTTGCTCGGGAATCGTCGAGCCCGCCGCCGGTGATGTGGTCAATATCTTCGGATTCTCTCCGAACGGAACTTTTGATTTCGAACCCTTCGCGATCTTGGCTCAGTTCTTCACCCCCGGATTGCCCCCGGCGGGCATTCCGTCCCTCGGCCTCGCGGTGAGCCCCGGTGGCGTGCCCGGACCCTTTGCGCTGATTAATGGCAATGCAGGTTCGCCGCTCGGACCAAATGAAGTCGTGCAACCCGGAGGCAATCTGCACTCCTTCTTGATCCCGCCAGGCCTGAGCGGACTAAGCTTGATGGTGCAGTCGATTGCCTTGTCGCCGATTGCTGGCAACACTTTCTTTGCCGCTGGCTTCGGCACCGAAGTGCGATTCCAGTAAAGGGCCGAACTGGAGAACTCGGCGGCGCTGGCTTCGGCCGGCGCCGCTTTTTTTGGGTTCTGCCGGTTCGAATCCTGGAAAGAGCAGGGTTTCCCTCGGCGAGATTTGGCCCCAAAAGCCCGTGAGCGATACCGGTGATCTCGGTAGAGTTCGCGAGTCCAAAGGAGGCCGAATTGTGGCTTGGAATCGCGTCGATGTGGTCCTTTGCGACGGATGACGATGAAATCGCCGCTGAAGGGCGCGCCAGTGGACTCGATGTTCCCTTCCGATGGAAGTCGGGCCCCTTTGCTCCACCACAGTTGCCCGGCTTCACAGCTACTGTGGGACCGTCCGAATCCCTGTTGACCTGCGACGCGGCTATGTCTTCCCACGCCACATAGGGTCACGAACCCGGCCAACAGGGCCTCCCAGGTTCCGACACCATCCTTGATCACCCGCTGCCCGACTGAACCCCGAGGAGCCGAACAGGTGCACGTGTCGACGTCTTCCCTGCTCGTGCTGGCTTCGGCATGTCCGAGAGATTGGCCGCTCCCAATTTGTAAGTAACGAGGCTTCATACCATCGCTTCGCTCACGCTGTGGCTGGCGGTCTCGCTCGCCGGGGCTTCGCACCCGCCATCACTGACCCGCACGCCCAGTCTGCTACATGTTTCGTCGTCTCTTTACATGGTCAGCTGCATTCATCTGACTGGATGGCGCCAGCTTCGCCTGGCGCAGCGGACTTTTACCTTGGAAGGGAGGTCCAGAACTTAGTTTTCGGGATTGGCTTCAGCTGTTTCGGCGAAGCATTTTTCGCGCCAATTGGGGGTGAGGTTGCGGTCGTTGCCGTCGCGGGCGGTGACGCCTTTTTTGTCGAAGTACTCGAGTAAAGGGATGACATATTTGCGCGTCGTTGCGACGATGTCTTTGAATTCTTTGGAAGGCATGGGGCCTCCCGAAGAAATGCGAGCGACCAAGAGACGTTCGGCTTCTTGCACGGCGTCGGTATGCAACGAGAGATCTGATGCGATGGGAATCAGAGTTCCCATTTGGTGAAGAAAGCCCATGAGCTCCTTTACCTTTTTCACTGGCTTCCCCAAGTCCTCCACGATTGCGCTGAAGATCGGACTGGCAAAGGGGTTTTCGGCGTGCATCGCTTCTACCCGCGTGACGAGCCTTAAGTCCTCGCGCGATAGACCTCCCGAGAATTTGCGGTGACGAATGAGGTTGCGACCGAGGATCTCCAGTTTCTTCTTCTTGATGAGGTGGGCGACCAAGGCCTCGACTAACTCCAACTCGAGGTGAGATTCGCGGGTGATCTGGTTGGGCTGAAACCCGGCCTGCAGAGGGTCGGCCTTGTGCAGTCGCAAAAGCCCATTGCCAAGATCTTCGGCGGCGGCATCGAACATGTCGGCGTGTACATAGCCCCGGCGCGTTCCGGCCGAGACCACGCGGCCCTTCTCGATGAGGGATTCCAGCCGAGTGATCGTCTCGTCGCGTGACCCTTTGATCGCAAGCGCCAAGTCATCGGCCGAGCTGACGACTTTGCCTTGGCTTCTGATGACGTACTCCAAGTAGCCCAGCTCGTCGCCGAGGTGAGCTTCTTTTTGCTCGAGGTTTTCGTTCAACCAATCGCGCATGCGCTTGAAGCGCCACTTTGTCTCGCCGACGATGACCCCACCGCCCAGGGTGATCACGGGGCTGGCCAAACGCACGATGTAGCGGTCGTTGGCGGCGACTACGACGGGTTCTTCAAGTCGGATCTGCACCAAGGCGGATTCGCCGGGCAAGATCACTTTCTTATCCAAGATGATGACGCGGCCACCGACATCAGCGGTGCCGGTATGAAAGCGCACCGGAACATCGTTGCGCATCGGCGCGGGATGATGATCGAGGTATTCTAGGCGAGCTTCGAGCATTGAGGCCGTACTGAAGTAGCCGGGCGTCGCCAGCACATCGCCGCGGTTGACTTCTTTCCAGTTGACATCGGTGATGTTCAAGGCGGTGCGGTGGCCGACGCTGGCCTCTTCGGCTGGCTGGTGATGAACCTGCAAGCCGCGGGTACGGACCTTTTTGCCCTTCGGCAGCAACTCCAATTCATCGCCAACGCGGACTTTGCCGGTTACCGGTACCCCGGTCACGACCGTGCCGTGGCCTTTCACCGAAAAGCTGCGTTGGATCGGCATCCGAAACACGCCGCCCTCAGGCCGCGGCGGAATCTCGCTGAGAGCTTTGATGAGCCAAGTCCTGAATTCGTCGATCCCCTCCCCCGTCGTGTTGGAGACCGAAAACATGGGAGCGTCTTCTAAGAAAGTGCCCTCTAAGAACTCGGCGATTTCCTCTTTGACTAATTCTTGAAGGTCGGAATCCACGGCGTCGATCTTCGTGATCACTGTGGCGCCGCGTTCAATGCCGAGCAAGCGCATGATCTGAAGATGCTCGCGCGTTTGCGTCATGACGCCGTCGTCGGCCGCCACTACCATGAGTCCGAAGTCGACGCCCGTGGCCCCGGCGACCATGTTGCGAATAAACTTCTCGTGGCCCGGCACATCGATGATCCCAGCCGTCGCGGTCTCAGAGAGCGGCAGCTCGGCATAGCCGATGTCGATCGTCATTCCGCGCTCTTGTTCTTCTTTGAGCCGACTGGGGTGCGTTCCCGTCAATTGCTCGATTAAACTCGACTTACCGTGGTCGATGTGGCCTGCCGTGCCAACCACGACGCTTACCACAGGTTTTGAGCCAGCCGAATCAGGCATCGATTCTTCCTTGGAGAATATGAGCGTAGGCCCACGAGATGTGAGTCATGTGTAGGAGGCATCATAGTCGGCAGATCCAGCTCGAAAACCCCCACCCTGGGGGATGGCAGAGGGGCTTGATAAAAGGGGCTCCATGGCATCCCGACCGCACATTGTTCGCCGTCTTTACAATTGGGTCCTTTCTTGGGCCGAACATCCTCGCGGCTCCTGGGCTTTGTTTGGCATTTCCTTCGCCGAGTCGTCTTTTTTCCCCATCCCCCCCGATCCTTTGCTCATCGCCCTGGGCATGTCTAGGCGCGACAAGTCCTGGTGGTATGCCTTCATCACGAGCTTCGCCAGCGTCCTGGGGGGCCTTTTCGGCTACCTCATTGGAGCTGTCCTTTGGGGTTCGGTGTCCGGGTTTTTCTTTGACTACATCCCCGGCTTCAGCCCCGACAAATTCGCACGCTTTGAATCGAGCTATCTCGAACACGGATTTTTGATCGTGTTTCTCGCCGGGTTTACGCCCATCCCCTACAAGATCATCACGATTGCTTCGGGGGCGCTCGGGATGCCCTTGGGCCTTTTTTTGATGGCCTCTTTGGTGGGCCGATCCGCTCGCTTTTTTCTCGTCGCGGGCCTCGTCAAACGCTACGGGGCGCCCATGAAGACCTTTTTAGAAAAGAACTTCGACCGCTGCGCTATCGCTTTTGCGGTCCTCCTCGTTGGCGGAATTGCCGCCTTGAAGCTGATACACTAAAAAGCTGAGCTTTCACTTTGCTGTTAGAGTACTCATCTCTATCTACCGCGAGGAGCGAAACTCCTCAGACCATGTCAAACGCGAACAGGAGGTTCATGACGACCGGACGCACCATTTCTGAGTCGATGCGAAAAGGCATCGAGCAGTCCTCATGGATTCGGCAGATGTTTGAAGAGGGCAATCGGCTCAAGGCTCAATTCGGGCCAGACGAGGTCTTCGATTTTTCCCTCGGCAATCCCAGCGTTCCACCGCCCAGTCGCTTTCGCGAAGTCTTAGTTCAGGTGGCCAAAGAAAGCGGCGGCAACGACCATCGCTACATGACCAATACCGGCCTGGAGACAACAAGGCGCTTCCTCGCCGATCAAGAATCAGCCCTACACGGCGGTCCTCGGTTTGACATCAACCACATCGTCATGACTTGTGGAGCTGCGGGCGGGCTCAATATCTTGTTGCGATCCCTGCTCGATCCAGGTGACGAAGTCATCTTGTTGACGCCCTACTTTCCAGAATATGTTTTCTATATCGGCAACTTTGGCGGCGTCGTGGTCGAAGTTCCCAGCGACGAGAACTTCCAGCCCGACCTCGAAGCGATCGCGGCGGCCTTGACCCCGCGCACCCGCGCCATCATCTACAACTCTCCGAACAACCCCACTGGCGTGGTGTACGAACACGAGCGTTTGGCGGGCCTCGGAAAACTGGTCGAACAGCACGCCGAATCCATGGGACGGCCCGTCTATTTGATTTCTGATGAGCCCTATCGAAAGATCCGTTACGACGACGGCGCCTATAGTTCGGTCATCAACAACTGTCGTTACGGCGTCGTGGTCACGAGTTTTTCCAAAGACCTCGGCCTCGCCGGGGAACGCATCGGATTCGTCTTGCTCAATCCTGAGAGCCCCGGAGTTGAGGAGCTTTTTTCGGCTCTGGCGATAGCGACTCGCACCTTGGGCTTTGTCAATGCGCCAGCTCTGATGCAAAGGGTCCTGCCCCTTTGCGGCGATCTCAGTGTTGATGTTGAAGTTTACCGATCCAATCGAGACCTCATCTTTGAGGGTCTAAAGGCCGCGGGTTACGACATGATCGAACCCCAAGGCGCCTTTTTTCTCTTTCCGAAAGTGCCCGGCGGAGATGACGTCGCCTTTACCGAGGCTCTCCGCAAACAACGCGTCTTGGTCGTTCCGGGGCGGGGATTTGGAACGCCGGGGCACATCCGCATCAGCTACGCTGTTCCCCGCAAGGTGATCGAACGCGCCTTGCCGCTATTTGCCGCGACGCTCGCAAACTACCAACAGGAAAACCAAGCGCTGAAAAGCCAAAGCCGCGGATGAACGGAGGCCTCGATCTCTTCATCGATGCCGACGACACGCTCTGGGAAAACGCGCGGTATTTTCATGTGGCTCGCGACCATTTCATTCAAGAGCTGGCTGGCCACGGCTTTTTGGAGTCTCGGGTTCGGTCCGAGCTGAGCAAGTCCGAATCCCAAAGGCTCGCCAGGAGTGACTTCGGAAGTTCGGGCTTAGCCGCCAGCATGCACACGACGGCGGCGGTCTTTGATACGGCGCTTGCCGATGACTTACGGCCGAGATTTCGGGAGTTGAGCGATCAGGTTCGTCATCACGACATCCTAGCCTTCCCCGAGGTGCCCGAGACCCTCGATGAATTGGGAAAGCGACACCGCCTTCATCTGGTCACGATGGGAGATCACAAAGAACAGCTCGACAAGCTGGAGAGATCTGCGCTTTTACCTCGGTTTTCGACTTTCGAGATCATGCCCGACAAGACGCCCGCGTCTTATTTGGCTTTGGTGCGCCATCACGGCATTAGCAACGAAGATCGTCACCAGGCCTGGATGATCGGCAACAGCCTGAAAAAAGACATTGAACCCGCCGCTGCGGTTGGCCTATCGACGGCTCACATACCGAGTGCGGTTCGACTCCCTGCTTTCTTCGAAGAATCCGAACGGCGTCCCGATTTATCGTTTAAGAGCTTCTCCTGCCTGAAGATTCACTTCTAGACCATCCACATTGTGATGTAGGCAGCAAGTCGGGTCAGAATGAAGAACACGGCGGCTTTTTTGTGCAAAGCCAGCAGATCGCCGCGGCCCTTCATGATCTTGATGCCAGTCACAATCTGAATGATGTAGCCGACGATGGAAAGCGTCGCGAGCGCCGCGTGGATGTTGTCGATCAGCTCCGCCCCACTGCCGCCACTTTCCATCAGGCCTCGAACCGGGTCCAGCCGACCCTCGGCGATCGGCACCACGATTTCGACGATGATCAACCCGATGATGTCACAGGCAAAGGCCGCGAACATGAGCGGGACGTGGCGGCGACGGTCCCGGGCGAAGGCCAGGCCGGCGAAAATCAGCAACATGGCTAAAGTTGCAAACGCGTAACAAACAGAGATCAGCATCGTCGACGGTCCTCAATTCGCGAAGGGAGCTTATAGCGCCCGGAGGCTCACTCGACGAGGGGACAAGTCCGGCAACGAGACATCTGACAGCTCGACGGCATGTGCATAAATGCAGGGATTTACCCAAAATCGAGCCCCTCTTTGCCAAATACCGACAATAGGGTCAGAACTATGTAGGTAGACTCCTATGGCCGACACCGGGGCCAGAAAAACTCGAATCTTGAGGGATCTCGATCGACGTTCATCTCTACGCGTCGATCTCGCGGTCGAGGTCCAACTTCAGATTCAGGAAAAAGGCGAGATCTTTGTCGCCACGATGGCGAATGCCGGCCTTGGGGGCGCCCTCCTCCTCCTCAATCGCGAGATCCAACTGCCCTCTTGGTTGATGCTCATTTGGCCGATCGAGGGAGCCAAAGACCTCAAAATAGAAGCCGATTTGGTCTGGATCGGCGACGCGGTGGCAAAAGAAAATCATGGCTCCGATGACTACTGGCCCGCCGGGATCGCTTTTCGAGCTTATTCTGGCGGGATAAGAACCCGCCTCGCGGAGGCCATCGCCGAGTACGGCTCGCGCGGTTGAAAGCCAGTTCTAAGCTTGCCACCCTGCCTCCTTAACGATCTTGGGGCCCGCGATGACGACCTTGGAAAAAATTCGGCGACGATGGCGGCGGCTCGATCCGAATTGGCTCGAGATCATCATCATCACAAATCTAGCCGGGTTCGCGATCTCAATGGCCGTGAGCATGTGGTTCAACAAGACCATTCCTAGCCTCCAGCCGCAGAAAGTGTCTTTCTTCAGCGGGTTTGCCCCCAACAGTGAAGCACTTTTGTTCTGCGGTGCCAACTCGGCTTGGCACGTCTCTATCGGTCAGTTTTGGCGCCTGTTTTGCGGCACCGTCTTGCATGGCGGTTTAGTCCACCTTTTGGTGAATGGCTACAGCTTCTTAAATCTGGGAAGGCTGTGCCTGCCAATCTTAGGCGGCCGTAAGTTCCTCGCCGTGTACCTGGGCTCTGGACTCAGCGGCTCTCTTTTATCGTTCGCCTGGCACTACCTTAGTCTCGGAAGCGACCGCTTGATAAGCGAAGCGCCCATCGAAATCGGTGCCTCCGGCGCCATTTGCGGCTTACTCGGCTTTCTGCTGGGGCATCTACGAAAAGAAACCACCGGAGTGGGAGGGATGGTCAAGCGCCAACTTCTGTTTTGGTTGGCGATCCTACTGCTATTCGGATTCACCTACCCCGGAATTAGCAACTCCGCCCACATTGGAGGCTTGGTATTCGGCTTTGTCTTCGCTGTTTTACAAAGCCGACCTTCGCGCCAAAAAGCGTTGCGGTTTGTCGAAGGCTCCCTATTCAGCGGGGTACTCGCTGCGGGGTTTGTGATCTCGATCGCAGCCAGTTTGTTCTTCGCAACGCTCGGTGATGGGAAGGACTTTCGCAGCTACATCTTACTGCGCGGGCCCGTGCATTCGCTGTTGTGGATTACGAACGACGGAGTCAAAAAACCTCAGACGGAAAGTGGCCGCATCGAAAAAATCGAGGAGGGCCTGGATGTCCTCAAGACCGAACCCTTTGACGCATCACAAATCGTGCAGGGCGTGGCTCGATTTTGGGAGATCGCAATGGACAACCAAGAAATCCCGGGAACCTTGCCCCTCGAAGGCCTCGCCGCCAAACAGCGCTACGACCAAATCGTCGGCAACCTCCTTCGACAACTCGGCATCTTGTCAGGCCTCGTCGTTACAAGTCCAACTGCACCCCGCTGATACCCCCCAGACCGTCCAAACCCGCAAACTTCGCGTCAGACGGTTTTCACTAGCCTTTACTAATCCAGATAGTCGCGTCGTTGAGCCTCGCTGCCATCTTCTTGCCAGCTCAGCCAAGTCCCCACCGGACGGCCCGACGCAAAGTCTCCCTCGCGAGCTTTTTGACCGTTGGCGTACCACCAAGTCCAACGCCCGCAGCGAACACCTTTCGAAAAACTGCCTTCCAGGACCGGACTCCCGTCCGCACGCCATTCCTTCCAAATTCCATCGAGCTGGCCTTCGAGTTTTTCGCCCTTGGCGGCTAAGACCCCTTCGCAATGAAAGACCTCGACCAGGCCTTCTGAATCATCGGCACCGGTTTCTTGGGCCGCACCATCGACTTGTTCCAACAGGGCTTGCCACTTGGCCAGGCGAAAAAGCTGCGCCAAGGGTTCAAAGTGTGCGCCCGACTCTGGCGATGGAACTAAAACGGAACCGGCCGCTGGACTCAAGCGGAGGGACAGGTTCATCGGTTCGGCCGCTGTAGACCTTGGCGGCGCGGAGGGGGGGGGCGGGGTACTTCCCGTTGCAACTTCACTAATGACGGCTGGCCTATTTTCAGGTTTTCCGCCCTGGTCTAGCAACTCCTGCATCGACTTCACCGACACCAACCACAGACCACGGACCTTTTCGGCTCTTAGACGTCCGTCACGACAAAGTGCTCGTAAATAGCTGAGGCTTGCTGGACGGCCCAAACTCTCTAATTGAGCCGCCACTTCGCGCAGAGCCAACCACGACTCCTCTTTGTGCTCGACTGAATCCCTCAATACTGCTCCCCTTCTCGTCACCGATATGCTGCATTCTGCCCCAATCACGATAAGATACCGAGGGCTTTCATTCCGTTGAACCTCTTCTGGACCCAAAGACATTATATCCAAATCGATGACTGACGCCGCGAGTGCACCTTTGGCAACCTTTACGAAGACTGAAAGTCCGACCGCTGCTCTCATCTTGGGATTGGTGTTTGCCGCATCCGATCTAGTCATATCGACCATCTTGCCCGAGGCCACAGTGCCGACGCCGCAGGGCCTCCAGTGGACCTGTTTGGGACTCTCACTCGGTCTCGCCGCCCTCGTCGCTGTCCTCTTTGGACTAACCCCGCGTTGGTTTTGGTTCTTGTTGCCCAGCGCCTTGGCATTCTGGCTGGGCAAAGCCCTTGGCCGTGGAAACCACGCCCAGACTCTTGCCCTTGTCGAATGGTGGCCCCATCTCGCCACGGGTGCCACGGGCCTTTTGCTCTTTACCTGGCATCGAATGAGTGGGCCAAGAAAAAAGCAAATTCGCTGGCTGCTGCTGGTGGGCTCGCTGGTCTTTTTTGCCGTCGCCACTTGGTGGCAACGCGGTCGCTACCATGAAGTCAAACTTGCGGGTTTAGGATTGGCAGCGTGTGCGATGTATCCGGCAGCGCTTGGCATCGTCGCGACAAGGACTGGACGACTCGTCACTTCAAAAACTCGGCTTGTCGCCGTGCTTGTTTTCAGCTTCGCGGTCGCCGCGGGATTCGGCATCCATCACCTTCGATCCGGAGGGCCGGCTCTAGATTGGACGCTCAGCCAAACCACGACATCGAGTCTGCTTGCTAGCGAATTACGCGCCTGGACGGTGTCCGATCTGGACTTCAAATCTAGGGGCGACGGCGTCTACTTGCCACCTTACTTTGGGAGTGATCTTGAACGGCGAAGCCGGCGCGCCCTCACGGCTCGTGGCGGCGCGCCTCGTGGTCTTCTCGTTATTTCGGTTGATGCCCTGCGCTACGACCTTTTCGATCGGAAGATCGGCGGACGGCCGGTGGCTCCTACGCTATCGGCCCTGCGCCGAAAGAGCCTCGAGTTCACTCGCGCTTACTGCCCGGCACCCATTTCTCAGCTATCTTTTTTCGCGATGCTGAGAGGGCTTTATCCCAGCCAATACATCGAAGAGCCGGGCAGTTACAACGCCTTGAAGCTCATCACTCCCCGTCTTGAAGCCGCCGGCGTGGAAACTCGAAGCATGATTCCGCGCGGCATCATGACGGTGGACTTGGACGAACTGAAAAGCAAAGACCTCGGCTTTGGATTTGCCAACGGCCATCAGTGGTTCGACCTCGAACCTGGAGAGGTGTTCGCCAAGCTGAAGCCTCAGCGAAATGGGCGCTTCCTAAGTTATTGGCACACGATGCGGGCCCACTCGCCCTACAACGCCTATCACCCCAAATTCGCCGCAGGAGACAGCAAGTGGGAGCGCTACGCAGCTGAAGTGCGCCACGCCGACGACGACATTCGCCAAGTTCTCAAAAGATTTGAGGAAGCCGGGTTGCTGGATGACATGTGGGTCATCGTTAGCGCCGATCACGGTGAGGAGTTCTATGAGCACGGTTCCGATCGCCACGGCACCCAGCTCTTCGAGGAAACGGTCCGCGTTCCGTTTTTCATCTTCGGTCCCGGCATCGAGGCCGGGCGGTGCACAGACTGCATTTCCCTGGCTAGCTTCGCCCCGACTTTCGACGAGTTTTTTGATCTCTCGCAGCAAGGGCGCGAGACCTACGGACTGCCAAGCCTCATTCCGAGCTTCATGGGCTTAGAAAAGAAGCGAAGTCCAATTGAGTTCGATGTGATAGGAGCTGAAGTTGATGACGGGCCTTGGCCCTTTGAAGTGGTTTGCGATCTGCCGCCAGCGGGGCCAGGGATATGGAACACCGCGTCGGCGCTCATCGGTCCGCGATGGAAACTCATCGTCGACGAACGCAATCAAAGATTGCTGCTGTTTGACTTACTCGAAGATCCAAAGGAGACTCAAAACCTCGCGCATCGCGAGTCGACAATCGCAGAGGCGATGTTCGCTCGACTGCGTCAATATCAAGCACCTCCCGCCAAAGACGACTCGCGACCATACTCCGAACTGATCACTCAGGCGGCCTTGATCACCAAGGCCGAGGAACTCGGGGACTTAGGCGTCGCCTCTTTGACAGAAGCCGTCCGTTCTTGGCCCGACGAATTGGCCATCAGACTTTGCTGCCATTTCAGTGATTTTAGAGCCCCGTGGCTCAGCACGAAGCTCGAAGCTCGTTTCGCAAACAACAAAGCTCTGGAGGTGCAGCTCGCCCGGCTTGCCTTGCGATTGAGTAACCGTCTCGGCAGTGTCGAGGATTGGACTGCACTTGTGAGCCAAGAGCCGAACATCAAATCTCCTTACCTGCGAGCCGCCCTGTTCGAAGTCGCTGCCATTCGAAAAGATGATCGACTCATTGATGCGGCGCGATCGAAGGACAATGCCGGTCCCAGTGAGTTGGCTGCGGCCATCTACCTCTACGAGAGGCGCGGCAACGCCATCGACACCGCGTTGATCGAAACTGAGCTGAGACACGAAAGCTCACGGCGCCGCAGGCGCGCGGCGTCGATCCTCGCCAACTCCGATTTCAAGGTCAATGCTGAAACTCTCAAGCAAGCGCTTTTTGTCGCCAAAGAATCTTGGTTGCGATTCTCCCTTGGCCTGGCCTCAATCCGCCGCGCCGCGGATGCCTCCGCATTGATGTCTAAGTACTTAGCTGGCGAAGACAGTAGCTTGCACAACGCGACCTTCAGCTTTGTCGCGGTGAGAACCGTCGTGGTACCGCCTTTTCAAGGCTGGTATTTCCATCGCCAAGATCCTCAGTCGAATGTCGCCAGCCTTTCCCCCGCGACCCCCTGGCACGGGGTGATGACAGCCAATGAGGTGACCATCCCTGTCGCCCTGAAGGGACCCGGCACGCTCGGGATTTTCATGGTGTTGCCGTTGATCAAGGGGAAACGCGCCCAGATCGACATCGTCATCGGAAACAAGCGATTTCCGATCAGAGAAGTTCCCTTCGATCCGTCGGTCCCTCACCTTATCCGACTCCTCCAGGGCACTGAGGCTCACAAGATTCGCCTAGTCCTGAGTGAGGGGCTCCCCGAGCAAGTGTTGCTCGGGGCTGTCCTTTGGGTCGCCGGCCAAACTAAGTAGTTCCCGTAACCGGCCGTTTTTCGGGAAAGAACCGGCTGTCGCCAAGCGTTCTTACTCCCGCCATGGCCCTGAATTCTGATGCGCTTGCGCGGCCTTGGCACTATTCGAAAGCGCCTCGTTCCGCTACTTTGCTCCTATCGAAGCCACCGGCAAGTCCGCCGCTTTTTCATCCGGAGTCGTCCATGTCTACTGCTCTTTTTCGTTCTTTGCTTTCCGCTCTGATCGTCCTTGGCGCCAGCGCGCTCTTGACAGATCGGGCCCTCGCCCAAAACGACCTCGAACTCGGGAAGATGTGGACCTTCGAAAACGTCCCGAAGGACTACTTCAAACAGACCCACGGGTTTGACTTGACTCAAAGCTGGTTGGACAAAGTCCGACTGGCGTCCTTGCGTTTTGGCGGCGGCTGTTCCGCATCCTTTGTCTCGGGCAAGGGCTTGGTGATGACGAACCACCACTGCTGCCGCGACTTCATCGCCAAGGCCTCCCCGGAAAACGAAGACTGGGTCAAGGACGGCTTCCTCGCTTCATCGATGGCCAAGGAAGTTCCCCTTGAAGGCCTGACCGTACAACAGCTAGCCGCGA
Organism: Planctomycetota bacterium; assembly: GCA_036479435.1. GTDB lineage: Bacteria > Planctomycetota > DRQF01 > JAZGFI01. The sequence goes on along the minus strand of JAZGFI010000237.1, from coordinate 1,771 downwards.
TGAAAGACATCACCACCGCTGTGAATGACGGCATTGCTGATAGCGATGACGGCGCAACCATCACGTCGAAACGCAAAGCCAATCAGGACGTCATTCTGGAAGCGGCCCGAACGAATTTTCCAAGACTCTCGCACGAGATCGTAAAGCTGTACCAAGGTGGTATGTTTCAGCTCTACAGCTACCGTATCTACGACGACATCCGCTTAGTGGTGGCACCCCATCTTCAGACCGCCCACTTTGGTGGCGACCACGACAACTTCACCTATCCGCGTTACGGCATCGACTTCACTTTTTGCCGCGCTTATGAAGACGGCAAACCCGTCGATTCGTCGAAGAACTTTTTTCGTTGGAACAGTGATGGCGCTGAAAGCGGCGACCTCGTCTTTGTGACGGGGAGTCCGGGCTCGACCGGACGGCTCATGACCCACGCGCAGTTGGAGTACACTCGCGATATTCTTTACCCCATCCTTCTCGAAGGTTGGGATCTACAGATTGCCGACTTGAAAGCCCGTTCCGCCAAATCCGCCGACTTCGAAAAGGAAATGCGTCCCCGCGTCCTTCGCCTCGAGAACAGCATCAAGGCCGTAACCGGGTTCTTAACTGGCTTGCGCGACCCGAACCTCATGGCGCGCAAGGCGGAGTGGGAGGATGCCCTCAAAAAGCGCCTCGCCGGTGATCCCGAGCTTTCGGAGAAATACCTCGGCGCTTGGGATCGCTTGGCGGAGATCAGCCAGGGCATGCGCGAAGTTGAGCCCGTACAACGACTCATCAACGGCTCGATGTTCGGCCCGGCCGTTCAACGTGCTTTCACCATGACTCGTCAAGGCCTGGCGGAAGCGCTCAAGATACCCGCTCAGTCCTCGCCGGAAGCCAAAGGACTCGCTATGGCGCGCTTCGAGATGGGACTCCGCTGGCTCGGTAAGGGCGACCCGATCCTGAGCAGTTTCCTTGGAGGAAAAAAGCCGGCGCAAGCCTACGATGCGATGGCCGCGGCTAGCCTCTTCGTTGACGATGATGCCATGACCAAGCTCGCCGACGGCGGCGAGGATGCGATCGAGGCCTCGCAAGATCCCGCTTTGGTCTTAGTGCGTAAGATCCGCAAGCTGATGGAATCCGTTCGCGAACGTCGCGGTGAATTGCGCGCGGCGGAGAACGTCGAGAAAACGCGCGTCGGGCAAGCCGTCTTCGCCGTCTACGGCACGTCGGTCGCTCCCGATGCCACCTTCACCTTGCGTCTTTCTGACGGCATTGTGAGTGAATACCCCTGCAACGGAACGATCGCTCCCGCCCGCACGAGTTTCTACGGAATGTACGGTCGCAACGTCGAGTTCGGCAACCATCACCCCTTCGATCTGCCACAGGTGTGGTTAGATCGCCAAGATAAAGTCGACCTGAGCCGATCGGTCAATTTCGTTGCGACGAACGACATCATCGGGGGTAACTCCGGAAGCCCGGTCATTGACGCCCAAGCACGCATCGTCGGCCTCATCTTCGATGGCAATATCGAGATGCTGCCAAATCGCTTCTTGTACCGCGACGACATCCCCCGTTCGGTCAGCGTACATGTGGCCGCGATCGAAGAAGCGCTCACCAAGATTTACGACGCCAAGTGGGTCATGCAAGAACTCCGCAACTAACCGGCTATGTCGCGGTAGGGACCTCGGTCACCCGAGGCCCCCCGCACAGATCCCAGCGAGCGGAATTATCGCACTGGGCTCCTGCCTTAGGTAATGACGCACAGGCGTTGTCCCGGGTAGGGGTGGAAGATTTC
>JAZGFI010000236.1:0-5207 GCA_036479435.1 Planctomycetota bacterium | reverse complement strand
CGCCTCGAAGATCCCAACGGCAAAAGCCTCTACAAGACCCGCTGCAGCGACGCCGAGTATCGCCGTCTGCGCACCCTCAAGCGCATGATCACCAAGTTCGGCTGGTAAGCCCTTGGGCTTAGCGAACCTGTTGACCTTCACGAGCTGATCTTGATTGCTGCAACACTCCAAATCGCGCCACTGCAAACGCTCAATTGAAGCCGCATCACACATCGCGCCAAATCCGCCATGGCCTTTACGCAGATAGCTGTCTCCTTGGCCGAGCCTGGTACTGGAAAGTGACGGCGCGGTGCCTGGCACCCGGTAAGCACCCGGTAAGCACCCGGTAAGCACCCGGTAAGCACCTTGGGGTCAGCGTTTGTTCTCGAGATCAGCGGCGAGCTTTTTCAACAAGGGGGTGTCGTAGCGGTAGTAGACTTCGAGCATCAAGACACACATCGCCGTGGTGTAGGAGCGATCGCGATCGGAATCGCGGGCATACTCTGCGTAGTAAGAAATGGGCTTCCACGAACCGTTGTCGCTTTGGTTATTGAGTAGCAACGGCTTCAGACGGTCGTTCCAATAGGCCCAAGCGTCACCTCCTTGCATTCGAAGCGCCAAGGTCGCGTAGTAGAGGTAGTACTCGTTCCCCATCCCCCGGCGCACAAAGTTATCGGAGGAAGGTTTGCGCCAACGCCCGATCGGGGGCCGATCGAGGCAAGCTTGCAAACCACCCCGCACTTGCTGCTCCGCCCCCTTTTCACCCAACAGTTGCAGGGCAAAAACCGCCGCAGCGTTAGAACCCGGCAAGATCGCATAGCGATTCTGTAACCAAGACGGATCGTGGTTGTAGCGAAATGACTTGCGGCGACGATCCCAGGACTTAACGACGTAGCGCCGCGCTCGATCGAATACTTCATCCGGTACGCGAATACCACCGATTCGGGCGGACTCTAAGGCCATGATTTGCCACACGCTGACCGACATGCGAGGCCAAGCATCGTAGCCCCGGTTCTCGTCGCGGTAGTAGTAAGTCCAGGCGCCATCCAAGCGGTCGTTTCGATCGAGCTGCGCGCGACGGATACGTTGCACGGCCAGCCACAAGGGCTGCCGTAAGCTCGCGTCCTTGGTCATGGCAAAAGCCTCGGCCAAAGCGTAAGTAGCGATGCCATGGCTGTAGGCAGATCCGCGTCCAATGTGTCCGGTGGATTTATCCTGTTGACTCAACAGGAACTTCTGTCCCTTAGCGACGGTCTCTTTGAACTCGCCATCGCTGAGATGGGTGTGACCTGAGCCCAAAAAGGCGAGCAGAGCCAAGCCCGTTTTTCCACAGCGGATCTCGCCGTACTTTTCGTCGCGCTCGCGCGGCCCCCAGGCCCCGTTTCGCCGCTGACGGCTCTTGAGGTACTGCAAGCCGTTCAACACGGCAGCTTCGGTTTCAGACGTACCGCCGGCGGCCTGGAGAGCATCCAAGCGAGCGACGCCACGGCGATTGGCATACACCGAGACCGCCGGGGTTTTCGTTTCAGGGTTCAGGATCGCTTGACGCCGACGCAATAAGTCCCTCGGGCCAAGGAGCGCGGTCGCGTCCCGTACGAGTCCCTGTCGCCCTCGTCGAAGGTCTTCCGAATCGGTCTCCCAATCGGGTTTTTGACGCGCGTGATCCAGCGACTTGGCTGCCACCGGACCTTGGGGCATCGCGGACCGCGGCGGACCGACAAATCCAGGTTTTGGCTTCGCATCGCCGAGGCGCATCGACGGCCGCGGCGCCGCCCTTCGCGCGCGGGTAAAGGGCAAGTCACTCCTCGCCGGAGCCTCAGACGGATTTCGATCGCGAGCGACGAGACTACGGCGCTGCAAAGCCGAACTTGTACCAGCTGCTTCTAGACCCGGTGCCGCCACCACGGACTCCGTGTCGTCCCGCTTGGAATCAAAGGCGGGCCTCTCGCGGCGCCGACCATCAGCTAACTCGCGAACCTCGAGACGACGCTCTTCCCATTCCGCATCGGAGCCATCTTTGGCGGTGGCCGCCGCAAGCTTCGCGGGCAATGCTCGCAAGTCTGCACCAACCGCTGGTGCCCGGCTTCGCGGTCCAAGTTGCGCGACATCGCGGCCCGCGGGCAAGTCGCGAGACAAGCCCGTCGGATCTCGTTGCGCGTTAGCCCTTCCTTTCGGCTGCAAGGAAGGAGCTGATGAATCCGAACTAGCATCGATGGGCGCCGCCCCGCTAGTATTTGGCTGACCGCTGTCGTTATTCTTGGCAAGTTCGAGTGATCTGGCCTCGCTTGCCGCCGAAGGCGGCAAGGCGTCATGGCCTTTTCCCGCCGATTTGCTGGGCTGGCCCCCGGAACGTGCGACCGGGATTCTGACCTCAGATGTGCCCTTGGACTTTCGCGCCACGAAGGGGCCACTCGGAGCAGCCTCGCCGGTGACCTTACCCGCATGACGGCGCGCAACAGACTCAACAGAGGCCGACGGACCCGAAAGGCTCTCCGAGTTCGCAGCTGTCGCTGGAGCTTCCTGTCGCCCCTCAACAGTTGACTCGCTGCGTTCGCTGGCCGTCGCCCGGGAACTCTGCACCGCAGAGTTCATCGCGACATCTTGGCCCGCACGCTTGGCGGAATTCGAAAATGCCGCCGCCGCCGGCAGATCCGAAGTCGCCTGAGCGGCCCGACGCGAGGGTTCAGCGGCCTTCGCCAACTCAGATGCTCGTTCCTTAGAGGCCGCCGACTGGCGCGCCGCGATCGACTCGCGGCTTGAGTCCGCCGACGGGGCCGGCGCGTTGGCGACGGTGTTCTCCGTGGCGGTTACAGCTTGCGGTGCGGCCTGAGTAACGAGACGTTCGGCCGCCACTTTGTCGCCGGTCGCGGCGTCTGCCGCTGCGGCCGCGTCACTTTCGCTCCGCAAAAACGTGACCCGAAACGCACGACCACCCGAATCACCGGGAGGCGTGTCATACCCTTCTTTGGGGTCGGCCATCAACAAGAACAAGATGTGCAGAATGACAGAGAAAATCAGGAACTTAATGAAGGGATGCAAGCGTCCCCAGCGCAGATAGAGCCACACCAGCAACAAGGCGATAAGCAAAGCGGCGAGGACATAAAGCAGCGTCTGCCACCACTGTGATCCTGGCTGTTCCAGCAAGTAGATCTCGTTGCGCTCGGCGAGCATCAATGCGGTGGGCGATCCCACCGTTTCATCGGCACTACGAGCAAAGACCAACGTGTTGCCTTCCCTCGACAAAGAAGGGTCAAGCTCGTCTGCCGAAGTGTTCAAGGCCACGAGCGCTACGGGATCTTGCCACCGACCGCGAAATCTCAGGCTGCGCCACAAATCAAAACCGCCCGCTCCCCCATCGCGATCGGATACGAAAAACAGAAAACGCCCGTCGGGAGAAAACGCCGGGGACCTAGTCTCGGCGGGCTCGGGTGCACCGAGAGCCTTGAGCAGGTCGGGATCTTGCCAGTCGCCTTGGCTCAACCGGCTTTCGAAAAGCTCATACCGAGTCCGGTCGACTGCGAGCCGATTACTCGCAAAAACCAAACGCAGACCATTGGGAGATAAGGCGGGATGGCGATCGTCATCGCGCGAGTTAAGAGCAGCGCCAAGGTTCCGCGGGGTTCCAAAACCATCTCCTTCGCGCTCGGCACGCCATAAATCGAGCCCACCCGCACCCCCCTGCCGCGCGCTCGCGAACACTAAGGCCTGGCCTCCATCGACGAGAATCGGATCGAGTTCATCGTGACTGGAGTTCAATTCAAAAAGCGGTTCGGGGTCGAGCCAGCCTTGGGTCGTCCAGCGGGCGCGGTAAAGATCCCAATCGTTCGAATCATCGCGTCGCGCAAAGTAGAGATCAGAAGTCGCGGGATCGAATGCGCCCGCTCGTTCGGAAAAGACGACGTCTTCTTTAGTGATACGACCACGCTCAGCCCAAGCGAAGCGCATCGAGTCTTGCCAGTGATTCCCGGCTAAAGTTCTGGAGCCATCGGTCACGACCTGGCTGCGGCCAAAGCGGTCCCCAACCAAGATCAGGACAACGACACAGGACGCCACGAAAATCGTTGCGACCGTCAGGCTGCGTCGCACGAGCTTCAACTCTTGAGTACGGTTCATGTCAACCGCCCGCTTGGTCAAGAATGGCAACCGACGATTCAATGCCAATTCCCGCACAAAGATCAATGACCGCAATCGGATGGCGGAAGGCAACGTCTTGATCGCCACGCACAATGACTCTTTGCTTTTTGTTCTTACGCTTGGCTTTGACGAGCACTTGTCTCAGCTCTTCGCGACCCAAGACCTGCGTGCCCACACTGAAAGACCCGTCCTTGCGGACCCCCACGATCAGGGTCTCCGGAAGCTCCTTCAAAGGATTGCCGTTCTCGGCTTCAGGAACCGAAATCGCTAAATCGCGCTCGTCGATCTGGAAAGTCGCGGTCACCATGAAAAAGATGAGCAACAAGAACACCACGTCGACCAGGGGCGTCAGGTCGATAAGAGTTCCTTCGGACTCCTGGTCATCAGTTGAGATATTCACGAAGCTTCTCCGGTCGCTTCGACGGCCTGGCTGGCTGAGTCGGCGCTGGCCGCATCAACGGGGACGGCCTGCGAAGTTTCTGCTCCGGCCGCGACCACCGGTGGCCCCGACATGGAGGCGAGGATATCCGTTCCGATGAGGCTCCATTCGGAAGCGGCCCGCAGAATGCGACCGGTCAAAACGTGGTAGAGAATCACGAAAGGAATCGCGACGCAAAGCCCCGCGGCGGTGGTGTAGAGGGCCTTTCCGATTCCCGGAGCCAAAGTCTGAACCCGATCCGCCGGAGACGTGTCACCGAGGAGATTGAAGGTCGCGATCATCCCGAGGATCGTGCCCAGCAGCCCGAGTAAGGGAGAGATCGTGGCCAGAATCGCGATCGGCTTGACGGGCCGACGCAGGGTGACGACCTCGTGCCTTCCTCTCGATTCCATGGCGCGTTCCATCTCCCGCGCGTCGTGACGACCCAGACGAAATCCGGCCTGCAGGATGCGAGCCAATGGACCTTTGCCCGCGTTGCAAACTGACTCCAATGTTTTCCAGTCGCGTTTTTCGGTCGCAGCCTTCACTTCCTCCACAAAGTCGGAAGGCACCAAAGCCGAGCGCCGCAGCGTGACCAGTCTTTCCATGGCCAAGGCCAAACCAACCACCGACCCCACCAAGATGATGATCATGACGATCCCACCGGTGTCGAGGA
>JAZGFI010000235.1:0-86425 GCA_036479435.1 Planctomycetota bacterium | reverse complement strand
AATGGACAATCTACCAGCTGTCTTCATGTGACCTTTTCATGAAGGCAGACCACTCCTTATCATTGACAGTTTGGCGCGACAACGAGCTGGCGCAGGCCGAGGGTGCATCACACAATTTCCCTTGTTTAGGGAGCAATGCGAAACCACTCGCCAATAAGATCGGGGCGGCCAGCTCTTCCCTTGATACGGACACGAAGATCTTTGTTTGGGGAGACGCTTGCGGGCACAAACCACCGAGCACGCCAAAGCGAATCTAAATCTGTGGAGCACAGACAACGCAATTCAAAATCAAGGCCGCGGTCGTTCGCGACTTGCCCATCAACCGTCAACAAAAAAGGAGCAGCCCCGCCGGGATTGGCTTGTTCGATGCCAACCAACCAGTCGTCGGCGATGGCTAGGCGCCCCAGGTCAACGTCTTGCCAGACAACTTGCATGATCCCTTGAGCGACTACAGTCGGACCAAGGCGACGGCTGATCGGAGCGTCGCTATCCGCAGGCTCGCTAAGTCGTGGGCGATCGGGCCCAGGACTAAACTCTCGGGCTAGGGGCGCCTGATTAAGGTGTCGGCTCGTGGCCACGACGCTTACGACTCGATCGGTGAGCCATTCAAATTGTTGTTGCAGAAATGGCAGAGATTCAGGCCCGTAGACCGTTGAGCTGCCTTCGTAGTGCTGGATGGAGTACTCTTCCGGCGTCGCCACATAAGCCAGATATCCATTGGCCATGGACACCGCCACAACGTGATCGATGCCCGCTCTCCCTTGCAATCGTCGCAAGACGATTTGTTTCAGGCGCGCCCCACTTTCGGTTGTCAACTCAAACGGCGCCGCAAGTATGGCCACTGGGCCAATCTTGAATATCTGAAGGGGGGCCGTCTGGGGAAAATCCTCGGCGGCAACAAGTAATGACTGCAAGGCACCCAAGGCCGGAACCTTGTGGCCTTGGCAACCCCTGGGTTTCGAAAACCGAACGCCCTCTTCAATCGTGTGTCCAAAAAGACCCAGTCCGAAGAGATCGGATCGACCATCCTCTGCACCACCCAAAGTCGGGATTCCAAAAGTGGCCCGCCGACACAGTTGTTTTCCAAGACCGGTTTCTGCGTTCGGCAAATTCACGATCTCAAAGGCGTGGGCCAGACTTAGCTGTGTCGTTGACGCAGGCGATCTTTGAGCCAAGTTTTCGAAGAGCTCGACGGTTGCTGTCGCCAGCTCATTGCCGAGCTTTAGGGCTTCGTCGTGACGTTGAACTCGCCAAGCAAATGAGACGTCACCCTCAGCGCCATTGGCCAGTAAGAAAACTGCTGAGTCCTGGGATCTTTGGCTTAAGCGTCGCATTTGCTGAACGGCAACGCCAAACACATCGGCATGCCACAGGTCGTTATCCGTCCCAATGACCGTTGGGTGACCGCTGTAAACCACATAGGCACCCAAGCTCTTGATCCCGTTCGCTGCCCCAGCGTTGATCCGATCAATCCGAAGGACGGAGACTTTGGGCTCGACACCCTTCGTCAACTTTTGTGCGTTGGCCTGCCAAGCTTCGCGACTTCGGTTACGCGTCAGACACGGGATTTCGCGCTCTCCGAAAGCGACCCGAATGGGGTCGACGCTCTTTTCGCGGTCTTGATCTGCCTTGATAATGGACTCGGCGATTCGGCTGCAAAGAAACGAGGTCAGCCGGGAATCAAAACCCGTGAACAGGCCCTTTGAGCCAAAGACGTTGTAGAATCTGTTGCCGCTAAATCCGGCGGGGCCGCTGTGAGTGTGCGTGGCTGAAATCAAGATGCGATCAGCCGTCAATCCAGTCTCGGCGTGCACAAGATCGGCAACCAAGCGATGCATCAGCGCACTTACGTTTCCAAGATCCACCGTAACCAGCGCAAGCCTTTGCCCTTTCTTGTCTGAAAGAACCATCGCGTGTGACCAAAGCCGCGTGCGATGGCCACGGTAGGTGTCGAACCGAGCACTTTCTGAGTACCCAAAGGAAGGTGGGCCAGGTGAGCAGGTGATGTCGGTACTGGCGGCACCTGCGCGCGCTGCTCCACTTGGTGTCGGCAAAGGGTCGATCGGTCCCTTGACCTGAATGACGGTGCTGCAGGCACTCAGCAACACCACCGCAAAAACGATGCGCCAAGCTAAAGGTAAAGAGCAAGCCCAAGACATGTTGACTGAATCCCCTACGACCGATCTATCCCTCAAAGAAATCTTGGTGTAGTCTAAAGCGCAAGGCGTCGCAAAAACAAGCCGACAATTCGGAGAGGAACAATGATGACGAGGTTCACAGCGATAGCCATCATAGTCAGTGTGTGCTGGGGGTGTGCTAGCGCCTCCAAGTGGCCGCTTCCCGTGCCCCCGCAAGGAACAGCATCCAAGGTTCCCACCCGCACGGAAGCTAAACTTCCGCTTGCTCAAAGATACGCCGACGCGACTTTGGAAGAGTACCTCGCCTCGCCCTCAGAATTCCCCGCTTTCAAAAAGCTTCTCGACTTCGTCAGCATCCATGCGGATCGCCTCAGAGAGGTCGACGCCGTCAAAATTGAAATGGACGCCGAGCTTTTCAGCTTGTTGCAACTACTTGCCAACAAAGGCGAATTGGCCAAAGCGAAATTCGTCGCAGAAGCAATCGGTATTCCACAAATCGCACGCAGCGCGGGCCGTCAACCTGTCGTGGATTCGCGTGACAAGGTTCGTGATCCCCTACTCAACGCGGTCGCCTTTCAGTACCGCCAGATGTGGTGGAGCTTTTGGGCCAAAAGCCCCCAGTTACCGCCGGTTGAAGGGCCGGGGCTTAGTTCTCCCTTCGGCCGAACAGCTTTCAACAAGCTGATCTTATTTCCTCGGTACCAATCTGAATTGGACTAATCGGGAATCGCCATGCTGACCGCACACCAGTGTCACCACACGATCCTCGCACACTTGCTTGAGCCATTTTTTGTCGAGTTGCGACTCGTGGCTCGTTTTTGCGATCCAATCCTCGGCAACGCCGACAACAATGAGGTCCAGGTCTTTGTTCCAGATCTGCATTTGGTGTCGGATGAGGCAAGCCTTCGCTATTCCTATAGCTTTAATCACCGACATGCCTTCGTCGTCATGATGAATCGACTCTTAAGGGCGCGCGAGGATTTGGAGGCAGAAGAACATTCACTGCAGTGCATCCAACTTGGAGACCTTTACGACTTTTGGCGAGAGGGTAGGGATGACCCCACGTCCATCATGGACGACCACTCCACATTGTTGGCTTATCTCTACCGGCACCCTGACGGGCTGCGCGCCAAAGTCCTGACGGGGAATCACGACGCCGCCATGGCGGCCGATCCCAGTTTCTTTCGTCGACTATTTCTCGGCGGCGAATCGCCCTTTGGGCTCGCGATGCACGGCGACTGGTTCGACCCGTTGGAAACGGCCCTTCCCGACTGGCTCCAAGCATTTTTTGTTCAAATTGCCGGCAAGATCCCCAAAGAAGGCAGCTATGACATCGGCGAGCTGCAAACCCTGATCGCCGATCACCAGCCCGACGCGGCAACACTCGTGAACCGCATTCGCATCGACGGCGCCGCCAAAGTCGGTTCGCTGCGACAGGTCAACACACCCAATTCCTCGCCACCCAAAATCCACAATGTCTCGCTACGAGGCGAAGGTGACGAGCATCCTTTGCTCCACCGAGCCGTCGAGTTGGTGCATACTTGCGCACAACGTGAAGACCTTCACGAGGCTTGGCCTAAGGTCCGTCTGGTCGTGATTGGCCACACACACCGCGCACAAATTTCAGTCGACCGAATAACGAAACCCGATCATCCCGTGGTGATCATGGATTGCGGCGCATGGATTGAAAAATGCAAAGACTCTAGAGGGCGTGTCCAACGGAACGCTCAACTCGGTGTCGTTTGCGGGGACGACTGTCGCATCTACCAACTTGTCGTGCCGGGTTAAGAGATTCTGTGAGATGCTCCGATTGAGCCAGGACTTCGGGCCAAACGATCGCCTGTAGGTGAGGCCACAAACCAAGAAAGAGGAATGACATGCCAAGTATCAAAAGCGGAAATCGCCTTTACGACGCCCGCCCGGACCGCGTTGATCTTCGTGATCGCACCTACCAACCGCCGTTGGTGTCACTCGAAAAGGAAATCCCCGCCCGCGAATTCGTCCACCAAAACATTGACGATTACGTCGGCAAGGGCTTGATCTTAAACCAGGGCAAGCAAGGCTCTTGCACTGGATACGGACTGAGTGCCGTCATCAACTACCTGCTGTGGAAACGATGCATTGACGGTTGCACCATCGAAGAACTCCAGCATCTGGAGCACGAGCAAGTCAGTCCGGATATGCTCTATCACCTGGCCAAAACTTACGACGAGTGGCCCGGCGAAAGTTACGAGGGGTCGAGCTGCCGCGGAGCGATGAAAGGCTGGCACAAACATGGCGTATGTTGCCGTGGACTTTGGGACAAGCCATGGAAAGACAACAAGACCTCCAAGACAAGGGGTCCGCAAGAAGGTTGGAGTCAAGACGCCGCCTCGCGCCCCCTTGGTGCCTACTACCGCGTCAATCACGAGTCCATTCTCGATATGCAGGCAGCGATTCAAGAAGTCGGTGCCATCTATGTCTCCGCCGAAGTTCACAACGGCTGGACTAAGCCCGGCAGCAAGACCCTGTCCGTAATGAAGATGAGCAAAGCCGAAGGCGGGCATGCCTTCGCTTTGGTCGGATACAATGAACTTGGTTTTATCGTGCAAAACTCTTGGGGCTCAAGATGGGGATACAAGGGCTTTGCGATCTTGAGTTACGCGGACTGGGTCATGAATGGCATGGACGCTTGGGTTGCGGTCCTCGGAGCGCCGATGCGACTTGAAGCCGCTTCGCGAACGATCACCAAGAGTTCCTCTAAGGCGGCCAAGACGCTACAATTTGCTGCGTCCAGCACGGTCAATAGCACCTCGCGCAGCAAGGCCTTGCCAAAGCTCTCAGAGACGGAGTCGTACCTACGGACGGTCGTCCTTGGCAACGACGGCGTCCCGGAAAATAGATTTATCGACCTTCCCAACGCGCGCGCTGCGGTCGAAGAAGTCTGTGTAAACCTGGCCTTTGAACGACTCAAGGAACGCAAGAGTCGAAAAATCGCGATCTATGCGCATGGCGGCCTCAACGCGGAAGAAGACTCCGTCAGTCGCATCAGCGCAATGGCGCCTTATTTCGAAGCCAATGGCATCGTGCCCATTTTCATCACTTGGAAGACAGGTACGCGCGAAAGCATCGAGGGTATCCTTAGCGACAAGATCAGTGACATCTTTGGAGGTCAAAAGGCCGAAGGACTGTGGGACTGGGCCAAAGAGCAGTTCGAATCCGCAAAAGCAAAAGCGATTGAAGCCAAAGACCGCACGGTGGAGGTCGCCGCGGAACAGCTCTTGGTGAAAGCCATCTGGTCACAGATGAAACAAAACGCCGAAGCAAGCTCGCGAAGTCACGCCGGGCTGGGACAGATCGCACGCGCCCTCCGGATTCTGGACAAAAAGGTCAAACTCGAGTTGAACCGCAATCTCGAGATTCACCTCGTCGGGCACTCTGCAGGCTCGATCGTTTTGGGGCATTTCTTGGGCAACATGAAAAGAGCCAAGATCAAGGCAGCCTCCACGACGCTTTTTGCAGCTGCTTGCACGGTCGAATTCGCCAACGACAAATACGGCAGAGCATTCGCCAACAAGACACTGTCCAAAAAAGCACTTTACTCCCACATCCTCAGTGACGAGCGCGAACTAGGCGACTCCGTCGGGCCCTACGGCAAGTCCCTGTTGTACTTGGTTTCTAGGGCCCTCGAAGACGTCCACCGGATGCCCATCTTGGGTCTTGAAACCATTTGGGAAGATCAAGATCCCAACCGCAATGACTTTCATCACTCGCAACAAAAAGAAGTCAAAGATTGGCAAAATCTGATGCGCGCCGGCAATGATCCGGAGGTCGTCAAGAGAAAGCGCACTAAGACGGCGACGGATGGCAGCACCATCGCGACATCTCACGGCTCTTTCGACAATGACATTGAAGTGATGACTCAAACCCTTCAGCGCATTCGGGGGTCCAAACTCTTGCGACCGATCACCAATCTCTCAGGATATTGAAGGTCGCGGGATAGAGCCACGGGCATCGCAACGCTCTACATTGATGGCAATAGCACGCGAAAACGACAATGTTACCCAGGAAGCTCGGGTGCCCGACCACGGCAACGAGATTAACGATCGGGAGTCTGTTCCGAGCCTCACTGGATCAGCACAGACTCCCGTGGCGAAATCTGCAAGAACGGGAACGGCAATGCCTTGCTACGATGGGGACCTCAGGCACAAGGTCAAGGAATCAACGACAAGTAAAGGACCACCCCCGATGACAAAACGGAACGACCCCAGCGGCTTCGCCGCCGCGATCTACCGGGACGACCTAGCGGTTCCAGAAGGCGTGGTGCAAGGAGAGCACGAACACCACGACACTTTTCATTCGACGAGGGCCTCGATCTACCGGGATCGAAAGTTCGTGATCCACACGACATACAAGATCGAGATCGATGGCAAGCCGTTGACGATGCACACGAAAGTACTTGACGACGGTTCCGTGCACTGCCATGGCTTGCCGAACTACTCTTTCTCATCGGCATTGGACATGGTTAAGAAAATCATCGACAGCGAAAGACCTCTTCCGAATGACGAACTCGGGAGCGATTGCGGAGACCCGGATGGGCATGGGGAAGGGAGCGGGCATGACGGGCAGGCGTAGCAACATCTTGACTAGCTCTTCGGCGCGAAACGACTATCTTCGGGGTTGCGTCTTGCTCGACCAGGAGGACTCCGGAGTGACGGCGCAGGATGTCTTCAACTTTCTGCGGAGCAACATCCCGAGTCTGCCGATGCGCGGGATTCAGCAGGACCTCTCGACCTACGACCTATTCGTTCTGTGGCACGTCGCCACGATGAGCATCCAACTCAGCGTCGGAAATGCCGCACACGGCGGGCCGATCTTCCTGCCCTGGCACCGCATGTACCTGATCCGTCTGGAGCAGCAGTTGCAGCGGGTTCTCGCCGACCCCAACTTCGCTCTTCCCTATTGGGACTGGGCAGCGGACGGCGAGATCCAACCCCCCAACCAACAATGGCAGACTATCCTATGGTCGAGTACTCACCTCGGTGACGCGCGCAACGAAGTCAACAGCGGGCAGCTCGGCGCGATGCGGGTACGACTGTGGCAAAGCGGAGGCGTGTTGTGGTCGATTGACCCGCGCCCGATCGAACGGGATGCCGGCCGCGATGTGCCCGACTTGCCCAACGAGGATGACGTCATCCAGGCCCACCAGGAATCACAATACGATCAGCCCTCATGGGGCATGGGGTCCGTTTCGCACCGCAACCGCCTCGAAGGGTGGCTCAACGGTCCTCAGTTGCACAACCGGGTCCATGTCTGGGTCGGAGGGGACATGAGCCCCGGTACGTCCCCGAACGATCCCGTGTTCTTTCTCAATCACTGCAACGTCGACCGGATCTGGGAGGCGTGGATGGCTAACCACGGCCGCGTCTATCGGCCATCTCCGACGGAGGGTCCAGCGGGACATCGCCTCAACGACCAAATGGTCGCGATTCTCGGTGAGTCGATGCGGCCAGAAGACGTGCTCGACCCGACGGAATGGTATGACTACGATAGTCTGAAGTAACACCTTCGCAATGGCCTAAGACAGCCGTCTACCACTAACGCCGCTGGCGAATTTTTCGAATTTCCGTCTTCAAGTTTCGCAGTGCCCCCAGCAGCCTTCGATCTTTGGAAAGTTTTACTTTGCTGGCTGCATCAAGACAGGTCATCGCCTCTGAGGCATTTCCGCGCTTAATGAAAATTTGCGTGGCCCTGATGTAGTGATTGTAAGCCCTATCACGATCGTCAGGACTCGAGTCCTTTCGATGATGCCAGGCCTTTCCGGCGCGATAGTGAAGACCCGGCGCAGGGCCTAGGCGAGTTCCACTTGCTTTTTCGATCTTTGCCCGTGTCCAAATTGCGCGCTCAAATTGAAAAATCGCGCTTCGAATGGTCTTCGGTCCGCCCCATTTGCGCTGGTTTTCAAAAATTGTGCCCAAGAGAATATGGTAGCGACGGATGTTGGTCCACTCATCACTGGAGGTGTATGAGTTGGAGTAGGCAATGCCTTTCGCCACCATGACGCGATCTATGAGCGCCTCAAAAACTGCGGGTTGTTTCACGAGTAATTTGGGGTTCTGGCGAAAGAGCTCTGCGATGTAGACCAAAGATTCGGTACTTTCTTGGTCAAGCTTCCAGCTCAGTAAGTACCTAGCCAGAGCCTGTTCACTGTCTCCACGATTGTCAAACTTGTCTGCGGTGGCCCTTAACAGTTTAGCCCACTCCGCCTTCATTTCAGGACGCTCCCAATAAGGAAACACCGATAGGGCTTTTCGGTTGTTGATCGCGATTTCCAACTTCCCTTCGTACACCATCATCATGGCATCCGCAAAAGGCTTCATGTCCTTGGAGCTTTCGGCGAGCTTCTTGAAATACGGCTTCTCCTTTCTTGCGAAACGCCTCGGACGTATTCCGGAAACTCGGTAATTGCGAATCAGAGACTTGCAAAGCAACGGCGCGTCGGCATCGGCCCTCCACTGAGTAAGACATTTCTTTGCGTTGGCTCGGGAAATTCGGATCTGCTTCCCGGACGTAAGCTGATCTACTTGTGCCGCGGCGTCTTTGACTTTGGACTTGTCTTTGGACTGCAAGAGCAAGCGAAAAACACTGTCGCTGGCCGGGCGAAAGTCCGGCTTTTCGGCCAGGACCTTGGAGTATTCTTGGCGGGCTTCAAGCGGAGCACCTTCTCGCTCAAGGGCTCGCCCAAGATTGTAACGAAATAGGGGCCGCTGAAATTTGTCAACTTGATTGAGGTCTATCTCCCTGAGCACCGTGAGCGCACCTGCGCTGTCTTTGGTTTCAAGAAGTGCCACCCCTTTGTTGTTGCGCGCGAGTGCCTGTTGCTGAGTGTCTCCAATTCGAATCGCGGAGTCGTACCAAGCAAGAGCCCGCTTCTTGTCTGCCGTCAGGACGTGCCTGTCACCAATGGCCTCAAGTTCTCGAGCGCCATAGATCAGTGCTTGCGCTTCGGCATGGGGATTCTTGATTCGTCGAGCCTCGTTGGTGGCCGCTTCGTATTGCGAAACTGCCATTCTGTGCGCGCCAGATTTCGAGGAATTTCGAGCGTCCTTCAAAGCGCGTTGGTAGTTCTTAAGCTCGTCTTGAAAAGCTATCTTCACTTCCTTTTGGGCCAAGAGATGATTGACAACATCATCTCGCTTCAGAAGTTTTTCCAAAAACTCACTGTCTTTGAGCGCCGATTCTTTGTCTCTCGCAAGTCGCTCGCGGATATTGCGGTCTTTGTCCAAAGCCAAGCGCAATTTCTTGTTGGAGAGGATCTCTTTTCTAAGACCTGAGTCCTTTTGCAAGATCAATTTGCGCAAGGCCTTTGATTTCTTGGCCAGTTTCTTCACGCGCGCTGCGTCGCGATCAAGCTGCGGGGAACGGCGCTGAGCTGTCAGCGACAGCGAGGCCAAGAGCACCATGACCAGCGCCAAAGCAATGACGATGCGCTTCATGTTTAGCTCCCCCCCCCAGCGAGCGACACATCGCCGTGATGGCAATGGTGAACTGTCTCGTTGAGTTCATGGAGAAAGAACAACTGCAGTTGGGAATTCACGATGATGTCGTGGTGCTCAGCGTGTTGAACCGCTTCGGTGGGTGGCTTTCCGAATCCAATACCCTGGATCTCAACCTTGATGGCATTCACAATTTTTACGCTGCCTTGTGAATCGGGAAAGGGCGTCGTCATTCCACTCGCGTGTACCCTAAGACGCGTGTCGCCATCTCGCGACGAAGTGCATCTCAATTCGAAATCTGAATACTTCAAGAAACAATTCTTGTCGGATTCTGCATCCAGCGGAATCACCGTTACAGCCTTGTTGCCTTCAGTGTGTGGTTTGAACCCTTTGGGAAATTGGCCCAGAGGAAAAGCCTGAGAAAAAGTGTCCATCAATTCGGACTCACTCGCCTCGTCGAGGATTCTGGCCATCGCGCTTTTGACCATGAATGGAACTTGGTCGCTATTGGGAATGCCGTCCGTGGTTTCCTCTGCATTCACTGCTGGATCAACCAAACGCCCGATCCACTCTGCGAGTTCTTTGTCTTCAGCCGACAAAAATCCAGATAACGCCCGCATCCGCACATAGAGTTCGCGCTTTGTGTAGACGAGGGTAACGGCGAGTCCGCTTTTAATCGGGTTTGTCTTGTCGGCCAGCTCCAAGGTCCAGTGTTCCAGAGCCTTGACCGAATTTAGCTGTTCAAGAACGGCATTGCCGACCGCTGTTTCCAAGTCAGGAAATCCGTCGTAGGCATTGCGGACAGTCTTCCCTTCAAACGCAAACCGAAGCGAGATCTTTTCTTTCGTAGCTTGCGCGCCAGCGAATGAACCCAACGCTACTAACAGCACGGCGATGCAAAGTAGCGTTGACGAAAATGGGCTATTTTGCCTCATGTTTTCCTCCTCAGTCCTCTTGGACTTCGATGGTGATGACTTGGGGACTAAACCTTGAGTCCCTCGATGAATTAACCTCAATCATCTTGCTTCTCCCAAACAACGTCCCGCCGGCACTCGAGTCCGACATCTTAATGAGATCAATTCGGATCTTATCTTTGGGCTCAAGCTCGAAGGACTCAAGGTCATTGCCGACCTTCGTCCAATACTTCGGCATCAAGTTCGTCTTCTCTTTGGCGGTATAGTTGCCGTCGACGAGTTCTTGCCGCCAAGTTGTTCTCAGCGCTTCCGGAACCCCAGTCGCTTTTTCACACCCGATGTAGACAGACTGGCCATCGAATTCTGCCTCAGCCGACAAGATGTTGTTTTTGTACACTTGCATCACAAACGAATGCTCATCGTTGTGAAACGCCGTATCGGCCAGGAACAAAGTCCCGCTTCGAACCAGCAGCACTCTTTTGATGAACGCATGGGGGATCTCTAGAGTCAGTCGTTGGTAAGGCCGCAGCCGAACGACTTTCCTCGGCAACCCATCGACGCGAACCGTGACGTCGCGCGGCGACCACAATGTCGTCCAAAACACATGGTAGTTGGTGCCGACATCAAGAGCGTGACGTTCACCGTCATCATCATGCTCGACTTTGAGATGTGTGGTGTCATTCTCATCCCTCTTGATGCTGATTGTGCCCAGAAAAGCAGTCGTTAGAAGTGCAAGAAAAAGGCAACAGGACAGCACATGCGTGGTCCACTTCCCAATCAAGATCTTTCGATCAATCCAAAGTCGGATCGCTTCGGCTCGTCGTTTTCGAAACACGAACATCAACCCAAAAAGGAGCGGGAACGGAACGAGAGCCAAGGCTGCTGTCGCAAGCCCCCAAGGCCCAGCATAGAGCAATATCCAGCTCGGAATAACGAGCAACAACATTGCTACGAGGAGAACATTGGTCTTGAAGCTCTTCGGACTTGCGCCCGGAATTCGCCTCAAGATACGGGCCACGTCAAAATCAAAGTCAGGGTCTGATCGCAAGTTCGTGGCCTGACGGTAGGTCAGTTGTTCGAGAGATGGTGGGATGTCAATGGCCTTGGGCATGGGCGTTAAGCCCAACAGCACGGGAATGACAACTGCGTTACCTGCAAGCGCCTTTTCGATTTCAAAACGAACGTAGTCGTCTTCGTCGGACATTCTCGACCTGCCGTCGGGCTTTGGTCCCATCCAGTCCTCGCCGATGACCGCAAGTAACACGTCGCAGGATTCCAAGGCATCGTCGATCGCAACTCGATAGTCGTTACCAATCTCAATCGCATTTCGATCTCGAAAGACCTGATCTTTTCCAAGTGCGGCACGAAGTCGGTCGCACAAGCGCTCTACAGTTTCCGTGGAATCAGCTGTCCGATAAGAAACAAAAACCGTCGCCACATGTTCACTCCCTAAGAGCCTGTGCCTTCAACATAGTGAGCCGGAATCTACACGGCAACAAGGGACCGGGATCAGATCACCGCGGTTTCAACGCGTTTCGAGCTGATCATGACATCGGCCTTGCGCTAGACCGCCAGAGGAGCGCAACGAGCACTTCGCGGTGCCGCTCAAGGCCTGAAACTGATTCTGTCTTTCTTGCGCTTAGCTTTGTGTTGATTTCATTAAGATTGCGTTGCCGTCTTGCTTAGTGAAAAAGTACGCGTTGACTTTTGCGTACAACTGCGGACTATTGGAGTGGATTACGGACCACTCATCAGGCAGGTCATCGCGAAACATTCTTGTACGGCAACTTGCACCAAGCAGGACGTGTCGTCAAAGAAAGTGATGTTGCTCAGCAAGTTGTGGAAAAGCGCCACGCATCTCATCGCCCTCGGAGACAAAATCATGAAACGCCTCACTTCCTTGTCGGCCTCAGCGACGTTGTTGGTCCTAATTGCAGGCCTCTTTGGATGTGGATCAGAGGCCAAAGACGAGCCGACTCGCAAAGGTCTCAAGACGTCGGACTTGCCGCAACTCAAAGCTGATGTATTCGCGGGCATGGATTTGGGAACACCATTGACCGCGCATGGAATCCAGGGGCGCAATACCTGGAACATATGGACTGGTGGGAGTCAGGCTTTTCTCGACTGGCTGGCTAAAAACAGCTACGGGATGTCCGACACGCTTCGAATGATTGACTCGCGCGCACGCGGCACTCGTTTCGAAAAACTTGGGCTGATCAATGAACCCGGATTCATGACGCCTAGCGAACCCGATGAGTATGGATTGTGGTTAGACGTGCCCGCCGATGGCCACAAGATGGGTCGCATCGATCAAATGATCGCCAAGGAAGGAATCAAGGATTCCGTCTACGGACGCTCAACGGGAATTTTGGGCCTGAGGCTTTACCCAAACCCCGATTTCAACGAAGCGGCGAAGGCCAAATGGAAAGCTAACATCGGCAAGTATTACTCCGATGACAATTACTCGATGAACCGCGAACTCATCCGGCCCTACCGGGTTGGCATGGCCTGCGGCGTGTGTCACATCGCGCCCAATCCGCTCAATCCTCCAATCGATCCGAACGAACCGGATTGGGACAATCTTTCATCCGCAATCGGCAACCAGTACTTCCGTGAAGGTGCGGTCTTCGCCTCCAACTTGCATGCACCCGCCGATGGTCAACCCAGTAGCTTCTTGTGGGAGATGATGAGCACCCAACCCATGGGCACCTCAGATACGTCGCGCATGGCGACGGATCACATCAACAATCCCAACACCATCAACGCCATCTTTAGAGTTCCCACACGCCTTCAGACTGCGAAAGACAATGCGAAGGCCATGGAATCCATGAGTTCGGCCACAACAAAGCTGAAGTCATTTGTGGGCCAAGAAAAAACAAACCCGCGTCCGGTGCCACGCATCCTGAAAGACGGTTCCGACTCAATTGGCGTCGCGGGTGCAACCATCCGTGTCTACGTCAACATCGGTTTGTTCTCTGAACAGTGGCTTACACTCCACAAGCCTCTCGTCGGCGTAAGACACCAAGAGCCTTTTTCGATTGCGACCGCACAGAAAAACTCCGTCTTTTGGCGCGCTACCGAAGAGCGGCTGGAAAACATCGCCACATTTTTGTCTTCCTTCCAATCCATGCCGCTCGCCGATGCGAAATCAAGAGCGGTGGCAGGAGCCGAACTACCCGGATCATCTTACCTATCCCAAGATGAGGCCTTACTTGAGCGAGGAAAGAGGGCCTTCGCTCAAGAGTGCGCAGAATGCCACTCGAGCAAACGGCCTCCAGCCGGATTAGATCTAGAGCAAGAAGCCGCGTGGTTTGAGAAGTCCGTCCTCTCAGCAGACTTTCTCGTCAACAATTTTCTTTCCGATGAGCGTCGTCATCTCGTTTCTGACATCGGCACCAACGCCGGCCGGGCCCTCGGAACCAATGCCACCCGCGGCAGCATCTGGGACAACTTCTCGTCAGAGACTTACAAGGAATTGGACGCGGTAGAGTCCATCGACTTCTACAACCCGCTGACACAACAAGACGAGGTCTTTCAGCCTAAGGCCAGCAAGAGCGTCGGCTACTACCGCACGCCTTCCTTGATCGCGATCTGGACCTCGGCTCCGTTTTTGCACAACAACTCGCTTGGTGCACCCAAAGAACCCAATGCCAATCCCGATCCATCGATCAAAGGACGTATGGAACTCTTTGAAGACGCTTGCCAAAAGCTTTTGTGGCCAGACAAACGGATTTCAAAAGAACTGGCCATTTACCGCTGCAAGCACACCAGTGCGATTCAGGTTCCCACCGCTGAGTTGCCAAGATTCGTCGGCGCCGTGCTGAAAGCCTTAGGATCGGAACTCGTTCAATCCATCGATGGCGTGGATCACATCGTTATCGGCCCGATACCCAAGGGAATGCCGATCAACCTCCTCGCCAGTCTCGATCTCGGACTCAAAGGCATCAAGGATATTGGCAAGGCTCGCAAGCTCGTTCGTCTGTTGGTCAAAATCAAACTTGCTTTGGTTCACGTCAAGGTCAAAAGGCTCAACGAAGATGAGACTCGTCGGTACCTCAAAGAAAAAGTCGGCCAAGAACTCATTGAACTCAGCAAGTGCCCAGACTTCGTCATCAACAAGGGTCACCGATTCGGTGAAGACCTGAGCGATGAAGACAAGCGCGGCATCATCGAATTGTTGAAGAGAATGTGAGCCAAATGGTGAACACAAAAATCAAACAGTGGCTGGGGATGTCCCCGGAGGACTTGGACAAGATTTATTCATCGGCGAAAGCCGGCGAACTTCCAAAAGGTGATACGCGGGGGACTGCGATCGTCGCGGGGAGCATCTTTGCAAGATGCATCGCCGCCTTCGCTCGCTGCTTTGGATGGCAAGGCAAGGTCTTTGACATCTTCGCCCCACCGGATCATGGCCTCCTTATCAACAAAGTCTCGTGCTTCAGCCTTACCTTCGTCGTGGCCAAAGTCTACAAAGATAAGAGCTGGCTCGATGGCAAAGAGACCATCGTAATAGACTATTCCACAACGTCATTTTTTGCCAAAGCGATCCGCGACGAGATTCGCGAAGTCGAACCCGGAGTTTATCTCGGCGTTGTGTTTTGGGGACAGAAGAAAGCCGGCAAGAAACCGTTTTTGAGATTCGCCTTGGCCAGCAAAAGTTAGTTCGCCGCAACCTAGATAGCGAAGTTCCATCCGGCTGCACGCAGATCGAGACAATCCATGACTTTGAACCAACGTTCACTTTCCGCCAAATGTCCTGAGGAGCTTGATGCGCTCTTTCGAGACAGTGCCCTTGGTGCTGCTCCGGACGGCGAAGGAACCGGAGCGGCCATGTTGTGCCCTGGGACTTGGCATGGGCGCTTCTTGACTTTTTTGATTCGGGTTTTCATTTGGCAAGGCAAGGTGGTCAATCGTTCTGAGGGAACCCTCAAGAATCGAGTCTCGCCTTTTGGCTTTCGTGATATCAAAGCCAATGTCGTTGAAGGGCCAAGCCGGCTGGACGGAAAACCCTGCTACATCCTCGACTATTCCAAGACATCGTTGATTGCCCGAGCAGTGCGAGACGAGGTGCGAGAAATTGCGCCCGGTCTCTATTTGGGTCTTGTCTTCATTAGAAAATGGAGAGTCGGCTACTTTTCTTTGAGGTACAACTACGAAGCCCCACCTAGGCTCGCCCGCCGAGTGATGGCGGCAACTCTGGCCGCGATCTTGGTCATCACTGTGTATTTGCTTGTTCGAATCAACCGCGACCAAGCTGTCGGCTACGAAAGTGCCGAAGATCATTTCAAATACGGATCGACGGGCGGCGAACGCAAATCCGGAATCCCATTGGCGATTTGGCACCTGCTGCCAAAGATGTTTCCTGAGTACCTTCCGGGCGAAGGCTTGAGGTCCCTTGGCTTTCTTTACGAAAACGGCAAGGACCTGCCGATCGGTGTCTCGCAACGCAACGTACGCGGCATTGAAACCGTCTTTTTGAACTGCGCGGTCTGCCACGTCGGCACAGTGCGTTTGGCGCCCGATCAACCGCGCCAAGTCGTCCTAGGGATGCCGGCCAATGCTTTGGACCTCGAAAAGTTTGAACGATTTCTGTTTGCCTGTGCGACGGATGAGCGATTCACCGGTGAACGCATCATGGCAGAGTTGGAACGACAGGGCATCGAAGAGGACTTCATCAACCGCTTGTTGCTTCGCTACGTGGGTGTCAGCTTGATGCGCGACCGGCTGTTGATGCTTCGTCAGCGATTTCTATCTTTCCTCGACCGAGAACCGGAGGCTGGCCCGGGTCGGGTCGACACCTTCAATTCTCCCAAGGTCCTCATGAACTTCCCCATGAAAGACCTTCCCGAACGAGAATGGGTCGGCAACTGCGACCTGACTTCCATTTGGCTCCAGCGCCCACGCCGGGGCATGCAACTTCATTGGGACGGCAACAACACGCGCACTGAAGAACGCAATCGAAGTGCCGCTTTTGGCACTGGCGCCTTCCCCACCACTCTTGATCGCGATGCCATGAATCGAATCGTGGCGTGGTTGGAGGATGCCGAACCTCCCAGATTCCCGCAAGAATCCCCACTCGTTTCGTTCGACAAGGCGCTCGCAAAACGTGGCCAGCCGCTGTACATGCAGTATTGTTCCCGCTGTCATGGCAACACTGGCCGAGATTTTTCGGGCGAACTCGTCGGAATGGTGACGCCTATCCAAGAGATTGGCACAGATCCTCACCGTCTTGATTCCTACACCGCCATCTTGGCTGCGAACCAAAATTCACTCTACGCTGGCTATCCCGACGAGAGATTCCGCCACTTCCGCAAAACTTTTGGTTATGCCAACCAGCCGCTTGACGGCATCTGGCTGCGGGCCCCCTACTTGCACAACGGTTCAGTGCCGACCCTCCGAGACTTGATGGAACCCGCCTCCAGAAGACCGGAGTCCTTTTTTCGGGGCTATGACGTCTTCGATTCTAAGCGCGTCGGTTTTGTTTCTAGCGTCCAGCGCGAAGGTGATCGCGAGTTCTTCTCGTTTGACACAAAGCTCAAGGGCAACGGCAACCAAGGCCACGAAGGCCCAGAGTATGGAACAGAACTCTCAAGCCGTGATAAAGACGCAATCGTTGAATACATGAAGACTTTTTAGGCGTCAGACGATGAAAACGAGCACCAAAAAGCGACTGATCAAGTTCAGCCTCATCCTGGGCATCCTCATGGTCATCCTTGGCCTTGTCGCTTGGTACAAGTTCTTCCGCGAAGAACCCGAGCAGACTTTTGATGATGCAAACGAACAATTCAAGTACGGCTCGGTCGGTGGCGAAGCGGACGCCGGCATTCCCTATTGGATTTGGCTCGTCTTGCCTCGGATCTTCCCGGAGCACATGCCAAGAGCTGGAGGCTACAAGGCTTTCGGCCTTGTCTGGGAAGAGGGTCAAGAGCTGCCAGTGGGGTTCACAAAACGAACCATCGGTTTTCCTCGAGTGGGAAACAACTGTGCTTTGTGCCACGTCGGCACCTACCGAAGTAAGCTCGACGAGACTCCGACAGTCGTCATCGGAGCCCCCGGCCATTCATTTCGTGTCCAAGAAATGCTGCGATTCCTCGTAGCTGCGGCGAACGACCCGAGATTCACCGCCAGCACTTTGCTCGAAGAAATCCAAAAGGAAACCGAGCTGTCCTATCTCGACAAAGTGCTCTACCGATTCGTCATCATCCCGCGCACCAAAGCCGCCCTCATTGAACAGGGCAAAAAACTCGACTGGATGAACGACAATCCCGAGTGGGGCCCCGGTCGCGACGATGCTTTCAACTTGCCGAAGTACGCTTTGGCCAATATGACCGTCGATGGCTCTGCAGGTGCCTGCGATTTTAATTCCGTTTGGAACATGAAGGCCCGCACTGGCTCCAACAAGTACTTAAATTGGTGCGGCGAGTCGCCTTCTTTGAGATCTGTCGTGATTGACTCGGCCCTAGGCGTAGGCGCACAGCCGGACTCAGAGTTTTCTGATCACGCAAAGCGTATCGAAGATTTCATGAACAATCTAGCCCCGCCACCCTACCCCTTTGAAATCAATCAGCCGCTAGCCACTCGCGGCGGCGCTCTTTATTCTGAGCACTGCGCGCGATGCCACGAGCCTGGCCAAGCCCTTACCAACACCGTGATCAGTCTGGACGAGATTCAGACCGATCCCGAGCGGGAAAGAGCATGGTCGCAATTTGCCGCAGATACCTTCAATGAAGTTGTCGATGACATGGGATTCAAAGGCCGAGAACCTGTCATCAAGCAGACTGGCTACCTAAGCTCACCCCTAGACGGCATCTGGATGAGGGCGCCGTATCTTCACAACGGCTCAGTCCCCAATCTGCGCGAACTCCTCAAGATTCCGGAAAATCGTGTCTCAAAGTTTTACCGCGGATTTGACGTTTACGATTCGCAAGACGTCGGCTTTGTATGCAAGGGGCCTGATGCCAAACGCGAAGGCTGGTTGCACGACACCAAGACCCGTGGCGATGGCAACCAAGGGCACAGCTACGGCAGCGAACTGAGCGAGGACCAAAAATCTGCCCTCATCGAGTTCCTAAAGACCCTCTGAAAATGAGGGTCAACATTGGGCCTTGAATGCGCGCCTTTGCTTGTCCAACCCCCACGAGATCCATGGCGCCTTCAAGACAAGCGACACGGCAATTACAAGACACGAGGTCAGTGCGGCCCGCGTCAAGATGATCGGGGTTCTCAAGCTGGCTAAACCGTTACGGCCTTGGCCCTTGGACGTCGTCGCGAATAGTTGCTCTAGGACGAAGTGTGTCACGAAAATCGCCCCAAGGGCCCCAATCCAGTAGACGCCTAATTTCCACCAAGCTGGACGGTGCGCGCTCCGGATGTCTTTGATCAAAAACAAGATCCCAGCAACAACTCCGACGGAGGCAAAAGCGCGGATAATCTGATTCTGTTTGTCAGAATCTGTGAAGGCACTAGTCATGTTGCCATAGGCCGAAGTTAGGCTATCCCAGACCGCAGTCGGATCCTTCATGTGGAAGTAGAAGGGCCCAAGAGTGTTCCATCGCAAGATCAAGGTCGCTCCGATAGCTCCGATGACAACGAACAAGACACGACGAATCCATCTCTGTGGACGCGCCATGCCGATTGAAAACGCCACCAGAACGAGTGCAGCGACAATTTTCCAACTACTTGAAAACCCAAAGCGAGTGTACTTCTCCCGGTCCTCAAGCCTTGGCCAAAAACTGATGTCAAGAACGGAAGACGACCATGCCCAGTTGGCCGCAACGGACCAAGCGAGCCCGCCTAAGGTGGCCGCAAATCCGAAAGTCAACGCGCTCGTAAGTGCGTAGTTGCGAAGCCGGTAAATGCGTCGAATCTGAGCTCGATAGCGCCGCGCCAGCTTTTCGAAATCAAAGATGTTTTGCTCCAGCAGCCGGTCGGCTTTCTCGTCCCGAGAATCGGGACGGATCGCAAGTAGAGAAGCGTTTGTGGCGCGAAAAGCATCTTCGATGTCAGTCATGATGTCCAGCCGAAGTTTGGTCGCGATCTGCAATTCCGCTTTCAACAATCGCCTCAACACATCGGCCACGTTATCGACAGTCGACAAGAACTTCTTTTCGACCAGGGCAAAATCCTTGCGACCCTGCCATGTATCCGGGTCGACTCGCTTCAAAAACCGCGCCGCAAAGATCCGCAAATCACCGGGTACGTCTCGAAACTGCTGAAAAACGACCGACACCCGCGTTGCGTTGCCTCGTTGTCTTTCGGAAACAATCCCCGCGGGGCGACTCGTTGATTGAGGCCGATGCCTAGGACGAAGATTGGGGCGATGCGCCGACGAAACTCCTATCGATTCTTCGAACCAGAGCTCTTGTTGCTCGGGTTGATCTTGGGCAATCTCAGCGGTGGGGCCTTCAGCCTCAGCGATCGGTCTTTGTGACTGGCGCTGCTCAACTACACGTTTGATTTTATTGAAGTCGACGTGTTTGAAGTGACTCCAACTTAGATACTGAATTCCTGAAAGCTGATACGTCAACGAACGCGATAGTTTGAATTTTCCAATGTTGATACGCAGGATTGGCTTATGAAGTTGGTCGGCGAGCAAGACCTCTTTTCTGACGTCTCTGGATCGGTTCGCCTCTGCTGTCAAGACCAATACGAGCACCGAGCACACCTCGATAGCCTTCACGATTTCGGATTGCCAGTCAGACGTAGCCGGGATGTCTCGTTCCGCGAACCAGCAAGGCAGGCTGCCCTCGAGGGCCTTCGCCAGCGATGTTGCTGCCCCCTTATTTTTCGTGCAGTAGCTGATGAAGACATGTCCACCATGATCATTCATCTGAATCAAATCCCATGACGATCTGACACAAGCAAGCTGTTGTGCTCATGCTGGACGGGTGGTTGCCGACAAACCCTGGCCCGTGTTTCATGGTCGTCGAATGCCGGCTCATAGTAGCTTGCGCAACGAATCAAGCTGGTTTTCAGTTGACTCCACCATCCACGCCTCGGGAGCGCTGTCGAACAAGGATTTCTTGATGCGGTCAAACTCCACGTCGTCGCCAAGCCCCATCAACGCCTCAGCCCGCGTTGCATTGAGCCAATAGACTTCTTCCGGATTCTGCTTTCCGTTTCGGTCTTTCGGTAAGGCGGTAATGGCGTCATCGACGTACTTCAAGACACGCCTTCGCACCCTTTTTGCGATGATTCGGTCCGCTGTCGCTTCATCGGGGTCTTGTTGCAGCTTCGCCCGAACGTCTAACAAAAAGGCAAAATTGATGCCGTTGTAGTAATCCCGCCGAAGGTAAAACCCACGCTCGTAGGCCCACTCTGCTTCGTCTAAGTGTTTGCGATCGTCGGTCTCTTCCCACAGACGTTTGTGGATGGCTCCCCAGAGTCCTAGTGTCTCGGGATCGTTGCTCTCATGAGGATCAAGCTTCTCTGACAAGATCTTGAGCGCTTCCTGGAGCGCTTCCAACAGATTCGGAGATTTGCCTTTGTAGGTGACCAAAGCATGTTGCTGAACGAGATAGGGGTCGCTTGGATTGCGAGCCCGAAGTAACCCAATATGGCGGCATGCCTCTTCGAAATCGCCTATGACTCTCGCCTCATGAAAAGCGTCGAGCAGTTCACTAAAGCTGGACGGTTGTGATGCTGGTTGTTCGCTTTGCATTTCAGACATCGTCGTACTTCTCCACCAGTTCTAATTCGCACCGCCATCATGCGGCGGATCAAGATTAGGCAACGAGTAATAGACGGGGCTGTCGACGACGTTTTTTTCCAACAACTCAGCTATCGCCTTGATCAGCTCGTTTCGTAGTCGCTCTGCTTCTTCGAAGTCAATACCGGTCCCAAGATGTTGGTAAGGTCGAATCATGACGTGGCTGAGGTCGAAGGGAAACTTAAATTTGTCTTCAGCGATGACAATCGTCGTAAACGGTCGGAGCCCGTGACGCACGCCCAATTCGTAGATTGCGTTCTCGTTTGAAGTCGAAAGGTCTGCAATCACGATGTCGGCGTTAAGCAGCATCTCGTACATCGGCTTGTCGATAATACCGGAATGCACGATGTCATCAGCCCTGACGCACTCGATGCCTGCTTTTTCAACCGCTGACTTGATGATCTTGTAGGTCTTGTCCAAATCGAGCGTCCGCTGGGTGCGATAGTCCGTCTTGATGCCGAAGCCCATCACGACAAAACACGTACTCATGAGGACTCTGCTCCTTTGGTCCGCAAGGGCAGCCCAAAGCTGCGAACTTGCTGGGGATCTCTAGTTACTACGCCCATTTCATTTTCATCATGCGGCACGCGTAGTCAGATGTCCAGTTACCTTCGGCTTTCTTCAGCGCCTGGTCGGCTTGGATGCTGAACGCCAAAGAACTCAGTGACCTATGGCTAGTGCGGGAAGTTCAAGAAGACACCGGTGTTGGTTTTTGGGAACGCTTGCCAAAAGAAGAAGCCCCACGGGCCTCGACGGATGAGCCGAGACTGCGGGGCTCCCTTGGTTCACGTCAGCCATAGATTAAGAACTTGGGAAGAGGATGCCGTTGATCGTGGCGGCGAGCTGTGCAGGTTTGTGGCCGCGGCAGTTCGAAAGGACGACGACTACGTAGCCGTGGTCGGGGTAGGCGCGCAGGAAGGTTGCGGCGCCGTTTTGGCTACCGCTGTGTTGCACGACTTTGCGACCATTGACCGAAGAGACGCCCCAGCCCAAACCGAAACCGGAGACGCTGCCGTCGTCGCGGATTTGGCGAGTCCACATTTTCTTCATGTTCTTTTTAGAGACGATGCGGCCCGCGAGGATGTAGCCGGTGAAACGGGCGAGGTCGGGAGCTGAACTCATCATGCCGCCACCGGGGAGTTTCCAGCTGATGCGATCGGGTTTGGATTCTTGGGTCGATTGCTTGGCGTAGAGTTTGGAGACGTGCGGCAGTTTTGATTTGGCGTTGTAGGCGCGGAAAGTCTTGCAGCCGAACTTCTTGGTGATGAGCGCTTCGAAGTGAGACTTGAAAGAACGCTTAGCGGCGGTTTCGATACAAGCGCCGAGAACGGTGATGGCCGGGGTGCTGTAGGACTTAGCTACCTTGGTGCGCGGCTTGAACTTTAGGGGGTCGTTTTTGAACAAGTTCATCGCCTCCGTGCAGGTTGCATACTCTTTCTTCACGTTTCGGATCGGGTCGTTGCTGCCCGCGTAGTGGCGGATTCCGGAGAGGTGGCACATGAGGTCACGTACGGTGAACGACCATTTTTTCTTGGGGAGGCCCTTGGCGTAGGCCCGCGCATCGCGGGTGATGTCGAGTTTTCCCTGATCCACGAGGCGCATGGCAATCGTCGAAGTGATGGGCTTGGAGACCGAAGCCAAGCGGTAGATGGTGTTGGCGCCCGCCTTCTTTTTGTTCTTGCGGTCTTCCCAACCACTACCCTCGCAGTACACGAGTTCACCGTCTTTTAGAATCGCGGTGCTCATCCCGGTGACTTTGTTGGCGGCACGATACTTCGCCATCGCGGCACTTACGGCCTTTTTCTTCGACCAGGGCGGAGCGGGGACGACTTCAATGTCGCGCAAGCGAAAGCCCTTTTTGTATCGTTTGCTGTAGCTCGCCTTGAAGGCTTCGAAACCCGAATGGCGAAGTGCCAAGGACGGGCCTTTGCCGGCGCGATACACGCCGACGTAGTGGCGTTTCTTAGAATCACGGTAGTAGTCAAAATCGACGAGGCGGAGGTTTTTGGCGAGGAGCTTTTTGTGATTGCTGCGGAATCCCTTCCAACTGTCCTTCATCGCCAAAATGTTGCCACCCTTGCCCTGACGATAGACGCCTACGTAGTGGCGCTTGCCGCCTTCGACAAAGCACTCGAAGTCGATCAGACGCAAACCTTGGCCGTAGGCGGTGGCGAGGTGTTTGCTAAAGGCCTTGTACTTGGTGAAATGAGAGAGGAAGGCTCCGCCCTTGCCTTGACGGTAGACGCCTACGTAGTGGCGCTTTCCCGCGGAGTTGAAGGTCTCGAAGTCGATCAGACGAAGGCCATCTTTGAATTTCTTCGAGAAGTGTTTAGAGAAAGCCCCGAAGGACTCCAGGCGAGACAAAAAACGCTTGCCGCCGCCGGCGACGTAGCTGCCGAGGTAACGCCGGTCCGCTCCGCTGCCTGTTGCTTTGAAGTCGATCAGGCGGAGGCCCTTTTGGGCCATCGTGGCGTCGTGCTTGACGAAGGACTTGAAGCTGCTGAGCTCAGCCAAAAAGGCTGGGCCTTTGCCTTTGTCGTAGAGGCCGACGTAGGCGGTTTGCCCGATGAGGGAGGCGGCACTGCCAAAAAGCAGGGCGGCGGCGACCAGGGTCATCGTCATGAAGAGGGACCAAGACCGCGTCAATGCGGGGCGAGAGGGGATGGTGGCGAGGAAGTTCATCGCTCGTCTCCTTTGCGTAGAAAAAGAGGCTTTCGAGCTCGGCGCGCGCCTGGTTGGGTCGCCGTCTCCGAGCACCCACCTTTCGGTCGGCTTTGCGTTTTCGCTGAAGAAATCCAGGCAGATCAGTTTAAATCATTTGTCAATATACTGTTAAGGCAGGTTGCGCGAGGTCAGAAGGGGCTCTCGAATCGAATCTGGCTCTGAGAATTCATGCAGGCGGGGCCTCAGGGTGGATGCATGAAAATGCCGATAAAGGTTTCGTAAGGAGACCTGGATCCGAGGACTATGGCGAAGAATCCGCCCCGAAAACTCAGCGCCCCCGCCTTGCTTGGCAAGCTCGTGGGCGCCACGGTCGCCCTCCCGACTGCGGGCTTGGCCTACGCTGCTGCCCTGTGGCAAGGGGTGGCATTGTCCACCGCCATGGGCCGCGCGGTGGTGGTGGGAGTGATCATGTTCGTGGGCTTGTCGCTGCTAACCCGTGTCTTGATGCACACGCTCGGAAGAGAACTCGGACGCTCACCATCATCTGGCCTCAAGGTGTCGAGAAATTCTGAGCTGCCGGCTGCCACGGGTTCTGAGGCAGCATGAGTTACGCCGAAGACGCCTACGCCCGCGGTTCCATTACGGACAAAGAGCGCAACACTCTCGTCGAAGAGTACTTGCCGCTCGTTCGCCATGTGATTGGGCGTTTGCCGCTGTCGCTGCCGGCCTTCATGGATCAAGACGATCTTTTTGAAGTTGGTGTCCTCGGCTTGATGAACGCGGCGAAGTCATTCAATCCCAACAAGGGTGCGCAGTTCAAGACCCACGCCTATGTCAACATCCGCGGCGCCATTTTGGATGAGCTAAGACGCCACGACGTCTTGCCTCGCTCGCGCCGCGATCGGATCAAGCAAGTAAAGCAGGCAGCCGACGAGTTGGAAGAAGAGCTTGGCCGCTGCGCCACTCCCGAAGAAATCGCCGACGCCATGGGGCTTTCGATCGAACAGGTCGAGAGTGTCTTAGTGAACATGCACGGCGCGGCCATTCTCTCTCTCGACCAAGGCGAGAGTAACAGCGAAGGGCAGGAGAATTCTAGTCTCGCCGCCTGCTTGTCGTGCATGAACACCCCGACGCCAGCCGATCTTTCAGAGCGCAACGAACTCAAAGCGCAGCTTCAGGTAGCCATCGCGGCCCTGCCCAAAAACGAGCGGCACATGATCGTGCTTTACTACAAAGAGGGCATGCTGTTGAAGGAAATTGGTGCCATCTTGGGCGTCACGGAGTCGCGCGTTTCTCAGCTGCATAGCCGCGCGGTTTTTCGCCTCAACCAGGCGCTCAGTTACGAAAACAAACAGGAGATCTGAATGACCGTCCCCACGCGGCGCATCATTAAGAAAGGCCGTATTCAGGTAGGAGCGCCCACTTTGGGGCTGTCCGTCGGCATTGCTGCTTCCGAGACGGCAAGCCGTCCCCAGGGGCCAGAACCCAGCATTGTCTTGCACCGCGAAGGCGACGAAATCAAAGCCATTGAAGTCGCTTGCTCTTGCGGCAAGACGATCATCATCGAGTGCGAGTATTCCGAGGAGACTACACCGTGAAGACCCAACTACAGCGATTGTTCATCTTGACCCTTCTGCTTTCCATTGGCCTGTCGCTCGCCGGGTCTTGCGCCAGTACCGGTAGCGGCAACGAGGCGCTCTTGAAGATCTCCATGCCGCCGGCCGGCGACTCGGACACGGAGCCGCGGGGCGCGCCGACGATCAAGTCTGCACCCACTCTTGACGAACGCGACATCGAAGACAACCAGCTCGCCATGATCGAGCAACTGCGTTCCGACCGCGAGAGCTTGCGCGGCGAACTCGAGACGGTTTCCGCGAAGCTCCAACGCCACGAGAAAAAATCAAGCATGAACTTGTCGCAAGAGGCCGGCCTCGAGGACGACATTGATCGCCTTCAGAACCTGCTCAAGGCATCGCAAGAACGTGAGCGTGAACTGCAACGCCAGTTGCTACTCGCTCGTCTGGAGGCCGTTCGCCAAGAACAGGCCGCAGTGCGCGAACAAATCGGTGGCATCGGAAGCACGAACGACGGTCAATGAGAACGCTGTTTCCCATCTTCACCTTGGCGATCAGTCTGGGCCTTGGCGGTTGCATCATTCTCGATCGCACCCCAGGAATCCAAGACATCATCCCCTACGAAAGGCCCGATCGAGCACCGCAACGCTTCGAGCGGGTCGCTTTGATCCCCTTCGAGATCGAAGGATTCGACGACAAGACGGCCGCGAGCTTTCGAGAAGAGCTTCGAGGCGCCATCACTCAACGTGGTCTTTTCGAAGCTCTTCCCATTTCTGAGCGGGATCTCGACGACATCAATCTGAGCAGCGCTCGCAACCGCGGGACCTACAGCACGGAGGACCTCCGTGCCCTGAACCGACGATTCGGAGTGGACGGCGTTCTGGCGGGGTCGATCACCGAGTCTCGCACCTACCCCTCCATCCGACTCGGTGTTCGCTTGTTCCTTTTGGACTGTCGAACGGGTCGCGTGGCCTGGGCCAGCGATTTTCGGCTCGATGCCAACGACCAGCGGGTCGCGGCAGATGCTCATAATTATTATGATGTTCATTACCAAGACCCAAATCGCTCGCTCATTGAGCATGAAAAGGTCCTCATTTCTCCTCGGCTCTTTCGCCAGTTTGTGGCCGATCGCACCATCGCAACGCTCGATCGGGCCCTGAAGCGCCGCCCGGCTCCTCCCAGCTCCGATCCATAAGATCGAAAACAGTGGCTGTCCCGCCCCTGGGTACGCTTGATGGCCATTCGGCCAGGGCTATACTCCCCGTAGATCTTGTACGCGAATTGAATCCCCGGCCCGCGGATGAAGTCCCTTGGCAGGCGCCAAGTGCGGGTCATCCCGGACTCACTATTCCAGCCGCGTCAAAATCATCGGGCGTCATTTCGAATGCGGGGTGGCCGCGACGCCAATTGAGTCTTAGGTGACTCGTGACAGAGTGAGGCAATGCGATGTTTGGGACCGGTTTTGCCGTTTTCAATGACGGAATAATTCAGGGTGCTGTGATGGCCCCCGATGACGCCGGATGGCTCAAGATTTTCGTGCTTGGTCTCTACGCGGTCGTCTTGTTTGTGCTGTGGCTTTTTGGCGTTCACCGCTACACGATCATGGCCACTTACGCGCGCTACAAAAAGAACGCCCCGCAAGCCCTGGCGCCTTTCGCCGAAGCCGACCTTCCGGTCGTGACGGTTCAGTTGGCCGTCTTCAACGAGATGTATGTCGTTCGGCGCCTGCTCGATGCGGTGTGTTCCATCGACTACCCGCGCGACAAACTTGAGATTCAGGTGCTCGACGATTCGACCGATGAAACCGTCGAGATTTGCCGAGCTCATGTCGCCAAGTGGGCGGACAAAGGCTTCGACATCAGCCACATCCACCGCAGCAATCGCAACGGCTACAAGGCTGGTGCCCTAGACGAAGGTCTGAAGATCTGCCGTGGCGAGTTTATCGTCATGTTCGACGCCGACTTTGTTCCGACCAAAGATTTCATCCGACGCCAGGTCCACCACTTCAGTGACCCCAAGGTCGGGTTTGTGCAAGCTCGCTGGGCTCACCTCAACGAGAACCACTCCCTTCTCACGAAACTCCAGGCCCTGTTCTTAAACGGGCATTTCGTTCTTGAGCACACGGCACGCCATCGCTCGGGTCGCTTCTTCACCTTCTCGGGAACGGCGGGCACGTGGCGCAAGGCCACGATCGCCGATGCCGGAGGCTGGGAACACGACACCCTCGTTGAAGATTGCGACCTCTCCTACCGCTGCCAGCTAAAGGGTTGGAAGGGGGTCTACCTCGTTGACCAAGCAGTTCCGGCGGAGTTGCCGGTCGACATGAACGGCTTCAAAAGCCAGCAGCATCGTTGGGCGAAAGGCTTCATTCAAGCGATGCTCAAGCTCCTAGGCCCGGTTTGGAAGAGTTCGCAACCACTGAAAGTGAAGATCGAAGCGACCTTCCATTTGTGCAACAACCTGACCTACCCCTTAATGGTCTTGCTGAGCATCTTGATGATGCCAGCTCTTTACTACCGGAGTCAGATGCTGACCGGGTGGTGGGCCATTTTCTTCGACGTCAGTCTCTTCGTCGGCGCGACCGTCAGCATCTTGTCGTTCTACACCTATTCCGAACGTCAGATCAATTCGCGCTGGTACCAACGGCTTCACTACATGCCGCTGTTGATGGCGATTGGCATCGGGCTTTGCCTAAGTCAATCAAAAGCCGTGTTCGAGGCTTTGTTTGGGCACGAAAGTCCTTTCGTTCGCACGCCGAAGTATCTCGCGGGCGAACACGATAAGGACGCCTGGAAAGCCAAGAAATACAAGGCGCGCCGCAGCATGATGCCCATGCTTGAACTCTTCTTCGCCGCTTACTTCTTTATGGTCTTGCTTTACGCCGTCTGGCAAGGCCTCTGGATGGCCGTACCGTTTTTGTTCTTGTTCTTTTGGGGCTTTGGTTACGTCGGCTACAAGTCCGTGGTGCAAGCTCGCCCAACTCTGGCCACAGCCTCCGTCTCAGCTGAGACCGCTTAAGAAAAGACGTTTCGTCTCAACCAACAAGACCCGGCCCGAAGGTAACTCCCTCGGGCCGGGTCTTTGTTGTCTGGATATCTGGGCGCCTAGCCCAGCGAAGCTAACTAGTAAGCGTCGCCACTTAGAAATCCCTCGGCCGCACCTTCGAAGGCTTCGGCCGAATCAAGTGCTCCTGACTCAAGGAGCTCCTTGCCTCGCGCTACCGCCTCGAGGTCAAAGTCGGGAACCTGCACCAAGTCGTTGATGAGAGCCCGAACACGGCCCAGCTTCCCAGAGTTCTCAAAGAAGTCGGTGGCACTGGACAGCTCGGCGTGAGCCTCGCCCTTAGTCCCACCCTGAGTTTTGGTGGTTTTGTGACTATTTGCAGCCGACGATCCGGCCTTGGGTCCGATCCCATGAATGTCCATCGGATACTCCTTTCTGCCTCGGGGCCCCGGGGGGCCTCATTCACTAGCTTTTCTTCCATTTCTCTTTTAGGACTATCGGCCAAAGCCTTGAGGCTTTTTCCGAGTCCTTTTCGCAGCTTTGAGCTGTTTCGCAGGAAGTCTTTGCCGCAACGTTATTTAGCCCAAGCGGCTGAGACCGTGTTTTTCACGGGTCTTGCCCGCTCCGGGTCCAATGCGGCCCCCGCAGAGATCTAGAGACTCTCTATCTTCGGCAAATACCCACTGAAACTTGAAGAAAGCTGGGTGTTCATGCCCCTGGATATCGACTGGTTTCTAGAAAAGGCTGGGCCCCGGGAGCACATTCGGTTTCAATGCCGGAACGGCTGGTCTATCACTAGCCCTGATTTCACCCCCACGATGCCTCGCAAGAGTCGAGGCCATGGCTGAGCCCGGCTGGTTGTTATTCGGGCCTGCAGCCAAAGCCCAAGACATTAGTTTTCGTGACGGCCCCATCCTGGGCCTTTCCTTTGACGGAGTGAGCATGAACGCGACACGAATCATCCTCGCCATCGCTCTGATCGCGACCTGCGGTCTGAGCGCATCGGCGCAACTTGCCAATCCTGGCTTCGAGAGTAATTTTGGAGTTCCAAACGACTGGACGCCTGCGGGCGGAGGCTCGCCGGGAGCGACTGTTTTTACCGACGCGGACATGCCGACCGCCGGCTCGTTCTTCCTGTCGTTCTTTGGGGCAAGCACCGGGCCTGGAACCCCACATTCGAATGAAGGCGGCGCCGGCAGCGATGCAACGGGGACCGCGCAGCTCTCACAGACTTTTTCGACTCCCAACGAGTCGAACACGCTCTTGACCTTCGATTGCCAGTTCGTGAGCTTGGATGCCACGAACGGTGACTTCATGGAAGCGAGCGTCAGTGACGGCGCCATCGTCTACAACATCATGCACCTCGATGCGAGCGACACGCCCGGCGGCACGCCTTCATCCGCCGCAGGCAGCTCCACAAGCCCGATATCTAACATCAGCGCCGATCTCGGAGCTCTCTTCCCGACCGCAACGACGTCGACGATTTTCACGGTGACTTTACATATCGGCAACTTGAACACCGGCACGCAAGGCTCGCGCGGCTACTTCGACAACTTCGACTTCGCCGCGGGCACCGGCTTTGAAGCCGACAGCGTCACCTTTAGTGACCAAGGCGCATCGCAGATGATTGCCGTCCACACGGTTCAACCTTCGCGCGAATTCTACAACTTGATCAGCGGCAACCTCGGTGGCCCCATCGGTGGTGGTCCGCTTCTGGGCCTTTACCTTGATCCCTTGATCTTCGACATCCTGTCTTTGCCCTTCGGCACCGCCGGTCTCCACACCGGGACGGACCCCATGGGCGACTACTCGACCTTCGTATCGTCGGCCGCCGTCCCCTCGGGGACCACTTTTGACTACGTGCTCGCCGTCGTCTTCGCAGGAACTTTGGAATCGCAAAGCTCGGTCAAGCGCTA
Organism: Planctomycetota bacterium; assembly: GCA_036479435.1. Taxonomy (GTDB): domain Bacteria; phylum Planctomycetota; family DRQF01; genus JAZGFI01. Next base: position 56,033 of record JAZGFI010000235.1, on the reverse strand, counting down.
CGTCTGGCCTTAGGCCCTAGACCTAAACGCAAAGCATTAGCTGGGGGGCTCCCGGTGGCTATCGCCGCCGGGGGCCTTCTTCGTGTCCGATGGTATTGGAGGGGGGATGGTGCGCGCGATGAGCGTTGGCTCGCGCCCTGCGGCAGGGAAAAGACTGGCTCAGGTCAGGTGTTCAAGAAGGATCACTTTGAGTGTGCGATAAAAAAAGACCAACTTGCGTTGGTCTTCAAAAAAGACCAGCTTGCGTTGGTCTTCAAAAAAGACCAGCTTGCGTTGGTCTTTCAAAGAGTGCCGCGAGTGGGATCCGAACCCACACTCCGTTTTACCGGAACTAGGCCCTCAACCTAGCGCGTCTGCCAATTCCGCCACCGCGGCTCAGTAGCTGGGGGATTATAGGGCGCGCGCCCCGGACTTCCAGACCAAAAAGCCCGGCCTAAAGCTGGGAAGCCAAGAGTCTGAGGCCAATCCTCACCTCGTCGTCGACTTGGCCGACGGAGATGAATACGGATTCAAAAGCAGCTCGGAAGTAGTCCAGATACTGATCAATCTCGTGGGCTATCGCCTGCTCATTACGACTTTGCCTTTCGTTTCTCAACCAGACTTCCACCTGCTGGTCAATCCAAAGATCGCGGCCCTCCGCGGGCAAGCGGCGACGCTCCGCTTCGAGTTCAAACTTGCGGGCCGCGGCAAAGGTATCCTCGTCGCTGACTACCATGCGCTCTTTAATCCAACCCGGCTTCGCGTCATCCATATAGGCGTAGAGCCGAGCCGAGTCGAGGAAAAAGAACCCGCGGGTCCAGTCTTCGGACCGATCGATCCCGTCGCGAATGGCGTTCACGGCCCCAAAACTGGCGAGTTCGCGGCGACTCACGGCACGGTAGTCCTCGAGAAGTCGGTACCAGTTGGTGATGACAAAGTGATCGCCAATCAGCGCGAAACCAGGTCGGTTGTTCTCAGCGTCGTCCAAAAATGAGGTGTTCGCGACCCGCCAAAAGACGTCGCCGTCGATCTCTTCGCGTTCAAGCGCGCGGCGATCTTCGCCAGCGATGGCGCCTAGGGCTTGGATCAACTCTTCGATGAAAGTTCGGTCGTTGACATCCAGAACGAGCGCCAGTCCCGGCTCCTTGTTCTCGCCTCCGTCATCGCGCTCTTTTTTGAACAACGCAAATCCGACACCGCGGCCAAAGGCCGTATCAAACTCGCGCTGCAACCGGGGCACGAGATCGGGCACCCCGTCACCGCCCATGGGGGCGTCGGCAAACCTCGGCATGTTCTTGGCCAGTTCTTCGAACCAAAGCGCCCGCTTGTCAGCGTCGACCAAACCCGGTTGGTTGAACAGGTGAGATACCAGCGTACCCGGCCGGCTAGAGATGTAGCCGTAGCCAAATACATAGTGAGGAAGTTTTTCGAGGACATCTTCAAACTGGGACTCGACCCGTTCGACATTCAGGCTCGTCATCTCTTCAAAAGGGCTCGGGCGATGGCGAGCAACGGACTCAATCGCCAACTTCGCGGTGAAGACCTCGTCGATTTCCAAGCCCAGGCGTAAGTCATCCCCCTCGAAGCTCGGAAAGATGCTCTCGAAAGCACTGGCTGAATCTTGGCCCCACAGAGGAGCCAAGAAACGGTCGATGATGCTCACTTTCTCGCCCGCGGTCCCCTGCGACATCGCGGCTCGGATGGTGGCCCCGCTAGCACCTTCAAACACCCACCGACCCTCGAGCCGTCGCGGTCGAACCTGTAAGATCCCATCGCGGCGTACGCGATTGACACTGCGTTTCACTAAATCCAGCTCATTGCCAATGATGACCGCATTCTCAATTCTGGCTAAGGCCCAAACTTGCCGCTTGCCGTCTTGGACGATGGTTAGCTCAGCCCCCCAATTACGGTGAACGACCTCAACATCCGGCAAGCGGTCTTCGACAAAAAACTTGAAGATCGTCTCGTCGAGGACCGCGTTGATCGCGACGATCGCCTTCACCGACTCCGGCTTGAAGCAAACCATCATCTTGATGTCTTCGCCGTCGTTCTTGGGCAAGTAGCCGCCGACGACAACTTGAGTCCCCGACAGGTCTCCCAGCACCTCCAAGCCCAGTGGGATGTCGGGATTGGACTGAGCGCGATTGACCTCTCGCAAGGCATTCCGCAGCAAGGGGATGAACTCCGTCTCCTCGACCCGCGGGCTCGAAAGGAAGGCCTGGATGTCACGGTTGCGGTCAAGCCGCGAGAAGAACTCGCGGTTTTCGAGGCCGCGCACGAAGCTGGGGAAGTCGTCGATCTCTACGAAAAAGTCGATGTCTTGGGGCAGCAAGAGCGCCAAGTCCTCGACGTCATCCGCGAAGGGGTCGTAGACATGGCGGAAAACCCAAATGGCGACGAGGGCGATGAGAAGGCCAAGGAGGCCAGCAAAGATCAGACGTTTCTTCTTAGCAGGTGCCACCGGTGCCTCGTGCTCTCAGAATCAATCGGGAGTACCCCTGAGACTTCGCCGTTGACGCGCCCATGCGAACAAAATCGCAGCACCTCGCCGAGCCAATCTCGAGCGAGGAATCAGGGCGCGCGCTCTTAGGGCTCAATCAAAAATAACTTCACATTCTCGCCGCTCAGCTTCACGCCATCTTCGGTCCGTGCTCAATCGCCCGAACCAAATCTGACGCAAATCTGAGTGCGAACTCTGCGAACTTATTCTTGACCGAGCCCTTAGTTCATACCGAGTTCCTTACGAGCGAGTTGACCCCCTCGCGTCATTTGAAAATCTTCCGCGGCGCGTTCGCGCATCCTGCGATGGCGGCCCGTGTAGACTTTTCGCTTATCGTCTTCCTTCGTCGAGGTGGCGATTCGCTTGCAACACAGGGAGAACTGCCAGGTCGCCCAGCCGACATCGTGACGAAGGTCGGCCAGGTCGCCGAAAAGAGCGAAGGTCTTAGAGTACTCCAGGGCGGCCTTCTCGAAGTCTTGCTTTTGGAAAGCAATATCACCGAGTCCGTTCGCCGCCACGGCCAAGAGCGCCGGTTGTCTTTGATAACGCTTGTTGGCGCTGGCTTTGAGAAGCAAAGCGCTGAGCTGGTTCGCTGCGTCCGCAAACTTCTTTTGTGCAACGAGCGTACGGGCTTTCCAGGCCGCGACGAGGTCTTTGCCCTCGGGCTTCTTCACGAGGGCTTCCGCTGCTTTCACGGCCGACATCGCCGATTCGAGATTGCCCGCATGGAGGTGGGTCCGAACTTTGCCGACGGCACCCGCGAGCACGAAACTCGCGGAGTACTTTTTCGGTCCCCCCGAACTCGTCTTCCCGTAGGCGGCCAAAGCCTCTTTGTATTTTCCCGCGGCGAGTAAATCGCCCGCGCTGCGCAATTCAAGTTGCGGCCGGTAGCGCGTATCGGCGATCTTTGAGCTGAGGGTCTTGGCGTACTCGGCCGCGGCGGCGTAGTCGCCCACTCGGTAGGCCGCCTCTGAAGCGTGGAAGTAAATTTCCTGCTTCGCCCAGCTGAGAGACTTCTTTTTTTCGACTTCCGGCAGAATCTCGAGCAGAGCGTCGATGGCCTCGTAGTAACCGCCGGTCTGAAAGAGTTCCATCGCGGCCACATAGCCGTTCGGTAGTTTCGAGTAGGTGACACTAATCAAATCGTCTTCGGCGATTGTTTTTTGACCACCACGGCGCTTCATCACTAAACCGCGGCAACTGTGGCTCAAGACGTCTCCGCGCTCACTACGCTCGGTGCCGCTGCTGTTGCGATAGGCAACCTTGGCCCGCGCGCTTTGAGCCCAGCCACTGTGAGGCAGCAAGAAAAGAGCCAGCGTCGTAAAGAAGATCGCTATTTTGACAGGGTGCGACATCGAAAACTCGCTCTCTCGGCTGAAAGTCCCCACCTTGGAGGGCAGGGTTTGATATTTAACTGCCTATGGCAACGAGGCTTAGATTCTCGCTCCGCCCTTGGCAGGAGAGTAAAATAGGAAGGCTTTGCTGGTGCATCAAGCGGTGGGCCTCCACCTCCCTCTCAAGATTCGCCAGGGTGGCACCTGATCAGGCTGGGGCCCGCTACCTAAACGCGGCGCGGCACCTCCAGGTTCATCGATCCAAAGAATCCAGATAGGAAAGGTCGGCACAGCGAAGGGCAACGAGAACTGGCGTCCGACGCGCCTAAAGTCGAGCTAAAAAGATAGCGCCAAGGCTGTTAAGCCTTGGCGCTACCAACGAGCCCTAAGCACCGTTTTTCCCACTCCTCTTGGCGAGGTTCAGCCCAAAACGGCGCAAAATCTGTCTCAAATCTGCTAAAAACACGCTCTCGTGGAGATCGGCGCTTCGCTAAAGCTTTGTGCGCCATCAAGTTCGCTAAGTTCAGAAATACTCCCCAAATTCTCCAGGATCTCAACGGGATTCGTGGTCTTGCAAGCTGAGGCCTGCGGTTTTTTGCGAGCCATCAAGATTCTTCTTCCTCGGGAACCACTTCGTCCGGCTCCCTGGCCAAGATGGCACAGGCGACGAGGCGGTCTTCGGGCTTTAAGCCCATCACCCGAACGCCTTGAGTGTCACGACCAATAAGAGAAACTGTGTCGACGCCCGTCCGCATGACCATGCCCTTTTCGGACATGAAGATGAGGTCCTCGTCATCACGAACCGCCAAGACGTTCACCACTGATCCGTTGCGTTCTGGGGTCTTGATGTTGCGAATACCGGAACCACCGCGACCTTGGGCCCGGTATTCCGAGAATTCGGTGCGCTTGCCGTAGCCACCCTCACAGATGGTCAGCAAGGTCGTGTCGTCTTGGATCACGACGACACCCACGACCCGATCGTCTTCTTTTTTGAACTTCAGGGCGCGAACGCCTCGCGCGGTGCGGCCCATCGGTCGCACTCCCGTCTCCGGGAAGCGAATGGCCTGACCCGAAGCTGTGGCGACGAGGATCTCGTTTTCGCCTTCGGTGATGACGGCCTTGCGGAGCCGATCACCTTCGTCCAGCGAGATCGCGATGATGCCGGCGGAACGTACGTTGCTGAAGGCGGAAAGGGGCGTTTTTTTGATGAAGCCCTTCTCCGTGACCATGACCAAAAAGCGCTCATCGAATTCGCGAACAGGGATGATCGAGGTCACCGATTCGTCGTCTTGCAGCTGCAAGAGATTCACGACGGCCCGGCCGCGGCTCGTCCGCGACATCTCAGGGATTCGGTAGACCTTCAACCAGTGCATCCGACCCCGGTCGGTAAAGATGAGGAAGAAGTCCTTCGTGCGCGCGGCGATGATCCGTTCGATGAAGTCGCCGTCTTTCAGATCGGCGCCCGCCACTCCCTTGCCGCCTCGACCCTGGGCACGATAGGTCTCAGTGACCGCACGTTTGATGTAGCCAGAGTGCGACACGGAAACTATGACGGACTCGTCTTCGATCAAAGACTCGTCTTCGATCTCGGTCTCAACTTCTTCGATAGCGGTCCGGCGCGGGTCGCCAAACTTTTCCTTCATCTCCCGAAGGTCGTCCATGATCATGCCGTGGACGATTGAGACATCACCCAGGATCGACTTCAGACGTTCGATCTCTTCAAGAAGAAGACGGTACTCCTCCTCGAGTTTGGTGACTTCAAGGCCCGTGAGGCGCGCCAAACGCATGGCCAAGATGGCGTCCGCTTGGCGCTTCGACAGCTCAAAGGTCGCGATTAGAGCATCGCGTGCCAACTCCGGGTTTTTCGATTCCCGAATCAGTCGAACGACTTCGTCGATGTTGGCGACGGCAATTCTTAGACCTTCCACGATGTGGCAGCGGTCAAGTGCTTTGCGCAACAAGTAGCGCGTCCGACGCTGAATGACGACGATGCGGTGATCGCGGAACGCCTCCAACATCCCCTTCAAATCAAAGGTGCGGGGCCGCCCTTTGTCGAGGGCCAACATGATGATGCTGAAAGTCGACTGCAACGGCGTCATCTTGTAGAGCTGATTCGTAATAAGCTCGGCGTTCTCGCCGCGCTTGATGTCAATAACCAAGCGGAGGCCGGCTCGGCGGTCCGTTTCGTCGTTGACGTTCGTAATGCCCTTGATGATGCCGTCGGCGATCAAGATCTTGAGGCGGTCGAAGATCGTGTTGGGATTGACCTGGTAGGGCAGCTCGGTAATGACGATGGCTTGGCGATCACCCCGCTTTTGCTCGATATCAACCTTACCGCGCACCGTGATCAGGCCTCGGCCGGTAAGATAGGCCTTGGTAATGCCAGCGCGCCCACAAATGATGCCGCCCGTCGGAAAATCCGGCCCGGGAATGTGCCGTAGAATCTCGGCAAACTCGATGTCGGGGTTCTCGATGAGCGCGATCAAAGCGTCACAAGTCTCCCCCACGTTGTGGGGCGGGATACTCGTCGCCATCCCGACGGCAATGCCCTGTGATCCGTTACAGAGCAGGTTTGGGAAACGTGCGGGCAACACCGAGGGTTCAAGCCGCGTATCGTCGTAGTTCGGCTCGAAGTCGACGGTGTCTTTTTCGAGGTCGTCGAGCATCTCGGTCGCCGACGCCGTCATGCGGGCTTCGGTATAGCGCATCGCGGCGGGCGGTGAGCCGTCGACGTAGCCGAAGTTCCCCTGCGGGTCGATCAGCTTGTAGCGCATGTTGAAGCCTTGAGCTAGGCGCACCAGTGTCGGGTAGACGGTCTGGTCTCCATGCGGGTGATAGTTACCCGTCGCGTCACCAACAATCTTGGCGCACTTGCGAAACTTCGTGCGCGGCCCAAGATTCAGGTCGTTCATCGCCACCATGATACGGCGCTGAGAGGGCTTCAGGCCGTCGCGCACATCGGGTAGAGCGCGCTGGATAATGACGCTCATGGCGTAGGACAGGTAAGACTCTTTCATCTCCTGATCGAGCTGTTGCTCGGCCACTCGGAGATTGAGGTCCACTTCCTCTTGATCGCCTGATTCGGGGTCTTTTTCGCTCATGCCGTTTCGGCCTGAAAGCGGCCGTCCTTAACCCTTGTTCGGGAAGAGCTTACGACCGCGTTTCACCCCCTTGAATCAGGATGAATTTAGACGTGGTCGCGAACCGAGGAATTTAACCAAAAGTGCTTTAGTTTCAAGCACTTATTGCCCGTCAGGGCTCGGGTTTGAGGGCGTTTTGCGGGGTGCAGAAATGGCCGCCAGCTGAAGCAGAAAATCCCGGCGCCAGCGCTCCTTCAATCCCTTCATGGCGGGGCTGTCGAGAGCATCTTCGCCGCTTAGGGGGGCGGCGTCCGGGGCGATGGTCCACCGGCAAATCAGATCGTACTCAGGCCCAAGGGGCAAGGCGGGGAGCGGAGGATGCGTGCCGGTCATCACCAAGACCTTTCGCCGTTCCAAGAGCTGGACGCCGCGACGCAGGAAGCCGAGGTCAATTCTCTCCTTCAAAAGGGACCTGGGGGCGGTCTCGTAGCGCAACTCCAACTTCTCGAGCCAGTGTGCGGCGCGGTCAAGCTCGCGGCTAAAGGCGGGCCAGCGGCCTTTGGCCGCCGCCTGTTGCGCCAAGATGATGGCCGCGCTGTAGTGGCTGGCGGCATCGTCCACCGCAAAGGAGTCACGCGCGGCCCGCATCTTGTCGAGCCAAAACTCGGCCCCCTCGTAGTCGCCACGATCTTGGTATTCCGTGCTGATGACCTGCCACAGCGGCATGCGAAGGCGAAAATTGGGGTCTTGTTCACGGCCTTTGGCCACCGCCGCGTCGAGATCAACCAAAGCCTCCTTCGCGAGAGCCTCGTCGTCGTTGCGGTAGGCCTTTTCGACCCGCAGCAACAGGCCGCCTCGACTCAGCTCACCGGGAAGAACCGCACCCCAAACCAAAATCGCGCACGCCGCCAGCGCGAGAACACGAGCTCGTAACTTGATGCCGCGAACGCGAAACTCGCTTCGAACATCTTCGCTTTCGAAGTAGCGGGTGAGGAACTCGAGACGTTGCGAAAGGCTGGGGTGCAAGATGCCCCCTTTCGCCATTTTTGATGGGAACAGCCGCGCGATGGAACTCAGCGCCGGGTGGATTCCCTTGGCTCCACCCAAAACCTCCCCCGCGTAAACGTCAGCTTCGGTTTCGAAGGCTCGCGTGGTCGGAAAAAAGAACAGGATCAAGAAAGCGGGCATCGCAACAATGGGCAACCCGTACTCAACCCAAGACGACACTCCGACGGATCGCAGCAACAAGGTGCTGATAACCGTCATGAGCGCGATAAAAGACGCCAACATGATGAAGTTCAAGAGCAGGTGCCGCCGCTGGGCGTGGCCCATCTCGTGCGCGAACACCCCCACCAAGTCGTCCTCGTCAAGACGATCGAGAATGCCGTCGGAGAAGAAAACGTAGCGCGCCCAGCCCATGAGTCCGACCAGCGCCGCGTTCACGACGTTGCGATCGGTTTCAATCACGCGAATGTCGCGCAGCTTGAACCCCTCATTGGCGGCCAGTGCCTCGAGGCGGTCCCGAAGAACGCCCTTCGCCAAAGTGCGCGTGGGCAGGGCAATCCTCAAAAAGAAGGGCGCCAAGACAAAAGACAGCCCAATCGCCACCAAGACCATAGCGGCGGCCAAAATGGGGAAGGCGGCCATGACTTCGTCGCCCCAAAAGACACCAGCGCTCACGCGCTCTACGACTAGCAACAGCAGCACGAGCAGCGTCGGCAGCAGCAACAGGCGCAAGTGAAGATGCCAATAGGAGGCAAAAGACCAGGCGCGATTCGTGCGCGCTTGATCCACCGCTCGCCGCGCGAACAAAGATAGAGCGTGCGCGGCGAACCAGGGCATCATGAGCGCGGCCAGCTCGAAATTAGGTCGGCCCGCAAACCATGACTGCGCCCATCCGCTGTTGCACAGTGCCGCGAAACCGATGACCTGAAGCAAGGTCACCGCACCGGAAAACCCCGATTGCCCGCGGCGAATCGCAGCGATTCGCTTCACGAAAACTCGAGCGTACAGGCCGCGCACGATGGGCACGATGGCGACATAGGCCACCGGTAGAGCCCAAGCCCAAAACCCGTCAAGGAGGGGCTCCCCACTCGCTCCTCCAGCAGCAGCAGTTGCGAGAATCCACGCGATTAGGGTTGCGACCACCGTTTCGATCACGGTTTGACCTCGATCATCCGCCGATTTTTTCCGTCGTCCGAAAGTGCATCTTTGCCACCCGACTCAGAACTTCGCGACCCTGAGATTGGAGCAGCCTCCTCGCCGCGGCTTCGACGGGGCTGCCGGCGCCCTTCGGCAGCTTGAGATTGTTGTCGCGCCCAAGTTTCTCGAGTCCGCGTGTAAAGGCGTCCGAGGCGAGAATCGAAGCGGCACCGACCGCCGGATTACTTTCCGCTTTGGGACGCAGCACCAATTGTTTGGTTTTGGCTTTGGGCTTAAACCCGGCCAGTAGCGTTCGCTCGTCGCAAAACTTGTCGACGACCAGCATGCCGACGTCTCTTTTTTCCAACACCTCTTCGATCGCCGTGCCGTGGCACCATGCGAGCAACTTGTTGAGGTTGCCGATCTTGGCGTAAAGCTGGTTGTAGCGCTCGGGATTGATGACCACGATCGCGTAGTCGAGAGTCTCGCGAATACCCGCGGCGCTCTGCCGAATAGCTCCGGCGGACATCTTTTTGCTGTCGGTAACCAAAACGTCCTCGAGCAGTACCGCGTGTTCGGGGCCACAGGCCACTGCTGCGGTAACCAGAGGTCCAAAATAGTCGCCTTTGCCCGACTCGTCGCTGCCGATCACCGTTTGGGTGAACTCGGCTTCCAGCCTTAGGGGTGCCTCCAGGGCAACCGCGTGATTAGGAAGATAATGGGCGACGAATTGCTCGGTACCTTTGCCCTGCACCACGCATTTTCCGGAGTTATAAAGAGCACAGGAAACCCCTTCACCCTTGGCGCTAAAGACTGCATAGGCCAGGGCTTTGAAACTAAAACTGCCGCCGCGCATGGCGTTTTCCAGCGCGGACATCTCAAGGGCTGATAGCTTGGCTACGAATGTTGAGGACACAAAAACTCTCGATGGTGAGTAGGGGCCGCCATGCTAACAGCCCTCTTGGCCCGGCGCTGATGGGACTCGTCTTCGTCCCGGTCTCGGTCTTAGCGATGCTGTGGGCGCTTTCGTCCCCGATTTCGGCGAGCGTGCCGCCGCAAGGCCCGCCAGTTGCCGCAGCTGCAGGCCAAAAAGGGGCCGAAGCGCGGGGTTCCTTTCTCAAACAAGCTCCCTCGGACCCCCAAGCACTCGACATTCAGGCGGCGGACGGCCTGGAGGGTGCCGCCCGCCGCATTCGCGAGTTTTACCCCCGGATCTTGCGAGAAACCCAGGAACGACTAGGGTTTTCTTACCCGCAACGCCTTCGGGTCCGGCTTTTTCGGGATCACGAGGCCTTCAACGCCAACATCATCGCCGAAGGAGGTCGGCCCAAGCCGGACCACATCGCGGCGGTGGCCTTCGGATTCCAGGACCTCATTATCCTTAAGAGCCGCGCCTGGACCGCGAATCACCGCGAGACTCTCGAAACCATCTTCCAACACGAGCTCGTGCACTGTTTTTTGGGACACCTCATGAGGGTCCGCCCGCGCTGCATTATTCCGACTTGGCTCAACGAAGGGCTCGCACAATGGACGAGTGAAAAAGTGTTTTGGGGGAGCAACGAAGTCTTGGAAAGGGCCCGCGCCGCAAATTCCCTGATTCCGCTTCACGAACTCGAACGGGATTTTCCCGACGAAGAGGGGGCTAGCCAGCTGGCCTACGTCCAGTCCTTGTCCCTCGTCCGTTTCATCGCAGAGCGTGGCAGCAAAAGACGCAACATCCCCGATCTACTGAAGCTGCTCAGTCGCGGTTTCGATCTCGACTTCTCGCTAAAAGCCGTGATCGGGGTCGATCGCGCGGGCCTAGAGGCCGAATGGCTAGAGGGTCAGCGAAGTTGGTTCGGGTTTCCGCCGGGCAAGCTCATGGAGTTTGGATTCGGGGCCTTTATCGCGGTGATCACTTTCTTTTTGGTCATCATGCGTTGGTCCAAGCGAAGGCGCTTAAACGCCGAGCTCGATGCCCAAGATGGGGTCATCCCGAAAGTGACGGAGTAGCCACTTCACTTTCGGCGCCAGCCCGGCTATTCTGGCCCTTCGCGACCTCGGCGGTGGTTGCGAAGTTTCGCCCCCTGCCATCCACCAGGAACGGGGCGAACCCAAACAAACACAAACACCTCTCCAACCCTGGGAATGACATTTCCTGAGGGCTCATGCCGCGAACTTCAGGCCCAAGAGCCGTCGGCGGCGACCAGTAGGCTGGGGGCTGCGCGTCGGCATAGCCAGGGAGTCTCCGTACTGAGATTCCGCCGGGCGATGGGGAGTCCAAATTGAGTCGCAATCAGCGTTTTGTTTTTACCGGCGGAGGGACCGGAGGACACGTCACGCCCAATCTCGCGATCATTCGCGAATTACGGCAACGTGAACCGGAGGCAGAGATTCTCTATCTCGGCACGGCGCGTGGCGCCGAACACGAGATGGTCGGCAAGGCCGAGATTCCCTTTCTATCCCTGTCCGCGCACCCCTTCGTTTCGCCCCGCCGTCTTTACGCCTTTGCGCGTTTTAGCCTCGCCCTTTGCTTAGGAGTATTGCGTGCGCTCGTGACGCTGTGGCGATTTCGTCCCGACGTTGTCGTCGCCAGCGGCGGCTATGTGTCCGTGCCAACGGTGTTGGCGGCGGCGATTCTCCGCCGACCCATTTATTTGCACGAACAAAACGTCCACCCCGGCAAAGCGAACCTATTGCTGTCGCGTTTCGCGACCAAGATCGGAGTTTCTTTTCGGGAATCGCTCGACTTTTTTCCCGAAAGCAAGGCGATCCACGCTGGCTATCCCGTTCGCGCTCGATTTGGCAACGCTAGCCGCCAAGAGCACCGCGAGCGACTCGGGATTCCGAATCACCACCGTGTTGCTTTTTTTGTTGGCGGATCGATGGGATCACGATCGATCAACCGGGCCACGATCGACGGCCTGAATCGACTTCTCGAAGACGAGAACATCACCGTCATTCACAGCACGGGATTGGCCGAACGCGGCGCCTATGACGCCTGGAACGACACCCGACTTCGCCTTGAGAAAACTTCGCTGAGTCCGCAGCGCCGGGAACGCTATCTTCCGAGACGATTTTTTGACGAGATCGAAGCCGCCTACGGGGCGAGTGACCTCATCGTGACGCGCGCCGGTGCGGGAGCGATCATGGAGCTTGCGACGCTAGGCAAGCCCATCCTTCTCATCCCCAAGAGCGATGGGGCCGATGCCCATCAGCTTGCAAACGCCATCACGCTGAAAGACCAAGGTCGCGCCGACGTCATGCTCGAAGAAAGCTACGACGAAGGGCGGGCAGCGATCACGCGAGTTCACGGCGATCAACTAGCGCGCCGAGTCCGCGAGCTTCTCGAAGACTCGGCGCGTCGAGAATCGATGTCGGAAGCGCTTCGGGAACTCGTCGTGCCCAATGCCCTAGCCGCCAACACCGATGCCGTTCTCGCCTTGGCGTCTCCTCCCCCCGCGCCCACTAGCAAGAGTCAGCAGCAGTTAGTGGGCTTGATTCGCGATGCGACTGGGATCGAAACCGAGTTGCTCTTCAACGTCAGCACCCTCGGACACGGAAGTGGCTCCGACATCGTCTTGAAGGACCGCGGCCAGCGCGAACGTGCCTTGATTCGCCGCGTCGGAGTGGGTCGCGAGAACACCGAGTATCTTCTGATTCCGCGGCGTGGACAGATCTCGGTAGACGGCATCAAAGTTGAGAGCAAAACCAAACTGTCGCCCGGTCAAGTCTTGAGCATTGGTCCCAATCGGCTGACTTTCGATGCCAAGATTCGAACTCTCGAAATTCCCCATCAACGCGGAAGCGTTCTTTCGCGAGTTATCGCAACCGGGCTAGGGACCCTTCTTTCGCGTTGTTTTGGCTTGGTTCGAACCCTGGTGCTGGGTCTCACTTTCGCCACCACCGGCGTCATGGATATCTTTGCCGCCAGCCTGACAATCTCGAACCTCTTTCGACGCATCTTCGCCGAGAACGCCATCGACAGCGCGTTCTTGCCGAGCTTCATGATGTTGCGGCGCAATGGCCGTCCCGAAGAAGCACAGCGCTTGCTGCGAACCGTCTTCACCACGGTAGTCGGCGCCTCTGCCGTCGTGGCGGCCCTGGCGATGCTGACGGTACACTGGTGGCTGCCTTGGGTCTTGCCTGGCTTTGTCGCCAAGGGTTTGATTGGCGACGCCATCACCCTGACTCGGCTCATGTTGCCCTACCTCGTCCTGGTTACGGTGGCGGCGATTTTCAGTGCGGTCTGCCGGGCTCACAATCGCTTCGGCCTTCCCGCTTACGCGTCGCTGATGTACAGCATCGGCGTCATCGTCGGCATCCTTCTCTATCCCCGGCTGGGAATCATGGGATTGGGAGTTGGGGTGTTGCTCGGGGGCTTGGGGCAAGCCGCCCTCCATTTGCCCGTGATCTTGGGCAAAGAGTTTCGACGGGGCTTCAAGGTCGACTTCCGCCCTCTGTTCGCATGGGGAGAGACGGGCGCCAAAAAGGTGCGCGGCGCGGCGCCGAAGATCCTTGGCGACGTCACGATTTCGAAAGTCGGCTCCGTCGTCGACATCATGATCGTCTCAACGCTCGCCGTCGGAGACCCTTCGACCCTCTTCTTCGCTTTGGTCTTGTTTCAACTTCCCTTTGCTTTGGTGTCGCAGTCGATCAATACGGTCGCCCTCAAAGAGTTTTCTGAGTCGCAGGCCGCGCGTGATCTGGATTACTGCCGCCGCCTGGTCACTAGCGGGATCAACTGGAACGTGTTCTTGCTGATTCCGATCTCGGCATTGATGGTGGTGTTGTCGGTTCCCACAGTCGAGTTGGTGTTGGAGTACGGCAACTTTGATGTCTCCGACACGCAGAAAGTCGCGGCGGCTCTCTGCGCCTACTCGATTGGTTTGATCGGGTGGGGTTTGCAGGGCCTTACCGGTCGCTTCTACGCCGCGAGGCTTGAGGTCGGCCAAGCGATGTTGATCAACCTCGGCGCCGTCGCCCTCAACATCGTGTTGTCACTCTACTTTGCGTTCGGATTAAACCTGTCCTTCGTTGGCGTTGCGCTGGGAACTTCGATTTCATTCTTGGCGAACGGCCTGTTCCGCATTTGGCATCTCAATCGCAATCTCACTCGCGACGGCGGAGGCTTTCAAGCCAAAGACCTTTTGCCCTCCTTGCAAGCGACGATGCTGGGAACCCTAGCTGCCGCCCCGGTGGCGTGGTTCACCTATGAAGTCACTCGGGATTTCGACTTGCTGCCGACCGTTCTGTCACGCTTGGTCGTGTTCAGCATTCCGGCGGGATTAGGTGCCCTCGTCTTTTTGGGTGTCGCCTTCGTCGCCAAGTCTCCCGAGGTGGATGAAGTCTTGGCGCGCGTCAGCAGGTTTTTGCCGCGGCAGCGGCGAGGAGCGCCTGCCCGTTCCATGCCGCTTAACGTCTACTGCCTTAAGCCCTTTCACTTGCTCTCGGTAGCCCTACACCGGCCCGCCGCCGTGAAGGGCGCCAACCTCACTCGCCGAGTCAAGAGTTTCCTCGGCAACAGCGATTGGCGTGTTCGCAATGTCGGTGTGAAACTCGCAGGCATGTTGAAAATACAGGCCTTGCGCTACGAACTCTGCGACATCGTCAAGAACCGACGCCCGGCACCATTGTGGCCGCGTATTTGGGGCGCGGACTTCGAACAGCCCGGCTTTGTGCGTCGCAATGCGGTCGTTGCCCTGAGAACACTTGAGGCCATCGACCCGGACGTTGAAGACGCTCTCCTGACGGCATTGGACGATCCCTATTACGAAGTTCGAAGCACGGCCGCTCATGCTCTACGCACCTACGCCACGGTGCTAACCCCACCGGCTCGCGAACGCGCCAACGCCCGCCTTCGCGTTCGCGTCCGCGAACGCAACTTTGAGGTCGCCGTCGCCGCGGTGTTGGCCTACGGCGCCACGGCTTTGGACGAATCGATTCTGTTGGACCTCGAAAAGCTCCACTATCACCGCAATTGGCAGGTGCGTAGCGCGGTCGTCAAGGTCTACCACGAGCTGTGGAAACGTGGGGTCGTCGAGGACTGGCAACTCTTGTTGTCCAAACTTGATGATGTCTTGATTACCTGCGACTCTTTCAATCCGACTTTCGCGCTCAAGGAGGCGATTTTCACCGCCCGAAATGGTCTGCAAGATGCAGGGTCCGAAGATTCGGGTCCTCTAGCGGCGACCGGGCCGGCCCCTCAGGAGAGCTGATCGATGTTGCCGTGGCTCTATGACTTGTTGTCCGCTCCGCTGAATCTGGGCGAAACGCCGCTTCGCATTCTTCAGTACGCCTCGGTCCGTTGCGTGGGTGCTTTCATCGTCGCGTTTGGATTTGTGCTTCTCCTTGGACGCAGGACAGCGGCCTGGCTCTACCGTCGCGGCATGCGCGATCGGGTTCGCGACTACGGCGAGTACTTCAACCACTCGAAAAGTGGCACGCCTACGATGGGGGGCCTGCTGATCGTGGGTGGCATCATCTTGGCGACCTTGTTGTTCTCCGAAGCTGAGAACCGAGTGGCACACCTCTTGGTCTTAACGGTGCTTTGGTACGGAGCGCTTGGTTGCGTCGACGACATGATGAAAGTTGTGGGTGGGTCGAGTGACGCCGGGATGTCTCGTAATCTAAAGTTTTTTCTCCAGGCCCTGTTCGCCTTTTTCTTTGGCGCGATCATCTTGTCTGACGGCACCTCGCCCTTCCCCGCGGAGATTCGCACCAATCTCTACTTCCCCTTTCCGAGACCCGAGATTCTGGGGCCCATCGACCTCGGCTACTTCTACTTGCCATTCGTGGTTGTCGCCCTGGTGTCGATCACCAACGCGATCAATTTCGCCGACGGCTTAGACGGGCTGGCGGTCTTACCGACAGCCCTCACCGCTGCGGTCTTTGGCGTCGTCGCGTACATGATGTGGAACAACCAAACCTCTAAGTTCTTCGCTTTTGACTACATGCCGGCCCATGACATGCAAGCGATTGCGATCTTCGCCTCGGCAGTCGTCGGGTCCTGTTTTGGCTTTTTGTGGTTCAATGGATATCCGGCTCAGATGTTCATGGGCGACACCGGTGCAATGGCGCTTGGAGGTAGCTTGGGGGCGATGGCAATCTTGTCGAAGCAGGAGCTCCTCTTCCTTATCGCGGGCGGGGTTTTCGTCTTCGAAGCTTTTTCGGTGTTGATCCAAGACTACGTCGGCATCCGCTGGATTGGCCGGCGCATTTTTTTTCGAGCTCCCGCCCACCACGGCTACCAGCACCAGGGCCTCGCGGAAACAAAAGTCGTGCTGCGCTTTTGGATCGTTTCGCTACTTTGTTGCGTCCTAAGTTTCGCCACCCTCAAGTTGCGCTGAAATTCACCGTCGGGAGGTCGCGGGGCGGGTTGCGCCCAAAGCGTGGAGGCCGATAATGATCCCTGGTAAGTCGTTCGGATTGGGGGTGTGCGATGAAATTCGGATTGGTGGGTAAGAACGCCGCTATCCTGAAGCCTCTGCTGGAGGCCCGAGGAATCGAACTCGCCGATTCTTTCGACGCCGCAGACTTGCTTATTTCTTACGGCGGTGACGGCACTTTGATTGGTGCCGAACGAGAGTTTCCGGAAGTTCCCAAACTCGGCATGCGCGATGCGAGCGCGGTCACCAAATGCCCCGAGCATGAAGACGCCCTCGTCTTGGATCGCTTCTTGAGCGGGGAGCTGGCCAAAACAGAATTGATGAAGATCACCGCCACCATCGACGGCAAGCGTCTACGTGGAATGAACGACATCATCCTTCGCAACTCAGATGTTCGGAGCTCGGTTCGCTTTCGCGTCGCAGTGAACAATAAGATGGTGAGCGACGAGACCATTGGCGACGGCTTAGTAGCCGCGACGCCCTTCGGCAGCTCGGCCTACTTCCGCAGTATCACCAACACCGTCATCAGAACCGGGATGGGTCTCGCCTTCAACAACTGCACCGAGTTCCTACACCACCTGGTGCTGAAGCCCGATGACGTCGTGCAGGTAGAAATTGTTCGGGGCCCGGCGCAACTCACCGCCGACAACAGCCCCGAAATCATCGACCTCAGCAACGGTGACGCCTTCGTTATTCAGCGTTCCACGCGCAGCGCGGTGGTCTACGGCATCGACAGTCTCCGTTGCGGACAATGCCGATACTCGCACGCACCGCGCCGGCGATTCTGACTAAAGCGGAACGCGATTAACGCGGTGGCCGTCCTCATTCATCTTGGCTCGGACGGCGTCGTCAATCGGACCCGTCGTCAAAACCCAACCCACTACCGGCTTGTCAGGAATAGACTCTTCGAGTGCCTTCAAGATTAGGGTGAAGCCCTCGCTGTCTTTCTTTTGAAACTTCGCGCGCCGGTTAAGTGGCCACACACACCAAGTCGCAGTGCGAGCTTTCGCGACGATTAAATCCTGTTTGCCCTTGGCACCAAAATCCCCCGGCTGTGCTTCCTGGATTTCTGAGAAGCGAGGAAGTCTGACGACTTCGCCATCAACCTCAATTGGGGAACCTTCTTTCAAGCGGCGAATCAGCTCTCGGCTTTCCAAAAAACTCTTCACGAATGACTCCGAATACTGGAACTAGAAGTTGGGCAGAAGACGCCTTGGGCCCCCACCAATTTGTTCTCGCCGCCCCCGGTGAGCATTCGATGATTTTCGACTGCTCCGCCGAAGGCGGCGGTCGTCCACTATAGGTGACGACCGGGGGCTAATTATCGACGGAGTCGAGCGCTTGGTCCAGGTCCTTCAGAAGATCATCTTGGTTTTCGATGCCAACGGACAAGCGAACGAAGTTGTCGAGGATGCCAAGTTCGGCCCTCGTTTCGACCGGAACCGAGGCGTGGGTCATGATTGCGGGGTGCTCAAGCAACGATTCGACCCCTCCTAGGCTCTCAGCCAAGAAAAAGAGCTTGGTCGACTGGCAAAACCGTTTTGTGCCCTCAAGATCCGCCTTGAGGGTCAAAGAAACCATGCCTCCGAAGCCATTTGCCTGTTTGCATTGGATTTCGTGGCCAGGGTGGTCGCTGAGGCCAGGATAGTAGATCCGATCAACTAATTTGTGTTCTTGAAGAAAAGCCACGACAGCCTGAGCGTTCTCCTCGTGCCGCTGGAGTCGGACCCCTAGGGTCTTGATGCCTCTCAGGGTCAGCCAAGAGTCGAAGGGTCCGGGGATAGCGCCCATGGAGTTTTGGTTGAAGCGCAGGCGCTCGGCGATTTCTGGATGGGAAGTCACCACGGCCCCACCGACAACATCCGAGTGGCCCCCGAGGTACTTGGTGGAACTGTGCATGACCAAATCCGCCCCAAAATCGAGCGGCCGCTGGAAATAGGGGCTCAGGAAGGTGTTGTCGACGCCCAACCAGGCGTCTTTTTCGTGAGCAATCTCAGCCAGTGCCGAGATGTCCGAGATTTTTAGCATGGGGTTGCTAGGGGTTTCGAGCCAGAGCAAGCGGGTATCGGGCCGCATGGCCTCCCGTACGGCATCGAGATTGGTGGTGTCGACGAAGCTGAAGTCGAGCCCGTAGTGGCCCATGATCTTGTCGAAGACCCGAAAGGTGCCGCCGTAGACATCGTCGGCGCAAACGATGTGGTCGCCCTGCTTAAAGAGCGCCATGATGGTGGTGATCGCGGCCATGCCCGACGCAAAAGCGAGGCCATGCTCGGCGTTTTCGAGCGAAGCGAGGCAAGATTCTAGGGCATCACGGGTGGGATTGCTGGTGCGGCTATATTCGTGGCCAAGATGGACGCCGACTTCGGGCTGCACGTAAGTGCTGGTCTGATAGATGGGCACCGCGACCGCGCCCGTTAGGGCACAAGGCTCTTGGCCGACGTGTATCGCCTTGGTTTCGATTTTCATGAGAGGCTCCGAGCGGTCGTGGTGGGCAGTGGGTCTTGCTGCCTCGGGTTCTAGGCTCCCCGAGGGCGAGACGCCAAGCGGAGATGGGCCGCATTCTATAAGGGTGGCCAAACGCTCCCAAGTCGGTGGGCACTGTGCTTGCTGCCCTTATTCGCAGTTCCTACTCTGCCCTCTCCGAGGCAAGAACTTGAAGTTCTGGCCCGGTCGACGTCACCCCCTCGGGGTGAATTAAGGACCTTCCTTTGGAAAGAAATGAAATCCTCATCCCGAGCCAGACCAGCGTTTCGGCCTTTTGGGCCAAGAACAAGCTGTGAGTGATGGAACGACCATGAATCAAGATGCCTTCCAGTATGACGAAGTCGGAGTTGACACCGAGCGCGCACAGACCGGCTTGGGTCGCCTCGCGCGGTCGATCAATCAAACCCTGACCCTTCGCGATGGCAGCGACTTTGGTCGGCCCGCGATGGGACTCGGTTACTTCGCGAATGTCTTGGAGCTGCCCGGTCGACAAGGTCTAGCGATTTGCACCGACGGTGTCGGAACCAAAATCCTCATTGCCGACGCCCTTGGACGCTATGACACCATCCCCATCGACATGATTGCGATGAATGTCAACGATATCTTGTGCGTCGGCGCCGAGCCTTTTGCCCTCGTGGATTACATCGCGGTCGGCAACATCGACGACGAAGTTTTTGACCAATTGGGGCGCGGCCTCCTGGAGGGGGCGCGGCAATCGAAGATTTCTATTCCCGGCGGTGAAATTGCTCAGGTCAAGGAACTGCTACAAAGCCATGGAGCCTCAAAGGGGCTCGACCTCGTAGGGACCGCCGTGGGTTTAGTGGCTTGGGATCAAATCAATTGGGGTCAGGCCGTCCGGTCGCAGGATGTGGTAATCGGCATCGCATCGAGTGGCCTGCACTCCAATGGCTTCACCTTGGCACGGCATATTCTGTTGGAAAAAGGCGGCCTGGATCTGCGCGCGGTTCCCAGCGGCCTAAAGCGAACGCTCGGCGATGCTCTTTTGGAGCCGACCCGCATTTACGTCGCGCCCATCATGGCGCTGCGCGACGCTGGCATTCCGCTCAACGCACTCGTACACCTCACTGGTGACGGATACTGCAACCTCAACCGCATCCGAGCCGATGTCGGCTTCGTCATTGATCGCCTGCCAGAACCGGGGGCAATCTTTGGCTTGATTCAAGAGACGGGCGGCATTGAAGACGCGGAGATGTTCTCAGTCTTCAATATGGGGATTGGTTTTTGCGCCGTGATCCCCAAGGACCGCGTAGAGGATGCCCTTGGCCTTATCGAAAAGACCGGTGCCAAGGCCCAGGTCATCGGCTACGCCACTGATGAACACAAAAAAGAAGTACGCCTGCCGCAGTATGGCCTCGTGGGCGGCAAGGATAGACTTCACCGGAGCTGAGTCCCTCGTGGTATTCATGGCTCGTGCGAAAACACTAACGCCGTCTAGATTATCGATCTGGAAGCTCGCAGGAAACGGCTTGGGAGCCTTGATAGCGCTCTCGATCTTGGGGGCTTGTGGGACCAATCCACGGGCTCCGTTGTCGGCGGGTGATGCCTCTTATCAGTCAACCCTGTTCCGTGCCTCTCATCCGCCTTACGGAGATCTTTCGCTCACGAGTTTTCGTGACCGCCGCCCCAGTTTCGAGATCGGCCGGATCAACTACCTAAACGAGTCTTGGTATTCCGAGTCGCTCTTGCGGGGCTCGGTCGCCAGCAATTTCAAGCGCGTCGTGCTCGGCGAATTTGCCCAAGCCGGCGTCTTTCGATCAAACGCAGGGGGCCAAGAGGCCAGCCACGAACTCGAGATCACGCTCTACCACTTTTATGCCAAATCCGATCGCGACCTCTTGGGACTCATTCCCATCATCCCGAGTATCGAGGTCCTGGCCGAGATCGAGTTCCATGTCTTGTTACGCGACGCGGAGGGGCGGCGTTTCCTCGACCGTCGCTTCTCGGGACTGCGGCAAGCCGACACGGCGACCATCGCCGGCGTGGAGTCGGTGGCGGCGGACCTTCTTCTTTCGCTGCTCTCCGAATTGATGGATGAGTTCGTCCGGGAAGCGGATCGAAAAGTTCGAGAATTCTGGGCTCAGTTCGGAATGCAACCGCCCTCTGCGGGTCGGCCCCACTCCGCGCTATAATCAAGTCGACGCCACGCGGCGTAACCAGATTGATGACCATGCACCGGGGAGGGTGCTCAACATGACCAGCCGATACGAATTGAAGATCTTGCCACTCCTCCTGGTCCTCGTGTGGACCACCGCATGTGTCAATGTCGAGGAAACCAACAACCCGATCAGTGATTCGCTCACCGGCGTGGGGGCTACCACCCCTCCAGAGGCCCGAAGCCGGTCCGAGGAGTTGTCGCGAATCCAGTTTGATGATATCCCCGTCCCCGAGGGCTTTTTCCTGCGGAACCATCGAAACGAGAGCTTTAGCTATCGTTTCGGCGATCGTAGGATTGGGCGTTTCGTCTACTGGGGTTACGGCAAGCGCGCTGAACTCCTCCGGCACTTTGAAGCCATGATGCCCAAAGGGCCCTTTGGTTGGAAACGCGGCGAATCCTCGGTTCAGGCCGCTTCAGATCGAATGACCTTCGTGAAGACCGGTCAAAGGTGTACCGTCACCCTGACCCCAGACGCTCAAGACGGCAAGGATGAGTTTTTGATAACCATCTTTGTAGAAAGCACTTAATAATGAATACCAAGACAAAGAATCCCCCCGAAGGTGGCGCGCCAAGTTGGCTCCAGAATATGGCCGACCAAAAGCAGGGTGGCGACACGGTCATGGGCCTCTTGAAGTACCTCGTGATCGCCGCGCTTGTCGTCGCTATCGGGATCACGGCTTGGCAGTTCATCAAAAAGGGCGACTCGGACACTAAAGCTGAAGCTAGTGACCTGATTTTTTCCGGCATCGAGCTGTTGCCGTCCACTCCCCTTCGTGACTTCATGACCATCAATAAGGCTAGTCTCGGAACGACGGCGGAAGGCGGCGCCTACTACGACCAGCTCGCGGTTCCCAACGCGCAACGCAAGTCCGTGGTCGGCCCACTCACAACACCCGAGGACTGCAAAAAGTACGTTGACAAAGTTGAGTCCGTGCTCGCGACCTTTGACGAAAAAAAAGATCTTCTCTTGGCGAGCGACCAAGCTTGGCTTTACTTGCACGTTCGCCAGCAACTTTTGTTTTTCGCCGCGCGCAACAGCCGTGACAACAACAAAAAGATCGCCTTTTTGAACGAGCAAATGAAGCTGCTCGACACCTTAGAGAAAGATCATGGCGACGTCATCGCCCTCAAGTTGAAGTCCGATACGCGCGATCCGGACTCAAGTGGCATCACCTTGTGGCGCGAGCTTGCTCGCAAAGAGCTGGCTTTTTTCGAAAAACACAACTTGGACGCTGCGATCACCGCCGACCAAGGCCTGAGTGCGACCCTCAAGTTTGCCAATGGCCAGACCCTCATGTTCAAGTTCTTTAGCCGCGTCGCGCCCAAGACGGTTGCCGCCTTCCTCGAGAATGTGAAGGGCGGTTTCTATGAGGGCACCGCGGTACATGCGATCAACAAGATCGACAACACCATCAGTTTTGGAAACCCCCTCTCGAGGTTGGCCAGCGGACGCAAGGCGATTTGGAATAACACTCAAGGGCACTACACCGTGCCGAACGAGCAGAACGCGCTGCTTCCCGTCAAAAAGGGCAGCGTTTCCTTCTCCGGTCGCGGGGTGAACACGGATGGCTTTCACTTCAATGTCCACATGGCGGCCCAAGAAGCCACGTCGAAGCGCTTCACCGTCTTCGCTGAAGTGACCGAAGGCCTCGACAGTCTGAAGGAGTGGTTCCAAACCGAAGTCCACGACGAAACTGGAATCAGCAACCCGGATCTACCTCGGGTGCGTCTGGGACTTGAGTCGGTCACGGTGGAGGGAGTCATCGCATTCCCGAGCGTGGACAGTTGGAAGCCGAGCCCAAAACTGCCTGAGGTCCCTGACGAGACCGACCAAGAAAAGGGCTTCTACGAGGCCATCAAAGAAGAGGCCAAGACCGACGCCGAGCCCGATACAAAAGACGATCAGAAAAAGGACTGAGATCCGCGAGTTCAAAACGGATCGCCCGGCGGCCCTCGTTACCCCGCGACATTGAAAAAACCCCACGACCGACATGGCTGTGGGGCTTTTTTTTGGGATTGGCCGCGCAGCAAAGACTACTCCACTTGCTCTGCCTCTGAACGTCGCGCGGGGGTGGCCTCAATGGCCTCCAAGAGATGATTGAGCGTGTTGGCGTCAAAGTAGTCGATCGTGATCTTGCCGCGCTTGGCGGTCCCTCGGAGGGTCACCTTGGTACCCAGGCCACTCCTCAATCGAGATAGGTAGTCCTCAAGATTGGGGTCGAGTTGCTTGGGGCTGGGCTTGCCGGGGTTCGCGAGCTCGGAAGCCTGCTTACTTGCGCTTGCCAGGCGCTCAACATCTCGCACCGTCAACTCCCCCGCCACGGCTCGTTTTGCCAAACTGAGCCTCTGCTCGGGACTTGGCGCCGCCAGGAGCGCTCGCGCATGCCCCATTGAGAGCCTTTTAGAGGAGACGAGTTCTTGGATCTCGCGGGGAAGGTCGAGCAGACGGAGGTGGTTCGCCACCGTTGACCGCTTGATGGAAAGCTGCTTTGACGCTTCTTCTTGGGTCAAATTGAATTCTCGCATCAATTGACGGTAGGCCTTCGCCTTCTCAATCGGATCAAGATCTTCTCGCTGCAGGTTCTCGATCAGAGCCAGTTCGAGCATCTTTTGGTCGCTGACCTCGTGGATGACCGCGGGGATCGTCTCAAGCCCGAGCTCCCGGCTCGCCCGCCAACGCCTTTCGCCCGCAATGAGCTCAAAGCCATTTGCGGCTTGCCGCACAGCAACCGGCTGTAGGACGCCGTGGAGGCGAACACTCTCGATGAGCTGATTGAGTTCCTCGATGTCGAAAACACGACGGGGCTGAAAGGGGTTCGGGACCAAGTCCTCCACCGAGATCATCGTTTTGCCGCGAGTCTCGGAAGCCGTTTCCAGAACCTTAGGAACTTCGGGAGTCGTGGGTTTTTTGATGAGGAAGTCGAGTCCTCGGCCTAATTTTCGTTCAACCACCGTTTCTTAGCTCCTTTGCGAGTGCGATGTAGGCGCGCGTCGCACGCCTCTCGAGTGTCGTTTCTAGATCGTCCCAGTCAGAGTTGTCAGGGCGCAGATAGCTTAAATCCTCGGGCACGCCATTTTTTGAGTCCAGGTCCAAAGCGCCCCCAAAAGCATCTCGGCACCTGAGAACCTGCCCCGGGTCACCCTTTCGGTTCTTCTCACCAAGCTCACAAGTCAGATACTCGGGCTTAGTGGTGGTGAAAAGGATCTCATCGGAGGCGGCAAAACAGCCTCGGCCCAGCTTAGGGTTGGCCGGAGGACAATCGATGAGGATCCAGCTGTACTGCGCGCAAAATTCGCGCAAAGTCTGGGCCCAGGCCTCGGCCTCGGCCAGGACTCCGGAGACTTCCACATCGTCCAGGGCAAGATCATAGGGGACAAGGTCGAGCCCAGGCGCTACCGAGCGGACCAGGAGGCCGAGACGCCCTCCAGGCTCGGCGCCAGACAAGATGGCGGCGAGGAGGCCGGACTGGGTCAAAGAAGCGCCCAGGCGGCGTGTAGCGTCCCCTCTTGGCCCCAGGTCAATGAGAAGGCAAGATTCCGAAGCAAAAGCGAAGAGTTGTGCGAGGCGGATCGTCGTGGTGGTGGAAATAGATCGAGGGTGCAAACCCTTTACGACCACTACTCGGCCCTGTCCCCGCTTTGCATGATGTTCCACGTGGAACATTCCCCATTTCTTGTCGGCGAACGACCGCCACCGGAGTCATTCGATTGCTTCACTCTACCACCAAGGTTGCCTTTCTGGAAACATGGAGGTCAACTGTCTTCAGGGTGGCCTTGGGGGTTGGGGCCTTCCTTGCCCTCGGGCCCATACTGGTACCAGTACGGTTTCGGGGCCCTGTAGCCTTCGCGCTTGAGGGCGCGCCCGCCACAAGTCTCTTGTGGGGAGTATTTTTCGCGATCCTGTGCGGTCTTCCTTCAACCCAAAGTGGCAAGTTCCTTTTTCGGGCCGAAGTGCTGGGTACACCCGCGTGGGCAACCTTGGGAGTCGTCCTTCGCCATGGATTGGGGCTCTTGCTCGTGTTTTGCTTGGGAAGTTTGCTGGTTTTGGGGGTCCAACTTGTGGGCTTGATCACCCTGCCTTGGTGGCGGCCTGACGTACATTGGAGTCGTGGCGATCTGGCAACCCTGGTGGCTGGCTTTAGCTCCGGGCTTCTGCAGGGCGTCGGACTTCTGGCCCTCGCCAGGATCATTGGGGTCCGGTTGCGGTTCGCCCCGGCCGCTCTGGTGTTTCTGGCTCTTCTCTTTGCCACCCAGCTTCTGTCTTCGACCCTTCATCATCCCCTCGAAGGCCAAAATCAGCTGGCCTTTTGGCAACACTCGCTGGGGCTCCTTTTTCCTGCCCTTGATCTCGGGCGTCATCTGCAGATCGCCTCCCATGACGCGGCAGCATGGGCTTGGTTTTTCGCCTCAACTTCCTTGTACTGGCTAACTTCTAACTTGGTCCTTACTTGGATATTAGAACGCCTAGGGACTACCCTGGTACCGCTTGACGGCAGTTCGTCACAGTCATAGCATGTACCCATGAGATTGTGGGCAGAGGAGGGGCTCGGCTTGTGAAGTACGGTGTATTGGGCGACATTCACGCCAACATCGAGGCCCTCGATGCGGTCATTGAAGCCCTTGAGGCTGAGGGTGTCGCCCACTACCTAAGTGTTGGTGACATCGTTGGATACGGCGCTGATCCTTCGCCCTGTATTAGGCGAGTGCGGGAGATCGGCGCCACGGTGGTGGCTGGAAATCACGATTGGGCCGCCGTGGGCCAGCTCGATACTTCATTTTTCAATGCTTACGCGAAAGCTGCGATCGACTGGACGGCTCAAGCCCTCAGCGCCGAAGATCGTGAATGGATCGCATCCCTCTCGCTGCAAGAAATCGTATCCAACGAAGTCATGGTCACCCACGCCACGGTCGACAAGCCGGAAGAATTCAACTACATCCAGTCCTATTACGATGCGGCACGGTCCCTCAACGCCATGACCACGACGGTTTGTTTTGTCGGGCATTCCCATGTTCCCCTGATATTCGCCATGGACGAAACCATTCACCTCTCCATGTCGCACCGGGCCGATCTGTCGGGATTTCGAAGAGCCTTGGTCAATGTCGGCAGCATTGGGCAACCGCGGGACGAGAACCCAAAGGCCGCCTATGGGGTCTACGATTCGGAAACAGGTGAGTACCGCCTAGAACGCGTTCGCTACGATTTGCAGCGTGCGGGTGACAAGATCCGCGCCGCGGGGCTGCCAGAGCTGCTCGCCGAGCGACTCAGGCTCGGGCGATAGGTCGTCCCTTGAGTCTCTTCACCTAAATTCCCGGATGAGCGCGCGCCCTAGCTCAAGGTGTTCGGCAGGGGGATGATCTCGCCTCGAACGCTCTGCCCTTCGATCTCCAAAATCCCAATGCTGCAGGCGCGCCCATTTGATGATGGTGACCCGGACCCTGGATTGAACCAAAGTCGGTCATCAACGGTGCCGTTGAAGACCTCTCGAGTCTTGCCAAACAAAAGGACTTTAGGGGCGACGGTTTCGAGGATGCGAGGCAGGTCCTTCGTCGGCTTGCTCGGGGTTCCGAGATCATGGCGGACGAACAGCGGCACCTCTAAAAAGGTCTTGCACAACTCCAGCCCAAGCGGCTGAAATTCCTCCGCATGGTCATTGGGCCCCAAAACCCCGGAGATAGGCGAGCAGTTTGACAGGTCCAGTAGAACCTCCGGAGCGCCAATGGCGCCGCAGTGGATAATGAAGTCCATGGTCGAAAAGATCTCAAGGATCTTCGGATGAAGCCCACCATCTGTGTCTGAAATCACTCCGATCCACATGGACCGCACTTACCTCAAGAGTTGGAAATAAGGGACATGCTGCAAGGCGCGGCACCGTAACACGGGGGCTTGAGAGGCCAATAGCCTTCAATTGCCGGCGCTCTGCGGGGGCCGCTTAACGACGTAGGTAACTCAGATCGGGAGGGAGATTATCTAGGCCATCTTCGCCGAGCCGATGCTCAAATAAAAGCGTGAGGTCTGCAATCGGTTTGCGGTCGCCTTCAAATTTCACCGAGCCAATCGCGGGGTTTTGGCCCGCTGCCATGATGATCTGAGTAATCGAGCCCGCATAGCAGGAGTGGTCGCCCAGTTGGATTTGAACCGGTGTTCCGTGGTGTTGAACCACTTTCACGATGAGCGACGCGGGCCGCGCGTGAAGGACGACGCCTGCCGGCAGCGACAAGGCCACCGATTCCTTGACGGTGTACTTTTGGAGAAGGGACTCCGCCAAGGGCTCGCCGACTTCCATGAATCGATGCGCGTAATAAAGCGCATAATTCAAGATCGTATCGAGGACCCCCTGCTTGTCGACAAGTTGGGCAACGGCCGCCTTGGCTTCTTCTGGACGAGAGTCATCCTCGTGTCGCTCAAAAAAGTGAACGAGTCGAGCCACGATACGTATCAGCTCTAAACTGTTCCCGACCGCCACGCGAAACTCGCGAAGGAGTGGATCCCGTTTTTCCGCCAGGGTGTTCATGACAAAGGTATCGTAGCGACTTTGGATGTTCTGAAGTTTCACCTCAAAAAATCGCGACTGCTCTTCGTCGCAAACATCCAAGACAAACCTTTGCATAAGCTCGGGGTCGTCGAACCGCGCCCCTTGGGAACGGCGGTGCAATGTCTGGTGTGCGGTAAGAAAAAGAGAGGCCTCCGCCGCAATACGACTTTTTTGATCGGTAACGTCGTCGGCCCCAAGGGTGTGGGGCAAAGAGCGGTGGTCCATGCTGTCTTGAAAAATGTGTTGGGGGGCTGCCTCCTCAAGCTCTGTGCCACTGAGCTTTTCGACCTCAGAGCGGCACGATCTCAGCAGCTGCCGCACCCCTTCCTCGATGAACCCCAGGGCTTTCGCAGTCTCCTCGCGAAAGGCAGCGTCGAGTTTTTTGTCATTAAAACTGGGTCGGCGCGCCGTGCGAAGCTCAACAACTTTGGCGGTATAGCCTGCGGCGCTGAAACTTCTGAGGGCTGCGACAAGCTCGTAAAACTTGCAAAAGGCGTGGTTGTAGGGAGCATCGTAGTCCGTCAGCAAGTCTTCAAGCTTGGAAGCTTCTTCGCTGATCGTTGACAGCACCCGACGACTTAGGCGGGCGCGCCGATTCGACTCGACCAGGTTGTCGATTCGAATCAGCGATGGCACGTGCATCGCCAGAATGCCCGCGAATTCTGTTTCGCTGCAAACCGTCTCGACCGGCGGGGGGGCGGGGGATTCGGTGAGCGTTGGTCTTGGTCTTGATTCTTGCGTCATGGTGTCGGCGCGCGATTATAGCCTGAAAAGTGGAAAGTCCCAGTCGGCCGCCATAGTCAAATGTCTCCGAATCGATTACCCACAAAAGAATTACGATATTTTTGCGCGGCGTTGGACCCTTGCTGGCCGCCCGCTGCCCTTGGGGAGCTCCTCATTTGACCCGGATTCGGGCTTTGTGTTTGGGGAGCATGGCGATCGTCTTTGACGGTCTCGTGCTGATGTGGGCTTGGGGGTGTACCTCAGACCTAGGGTCGATTGTGGTGGTCGCTGGGGTCAGCATTGCGCTCCTTTACTGGTTTCGCCAGTACGACTTCCGAATCCCCATGTGTCTCTCGCTTCGAGTCGCGGCTTTCGGATTCGTGGGACTGATCGCTATCGGTTTGTGGTCTCTGCTCGCCGTTTTGACGCCTTTTCGGGGGCCTGGCTTCCTTCATTTGTGGACATTCCTTGGCCTCGCTTGCGCCATTCGGCTCGTCCTCATTTATGGCGCATCGCGGTGCTGCCGCACTTTGGTTGAGTTTCGTGGCTCTGAGGGCGAGCTTACGGCGCTCGTCGCCGCCCTAAAAGACAGCCCGGCTTGGGCGGTTGAGGCCGCCCCAAGTGGGGCAGCTACTGAGGTTTGGCACCTACCAGACGGATTTGCTGAAGGTCTGCGCGTCTTTGTTCATTCACCCTCGGGACGCCGCATCCAGGCACGGGAGTGGCCTATCGAGGGCTTGAGTGGAAGGGTGAAGCGCCTCAGTGACCTCTTGTTCGCGGTTCCTCTTTTTCTGGCCTTGGTACCCGTCTTGGCGGTCTTATGGCTCTTGGTTCGCATCACTCAGGGCTCCCCCGGATTCTACAAGCAAGTGCGCTTAACGGAGGGTGGCCGTCCTTTTCACATCTTGAAGATCAGGAGCATGAAACGAGGCGCCGAGCTTGACAACAAGCCGGTTTGGCCGGGCCCCCACGACGATCGCATCACCGCTTTGGGTCGATGGTTACGTTGTTCTTGGGCTGATGAACTACCACAGCTTTGGAACGTCGTGCGCGGTGATCTCAGTTTGATTGGACCGCGACCAGAGCGTCCAGAGTTTGTTCAAGTATTTACTAAAAGTATGACGATGTATCCCCACAGACATTGTGCGCGTGGGGGCCTGACGGGCCTGGCGCAAGCGTTCGGATACGTCGGAAACACCTCGATTCGTCGTCGGCTCGATCTCGATCTCGCCTACGTGAATACCTGGTCGCCCTGCTTGGACCTCTTTGTGGTCTTCGCCACGGCGCGTCAGTTTTTCCTACGGCACCATCGCAAGCAGTTCGATTTTGTCCCGGGTCGAGATCCCGAAGTGCCCTGATTGTAGTGGGCACTTAGGGTCCCCTTGCCGCCCGGAGCTTTGGGGTCCTAGGGGGTTCGACGGTGGCTGAAAAATCTGTTTTGCAGACCTATTTGGCAGAAATTTCAGAAACAGCGCTCCTGGATGCCAAGGGTGAGCGGACGCTTGCCTGCCGGGTGCGACAGGGAGACTCGGCGGCACGCGAAGAGATGATCCAATCCAACCTGAGGTTGGTGGTCTCTATCGCAAAGGCCTACCTGGGTCGCGGCTTGACCCTTCTCGACCTTATTGAGGAAGGAAACCTGGGCCTCATCCGAGCGGTTGAGAAGTTCGATCCCGAAGAAGGGTGTCGGTTCAGCACTTATGCGTCCTGGTGGATTAGGCAGTCGATCGGTCGATCCATCAACAATCAGACGAAGACAGTGCGGATACCTACCTATGTTCTTGATCTCATCTCGCGCTGGAAGACCAAGCGCATAGAAATGGAACTGGCTTTAGGTCGCCGGCCCCGCGACGACGAGCTTTTCGACGCCATGGAACTAAAAAACTCCGAGCGTCGCAGCTTTCGTCGGGCCATCGACACCTCGACGCATCTTGAACAAATCAGCTCTCTCGATGCTTCTCAGCGCGTCCGTGACGAGGTGATTGATGAGCGGGGGAGGGGCCCTGACCTCAGCGTTCTCCATGACCTTGAGCTCAAGCATCTTGAGAGCTTGGTGAAGGACCTCTCGGAAGCCGAACGAACGGTGCTGAAATTGCGCTATGGTTTGGAGGGCGTCGAGCCGATGACTCTGAAGGAAATCGGCAAGATCCTCGGATCAAGCCGTGAAAAAGTCCGGCAAATCGAATTGAGTTGCCTGCGGCGCTTGGGTCAGATCCTCAACCCCTAGCGCACTCCTTTGGGGCGGCCAAGGGTGGTGCGTTGGCGGCGTTACCCCCAAGGTGATCCCCGCCTCTCCTTGGGGGGTCTTGGATCCAACCACCCCCACCTCTACACACACTTTCTGTCGCGTTCTTGTGGGAAGACGGTGAAGCCCGTGGGTAAAAAGGGCCGAGTTATCCACAGCTCGGACGCCTACCGCCTCAGGGCTGTTGAGAACTGGCTCTATTCCCGCCGTCTTTTGACACGCCATCCGCACTTCCTCCACGCCCATTCCCCAATCCAACACGAGTCCTTAAAGTCCCCGCTTGGAACGACTTTCGACATTTTCCCCAAGCGCTGTTCCCAATACGACGTGCCCTTATGATGATGACTGCTTCTCTAGATAAGAGAAGAAAGCCATACATGGGGCTACGACCTAAACTGACTGAGGGTTGATCGCTGGGAACCTTAGTTCTCGACAACAATGATTCTTTCACCTGGAATCTCGTTCACCTTCTCGAAGAGTTGGGTGACCGGCCAAAGGTGGTTCGAAGCGCCGACCTCGGCCTTGACCTTGGTCGGGATCTCGAACGACGGCTGCAGCAATTGTTGAACCCCATGCCGACTCGAGTTCTGATCTCACCGGGACCAGGTAACCCCGACGAAGCCCCGGTCGCCATGGGTCTACTAAAATTGTTGCCGCCACAGCTTCCCCTATTCGGCGTCTGCCTCGGTCAACAGTGTCTTGCTGCGCACTTCGGACTAAGATGGGAGCTCAGTCCAACCCCAGTACACGGCAAAGCAGAAACAATCCGCCACGACGGTCGAGGAATCTTTTTAGGTTTGGCCAACCCTCTTTCGGTGACTCGTTACCATTCGCTGTCTGTCCCCATCATGCCAGCCCACGCCGAACTCGAGCCAAGCGCTTGGACCATGGGGTCATCGCGGGTGCTGATGGGACTGCGGCATCGCGAACGCCCCTGGGAAGCAGTTCAGTTTCATCCGGAGTCTTTCCTTACGGAGGGTGGGGCTCTCATGCTTAGGAACTTCCTTTCATGGACTTAAACGCCTCCTTTGCGAATCGCCTGACTCAGCGCTGTCGAAAAGTCGGTTCTCACCTCTGTGTCGGGTTTGATCCCCGCCCGGACCGCATTCCTTCGGAATTAATTGCTGCATCTTCCTCTGAGACGACAGCTATTGCCGATTTTGGACGAGCGGTGATTGATCTTGTTGGCCCGCTTTCCGCGGCAATCAAATTTCAAAGCGCATTCTTTGAGGTTTTCGGAACGTCCGGGCTTCAAGTCATGGATGAGCTCGCAGCGCATGCACAGGCCTGTGGTCTCATCACGATCGCCGACATCAAAAGGGCTGATATTGGAAGCACCGCGGAAGCCTACGCAAGAGCAAGCTTAGGAACGGGCCATAAAAACACCGCATTTGATGCCATCACCGTAAATCCCTGGTTTGGTAGCGATGGCGTCATGCCGTTTTTCAAACGAGCCGCCACGATGGGAAAGGGAGTCTTTGTCTTGGTTCGCACCAGCAATCCCTCTTCGGCTGAACTTTTGGAATTGCCTTTATCGGAATCCTCCGGTGGGGGGAAGGTCTTTGAGAGGGTTGCTGAGTTGGTCAAGGAGTGGGGGAACTCAATGCGTCGATCGGACGAGGAGTCCCCACTCGTTGCCGCAGTTGTGGGCGCAACTCACGCCGAAGAACTTGAGCACCTGCGGGCCATGATGCCGAACACTTGGTTTTTGGTGCCCGGAGTTGGTGCCCAGGGGGCGACCATGGCCGATGCCGCCCATGCCTTCGACTCTGAAGGAAGCCGCGCTCTTGTCGCCTTGTCGCGGGGGATCACCGAGCCTTGGGGTAAAGGCCCGGCACCAATAGCTTGGAAAAGCGCAATCGAGTCCGCGGTAAAACAATGGAATCGCGAACTTGATGACGCCAGAAAGCCGTCTCGATGAGCGAATCTAAGCAGCGAGGATCTGAGTGGTTCCGTCGTGCTTTCGAAAAAGTTTATCTCGACCTCTACGCACACCGGACCGACGAAGCCGCTTCGCAGGAAGTCGACAAGATATCAACTTGGACCAAAGTTGACGCCGCCCTTTCCGCACCAGTCTTAGATTTGGGTTGTGGCAACGGAAGACACGCAGCGGCCTGGTCCCGAAAGCAGCTGTCCGTTCTTGGCCTCGATCTTTCCAACGACCTCATTCAGGAAGCTCGAGCGAGGCGTCTTGCCAACGTCTTGTTTTTGGAAGGAGACATGCGCCACCTTTCTTTCGACTCTTACTTTCAACTCGTGACCTCCCTGTTCACATCTTTCGGTTACTTTGAAGACGATGCCGAAGACCTCACGGTTGTGGTCGGCGTTGCAAAATCCCTGCTCCCTGGAGGTAGTTTCGTTCTTGATTTCCTGAACGCTGACTACGTCCGTCACCATCTTGTCGAACGAAGCGAGGAACGAAAAAAAGACCTGGTCGTTTACCAACAGCGCCGCATCACAGCCGACGGAAAACGAGTCGAAAAAACGATCACCATGATTCGCGACGATGGTTGGCAACGAGAACACCGGGAGTCGGTTCGCCTTTACAATGAACAAGACCTGCAAGAAATGATGGAAGAGGCTGGCTTGGTCTTAGATCAACGCTATGGCGACTTCGGTGGCAAGCCCATTACGCCACAATCATCACGCGTCATCCTCGTCGCCAAGAAACCAGAAATCCGAGTTTGATGTCTTCGCTTCGTGATGAGCTAATAGCCCGAAGCAAATTGGCGTCAGAACTGTTTGTTCAACCCTTGGGATGGGAAGCTCTAAGAGATCGCGCCCAACAAGTCACGGCGCTACCAGCAGCAACGATAGATGTAATTGAATCCTCCCAGGAACACCTTGCTCGCGACGAATCGCGCGAGGCTGCCATTGAAAAACTGAGGTCGGGAGCCGCTGTCATTGTCACGGGACAGCAACCGGGATTGCTCGGCGGACCAACCTTAGTGGATTTCAAGATCGCGACGGCTTTGGTTCTTGCGCGCGACCTCGACGCGATTGGACTTCCCTGTGTCACCATTTTTTGGAATGCGTCAGAAGATCACGACCTCGACGAAGCCAATCGTATTTTTCTCCGCCGCACACAACGCGAGCAAACAAATCTTGCGCGCTTGGACTTTCCCCAAGATCGAAAGGCCTTGCATCGAGTCTTACTAGGCGACGAACATCGTCGCGCCCTCCAAAACCTTTTCGCCGAGAGTGGAGAACAACTCGGATCTGAGCGCGAACTGCCGAGAAATTGTGAAAACCTGGGCGAATGGATGTCGCGTGTACTCGCGGAGCGTTTTGCAGGGCAAGGACTTCTCGTGGTTGAACCCCGCCAACTTTTCAAACTCGGGAGCGATCTGGTTCGAAAGGCCGCGTGCGAAGCAGAGATATTTCAGAACTTATTTGAAACCCAAACCAAAAAAATAGAGGCGGCGGGCTTTGGCCGGCAAATAGAGCCCACCAGTTCTGAACAAACCTGGCTCTTCGTCGATCATCCCCAGGGCCGCAAGCGCTTGCGACGCTCCGGAGGTGGTTTCGTTTTTGGTGACAACAAGATCTCAAACTTCAACGACCTGGAAGAAACTCTTCAAGCTGAGGGCGCCAACTTTTCCTGCTCTGCCCACCTTAGACCGCTGTTTCAGCAACAGGTTCTAGGTCCAATCGCACAAGTATCTGGCCCCGCTGAGATTGCCTACGCCGCTCAACTCCAGACCCTATTTTCGGAACTCAACTTGGAGGCGCCGATGCTTTGGCCCCGGTTTAGCGGCGCGTGGATCTCAATGCGAGAGGCCGAGACGCTAAAGAGTCTCGGTATCGAAGAGCAACAGGTCTTTGACGGTAGCTTGGAGGAAGTCCTCAAGACGAAAGCACAAGAATTTGATTGGCCACCGGGCTGGCACCGCCGTCAAGAACAATTATCTACACATCGCCAACGCTACCTTGCAGCGAACGCCGAGCCCGCCGACAGGAACGATGAGCTGACCACAGCGTTAGCCTCCTATCTTGCAAGCGAAGCCAAGGCCTTTACAAACTTCAACAAGAAGCTCGAAAAACTCCACCGTCGCCTTAACCGCGAGAACCTGTCTCGCCTCACAAAGATCGGCGAGAGTTTGCGACCCAAAGGCCAAGATCAGGACCGGATTCGATCGTTGGCGTGTTACCCTGGCGCCGGAAATAAGCTGGTCAAAAAACTCTTGCGCCAACTAGATCCCAAGGATCACCAGCCTCGCCTTGTCCTCTTTGATGAGCCCTAAGCGATGAAAAAACAAAACCCCGGAGTTCTCGCCTTTGGAGCTCACCCGGACGATGTTGAATTGTCGGTAGGGGGAAGCCTGATAGTGGCGCACGAGGCGGGACTCCCGATAGCGGTTTGTCACCTCACCGCGGGCGAAATGGGAACCCACGGAACGGCGAGTTCGAGGCAACAAGAAGCCGAAACGGCGGCAAGACTGCTACACGCAGACTCGATGGAAATCCTCGGCTTGCCCGACGGCAGAGTTAGTGTCGACATAGAGTCGAAAGACAAGATCATTCGATCTATTCGCCGTCACCAACCCCGCATCATCTTGGCTCCGTACTGGGAAGACCTGCATCCCGACCATCAAGCCGCGGGGCGACTCATCAAAGAGTGCGCCTTCTTGTCAGGTTTGGCGAAGTGGGACACAAACCAACCCGCGTGGCGACCCGATCGGGTGCTGTACTACATGTCCCACACTCAGTTTGAACCAGACCTCATTGTAGATATCTCGGAGGTGATCGAAGCTAAGCGCAAGGCTGCCGAAGCCTACGGATCACAATTTCACCAAGCGGGTTCTAAAGAGCGCTCGACCTTTATTTCGAATTCAAACTTTTGGCACTGGTGGGAAGGTCGCGCCGCGTACTGGGGTCACCTTATCGGCGTTGCTTACGGCGAGCCGTTTTCGACCAACGGACCCATCCCGACCCGAAACCCTTTTGCGATGTTCGAAGGTTTCGGCAAGTATAAAAACGAATCCACTTTGGAAAAACAATGAGCAAGCCGAGCCTTCGAATTGGAATCGCGTGCTGGCCAACTTTTGGAGGCAGTGGTGTCGTCGCAACCGAAATCGGGCTGGCGTTGGCAGACCAGGGCCACGAAATCCACTTCTTGGCACACGAGTATCCGGTGCGACTCAGCGGCTTTCGTGGAAACGTCTTTTACCACCAGGTGAGTGTTCCCGACTACCCGCTCTTTAAGTATCCGCCGTACGCGCTGGCCCTTGCCACCAAGATGGCCGAAGTCGCCGAGAACCACCACCTTGATCTGATCCACGCCCACTACGCCATTCCCCACAGCGTGAGCGCTCACCTCGCGAAGGAAATGAGCCACCGCGATGACCTCAAGATCATCGCCACCCTTCACGGAACCGACATCACCATTGTTGGCAACGACACCTCCTATACTCGCGTCACGAGATTTTCGATCGAGAAAGCAGACGGCGTCACCGCAGTTTCAAAATACCTCACGGCCGAAACTCACCGGATCTTCGACATCGAACGCCACATTGAGACCATTCCCAACTTCATCGATCTTGAGCGTTTCCAAATGCGGTCCTGTCCCGAAGCGGACTCCCTGCGGCAGGCGGGCGAGACGGTCCTTATTCACGTTTCAAACTTTCGACCCGTCAAACGCGTCTTTTTACTGGTGAAGGCTTTCGCAGCCTTGGCCGCAGAGCGCCCCGCGCGTTTGTTGATGGTCGGTGATGGGCCAGACCGAGCGGCGGCGGAAGCGCTTGCCACCGAATTAGGGGTACAAGAGCGCGTCCACTTTTTGGGATCGCAAGATGCCGTCGAGACGATCATCCCCTGTGCCGACATCTTCGTCCTGCCTTCGCGATTTGAGTCGTTCGGCCTCTCAGCCCTTGAGGCCATGGCATGCGGCGTTCCCGTTATCGGCGCCCGAGGTGGGGGCTTGCCCGAAGTCGTGGTCGAGGGCGAAACGGGTTGGTTATTTGAAGCCGACGAATTGGACTCGTTGACCACAATTTTGGTGAAAGCGGCCGCAGACAAAGAACATTTGAAGGTGATGGGACAAGCCGCACGACGTCGGGCGGAGGAACACTTCGCCCTGCAAGATATCGTTCCGCGATACGAGAAGTTTTATCGCGAAGTCTTGGGGAATTAGCCGAGCTAAGCCACCCCACCACGACGAAGGAGGAGCTGGATTTAGGACGGGCTAGCGAAGGACTCGAGGTTCTTCCGAACCAAGTCACCGATGTCGCCGTTCGGACAGGTGAGCTGGTAACGCTCTGCCGTACACCGCAGCACCGCCTCCGAGACATCCACAAAGGCCTCAAAAACACCCGTCCCCAAGGTCGCGCTGGTCTCGTAGCAGGGCATCTCGCGGAAGCACAGCGCCTCCTTTAGATCTGCGACGGAAGTCGTGGTCTTAAGGTCACGCTTGTTGAACTGAATGGCAATGGGGATGGTCTGAGGGTCGAGTCCGTTTGCGCGGAGATTCTCCTGCAAGTTCGCCATGCTTTGGATGTTTTCTTCGAGGCGTGTAGGGTCGGAGTCAGCAACAAAAACAACGCCGTCGGCCCCCATCAAGACGTACTTCCGGGTTAGGTTGTATTTCACCTGGCCGGGGACTGTGAAGCCCTGAATCTTGACGGTGTAGCCCTCAAGTTCGCCGAGATCGATCGGAAGGAAATCGAAGAAGAGGGTTCGCTCTTCGTCAGTCTTAAGTGACACCATCTTGATCGACTCAGATGGGTCAAGGACGGAGTGGACGTACTGAAGACTGGTAGTCTTCCCACCCAAACCCGTTCCGTAGTAGACGACCTTGGTGTTAATCGATTTTTCGCGGGTATTCACGATGCTCATAGAGGATCTTCTACTTGAAGGCGGCGTGGACGGCCTTGGGACCGAAACCGAGGCCAACGCAACCTTTTGATGGTTGTTCTCTTTTTCGGATCTTGAAGGTCAGCAACTTGAACGGAATCCGTCGATGGTGAAGAGAATCTATCTCGACCACAACGCAACCACACCCCTCGATTTGCGAGTACGCGGCCGGATGAACGCTGTCCTTGACTTGGAGGTGGGAAATCCCAGCAGTCTTCACAGCTTTGGACGCCGTGCCCGCAGGGTTCTTGAGGATGCCCGAGCGGAGGCGGCGCTAGCGCTTGGCGTCAAAGACCGCGAGCTGGTTTTCACGGCGTCTGCGACCGAGGCCAACAATCTGGCGCTGTTCGGCCTCGCCGCCGCCGCGCCCAAGTCGAGGCGCCGCATCTTGGCGAGCCCGATTGAACACCCATCGATTCTAGCCCCCCTCGAAAGCCTCGCGGCCAGTGGGTTTGTGGTCGAATGGCTTCCCGTGGACCGTCGCGGGGTTGTCGATGTTGAAAAAGCCTGCGAACTCGTCGACGAAGACTGCGCAATGCTCACGATGATGTGGGTTAATAACGAGCTAGGCACCATCCAACCGGTATCGCAACTTTGTGAACGTTGTTTCCAAGTTGGTGTGCCCTTCCACAGCGATGCCGTCCAAGCCTTGGGCAAGCATCCCATCTCATTGGCGCGCGAAGGCCTGACGTCGGCCAGCTTCTCGGCCCACAAAGCAAACGGTCCTATGGGAGTTGGACTCCTGTTTCTTCGTACGGAACAGCGAATTCAAGCCCAGCTTATCGGTGGCGGACAGGAGCGCGAGCGCCGCGCTGGCACCGAGAACCTCGTGTCAGCCGTTGGCATGGCGGCAGCGCTTAGTTTAGCTATCGAAGAACAAAAGACGCGTCAGGCGAGCCTGAAGGAACTCGATGAACATCTGCGTCGAGAATTATCGACCCGCATCTCACACGCGGTGCTCAACAGCGCGGACGCGGCAAGAGTGCCAGGAAGCCTGAGCCTACGCGTGCCGAGCCTCAATGGCGAAACAGCACTCATGCGACTAGATCTGGCCGGCTTTGCCGTGAGCTTAGGAAGCGCCTGTTCTTCGGGCTCCGCGGAGGCCTCGCACGTCCTACGCGCCATCGGCCTTTCACTTGCAGACAACCACGCTTCCCTGCGCGTGTCGCTCGGGCATGGCAACAACAAGACCGAGGTTGAGGCCTTCGTCAAAGCCCTTGCCGACATCGCAAACTAGTCTCAAACTCCAGACATTGGTCGAAAAAAAGAAAGCCACAGAACAACGATAAGTTCTCAACCTTTGGTCTCCCTTCCGTTTTGGGAAGGTGCCGGTCGTCGGCGAAAAAGTTGCAGCGAAAGTGTGCTCAAATTCGATTGACGCCTTCGGAATCTAGACCTATAGTCGCGCCTCGTCACCGGGGGGGACAGCGCGCGAAACTTCGCCCGCTCCGCACCGAAAAATCCATGACCTGAAACGGCGCGTGCCGAAAGGCGAAGACTCGCAGACAAGAATGCGACCACTTCGTTTCCAGCCAGCGTCCGCCCAATGAAAGTGGTTGAGAAAGATGGCCATCGTCGACCAAAAGACATTCTGGTTCAAGGTGTTGGAAGTCGTCAACCGCGACCTTTCCGAGGGCCAGTTCGAAACATGGTTTTCGCGAACCGAGTGCCTCCAAGTGGACGACAAGGCGATCGTGATTGGGGTTGCAAACTCCTTTAACCTCGAATGGCTCGAACGCACCTACCGCGAGACGATTCGACGCGCGGCGAGCGAGGTCATGAAAGAGGCCTGTCCGCCTTTAGAGTTTCGCCTGGTCGAGGGTGCGGCCAACACCGCTGTCGGCCTAGGGGGCCCAGCAAATTTTGCTCCCGCCACCGGCAACTCGGGGCCACTGCCCCAAATCGATGCCGTAACCTCAACCCATCACCAACAACACCCGGCGCCCAAGTCGACGACGAAGGCATCACTCGACGGCGCACGCACCAACTCAGCACTCGATACTGCGCGTATCGAGTCGCTAAAACTCAATCCCGCCTATACCTTCGACAACTTTGTCGTAGGACCCAGCAACCGCCTCGCCCAAGCTGCGGGCCTCGCCGTCGTTCAGCAGGCGGGCCGCGTCTACAATCCTCTGTTTATCCACGGGGGGTTGGGGCTCGGCAAAACGCACGTATTGCAGGGGATTTGCCACGAACTGATTAAACAGCGCCCCGGGATCAAGATGCTCTACATCCCCTGTGAGCGCTTTGTGAACCACTTCATTTCGTCGCTTGAGAAGAACTGCATTTCAGAGTTCCGCGACTACTATCGGCAGGTCGACGTTCTATTGGTCGACGACATTCACTTCCTGGCGGCCAAAGACCAAACCCAGGAAGAGTTTTTCCACACCTTCAACGCGCTCTACAGCGAGCAAAAACAGATCATCATCTCGTCGGACAGTCCCCCAAAAGAGATTCCAACCCTGGAAGAGCGCCTGGTCTCGCGCTTTACTTGGGGATTTGTCTGTGAAATCGAGCCCCCGACCTTTGAGACGAGGTTGGCCATCGTGCGCAAAAAGGCTCAGCACAGCGGAGTTGATGTGCCGGACGATGTGATGGAGTACCTCGCCAGCACGGTGAGAACGAGCATCCGAGAAATCGAGGGGGCGGTGACGCGACTGCTGGGCTACGCGAGGCTTATGGACTGCCCAGTCAACATGGCCAACGCCAAAACGGCGCTGGGAGACCTAGGATCTGGGAAGCGTCGGGTCAACGTCGACCAAGTGATTGAGGCGGTCACCGACCACTACCGCGTTCGCTTATCAGAGCTTCAATCTCAAAAACGCCTGCAATCCATCACCTTGCCTCGACAGGTTTGCATGTACCTGATTCGAAAACTGACCAACCACTCCCTATCTGAGATTGGGGGCTATTTTGGTGGCCGTGACCACTCCACCGTGCTGTATGCGATTGACAAGATCCAAAAGAAAGTCGAAACAGACCCCGATCTCGCTCTGATTGTCGACGAGTTGAGGAGGGGCTTGACCGCCAGCTGATCGCAGATCCGAGGCGCTGGTGAGAACCGGTTGATAACTTGGATTCTGCGGCCCATAAGCGGGTTCTTTAGTCATTGGCCCCCAGGCTCGAAGGGGTCTAGACCAAGCGCGCACAAGTCCATTGTTGGTAAGGGTTTCAGGCCACCCCCCCACAAGCCCCCTCACTGTAAAAAGACCTCCTCCTTTCGTATCATGGAGATTCAAAGCGCGCTTGGGGAAACTCGAGCTCCAATCCGCGAACGAAGAGGCCGGTTCCATGAGATTCAGCGTCCAACGTCAGGCCATTCTTGAGGCTTTCCAGCTGGTGGGCTCGATCATTTCGAGCCGCCCCATGCGGCCGATTCTGGGTTGTGTCCATATCCTCGTGGATGACCCGGCGAGGGTTCGCCTGATGTCCAGTGACCTTGAGATCACCATTCGCTTTGACCTGCCCCTGCAAGCGGGCGCGGAGTTGGGCGAAGTCGTCGTGCCGGCGTCCCGAGTCGCTTCGATTCTGCGCGAGGTGTCCACCGAAGAGGTTGGATTTGAGACCGACGAAACGGGCAAGCTTCGCATCAAGTCCGGCCGCAGTTCCTTCAACCTTCTTGGGGAGAATCCCGAGGAGTTTCCCGAAATGCCCGAGTTTGATGGCGACCAAGCCTTCGGACTGGATCGCGAAAAATTGTTGCTCCTGATACGCAAGACTCTGTTCGCGGTCGCCAAGGAAAAGTCGCGTTTCGCTTTCAACGGAGCCAAGCTCATTATTGAGGGCGACACCGCCCGCATGGTGGCCACGGACGGCAAGCGCCTGGCCACCAAAGTCGTTGCCATCGACAATTCCGACAACATCTCAGCGGGGCCCATCGTCCCGGCGCGAGCTCTTCAAGTTTTCGAGAAAGCCATGACCGATGACGACGAAACCGTCCGCATCGCGCTCGACGAACGTCAGATCATGGTGAAGACGACGCGAGCGGAGATTTCTTCTCGCCTGGTCGATGGGAGTTTTCCGAATTACACCGGCGTCATTCCCAAAGAGACATCGATGTCGGTGCGGTTCCGGCGCGACGATCTCATTTCGGCGTTTCGACAAGCGGCCCTCCTCACGAGTCAGGAGACTCGGTCGGTGAGGTTTTCGCTCGAAGATGGCCGCGCCACTCTTTCGGCGCAGGCGCTTGATGCCGGCGATGCCAAGATCGAGCTGGATGCTCCCGACCACAAAGGGGAGCCCTTCTCAATTTCCTTCAACCCCGACTTTTTCACCGAAGGTCTCAAGGTGATGGACACGGACGAAGTCGAAATCGGACTGTCGCGCCCCAACACGCCGGCCAAGATCCTTGGCGAAGAAGATCTCGTTTACGTTGTCATGCCCGTCACCATGAGAAACGTTTGAGCGTGCGCCGCCGTCCGCCGAGTGACCCCCAGGCTTTGAGTGAAATCCTCGACACCTTTCTTTCGCAGCAAGAATCCGAACACGTCGCTCCCAAGCGGCGCGTCGAGCGCGCCTGGGCCGCCGTCTGCGAACACCTAGACATCAGGGGCACCCGAATCGCGGGTTATCGAGCGGGAGAAGTCCAAATCGAAGTGGCTTCACCACCGCTTTGCGCCGAACTCTCCCAGTTCCGGCGCCAAGAACTTGAACGCGCATTAGCCGCCAAGCTCGGCAGCACAAATCCCATTAAGAGCCTGAGATTCAGGCTTGGAGTTTTCGAATGACCGAAAAGAAAAACTACGACGCTTCAACCATCAAGGTCCTTGAAGGCATCGATGCCGTCCGCAAACGTCCCGACATGTATATCGGCGACACCTACGAATACGGCCTTCATCACCTCGTCTACGAAGTCGTCGATAACGCTATCGACGAGGCGCAGAATGGATACGCCGACCAAGTAGATGTGATATTGCACGCTGATGGTAGCGTCACGGTCGAAGACAATGGCCGCGGCATTCCTTGTGGTATGCACGAGCAAGAAGGCCTTCCGGCCGCAGAGGTCGTCCTTACCAAGCTTCACGCCGGCGGGAAGTTCTCCGACGACAACTACAAGGTGTCAGGTGGACTCCATGGAGTGGGCGTATCTGTCGTCAACTTCTTGTCCGAGTTTCTCGAACTCGATGTCAGCCAAAACGGCAAGATTCACCATCTTCGATTCGAGCGCGGCGTGACCGCTACGAAAATGGAGATTCGCGGGGATACTCAGCGCACCGGTACCAAGTTGAGGTTCAAGCCAGACCACGAAATCTTCTCGGTCACCGAGTTCGACGCCAAGACCCTGCGCACCAGAATTCGCGAACTGGCTTTTTTGAATGCGGGGCTGCGGATTTCGTTTGTCGATGAACGCGATTCGTCGGAGCAAAACTACTGCTACAAAGACGGCATCGTCGAGTTTGTTCACTATCTAAATGAAAACAAGAACACCGTGCATGACGACGTGGTGTATTTTCAGGCGGAAAAAGGTGACACTCAAATCGAGGTCGCCATGCAGTACAACGACGGTTACAGCGAGGTTCTTTACACCTTCGCCAACACCATCAACACTCGCGAGGGGGGAAGTCACCTCTCGGGCTTCAAGACCGCGCTGACGCGCTCGATGAACAACTACGGCAAGAAGTCCGGATTGCTCAAGGAGGGTAAGACGCTCTCCGGCGACGATTTCCGCGAGGGCCTCGCCTGCGTCATTTCGGTGCGGCTACCAGATCCGAAGTTTGAGAGTCAGACCAAGATCAAGCTGGCCAACCGCGAAATTCAGGGGGTCGTGGAGACTTTGGTCTCGGAACAGTTGGTGCAGTACCTCGAAGAGAATCCCGCGACTGCAAAGTCCATCGTCCGCAAAGCC
This sequence comes from Planctomycetota bacterium, assembly GCA_036479435.1. GTDB lineage: Bacteria > Planctomycetota > DRQF01 > JAZGFI01. The sequence continues at coordinate 12,773 of JAZGFI010000235.1, read as the reverse complement.
GCGGATGCAGCGAGCGCCCGCGAGGCGGCACGGAAAGCGCGGGAGCTTGTTCGTCGCAAAGGAGCGTTGGGTGGGGCGGGGCTCCCGGGAAAGCTGTCGGATTGCACCTCGCGAGACAAAGAGCGTTCAGAACTCTTCCTGGTCGAGGGAGATTCGGCCGGTGGTTCTGCGAAGCAGGGAAGGGACCGCCGATACCAGGCAATCTTGCCGCTCAAAGGTAAGATCCTAAACGTCGAGAAGGCGCGCATTGACAAGATGCTCGGCCACTCGGAAATCCGCACCATCATTACCGCGCTTGGCACCGGAATTGGTGCCGAGGACTTCGACCTGTCGAAGCTGCGCTACAAAAACATCGTGATCATGACTGACGCCGATGTTGATGGGAGTCACATCCGAACCCTGCTGTTGACGTTCTTCTACCGACAAATGCCCTTGCTGGTGACCGAAGGTCACATCTACATCGCGCAGCCGCCGCTCTACAAGATCAAAGCGAAAGGTAAGGAGCGCTATGTGAAAACCGAGGAAGAGATGAACATCGTTCTCTACCAGCGCGGCACCGAACGTTCCAAACTCTATCGCCGCAGTGAGGGCGAAGAGGGAGCCATTACGGGTGTGCCTCTCGGAGAGTTGTGCTCCGCCATCACCGAGCTTGTGGGTCTCGGAATGGGCCTCAGGCGGCGCAACGTTTCCCTTCAGGACTACGTCGCTCTTGCTCGCGGCGAAGAGAAACAGCTTCCGTCGATTCAGATTTGCTTTGGGCAAGACCGCAAGTTTTGCTGGGATGAGTCGGAAGTCGAAACCCTGATGCAGGACATTGGGAAAGAGGCTGGCCGCGAAGTAAAGCTGCTGGAAGACGGCGAGGTCTTGAGTGAAACCGACTTGCCGGCCGCGATTCGCGTCGAGTTCCACGAGCATGCCGTCATATCCCGCATTCTCCGGGTGCTGGAGAGCCACGAGTTTGAGGCTTCCGAACTTGAGTTTGAAGGCGAATCCTACGCGGATCCCGAACTTTCTCCCTTTGTGTTGGCCATAGAAGAGGAGATGCGGCCGGTATTTGATCTTCGAAACCTTCCGGAGCTGGTGCGGAAAACCGGCAGCAAGGGCTTGGATATTCAGCGTTACAAGGGTCTTGGAGAGATGAACCCCGAACAACTTTGGGACACGACCATGGACCCAGAACGTCGTACCTTGTTGAAGGTGACGCTCAACGATGTCGCCGAAACGGACAAGATGTTTACGGTGTTGATGGGAGAGGCGGTGGCCCCGCGCCGTCAATTTATCGAAGAACACGCTCTCGATGTGAAACAAGTCGACGTCTAATCGCCCCCCAAGTGCCCCAATTTGAGACAGAGAAGCGGAATAATGCGGCCTTTTGGCATACCTTGGCCGCGTCCACACCTACTTTCGATAAACCTCGGGGTATCAACGCAATAGGTCAACTTTTGCCCGCAGAGCGCCGATGAGTCCCTTGGCACGAGAATCATTTCCACTTGGATATTCTTCTCACCCAGCATCGCATCAGCAGTCAAAGCCGTGTCGAGGACCTAAACCGTGAGCGCATCCCTTCCGTCGCTTGTCGAAATCGTGAACGCTGACAACTTGCCTACACCGCCTATGGTGGCCACCGAGATCCTTCGTCTTACCCGAGACGAAGGCGTTTCTTTGGATGAGCTGTCAATGGTGGTCTCGCAAGATCCCGCGCTTACCGCGAAGCTCATGAAGCTCGCGAATTCCTCGCTTTTCGCGCGCGGGACCGACGTGGTTTCTTTGGACCAAGCCATGATGCGCTTGGGGCTGAAGACCGTGAAGCTGATGGCCTTGAGCTTTTCCCTGGTGAATAGCGTTCAGCAGTCCAAGGGTGAAGGTTTTGACTTTCCCTTGTTTTGGAAGCACGGCCTAGTTCGCGCGGTTGCTGGCCGCAACTTCGCCGCCCTGCTCAAACAAAAAAACGGTGAGGAGGCCTTTCTGTGTGGCCTCTTGTCGCGGCTGGGCCAACTCGCCCTGTTCATCGTGGCCAAAGACACCTACCAGGAGGTTATCGCCGCCGCCGACTACCAACTACCTTCAGCTTCCCTTGAACAAGAGTACTTGGGCTATGACCACTGCGAGGTGAGTGGGAGTCTTCTTGAAAAATGGGGTTTGCCGGAACTCATCTCCGTAGTGGTGCGCCATGTCAGTGACCCGACGGCCATGCCGGACGGCGCCTCTGAAGAAGCCATGAATCTCGCCATGATCGTACGCGTGGCGAGCCTGGCGGAGTCTGTGCTCTTAGATGATGACAAGGGTTCAGCAATGCAGACCCTCTCGGACACTTTCGAGTTCGTCTTCGATCTCGACGAGAGCACCTTGCAGGAGTTTTTGGTGGGCATGCAGTCCTCTGTCGACGAAGTCGCGGAACTGTTGGATCTCGGCTTGGAGAATCAGGCGAACTTTGCTGCCATTGTCGACCAGGCCCGGATGCAAATGGTGCAGATTAGTCTGGGCGCCGCCGCGGACTTGCAAGCTTCAGAGTCTCGCAATCAACAACTCGAACAAGACAACGCGGAGTTAGAGCACGAGGCCAACACCGACAAGATGACGGGCCTGAACAACCGAGCCTTCTTTGACCGACAATTGTCTGCTGAAGTGCAAAAGGTCAAGGATTCTTCGACTGAGCGCTGGCTTGGAATTTTGTTGTTGGATGTGGACAGGTTCAAGCTCTTTAACGACACCCATGGTCACGTTGTTGGCGACGAAGTTTTGAAGACGGTGGCCAAGGTGTTCTTGGACGTCACCCCTGAGGGTTTTTTCCCGGCGCGCTACGGTGGCGAAGAGTTCGTGGTGATCGTGCCGGAAACCCAAGAGGACGAACTCCTGGAATTGGCGGAGAACATCCGCAGGACGATTGAGGCGACGAAAGTGAAAATGGACGGCAAAGAATTGTCGGTCACGATCAGCATTGGCGGCGCCTGCGCCACAGGCATCGTCGAGGAAAGCCTCGCCCACAACCTTTTGAAGTCCGCCGACGCCTTGCTCTACGAAGCCAAAGAGGGCGGGCGCAACGCGAGTGCATGCCGCGCCATTCAACTAGAAGTGGTCTAGTCTTTGGATTCAGAACTTGAGCTTGAGGGGCGGTCCGGTTTCGCCGGAGTCTCTTCGCGCGCGATCGGCCCCTCATGGGAATCAGCGCTATCGCCAGTCTCCGAAACCCCCTCACCAAAAGCCTGCGCTTCCTTCACAATCTCTTCGTCGTCACGCCGCCCGGGATCTGAGTAGTGGTCGTTGTGGTCCCGGTAATGGTCGTCGTGGCCATCATCGTCGGCTAGGTGTTCGGCAACATCCATTTCTCGTTTGATGTCATTCATGCCGCGGCGAAGATCAAAAAAGGTCTTGCCGAGCGAGTGGCCGACTTCCGGTAGGCGCCGCCCGAAAATCAGCAGGCCCACAATGCCAATGACGACCATCTCCATGGTGCCGAGGCCGAATCCCAAAAAAATGACGGTTGCGAAGCTCATGGCCTTAGCGGAGGTGCTCGTGCTTAAAGTCGTCGAAGTGGGGCTCATTGCGAATCGAGCGCACCCGAAGACGGGGATCAAAAAGGGCCCGGGGGCGGATGGCGATACCAAATCCAACTCCGCCGCGGTTGTCGTACTCGAATTCGAACTCAAAGACCCAATCTTCACCGAACCGTTGGATCGTCAGGCGCTGGTCTTGGAGGTCGTCCTCAACAAAGTCGTAACCCGAATAGATCTGAATCCCCAATTTTTGACTCGCGCGCCACTGGGTGGTGACGAAAATGGCGTCGTTTACGCCGACGAAGCGCCGATACCCGGCCGCGAGCAAAAGACTGGGGCGAGGGGCCCAACCCAAGGTGGTGTTAAAGATCTCCAGCTCGTCCAGGACGAAGGAATACTCGAAATCAGTCGACCAGATGAGCTCAGGCGAGAGTCGAAAGTCAGCCTCGACATCGAGATTGCCCACATGGTGTCCAAAATTGTCGCGTTCCGCCGAAGGGAAAAAGGTCCATTTCAGGTCAAGGTCGATCAAGTCGACGACTTCGCTGTTGTCGCCGTCGTGCCACTGCGTCTGTAGGCGGTTGCGAAGACGGAACACAAGCTCTTCGCGCTCCGTGAATAACTCGACGTCGTCAAAGGGGATGAAGTCGTCAACAGAGTGAGAGACGTGACTAATGTTTCGATACTCGACGCTGGGCGTCACGATGTGACGCAGTCCGTCCAGATTGAAGAGGCCGCCCCGAGCATCAAAAGTACGCGACAGTTGGGTCGTGGCCCGCGCGCCATAGAGGTTTCCGATGCGGTCAAAAGACTCGTCGACGAGTGCGCCGCGGCCATAGCGCGTGTAGCGAAACCCAACGAAAGGCTCGATCTTGACCGGACCGAGGAAGAAGGGAAGGGCGACAGTCTGGTCGAAGTCCGCGCGGTAGGTACGCGCGTTGGGGCGGTGAAGTTCGTCGTCGAATCGTAGGCGCGCATTCGAGACCTCATAGCGGGCATCGAAGTAGAGACTTGAACGGTTCCCGATGTCGATGAGTGGATAGGAGATCAGTTGATAGCTAGCGCGGGGCAAAAACTCCGTTTGAGTTTGGAAATCATTGAGTCGCGTGTTGGCTAAGAACGTCAACGCCGATGCACCGACCGCACGTTTCGCGTAGATGAGAGTCTCTTGTTCTTTGTCCGACTGAAACTCGTTTTCGTAGTACTCGGATAAAAAGCCGCGATCGGAGATCTTGCTCAACTCAATGTCGAGTTGGATGTGCTCAGGCAATTGGTGACGGTGGCGTAACAACACTCGTCCGCGATCCTTGTCGGTGGGCGTGTTGAAAAGCTCGTCCCGGCCGCGGTCGCGCTGATAAACCCCACGGAGGGAGCCTCGGTAGTCCGTTTGCTCGTAGCGCAGGTCAATGCCGCCGCCCAGGCCTCGTTTGCCAAAGTACTGGCCGTAAAATTCAAGATCACCCCAGCGCTCATCATCGAACCAGATTTCTTTCCCTAGAGTTAGGCGTGCGGAGGGACCGAACTTTTTACTGCTGTCGACTTCGATGCGGCGGTAGAGGTTGCCCCCGCGGTCCTTGGTTTGACCGGAGAACGGAGGCGTCTTGAGGATCGGCAACTCTCCGATGTAGAGCACCGAAGAGTCGAGTTCGAAGCGGACGTTGCGGTAGCTATTGCCCTGTCGGTCAACCGCCTTTTCGTCGATCTCCACCCGCGCCGAGGGGGTTACCAGGCGGTAGCCGGGTTCGACCGAGGGGTTCGTCGTGAAAGTGGTGTCGAACATCTCGTAGCGGTCGCGAGAGAGCTGACGAAGCTCACCGGCGCGCATGACGAGGTCGAGTTTTTCACCGCGCCGATCAAGGCTCTGGCGCAGTGCCGCATCCCAAAAAGTGCCACGGTTCGAAACGAGGTCGAAGAACAAACGATGACAGCGAAAAACCTGTTCATCAGCGTAGCGACTCAGCACCACCACGCCCTCGGCGTAGATTTCACTGACGGTGACGCCGCCCCGGCGACCATCTGCGGCAACTTCTTCAGCGTCGGTGTCCGGAGCCCCGTTTTTGACCAGCCAAATGACGGCGTTGTCGCAGCGAAGTCGAGACCCCTCCCAAGTGAGAACCACGTTGCCCACGGCGTGGGCGCGGCCGTCCTCGAGATAAAAGTCGACCAGGTCAGCTTCGAAGTCGACCTTCACTCCGGCGAGCCTTTGACCTTGGGCCGCACTGGTGCCAACCATCCACGCGAGTGAACCCAAAAACGCGAAGAGAATCGCGGCATTTGTCCCGAGGGTTTTGGTCATCGACCCGGTCTTCTCACGTTACTAATCTCACCCTTGACGTGATAAGTGCGTAAGTGCCCACGGTCCATGTCGTAGACGAGCGCACGGTTGTTCATCGTATGCCCCTTGAGGGTCATGCGGCAGTTGCCGCCGCCATCTTTTGCCCGCAAGTAGAGCTTGCGGCCCGGCACATCTAAGTCCATCAGATCACCCTTACCGCTGAGGTCTCGCCAACGCAATCTGACGCGATCGTAAGCCTCAAGGTGCCCAATTCGCACGAGGCGGTTGCCGCGTTGTGAGGCGGGAAGGAGACGCGCCACGACGCGCTGAGCTTCAATCTTCATGCCCCCCCGGGTCACATCTCCTCGCTCCAGGACTGTCGCGCCGCTAAAATAGGCCAGCTCGGATTTCAAGAGAATCTCGCGGACGCAACGCACCTCGAGCTTTTCATAACCCAGGCCACTTTTGATCGAGGACCCCAACTCACGGTTGGTGGATTCGACCCAATAGATGGCGCGGCAGTTGCCCTCGAGCAGGCTCCAGTCGGGGTGAATGCGGATCGTCTCGGCCTCGAGCTCATCTTGGAGGCCTCGGCTCGGCGCTCCGCCGAAAGCAGCCAGTTCTCGTCGCGCAGAGATGCGAGCGGGCGAGCCAAAAGCGTGCCCACTACCCGACACGAAGTCGTAGAAAAACTCACGAGCGGTGACGGATTGGTTTGGATTTCGGAGCTCAAAACTCCCCTTGCCGCGTAGGTCCCGCAGAGTGAGTGTTCGTTTGGCCTTCGAGTCGGAAAGGCCTATCCCGCCCCCGAATGTGCCTTCGAGCTCTCGGCATCTCAGGTCCCAGGGAACCGCGAGATCGGGCGGCTCATCCATGGCGGAGGCCGCACGCTTCACCTCCGCTTTCTCTTGTCCGGTGAGGACCAGTCCCTTCATGAACACTCGGGCGGTGACATCGCCTTTGGCGGTCACCTTGCCGCGCTCTTCGTCGACGCGGATCGAATAAGCCTGAATGTGTTGTTGACGGCCTTGGGGGTCGAGGTAATCGACCTTGGCCAAGGCCGTCGCTCCCTCGATGTCCAAAACGGCTCCACCCACCGTGGCGACCACGGACTCGGCCAATACCCGGAGGTTCTTGCCGCGAGAGACGTCAGCTGATCCCAGTACTCGCAGGCCTTCGAAGTGGCGTCCGGACTTTCTTCGTTGTTCGGCATCGGCGAACACGAGCAGGGTAATTTGGTCGCCCTTCAAAAGCAGGTCATCGTCACCAGGACGCTTGACCAAAAATTGAGTGGACCCCTTGGCATCGGCCCGCGAAGGCGAAAATGGTGATGCACTGCGAACTAACACGATGCTCTCGGATGCCGTCAGAGCTGCATCACCCGCCTCGCGGTTCTTCTTGGGATCTGCGGGCAACTCGAAGCGAAGCTCGGCCGGCCCCGATAAGGTCGCCACGTCGTCCAACTCAAGGCCGTCGGAATTGTAGTGACGGACGATGTCGAGAGTCTTTCCGACAAAGGTGAGGTCTTTGGCTTTGCCCCTGACATCGCCTTCAAGGATGGCGCTTTGGAATCGAGCCACTTGATCGTCTGCGGCGGCGCCAACGCGATTCGTCGGGCCCATCTCGATGTCGGCAACCAAGTGCTCGCCGACCGCATGGATCGAGGCGGCGGTGCCTTCGTCAAGATCGAGGGTGACTTTCTCGTGAAGCGTGACGCGGTAGCCGAGCAAGGTGCCAGCGGGATCTCGATTCACCACGATCTCAACGAAACCCTCGGAGCGACTGGTGAGCACTTTGGGGCGCCCTGTGGCGGGGCCGAGCTTCTTGCCGGGCTGGGCAAAGTCTGCACCCAGGCGCACGGTGACGGGCCCATCCTCAACTAGGATCACTTGGAGGCGTTGTTCGTCGAGCGAAATGATGGCCTTGCCGCCGCGAATCTCGCCGTCGGGAGAGGTCACGACGACGTCGCCCTCCGCGACTAGTTTGCGAAACCGACGAGCCCTTACGCGACCATCAGCATCCCTCTGGGCGACAACCTCCCCGCTGAGAGTTTGTGCTTTGAGGTGAAACGAATCGAAAACCAAGACCGCGCCGCCGCTGACCCGAAATCGTCCCTCGTCCAGTCGCAGGGACTGCAGCAAGCCTGTGGCGACTTTCATGTCCTCGAGTTGGCGAGCAGAGGGCTCGAAAATCAACTCGCCCTGGCTCTCAATTCTCAACTTTTTGGAAGCGACTTCAGTCTTGGAGTATCGGTTGAACTGAAGGGAGTCGAGTTTTTTGATGTGGTAACGAGTGAGCCCTTTTTTGAGACGCAAACCCGAGCCCCGCAATCGGTAGCTGGGGTGATTGAAGTCAAAGGGCATGTCGAGACGCAACTCGACGACTTCCCCCGCGTCGAGCTGGATGCCAAGCGCTTCGGTGCTAAGCGTGAAGCCACGCCCAGCCTTGCGGGTCACGACATTCAACTTGACCCCGCGGCCAAAGTCGATCTGGTTGGCCTTGTCGATGGTCGCGCCGCCGCTAAAGCGCGCATGCCCGGCCGAAAGAGAAGTGTGAGTCTTGGCGGCGCCTTTCAGCCTTGCCAAGCGTTCCTGCAGGCTGTCATCGTTGTTGAGAAGCAGCATTTCCACTGGTTCTGAATTCGGGCTGGGGTTTTGTTTGGGGGGGAGATTCTGAAGGGCAAAAACGCGCTCGGCGACAATGACCTCATCCTCGATGCGTTCCCATTCGCCTAGGTGGTAGTACCAGGCGGGATACTCCGCCGCATCTGGTTCGGGGCTGACTTTCTCTCGGCGAATGAAAAAGGTCTCGCGCCCGGCGGTACCTTGGAAGGGGCTCAGCTGGCCACCGAGGGTCGTAGCACTGGTGCCCTCACTGGGCCGAAGGGCGGCCCGAGATTCGTGCTTCCAGTTCTGGTAAAGCCAATACGCAAGCACGCTCGGCAGCAACACGAGTGCGATCAGAATGCCTCGGCGCATGTCTTAGTCTCCCGGTTCCCGATAACTATTGGTCAGCTGAGTCCATTGCCCGCGCGCTTTGAGCAAGTGCTCGATCAGTTCGCGTACCGCGCCGAAACCTCCCGGCCGCCTCGTGGTGAAGTGGGCAATCTCGCGGACGAGAGGATGAGCGTCGGCAACCGTTGCCGCAAATCCGCAACGTCCCAAGATCCCAAGGTCCATAAGGTCATCACCGACGTAGGCGATTTCATCATCGGACCAAGCGTGCTGTTCCAGCACTTTTTCATAGACGGGGATCTTGTCCTTGACCCCAGTGAAACAAATCGAAATTCCGAGGCCTTGGGCGCGCTCGCGTACCGCTTTGGAATCGTGGCCGCTTATCAATCCGACCTGTAGCCCGGCTCGTTGGGCTAAGACGACGCCTTGGCCGTCGCGCACATCGAAACGCTTTGAGGTGCGCCCCTCCTCGTCGATATAGAGTCCGTTGTCGGTGAGGACCCCGTCGACATCGAGTAGCAAGGCCTTGAGTCTATTAGGGCTGACGGGTCTTGTTGATGAGCCCGAATTTGAAGTCGAGGGCGAGTTCATCCTCGCACCCCAGCTGCAACCAAGTCTTGGATATCGACAAGTCCGACGGCACGGCCAGTGTCATCGACGACGGCAAGTTGGTCGATGTGTTTGTCGCGCAAGATCCTGGCGGCTTCCGATGCGAGTTGATGAGGGTGCACGGACTTCGGGCTTTTGGCCATGATGTCGACGATGGGGCGGCTGAGGAAATCCGCGCCGTTTTCTAGGGCGCGGACAATGTCACCGTCGGTGATGAAACCCACGAGCATCTGTCGGCCGTCAACAACACTAGCGGCCCCGGGGCGGCCCGAGGTGTGGTTGATTGCCTTCAGGGTCTCGTGGACACTGGCGGACTCTAAGACCACAGGATTGCGATCTCCCTTCCGCATGATCTCCGCCACGGTCATGAGCTTGGCACCAAGGCTGCCACCGGGGTGAAAGCGTGCGTAGTCTCTGGGACCAAAATCTCGGCGTTTCAAAATCGACATCGCGAGCGCGTCCCCGAGGACCAGCATGGCGGTAGTGGATGAAGTCGGAGCGAGTCCCATCGGCCCCGCTTCATCCGGCTTGCCGATAGACAGGTGGTGATCGGCGTAGCGGGCCATCGTCGATTCGGGGGCGCCCGTCATTGCGACCAAGCCGGAGCCGAGCGCCTTGACGGGGTCGACAAGGCGGAGCATTTCGGCGGTTTCACCGCTGTTGGAAAGCGCGAGGATGAGATCCTCTCGCCGCAAGCGGCCCAGGTCGCCGTGGACCGCCTCGGCGGGGTGGAGGAAAAAGCTAGGCGTTCCGGTGCTGGCCAGAGTGGCACTGATTTTTTCCGCGATGAGGCCTGCTTTCCCCATTCCGCTCAAGGCGAGGCGGCCCTCGCACTTCAAACCCAGCTCGACGACGTGCTCGAACTGCTCATCGAGGTGCTCGATGAGAGCTTGAACGGCAGCTGCCTCAGCTTTGATGACCGCGATGGCTTCGCTGAGATCGGTCACTCAGCTCCTCCTTTTCTCATCCGGATCGTGGCGGACCCCACACCGGATCTGGCGAATGGGCCGGGATTGGCCCCGCGGGGGCCAGTTCCTTACTTTCTGGGGCTCCGGGCGCCCTTCGCCAAGAATTGCTGAGCGAGGCGAGCGAGCATCGTACTATAGGGGGGCCGGATTGTAGGGCCCACCCCAAGGCCAGAGAATCGGCCCCAAGCCGCGTTGGGGATAGGGTTTCGGGGAAGTCGCGGCGGCGGTAAAAAAGCGGGATTTCGCTGGGGAGAGTTCATGGGAAGCGATTGGTCGGACAAGTTGGAAATGCTGCCTTGGTTGCTGGGCATGCTCATCATCACATCCTGTGTTCACGAGGCGGGCCACGCCTGGGCAGCCTGGCGCTGTGGCGACCAACGCGCCTACATCAAGACCAGGATGTCACCACTCAGCTTTAGCCACATCAGTCTGTGGTTCACGATCGTGATTCCGGCGCTCCTCGTCCTTTTTGTCGGATTCATCATTGGCGGAGCTCGCCCGGTTCAGGTTCGGACTTCGATTGGACCTTATCGAATGGCCTTGGTGGCTTTGGCCGGACCGATGGGGAACTTCCTGACGGCCGGCTTTTCGCTCGCCATCGTGACCGGACTGGTCCACGCCGGGGTCCTGTTGCCGTCGCTAGCTTTTGACACTCACTACAGTTATGCGCTGTTTGCGGTGGGGTTTTCGATCTTTCTCGGCTTCTTGAATCTCATTCCGATCCCGCCGCTGGACGGAAGTCGGGTCGTGGCGGCTCTTTTGCCGGAGAAAGTCCGTAATCTCTATTACTCTACCTTGACCATCCCGGGCATGATCTTGCTCCTCGGAGGGTTTTTGATCTTGAGCTACGTCTACAAGCAAGAGTTTTCGGCTGCCACCCTTAGGGCCCTCAATGGCCTTCACCGTTGGCAGCTGGTCTTGAGGGATTGGATCGCCGCATGACTGCGCCGCACGAATACAAAGTCAGTCTCGACCACTTTGCGGGGCCGATGGACTTGCTGCTTTACCTCATTCGAAAAGAAGAGGTAGAGATCTACGAAATCCCCATCGGCAACATCTTGGATCAGTACTTGGCCTACCTGGAGTTGCTCCAGGAAGTGAGCCTCGATGATGCCGGTGACTTCGCCGTCATGGCTTCGACCCTCATGGTCATCAAGTCGAAGATGTTGCTCCCCGTGGAGGAAGTAGATCTCGCCGAAGAGCTAGACCCTCGCTACGAACTCGTCCAGCAGCTCCTCGAATACAAAAAAATAAAAGAGCGCAGCAAGTCTCTTGAGAATCGGGCCCATATTCAGATCAAGCGTCTGGGTCGACCCACGAGTGCACGGCCCGAAGGCGAGATCGAAGAAGACCGCACTCTGGACGAGTTGCAGGTTTGGGACCTGTTTCGCTACTTCCAGAAAGTCATGTCCGAAACGCTCATGGACGCTCGCAAGGACCGCGTCATCACCGGCCGCCAAGTGCCGGTTCGAAGTTACGCGGCCAAGTTAGAGAAGCGAGTGCGCCAGGCGCCGATCTTTTTGTCCGAGCTCGTGGGAGACGCTAAGGACAAGTCTGAACTCATCGGCTACTTCTTGGCGATCTTGTTGCTGCTGAAAACCCAAGTGGTCAGCGCGGTGCAATCGGGCCAGTACGGCGACATTCGGATCACTCCGAGGGAGCTCAGCGACGAAGCTCGCGCTCAAGAACTCGAACTCGCGGACGATTTTCGCGATTGATGAAAGCTCGTCGACGCGCGCGCCGTCTAAGCCTCGATCTATCCCAGCCAAGGAGCCTCCACTATGGGCTTTGAGCCACGCGCTACGCTGCTGTGTGCCGTTTTACTTGCGTTTTTGGGCTGTTCTTCTACGACGACCAACACCTACCGAAGTGGCCGGGCCGGCCCCAAGGCCGATCGCAAGGTTTTCATCCTCGACCGCATCGAGATCGACCAAGAGGCCGTGGCGGCGGGAGCCCATCTCCTTTTTTCTGAGCCGGCTCCCCAGCGAGACGTCGGCTTGGACCGAGCTGCCGCGGGGACTTTTTCAGTTTCAGATCGCAAGCTTTGCAGCATTCGGACCCGCGTTACGGAGCCGGCCGTCGGCCTCGACGGTCAGATCGTGCGGCACCGCTACGACTTGTTGATCTTTGATGGGGCGGTTGATTCGGGAGGCTCGAATGCCGTGGCGCACCGTGGTGTCGGCAGCTCTCCCTCCATGCCTGAGGGTCTTATCATCGAGACCGACAGCTCTGACGCCTACTGGGTCCAGCCCGTCTTCAAGGGCCAAAAACAGGCCTATCGCTTCCACTACACTCGCAAGCTCATGAAGCCCATCCCCGTCGCCTTCCCCTGGAAGTAAACCTGCTATACGGCGTCAGTGCGCTGGGAAAGCTCAGTCAAGGAGTACGAAATGACTTAGTCAGATCTGAAACTTTGTTCGAAACCCTATGGGTACCCAATCCCATCCGGCCAAGGTCGACCACCAGCTGGAAC
>JAZGFI010000234.1:0-26486 GCA_036479435.1 Planctomycetota bacterium | reverse complement strand
CGGTTCGGGCGATTGAGCGAGAACCGCAGCATACTTCCTGTATTCGAGGATTCTCGCGATTGAGCACGGACCGAAGATGGCGTGAAGCTGAGCGGCGAGAATGTGAAGTTATTCTTGACTGAGCCCTAAGAGCGCGGGGGGTCTTCGCCTTTTGCCTCCACCCAGAGCGTCTCCATTTGCTCCAGAGTCATCGACTCAAGTTCGGCTCCCGCCTCATTCGATTTGCGCTCGATGTACTGAAAACGCCGCTTGAATTTACGACAAGTTCCGCGCAAGGCGTCCTCGGAATTGATGCCTTGGAAACGGGCAAGATTGACGAGCGAAAACAAAAGGTCGCCAAACTCATCGACCATCGCCGGGCTAGCTCCAACATTTTGGCCACGCGAAGCCTCCAACCACTCTTCGATCTCCTCCCGGATTTTTTCAACCGCGCCGTCCGCGCTGGGCCAATCGAACCCGGCACTCGCGGCTTTTCGTTGGTAGACCTCCGCCTTTAAAAGGGCTGGCAAAGTACCCGGTACGCCTTCGAGCCTTGATTGCCTGCCCTCGGCGAGCTTGCGGCTCTCCCAAGTCTTTTGGACCTCGGCCGCGGTCTCTATCGACTCATCCGCAAAAACATGGGGATGCCGTGCGATGAGCTTGTCCCGCACGCCGCAGAGGACATCCCTTAGGTCAAACCCCAATAAATCGCGCTCACTGGCGATTTCGGCGTGAAACCAGACCTGAAAGAGAAGATCGCCCAGCTCCGATTTCAGGGCCTCAGGGTCGTCCGCATCGAGGGCCTCGAGGACTTCGTGAGATTCTTCAATTAGGTAGCGCCGCAAGGATTCGTGGGTTTGGGCTCGATCCCAGGGACAAGATCTGCGGAGGCTCTGCATCACTTTTGACAAATCGCCCACGGCTTGGGCCAAGCGGGTGGAGTCATTCACACCAGATCTTCCAAGATTGAGACGAAAAAGGGTCCAGGCCTTGCCAGAGCTTTGCCCTGGATCAATCATAAGCCACAAGACCTTAGTCGATTCCGGAGCTCAGAGAAATCGTGAATTGCCGAGACCTCATCTCAGTTTGGAGCTTGATCTGCGCGGGCCTCTGCGCAGCCCTTGTCATGGGACTGAGTGATCAAGCGCAGGGGCAAGACGTCCTCGCGGGGAGGGGCGCTAGGCGCTCTCCCCAAGAGCTTCACGACGAGCTCGCAAAGTTTTGCCCCGACATCGAGGACTTCGATGTCATTCTCATCACGCTGGACATGGTACGGCCAAAAGACCTTGCGGCTTTTAGTGCGGACGGACGAAGTGAGAATTCGACCCCGCATTTGGATGCCTTCGCGAAGAAAAGCCAGCTCTTCCGCAGAGCCTACGCGACGTCGCCTCACCGAATCACAGCCCTGCACAGCCTTCACCATTCCCAGTACCCTAGCGTTCTTCGAGCGCTCGCAACGACCGGAAATGTTTCTCCCGCAGCATCACAGTTTGTCGATCGAGGGCGCCGCAGTTGGGCCTTCTTCAGCAAGAGCCTGCTTGAAGTCGAGGCCGAAGGCCTGCCCACCCAGCCCAAGTATCTCGGCCAAAGCCGCAAGTGGTGGGAATTTGGTGCCGCTGGCGTCAAGATGCTCAAGATCGCGAATAGAATCGAAGAGACTCGGCAGAAAGGCGAAGCGCTGTTCGGTTGGGTCCACTTGGGTTACCCCTATCCTCCCGCGCGCTTCCACCCGGGGCATAAAGCTGAAGCCAGCGCTCAGGGGCACTACCGTGCCGCCATTTCCTATTGCGATGAGATCATTGGCGACCTCATGACACTCGTAGCCGAACAGGGCAACAGCAAACGCACCATCGTTGCCATCGCTGGCGTTCACGGCTGGTCAAGCTGGCCGTCCGGCCGCCTTTTCCGCCAAGACCAAGTCGGCGACGCGGAGTTGCACATCCCGCTAATGCTCTACGTGCCGGGGCTAGCGGCGGCGTCTCACGACAGCGTCGTTGAATCCATTGATCTGCTTCCGACTCTCTTAGACCTCATCGCAGAAGAACCCGAGCCAACGGTCCAGGGGCGTTCCATGCTGCCACTGCTCCTCGGGAAAAAAGACCAGTGGCCCAATACTGCATTCGCCGAGTCATTGCCCTTTGCCGCCGACGTAGTGCCGACTATCAAACGAACGCTCAGGACGGCTAGGGATGTCATAATCCGCTCGTGCGAGGAGAGATCCGCGAACCCGACTCCCCTGGAGGCTGCCCTTGAACAGGTGCACATCATGAATGTGGCCGCAGCGCGATTATGGTCGTTAGACCCCAAGCTGGAGTTAAGACTCGACGCGGATGCGATGGATGTCGCGCGTGCCAACTGGTTAGATGCCCAAAGAGACCCTCGGGCTCTCGCTCTTGGTCGTCAGCTCGCCTCGAAGACCGACATCCCATCACTTCTCGCTGCGCTGCGCATCCTTGCTCGCGATGGCGATGCGTCGGACTCCGCCACTTTGCACGCCTTGCTCGACCACGGCAACAGCCAAGTGCGGGCCCTCGCCGGAGCCGCACTTGCGCGCATCGAACAAAGTGAAACCGGTCTGGATCACGCTCGACTCGGTCTAAAACCGGATATCGACGAGTTCAGCATGTCCGCTCTGTTTCGCGCGTTGGGCCTCTCGAAGATGCAGGGGGCGCTCAAGGCCATCGCTGACCTTTCGACGGCCGACTACTCAATATCGCTCCAAGCCGAGCGAATCCTCGCACTGGCACGCCTTGGCGACAAAGACTCCGTCGATGAACTCAAGCGTTGCTTACTGTTGCCGAAGGCCCCTTACCGCCGGCTTGCCTTCGTTCGCACCTTGGTCGACCTTGAGGGCGACCGCGCGGTCGGAATCTTGAAGCTCATGTTGTTGCACGCCGAAGCCGATCGCGACGCCGCGTTGTACGCATTGGACTCGCTAAGGGGCTTTGCTGCGATTAACGCGGAGGAGGGAGTGGCCGAGGCCCTCGCTCATCGCAGCGCTGCAGTACGCGCTCGAGCCGCCGCGCTCTTGTTGTCCTGGGGTTCACAGGCAGGCTATTTTCGACGCCTTGCGAACGCCAACAGATCTTCCCACGAACTCACCGCCGCCGCCCGCGGCTTCCTTCTTTACTCCGAAATCATCGGCAGCCCAGCTCTCCCGGGAATTCGATTTGCGCAGCCCCGCGACACAAAGTCCGCTCCGCGGATCGGGGGCCGGGCCTTTACCTTCGGGCTTCGAAGAGAGCGGGCAGTGGCGTCTCAGCTGGTCTTTGTGTTTCAGGCCCAAGGCCCCAACCAAACTCTGACCTCGGCAGATCTTTCGGCTCAGATCCTCCTCAACGACGGCGCGCGGCTGACGAACTATCACCTTGATAAGGCCCATGGCCTTTTTGTTCTCAGCGCACCCTTCGACGGTGACAACCTCGCGCCCGGAGATCTGCGCGTCAGCGTCCGCATCCGATCGGCCTCAGATAAGGGCCTTAAGGCTTCGCTGCTCGCCTGCCTGTTGGTTCCGAAAGTCGCTCCAGTTTCGCCCGAAATCGCCCTGTCATCGCTTGTTCCGAGTACTGACGTCAACGAAATCCAGGGCCGCTTAGAGTGGGAACAGCGCGAGCACCGCGTCTGGTACTCCTTCGAATCGGCCCCGACCAAGTCCGGTCAATGGGTTATCGAAGTCCTTCGCGGCAAAGGCTCCGTGTTGCGAAAGTACGATGTGCCCATCGGCGCGCGTCAGGGAATCTTCAGGATACCGATGGAGCGCAAGCCCTGGCCCGGCGAGGAGTATCGTCTTCGCGTGAAGTGCTTGTCAGAGACGCAGCCCTTGCCGCCCTACCAGGTCTTGCTCTTCGGGAACGATCCTCGCGGGTCTTAGCCCCTTACTTGACCGAGTAGCGCCGTTCGCCGACGTAGAAAAAGTCCCTGTCATCCGGCAGGTGCGAGGCGCTATTTTGGCAAAGGGCCAGAGCAATACGCTTGTCCTTCCACTTACCCGACGGTGCGTGGCCGGCGAGAATCAGTTCGATCGTTTCGCCGGGAGCCACGCCGCTGAGGGGCAGAAAGTTGTTGATCGCTCGGGCCGTAACGAGGCGGCCGTCAACTTTGCCAACGATGTTGTCTTCGTCGTCAACGATCCAAGCCCGCAACAAAAGGCCGAATCCCCAAGTTCCACCCGGCCAAAAGACATCGGACTCGTTCGTCAACTTCACCTTCATGCCGTAGGCGCGATTGCGCTTCATCATCGAAGGTTCGTAACTCATCTCCACGCGACCGCGCAGGTCGCTCTTCTGAAAATGCCAGCGCAAGTCGCCAATGTGCTTCAGCCAGCGCTTTGCCGCTATTTTTTGTTCTTCGTTGCCAACGGACCGGGCATGTTCCAAGGCCTTCTTCGCTTCGGCTCGATTACCCATTTCGGCGTAGGTCCGGGCGAGATCAAAGTCAACGCGGGCGGAATAGTCCGGGTACTTCGCGATGTAGCGTTTGTAGTTATCGATGGTCGACTCACTGAGACCGTTGAACAACGCATCCATCCCCTCGTACTCAAGTTGGTAGCGCTCGAGTTTCTCGTCGCGGATTTTTTGGCCAAAACGTTCGCTAAGGGCGGCACGGGCGCGGACTTTGAGCCCGGAATCCAAATCGAAGGAAAGGCACAGCAGGATGCGTTCGGAATCGTCATTCGGAATCGCCCGAGCGTACTCGATCGTCCGGCTCCGCAGGGTGTAGTCGTTGAGCTGATTGAGGACGATACGTTCGGCGAGGGTCTTCAACCCACCGGGATGCTTGGCCTTGGTGAAGGCCAATAGCAAGGGCCCGAGCTGCCAAGTTGATTCGCCAAACATGTGACCCCGAAAAAACGGGGTGTAGTAATCAAGCCAACTAAAATCGCCCAACTCGGCCAGAGCGATGGCGGCGTCGAAACGCGCGACGGGATCACCAGTGGCTTTCGCTCGCTGCATCAAGAGTTCTTTGGCTTCGGCACTTCCTTCGCCGCCCTGTCGCGCCATCATAAGGGCGCCGCCGTAGCGTATGTGGTCGGCTCGATCTTTCAGCAAGGCACGCCCGTAGGCCACGTTATCAGGGTGCGGTAAAAAGTTGAGGATCTTCAACATCTGATGATTCGAGCGCGGCAACTCGGCCATTGCCTTGGCAAGAGCCGTTCTCCGGATGTCGTCCATCAAGGCCGGATCGAGGAGCTTCGTCAATACATTGAGCGAGTCGTAGCGGTTTCGAAGTTTCGACGATATCTTCCCGCCGGCCGGTATCGTTTGCGTGCGGCCGTTCGCGGCTTTCAGCTCTTCGAGAGCCGCGGTTAGGTCTCTTTCGAGCAACTCTTCCGGCTCCAACAGTTCAATGCCACCGATGATCTCCTTCGTTTCCTTGGCGATCTGGGTCATGAAGCCCAACAGCTTTGCCTGAATTTCAGCCGCCTCCGGGCGGCCAAAGAGGCTTCGCGTTTCGCCAGCGTCCACGCTCAGATCGTAAAGCTCGTAATTACTCACCGGCTTGGTGAGGATCTTGATGAGCTTGTGTCTTCCGTAGATAACCGCGCGTTGCTCGAGGTCGCTCATCGTTTGGCGCGGGGAGTACAGTTCGGAAAACACAGTGCGGGTTGGCAGGTCTTCGTATCCAAGTAGGTAGGGAAGCATCGGAAGCCCAAGGCGCTTCACCGGATCATCGATCTTCATGACCTCAAGGAGACTCGGGATAACGTCCGTCAACGCCACCGCCGCTTCGACTTCGCGCCCGGGAAGACCCGGGATGCGAATCACCAACGGCACGCGCAACTCACATTCATAAAGACTCGAGTTGTGAGTCACGAAAGTGTGGTCGCCCAAAGCCTCCCCGTGGTCCGACAAGACCACCAAGATGGTGTCATCCCAAAGGCCCTCTTTCTTCATGAAGTTGATGACCCGACCTAATTCGTTGTCGACGTAGGCAATCTCGCTGTCGTAGCGGTCCGATTTGCTAGAGCCAAAGTCGTACTGTGGCCACCGCAGGTACGGGACGTGTGCTTCCATGTAGTGGGCCATCGCAAAAAAGCGCTTCGTCGGGCGCTGTTTGATGTGCTTCAACAAGGAAGCGGTGATCTCGTGGCCCGCCATGGCGTTGTCGGCCTTTTGGTCGGGGTTGAAGGCATCGAAGCCGTTCTCGACCATCCCGAAGTATCGCTGGTTGGCGCGATCTCGCAACGCGAAGGCAAAGATGCCCAAAGAGTGAATGCCGCGGTTCGAGAACAGCTTCGGAAAATAGACTTCTTCGCTGCCCTCCCATTTTTTCTTGTAGCCGCGCCAAAGATGCAGCGGTGTAGCCCCCGCGTGCATCCCCGTCAGAAACGACGAGTAGGCGTAGTTGCTGGTGGGATAGGGCGTGTAGGCCTGGTTGAACTGAAAGGCCCCCTCGTCGACGAGCTTTTGCAAGTTCGGCGTGGTGGGGTGTTTGCTGTAACCCGAATTCGTCGTGCGGTCCCAACGCAGCGTGTCGAGGGCTATGACCAGCAAGTTGTAGTTCTTGCGATTGGGGAGCTTGTCCAGGATCTTTGAGACGTCGATTTTTCCCGCCGCGATCTGCCGCTGGCGCTCCTCGCGAACGTCGGCTTCCGTCAGCTCAACCTGCTTGATGAAGCGGCCAAACAACTGATCAAGGGCGGGACGAAAAGGAGTGGTTCCGGGCACCACGCTGTAGACCGAGCTGCGCAAGGGAACAAAGCGATCGGCGCGAAGAACCAAGACCGAGGCGACAATGGTCACCAGGGCCAAGGCAAAAACGATGATGGGTTTCTTGCTCACGTCGAGCCGCAGCGCGCCCCAGCGCATCACCAAAAAGACCGCGCTCTGCGCACAGAGGATCGCCGCGATCGTCATTTGGATATGGATACCGGGATAACGACCCGGCAGCCACGCCATGTTGTAACGCGAGGCGACAAGAGTCGCGGCGGCAAAGCCCAATCCCAAGACGACGGCAAAAAACCAAGGGTCGCGGCGCCGGCAAAACGGCCCGAGGACTTTCTTCAAGATCCCGAGGGCGATCCAGATCGCCAGCGGCCCGCCAAGTCGTGTGCCCCACTTTAGGATTGGTGCCACCGACGATTTCACGATCCCGGCGCCATCCGCGATGTCCCAGTTTGCATGCACAAACAAGGCGCTGAAAAAGAGAGTGAAGCCAAGGACGCGACCGTCAAACTTGCCGATCTTGCGCGGGCAAACAACAAGGATGAGAACCTGAATGAGACCCAACAGCATGCCCACGAAGACGTGTAGACCTAGCCCGTGCACCGCGATGAGAATCTTTTCGCTGGTGTCCAAAGCGATGGGTACGAGTTGCTTGGCCCAAAACAGGTCAGCCGCCGCAAACAAGACGGCAGCGATAATCGGGCAGCAAAATGCATAGACCAAAGGTCGGATCGAGCTGGGATTTGCAGTTAGCTCCACGGCGTCGCGTGCGTCAGTCATTTTGATTCTCTTCAATCTCAATCCAGTTGATCTCGTGAGTATCATGCCCACGGTGCACGGCGAAGGCGAGCTGACCGTTGAAGTCAGCGACAAAAGCGCGACCGCCGGGAACAGAGACCGCGTCGGGCAAAAGTTGGAACTTTAGAGGGCGAAAGTGGCCGTCGAGGCACAACTGGGCGGTTTGTCGCGAACCCCCGCCAAGCACCAACCACAGGGTTTGCGTTCCCGAATCGTAAGCCGCACCGCCACCGTCCGCCGACAGCGAAAAAGGTAGCTCTCGCAGCTGCCGCCAGCCTTTTGACCCTTCGAGGCGCCAAAGCGATTGTGAGGCGACGGCCAACAAACCCTGCGGAGTCGACAGCAAGGCGTAGGTTTCCCCGGGTTTGATCATCGCCGGCTCTGGCAGATCGGGGCCTTTCGCCCAACGGTCCGCGTTTTGGTCGTAACGACCTAACGACCGACTTTGACCGCCAAAAAGGGCCCACGCTTTATCTTCGTGGTAGGCCAGCGCTGCGCCTTCGCGCGCCACTTCAGGTGCGTCTGCGTGCGCCATGACCGTCATGGTGAGTCGCCGCACGCTTTGAAAGTTACGGCTGCCTCCGGTCATCAAGAACACGCGGTCTTCGCCGTCGCTGGTCGAAGCGAGTCCAGGACGCAGTCGGTCCTTGAGTTTTAGGCCAGGGTAGGGCGTCCACCGCCTGGTCTTCAAGTTGACGAAACGGATGTTCTTAAGGCGGGCGAGGTAGGCCATGTTGCCCATGCCGCCCATCATCCCCAGGACCGGGCGCGACACCGTGTCGTTAATGGGCTGGCGTACGAGGCTGGACCCACTTCGTTCGTGAAAGGTCTTGAATTGGGGGCCTTTGCTGGACTTTTTTCCTTGGGTCGTCGACTTGATCGCCGAAAGGTCCGAGCGGGCGATACGAAGCAAACGGTTTCCTTGCGCCAAGGCGTAAACCAAAAGTTGTTTTTCGCCGCCGACGGTCACCACCACCGCGCGGCTGCCCTCGCCGCACAACTTCAGCGGCAGGCGCGGCTCAAGATAGGCGAAGGATCTTTCGTTGGGGTCAAAGACCGCCAAGCTGCGGGCGTTCATTCCCTGGCAAACGATCCACTCGTCTTGCTCTTGGTCGTGAGCGAACATCATCCCGTCCCACCAAGGACGCATACCAAAGGCGATGTGGACACGGCCGAGCCAAGTGTTGGTTGCCGGATCAAAGCGCTGGACGTGATGGTCGGGCCAGGCGTAGACCATACCCTTCGAAACCTGGAGCGCGCCGGTACTCTGACCGATCGCCGCGAGTCTTACTGGTTTGCCAACGTAGGGAAGATACTCCCAACGTTTGGACTTTAGGTCGTAGCGCAAAAAGTCATGGCTGTCGCTGCCGCGCAAGGCGTACAAACGCCGCGAGCCTTCGTCGTAGGCGAGGCTGCCGCCAACGCCCACTCGGTCGGGGAGTCGCGTGCCGTGAATGAGCTTGCGCGTCACCACATCCCACTGCCAAAACTCACGGGTTCCGCCGCCGCGCAGAATGAACAGCACTCCTTGGGGGTCGACCGCCAAGGCCACTCCACTGCCGACGGGGCCGGGCAGGCGATAGTCGTTGTCGAGCCAAGTGTCGGACTTGGCGTCGTACTCGGCGATCTGGTTCTCGTAAACCAAAATGACCCGTTCACCACAGGACGCCATCGCCGCGGGAAGCTTGGGCGCACGACCGCCTCGCAGCTTTCCAGCCAGGCTTTGCCAGGGCGAATCTGGTGAGCCTTGCCAGGACGCGTCGGGGCGTTCTGTTCCCGGACGAATTTCGAGACCTTGGCCCGCATCACAGGCGCCGAGAAAAAGACACAGAACCATCAGCATGAAGGCTAAGGCAAAACGTTTCTTGGCATCGATTGGGAGGGGTGTTGTCGTCATCAAAGCTCGACTTCCTCTGCCTTTAGGACCGGGAGCTGGCACTGGCGGCCACGGCACAGATAAAGGGCGCTCTTTCCGTCCACGGGAGTCTTATCGGCCAGCCAGGGCATGCGATCCGACAAAGCGGTCCGATCGCTTTCTTCGAGAACTAAAGTAACAGCATGAGGAAGGTAGCGCTCTTTTGTGCGAGTCAACATGGCCCGCGCTTCCTCGGGGTTTTCACCCACCGCAATGACAATCTCCGTGGGTTCGGCGTGGTAGCGATCTAGCCCACACAAAAGGTAGGTGAACCCGGCCGGATGACGTTCGAATTCCGGTCGGGAAGCCCTGAGAGCTGATGCGGCATGACTTCGATAGTGGTTGTCGCCGATGAGGGCCTCCAGCGTGAGGAGGTTTGACACCATGACACTCGCGCCAGAAGGGGTTGCGGCATCATGAGCTTCCTTCATGCGCAAGATGAGATTCGGCGTATCCGCCGCCGCCAGAAAGAAACCGCCTTGATCGCGATCTTCGAACTTCTCCAAGGCCTCGTCTACGAGTTCGCGAGCCCGGTCGAACCAAGAGGGCTCCATCGTCGCCTCGAAGAGGGCGAGATAACCAAAAGCCAAAAAGGCGTAGTCTTCAAGCGTGCCGGCAAGTGCGGCCTCGCCGTCGCGCCAACGACGCTGCAAAACACCCTTCACCTTTAATTTCGATTCGATGAACTCGGCCGCTTGGGTGGCGACGTCAATGATCGCGGCTTCGCCGAAGGCCGCTCCTGCTCGTGCCATGGCGGCGATCATCAAACCGTTCCATGAACTCAGGACTTTGTCATCAAGACCCGGATGAATGCGTTGGTCACGAACTTCGTAGAGTTTTCGGCGCAGTGGGTCTAGTCTTTTGCGCAAGGCGCCCCCGTCGATACCCAGCGCGTCGGCGGTTGCGGCGTAGGTTTGCCGCAGCGCGAGAATGTTGCGGCCTTCGAAGTTCCCGCCGGGCTTCGCGTCATAGACTTGCGCCAAAAACGCCGCGTCTTCGGCTCCTAAGATTTCTTCCAGTTCGGGAAGGGCCCAAACGTAGAAAAGGCCCTCTTCGCCCTCGCTATCGGCGTCCTGCGCCGAAAAGAAGCCACCGCCTTCGTGCGTCATCTCTGCCATGACCCATGCGAGGGTCTCATCGACCACCTCGCGCCAGCGTGGGTCATGACTAACTTGCCAGGCCTCGGTGTAGGTCAACACCAACAGGGCATTGTCGTAGAGCATCTTTTCGAAGTGAGGCACCAGCCACTCGTCGTCGACCGCGTAGCGAGCAAAGCCGCCGCCGATGTGGTCGTAGATCCCACCGCGCCACATCATGTCGAGCGTCTTGTCGACCATGAGCATCTCGGCCTTGCCGACTTGACCTTCATTGAGGCCAGACCTCATCAATGCCTGGAGCGTCATGCTGCGGGGGAACTTGGGAGCTTGGCCGAAACCGCCCCAAAGGGGATCGAATCCTTGACTGAGTTCGGCGCTTGCTTGCGCCAACGGACTGAGATCACCCGGGCCATCGGCTTCGCTTGCCTTGACTTGGCTGGCGATCCAATCTTTCACCTGGTTTGCTTGCTCCGCGACCTTGCTCGGGTTTTCGTGATAAAGCTTGGCGAAGTGTCGGAGCAATTCGGTGAATCCCGGTCGGCCGTAGCGGGCTTCCGGAGGAAAGTAGGTGCCGGCGTAGTAGGGGCCAAGATCGGGAGTCAGAAAAACTGACATGGGCCAACCGCCTTGGCCGGCGATGGCCTGCACTGCCGCCATGTAGATCTGATCGACGTCGGGGTGTTCTTCGCGATCGACCTTGATGTTAACGAATAGCTCGTTCATGACCGCGGCGGTCGCCTCGATCTCGAAGGACTCACGTTCCATGACGTGGCACCAATGGCAAGTGGAGTAGCCGATGGACAAAAAGATCGGCCGGTCCTCGGCTTTTGCGCGGTCGAAAGCCTCTTGGCCCCAGGGATACCAGTCAACGGGGTTCGCGGCGTGCTGAAGGAGATAGGGCGATTTTTCGTCAGCGAGACGATTGAGCTTGCGATTTGAGGCCATTGAATTCTCCTGGCGGCGATGAGGCAATCTATCAAGCTTCTTATACTCCGCAGCATGAGTTCATCGTCTCCATCCCCAAGGGCCTTTGCCTTCGATCCCGTTCGGCTTTTAGCCGAGCACTTCGCCGTCAAAGCCAAAGTCCGCCCCACGCCACCTCCGAGCTACCGCGACCTCAACTGGCGGGTCTCAGCCGCGGACGGCCGCGATTTCGTGCTGAAGCTCTCTCATCCCGATGAAAAGGTCGAGTCCTTGGATCTTCAGGCCCAGGTCTTTGAAGCACTCGCGGCGGCGGGGTTAGGCGACAGCTCAACATCAACACGCGTTATCTACACGCTGAGCGCTTGCGCTAGGCAGAACGCCTCTTGGCGACCTTGCCGCCTGAACTTGAAGCCCTTTATCTCGTCAACTCCGGCAGCGAAGCCAACGAGCTGGCCCTGCGCCTCGCCCGCACCTTCACTCAACGCAACGATGTACTCGTGCTCGAGGCCGCTTACCACGGCAACACGCAAACGCTCATCGACTTGAGTCCCTACAAACACGGCCGGGCCGGCGGACGCGGCGCGCCACCTTGGGTCCACGTCGTTCCTCTTCCCGATCGCTATCGAAGGCCCGAGCGCAGCACCGGGGAATGGGTCGACGACCTCGTCGCCAAGCTCCACGAAGCCGAGACACACAGCGGCCGCGCCGCGGCGTTCTTCGCGGAGTCGATTTCTGGTTGTGGTGGCCAGGTTTTTTCCCCGAGGGCTACCTCGGCGTTGAGTTCGTGGCAGACCGCGAATCTAAGCGCCCTGATGCCGCGCGCCTGGCTGAGGCCAATCGTCGCGCCCAAGCGCGCGGCGTGTTCCTCAGCGCCGACGGCCCTCGGGAAAACGTCATGAAAATCAAACCTCCGATGAGCTTTTCGAGCGCCGATGCAGATCATCTGTTGCGTATCGTCGAAGATGTCCTCCGGTCGAGTGAAGAGACGGGTTAGGCTGGGAACAAAGGTTGGCTCGTCGCCTTCGCCCAAATCCTTGCCCTAGCGCAATTTTCTTCAGGAACCGGAACTTTCATGCAAGAGCCGACTGCAGCGCCAAAGCGGACGAGCCCATGGGCTTGGCTTCTGTGCTTCGTGACCTTGACGGTTCTGGCCATTCCGGTCGCACAACGCCTCAATGAGCCCTGGTCGACTTCGGGGCACAGCCATCTCACTGCTTGGTTTGCGATGATGTCGGAGACAACGGTGGAAGCCGGCTTCTTCGAGACCCGTTTCATGCCCGTGGTTTCTCCGAACCCGGCCGAGTTCCCCAACTTCCGCTACTACTTCAGCCATCCAGTTCTGGACGTCATGTTGCGCGCGGTGCTGATGAAGTTTTTTGGCACGGAAGAGTGGGTAACGCGCCTGCAGGGGTTTGTGGGGTGGGTCATTGCCGGGTTTTTCTTGTTTCTGATCTCAAGGCGGCACTTTGGAATCGCGGGCTCCATTGCAGCTTTGGCCGCGTTCATGGGCATGGGCATGGGGCCTGAGATCGCGATGATGTCTTTGCACCACCCCATGGTCATGGCGAGTTCCATGGCGGGACTATGGTTTTTCAGTCGCTATCGTCAAAAACCCGCGGCGGGCCGGCAAAGACCGACTCGGAGCTACGTCGGCATGATGGTTTGCTTTGCGCTCAGCATGCAGTTTGATTGGCCGGGATATTTTGCCCCCGCCTTGGTCTGGCTCAGCACCTTAGCTTGGGCGGGCTCGGCCCGCTTCGACAAGAAACTCACTTTCGGCCTCGCGATCCTCGCCTCGTCGAGCGTCCTTTTCCACTGGATTCATGTCGATGTGATCGCGGGCGAGCCGGGCGACTTGTTGCGTGCCCTGCGTTTTGCATCGAACACCGGGATTGGTTCGGTCTATTCTAGCGCGGGCTTTCCGTCTTTCTTTCGAAACCTAGTCGGCGGCTACGGCGTCATCGGCTTGGCCGTTGCGCTCACCAGTCTCATCCAAGTGTGCTTCGTGCCACAGGCCAAACATTGGCGCAAACCCCTTTTGTTTTGTTTTGCATGGGGCGCCCTCAACATCGTGGCCTTTCCGCACAAGGCGCCGAACCACACCTTTTGGAGTTGCTACTGGCTGCCGTGGGTCGCCGTTTCCTACGGCATCTGCGCCGAAGTCCTCACGCAGATCCTGGATCGAAAGCTAGGACGTAAGACCGGCTCTTGGCTGGCGGTTCTCGCCATCGCGGGCTTTGGCTACGCCGCCTGGACTCGCCCCATCGACACCAAGGGCATCACCTTCGGCACCAACCACCGTACCGCTGCCGAACAGCTCAAAAGCGCCGTCCCAAAAAAAGACCGCTGGGTCTTCGTCACCAACTACGATTCCTTCGACGGCATGATCATGTCGGCTTACCTGCGCACCAATCTGCTGATCTGCCCCGATGTATCCGCCAACGACTTAGAGCCCGCCGTCAAACAACAGCTTCGCGCCAATTACTGGCATGTCAAAAACCGGCGCGTCCTGTTTTACATCGCTGAACCTCAAGACGATTCCAGTGATGCAATCTTGAAAGATCGCCGGCTCCGGGCTGAGCTGAGGCGGATTGGAGAGCCTTATCGCGGCCTGCCCAACTTGATCGACATCAGCGAGTGGGTTTGGGAGATAGAGTGAGGCCATACCTCGACCGGCCAAAGGGTGGTGACTTTGGTCTGACCCAAACGTTCAGGGTTTGCTTAGGAGGCGGTGACGATGAGGATGACGAGGGCTAGAGTGGCGAGGATGGCCAGAATCGTGAAAGTGATTTTCCAAATGCTGTAGGGGCGGTCGCCTTGGACTTCGCCGGTGCGGGCGTTGATGAGGAAGCGGTAGACCTTGCCGCGGTAGCGATAGGCCGAGATGTAGATCGGCATCAAGATGTGTTTGAAAGTGACCTTGGAGTGGCCCGTTTTTAGCGCCGAGATGCGCTGATGGTCGCCTCCGATGTCGCGGCGTGCGGCTTGGCGGATACCGCGTTCCATGATGGTTTCGGCGGCCTCAAATCCATCATCGAGTTCGACCTGGTAGCGCTCGGCCTCAAAACCCGAGAGGTAGTCGGGCGAATAGGGCACGAGCTCACTAAGGTCCCAAGGCGTAAGTTCATTGAGGTGTGCGAGAGGTAGAGACTTCGAGGCTGCCACCAGCAAGTCATCAAACTGAACCCACACCGTTCCCGAAACAGAACGCCAGCGAGTCTTGCGAGTTCTTTGATTTCGAGTCTGCGCCCGGCCCTGAGCGTCGGTGAACGAGACCCGATTCGTTTCCCAGTAGTCATCCCCCCGTTGACCGCGATAAAAAGACTCGGTGTCGGAGTCGTAGGTCCAGTAGGGAACATAAAGGCCCTTCAGCTCGCCCGTGTCGGCGTAGGTCTTTAGTTTTGTGGGGGCGAACCAGTGGCCCGCGAGCCACTTTTTAAACGACCCCTTTGCTTCGTGAAAAGTGACCTTGAAGGGCAACAAGCTCTTCGGCCTGATGAGCCGCCGCGCGACTTCTTCAGTGACCATGGGTGAGGCACAAAAAGGGCAATGAAAAGCCGTCAGGTTAGCGGGCTTGGTGGTGATCGCACCGCAAGAACTGCAAGCGACATCGGCACTCTCGTCGGTCGGTTCCTCGGCCGCCAAAGATTCAAGATGAGCGCGAAAGTCGAGTTCTTCAATGTCGGCTTCAGACTGCGGAATCGGATTCGAATAGCCGCAGTAGCCGCATCCCAAGTCCGTGGTACCGGGCTGAAAGACGAGTTTCGACCCGCAGCCGCTGCAGGGAAACTCCTTTTTTTGATCCTCGCGGACCTCTTCTTCCAGTTCTTCCTCGGACAAGGGATGAAACTCCGCAGCCTTAACGAATCAACTTAGCCCACCGGAGGGATCGGGGGCGGCGTGGCCCCGAATAGCGGCGCCAAGGCCGCGACCTCGCCGGCAGCTTGCCAGCCGGCCATGCCCTGCGACCACACCAAAGATTCCCGAGTCATCTGGCCGCCCTTGATTTGGGCCCCCAAAGCCCCCAGGTCATAGGGACCGGTCTGTTGACCATTGACGGCCACAAAAAAGGCGGCCGCGCCCGGAATCGGGGGCGGAACGGCACCGGGTGCCATGGCTTGGTTGCCTTGAGCCTGGTTCTGAGGTGACATCGCGTGCGCCATGCTCTGAGCCATGCCGAAACCCATACCCATGCCCATGCCTTCGGCGGCGCCTCCGCCGCCGGGATTTTCGGCGGCTTTCTCCATCGCGTTCGCCATCTGAAACTGCGTGTAGGCTTGCAGGTTTCCGATGACGCCCATGCTGGTGCGTTTGTCGAGTGCCTCTTCGACGGCTGGCGGCAGTGAGATGTTCTCGACCATCATCTGCATCAGCTCAAGGCCGTAGCCCGCAAAGTCCGGCGCGATGCGCTTCGTCAAAAACTCACCGAGTTCGTCATAATTGGCGGCGAGATCGAGGACCGGGATCTTGGACTCGCCGAGGACGTCAGCAAACCTCGAAACGGTCAAGTTGCGGAGCTGAGCCGTAATCTCGTCGGCGGTGAAAGTGCGTTCGGTGCCGACAACTTCTTGAACAAAAACACCGGGCTGATCAACTTTGATCACGTAAGTGCCAAAAGCGCGGAGGCGAACCGGTCCGAACTCCGGATCGCGGAGCATGACGGGGTTTTTGGTGCCCCACTTCAAATCGGTGACGCGACGCGTGCTGACGAAATACACTTCGGCTTTGAAGGGGCTTTCGAAGCCATACTTCCAGCCCAAAATCGTCGACAGGATCGGCATCGCCTTGGTGTCGAGCGTGTAGGTTCCCGGTTCAAACACATCGGCGAGCTTGCCCTCGCGGACAAAAACGGCCGCTTGGCCCTCGCGGACGACGAGCTGGGCGCCGTCTTTGATCTCGTTGCCATAGCGTTCGAAGCGGTGGACGAGGGTATCGCCGGCATCATCGAGCCACTCGATAATGTCGACCAGTTCGCCGCGGATTTTGTCCCAGATACCCATGATGAGCGCTCCTAATGATGTCGATGAGCGCCCAGTATAGCCTGCCAGTGCGGCTCGAGAAATATCAGCGCCTGCCCTGTTCGACAGATTGAGGAGATATTCCCAAAGAAAAGGACCGGGGAAGGTCCCAAACGCCGCGTATCCTTCAGTCCCATGGATCACCGCGAGCCCACCATTTCCACGAAATCGCCCTGGCGCCGCCTTCGCGCCGCGGCTGGCGTTCTGATTTGGACCGCCCTGGTGGGCGGCGGTCTGACGACTCTCCGCCAAAGCGAGAAACACTCTTTAGCGCTGGCCCGCATGGGGCAACAGCTTGTCGGCAGCCTTGAGGTCATCGAGATTCGCTTCCCCTTGGCCACCGGCCTCGGCCGGGGTTCAAGGCTGCGAGTCGAACAGGGAGAGTCGCTTTTTCAGGCGGGGGAAGTCCTCAGTTGGCGCGAGGACTCGGGCGAGAAAGTCGCACGGGTCTCAGTTTATCCCGAGTATCGCCAGTGGCTCGGAGAAGGCGCAGGCTTCATCGCCTACGAGACCTCGGGTGACATCGCTTGGATTATCAAGACGCTGTTCCCGCCGCGAGTTCGCCAAGAGATTCTCGAACTGCTGACAAAACGCTGGAAAGAGCAACGGGACACGCTGCTTCGCCGCCTAGGCCCCGGCCTTATCCGACTCGGGGACGACCTCGCGCGAGCCCTTCGCGATGATTTCAAAAAGATCGTGGCCGAGCACCGCGACGACCTCGACATCATGGGACGCGTGCTAAGAGAACGCGCTTGGGACGGACACATCGAGAAGAACTTCCAAGAGGAGATTTGGCCCATCGTGCAAGAGCGCGCCACTCCCCTGGTGGTGCAGATCAGCGAAGAGTTGATTGAGGCCTTTCCGCTGTTTGATTTCTCCTGGTCGTACCTTCTGCAGAAAGTCAACCTCTCGGGTTCCGGCCGCGTCCAAGCCGAACTACGGGAGTTCATGACCAAAAAAGGCGTGCCGATCCTAAAGTCGCACGACAAACAATTTCGCGAAGCTGCCATCCAGGCTCTCAAAGAGGTCGCCGCCAGCGACCACACCCGCCGCGCCTTCGAGCGCGCCTTTCATGACGTTTCTCACGACGACCGATTTCGCGAGGCCCTGACCAGAGTCTTGAGTAAGTGGCTTTTGGAAAACGAAGCCGTGCGCGAAATCATGAGCGGACTTTGGGATCGCGATGATCTTCGCCGCCCCCTCGAGCGCTTCATGGATCGACTGACGCCGGACATCCACCGCATCGCCAACAGCATCGTGCTGAACGATGCTGGAGACGGGATTGATCCCGAGTTAGCCCGCGTTCTGCGCCGCAAGATCCTCCGCGAAGATGAGCGTTGGATTCTCCTCGACCCGAGCCCGCAGGAACTCGGCAAAGATGACAAACCACCGAGTTTCAAAGGACGTATCGGGGGCATTCGTTGAGCGAAAGCGCGACCAAGGAATCGGAGGTTTTGGCCATCGACGTCCAAGACCTGGTCCTCCTCGCCGGAGGGCGGACCCTTTTGGACCGAGCTTCGATGACCGTCGCCCGGGGCGAAGTCGTGCTGCTCGTGGGTCTTTCCGGCACTGGCAAGTCCCTGACACTGCGCTTGTTGTTGGATCTACTCGACCGCGAGGACCCGGCTTTCGACGTCTCTGGCGACATCCGAATTTTTGGTCAACCCGTCCATAAAGCAGCACGAGAGCGCGCTGGCATCGTCTTTCAAGATTTTGGCTTGTTCGACGAATGGGATGCCCGCGAGAACATCGGCTTCGGACTGGACCATCGCCGCAGCAAATCCGAAACGCCGCGCGCCGCGGCCATCAACGAACTCATCGATGGCTTCGATCTCAATCACGCGGGCCGTGTTGCGACCCTCAGTGGAGGCATGAAACAACGTTGTGCGCTCGCGCGTACCTTGGCCTTTCACCCGGATCTCATCATTTACGATGAGCCCACGTCCGGCCTCGATCCCGCGATGTCCACGCGCGTCGCCGAGCGAATCCGCAAGACGAACGACGAATTCCAAAAGACTTCTTTGGTGGTTACCCACGACCTTGCCGCCTTGGCGGGAATCGCCAACCGCATCTTGTTACTCGACCCCGTCGCAAAGAGTTTTCGCGAAGTTCCTCCCGATCGCGTCGAATTGACGTTGGATGAGCTGCGATGTGCCGACATCAAAGAACCGAACCCTCCGCGCGCGGCTAGCGTTGCTGCAAGACTCGAGAACTGGATGGTCGCGAGCGCCCAAGTTTTGGAGGCGGCGTTTCGCACCCTTTGGGCTTTGCTTCCTCGCTGGCCGCGGATGCGCTGGGGCTTGCGTTACCTGCTTTACTACTTGCGCTTGACCTCGCTAGGATCGGCCTTGGTCTACGTCGGTATTTCGGGCTTTATCCTCGGCTTGATTGTGACATATTTCACTTTTAGTTTTCTGCCCTTCAAGCAGTACACCGAGCCGCTGCTCATCGACCGCATCATTTCTGCGATCGGCTTCGGACTTTATCGCATCATGGTACCGGGCATGACTGCGATGTTGGTGGCCGCCCGCAGCGGGGCGGCGATCGCGGCTGACATCGGCAACCGCGTCTACAGCCGTCAGACCGATGCGCTGCGCTCCTTCGGGGTGGCCCCCGAGCGCTACCTCTTTACGAATCTGCTTTGGGCTCAGCTTTTGGGCATGCCGCTGCTGATTGCGGTGAACTTTTTGTGCGCCCGGGCCGCGAGCCTTTTGGTCTTCGTGATCATTCACAGCGAGTACTCGACTTGGTTTTGGGCCGCCGAGTTCAACCGCTTCCTTGGCGCGGGCGACTCTTGGTTTTACGCCGGCACTGGCTGGCTGGTGGCCAAGTCCCTGGTCTCGGCCCTGGGTGTCGGTGCGATCGCCTGGTTTCAGGGCCTCAGCCCGAAAGAAAGTGGTCGCGACATCGCAACGGCTGTCACCCGCACGATTATCTGGGGCACGCTCTTTGTGCTCTGCGTTCAACTGGTCTCAGCTCTTTGCGAATTTGATCCGCTCTAAGTGCGGTGATTCTGAGTTATGATCTCCCGACAAAGGCGCGGTTCGCTCGATCTGAGACGACTCGCCGCAACCACCGGGAGAGATTCCAACATGCGTTCAGGTCTTTGGCGCGGATTCATCGTGCTGACCTTGGGAATGGTCGCCGCAGCTTCGATTGGGGCCCAGACCCTTGACCCGAAGCAAAAGCCCGGGCCAAAGTTTGATCCGGGAACACTTCGAGGCGGGTCTTTTCGCGTCGACGACCACGAGATCGGTGTTTCCGCGGCCCAGATGACTAGGCACTACCGGCTCATCGAGGGCCTCAATCCCAAGTCGAGCCCTAAACGGCGGCTCGAACTCGCCTGGGCGCGAGCAATTCGAGTCGAGGCGGCCCGAGCCTTGGGCTTGGGCAAGAGCGCCGCTGAGTTTTCGACTTGGATGGCCGAAACCCACGCCGCTCAGCGCGATACCTGGGCGCCGAATGGGATCGTCGACCACAAGCTTTTAGAGGCCTGGGTCAAAGCACGCGGATTCGTGTCACTCAAGGCCTACGAGGCCTACCTGTACGAAGAGTTCCTCGGGGAGCAGTTTGCCGATCGCGAGTTCGGAAGTTCCCCGTTAACTGAAGAAGATGTGAGGCAACGCTTTAGTGAGCTCACTACAAGCTACCGCGTCTCGGTCTACGCCATGGGTCCCGATACGCATTTGGCAAAAAAGGCGCATCAGCCCGACAACCCGGAAGCGCTCGCGGCCTACCTCAAGTGGTTCACAGCCCTGACTCCGCAACGGCAACGGAGCTTTGACGACCTGGATCGCCCCGCGGTAGCCTGCGAAGCTCTCTACTGCGACTTCAGTTCCTTTTACCCGGCCAGCTTCAAGACCTTCTTCGAAGCACCTCGCGCTGAGCCGGGCGGCAGCTTTGCAAAACGTTGTGCAAGCTTTGAGCCCAGCGCCGTCGACATCTCGAAAATCCATGGGCGTTGGGATCAGTTCAGGTTCTCACACCTCTCTCGTCTCAATGCGGATCTCCCTGCGAAATTGGATGGAGCCGAGTCCTTTGCCATCTTGAAGGACCACCTCATTCGAGAGTGGAAGATGACGCGCTACCTGGGCGCGGTGCGATCGGAGATCGACGCTGGCCCCCGCCCCATCGATCTTGAAGCCTGGGCAGCAAAGACCGGGCTTTCACATGTCCGCTTGGGCCTGCGGGCGATTGCTCAGCACGTCAATCACCCGACCTTTCGCGGCACTCACTACTACGGTCTTCGCCGCGTCAAGGCGGGCGAACTCTACCGGGGTGGCAAACACACCGCGAACCCGGGCAGCCTTTACTACGTCGATGGCATTGTTGAGCAGCCTGGCTACCACGCCTCGATTTGGAAACTCGACGAGTTTCAAGACATGCGGCTACGCTCAGCCGAGGAAGTGCGAGCCCGAGCTTGGCCGGTGTTCGAAGAAGAGCTGCGTTGGTTCGATACGCAAAATGA
Organism: Planctomycetota bacterium; assembly: GCA_036479435.1. Taxonomy (GTDB): domain Bacteria; phylum Planctomycetota; family DRQF01; genus JAZGFI01. The sequence continues at coordinate 5,622 of JAZGFI010000234.1, read as the reverse complement.
GTACCGGAACTGGGATGCGAAGTTCGAGGCTGAGGTCAAAGCTAAGATCAAAGGCGCCAAGGAAAACGGCCAGAAAATTGAACGCGATGAGGCCCGCACCATGGCCTTTGCGGCTCTGAGCGAAGGCCAGATGAATCTAAAGCTGGTCGCCCCGGTCTTCATCCGACCGGCCGCAGGGCTCACTCCGCCGGTTAATCCAAAGTCCATTCTCGGGCAGCGCGTCCAGAATGCCCTGAACCGCGACGGCATCGAGCTTTATCCTCCCCAGCGGCGACTCCTAAGACCCGGCGATGTGCTCGGGCCAGCACTCAGCCCCGGATATCGTCTCGGTTTCGTGGCCTTGATCGATGAGGTGATTGCGCCCTCGGCGTCGCGCTTTCAAATCGACCACCAAACCCGCCGGAAGGCCAAAGAGTCGCTACGATTAGGACGGCTGCGTCAAAAACTCGCACGCGCGCGCACCGCTTCGCGATGGGGTGTCTTAAAACACCGTTATGAGTTGAAGTCGGCGGATCTCTCGGCGGTGATGGGCGGCAAATAAGCTCGCAAGAGCGAAGTGAGGAGAATCGAAGATGATATCGGATCCACAATCGGCCGCGCCACTGGCCAGCGACACCAGCTGGCCATCAACGATGGTTCGCGCATTGTTGTTGGCTTTTTTCCTGCCCGCATTCTTGCTGGGTGGCTGCGGCGATGATGAGAACAACGCAAAGCCTGCGAGCGAAAAACAAAACTCTCCTCCCGCTAAGACCGCAGCAAACGCTGACGGCAATGCCGACACGCAAATCGAAGGTACTTTTCGGGTCGTCGAGGCCCCGGGCGACCGCGCCGAAAACCCGCGCCGTGTCAGCGACGGCGAGGCCAATCCCGAACTCGAAAAGGACTGGCCTATTCAGGGCAAAGTCGTCATTCGAGCCTTCAAGGGTTGCTCAAACCTCAACCCCCTTACCGCGCACGATCCAGTGAATGTGAAGGCCATTGGCTACCAGCTCAACATGAACCTGGTCGTAGCCCACCCCGAAGAAGTGCGTCCGATGCCCTGGCTCGCGGAATCCATGCCGCAGCTTGAAGGCAAGCGACAGGTCTGGACTTTGCGCCAAGGGACCACTTGGTCGGACGGTGTGGCCTTAACCTCAGCCGATGCGGTTCATGCGTGGGACCTCCTGAGACTTCCGGCACTCAAAAGTGCGACCTCCCACGTTTGGTCCGCCATGAACGGATCTGACATTGCGTCCATCGAAGCCCTCGATGCACGCCGCTTCGCGGTCACCTTCAAAGACGAGGCGACAGCCATTGACGCCATGGTGTTCGGCCTGAGCTTCCCCATCGTGCCGAAGCACGCCGTGCCTCTCGATGCCAAAAAGGCCGCGGCGATGAAACAAATGCCGGGCTCTGGTCCCTATGTCGTTGAAGTTTGGAATCCCAAGCAATCCATCACCTTTAAGCGAGTCATGAATTGGTGGGGCGACAAGGGTCACGCGATCTTCAAAAATCGCTACCGCCTCGAACGCATCGTGCGAAAAGTCGTCACCGACAACGTGCAGATCGAAGAGCAGCTTATCAATGGGCTCGTCGACCTGGCCGCCGTCAACTCGCCGAATGCCTATGTGCGCCTTGAAGGCGAGCCTTGGGACGAGAACTTCAACAAGGCCCACTACTACCTTTCAAAGTGGAGCTACATCGGCTGGAATTGCCAGCATCCTCTATTTGAGGACGCGCGGGTACGACGGGCCCTTGGGAATCTGGTGCCCCGCTCCCACATCAACGAGCAGCGCTACCATGGACTTGGGCACCCCGTTAGCGGCCCTTTTTTCGCCGACAGCCCCTTCAGCAACCCCAAGATTCGCCCGCTTCGATGGAGCGATCGCCGCGCCAAAAAACATCTGGCCGATGCCGGCTGGAAAGATCGCGACGGCGACGGGCTGCTCGACAAAGATGGCAAGCCCTTCGAGTTCACGATGCTCTGTCAAAACGCAAGCAATGCTTGGGCCAAAGCGGTGCTTGAGCCCTTCGCCGAGACCCTGCGCCAGGTGGGCATTTCGATGACCGTCGAGTACCTCGGTCGACAGCTTTACGAGCGCGCGGCGAGACACGAAAACGCAGCCTACATTTTGATCTGGGATCTCGATGCCTTGAATCCCGATCTTAAATCCATGATGCACTCAAGCCAGGCAAAGGGCGGTTACAACTGGCAGAACTTTCTTAACGCCGACCTCGACCACTTGCTTGAGCAATTCACTTCGAGTGGCAACGAGGTGAAACGAATTGAACTCGCCCACAAGATCCACATGCTCTTGTACCGCGAACAGCCCATCACGTTTTTGTTCACCAACCCGAGCTGCATCGTCTGGAACAAGCGCGTCAAAAATGTCTTGATCCATCCTCTCGGGCTGCGCGTTTGGGACTTAAGAGTCGAAGATTGAACCCGTCCGGCGCAAAAAACGAGAGCCGATGGCGAGACTGATCAAACGACTCGCCTGGACTCTGCCAGTGCTCGTGTTGATCCTCGCCATGGACTTCGCGGTGCTGCATTTGCCGGACACGATTTCGGCTTTCGATCTGAACGCGGGAACGCGGCTTGAGGCAGCGGAGATCAAGTCGCAGCACGAGGCCTTTCGCGAGCGTTTCCGGCTCGACGAGCCGCTCATTCCTCGATTCTTCGATTGGATGGGATCGGCTCTTCGCTTTGACTTTGGCGACTCCATGCGCGAACCTCGGTCGGTTCGTGAGATCATCGGCGCGGCTTTACCCGCAACTTTGTGGATTCAAACCACGACCTTATTGTTGATGTTCGCCTTGGGCATTCCCCTCGGGGTCTTCATGGCCTCCCGCCGCGATGCAAATTGGGACCGCGGGCTGCGCGCTTCTTGTTACGGGATGCAGTCCATCCCCGACTTTTGGATCGCCACGATTCTCCTCGTCTTCTTCGCCACGCGCGCGGGATGGGCGATTTTTCCCCTCGAAGGAATCAGCGATCCCGACGCCGCTACTTTCGGCTGGTTGAGCTGGTTTGCGGATCGTCTTCACCATTTAGTACTGCCCGTCTTGGCCTTGGCTCTGCCGGGGCTCGCCTTTATCGCCCGCATCACGCGCAACAGCCTCGTGGAAGAACTCAGCCGCGACTGGGTCACGACCGCGCGAGCGCAGGGGATTTCCGAACGCGCGATCTTATGGCGATTCGGCCTTAAAAACGCGATGGTGCCCGTGGCGACGGTCTTCGGCGGCGTGCTGCCGGGACTGATCGGAGGCTCGGTAGTGGTCGAACGCATCTTCAACATTCAAGGCATCGGCCAACTCGCCTTTCAATCAACCCTCGATCGCGACTTCCCGGTCCTCCAGGCGCTGCTGCTCTTGACGGCGGTTTTGACGCTCATCGGTTACGCCCTCAGCGATGTCCTCGTTGCCGCGCTCGACCCGAGGACGCAAAGATGAAGGCGCTCTTTGGCCGCTCGGTCCGCCAACTCCAAAACCCCCGAACAAGGTCAGGGCGGCGACCTGTGCAAACTCATCTCTTGGCGCGGCGCAGCACGCAGTTTTCGTTCGTCGTCATTGTGAGTGCGGCGGTCTTGGGAGGCTTGGCGCCGCTGATTGCCTCGGACCGGCCCTACTACATGGATACCGACCGATATTTTCTCGGCTCGCCCTGGCTCGAAGGTCTGGGTGCCTGGGAAGCCTTCGGCATTTTCATCGCGGCGGCAATCGTGGGTTTCCTATTCCTGAGAGCCTTCGCCATCCGCGGCTTTCTCGGTCCCAAGGTTCCTCTCGCCGGGGCGGCGCTTCTTCTTTTCGCCGGCGGCCTCGCGGCCTTGGTCGCGGCCAATCCCAAGTTCGAAACGCGGCGTTATCATGCCGAAATCGAACCCCGACGACAGCTCTTGGAGATCGATGGCCAGTATCTTCAGCCCATGTCCACCAACCCCGAGCCAGCCTTCCAAGCTCTCAGCAAGTTCAAGGCTCAACTCCCCCTGCTCACCACCGTCTCTAATGCCATCGAGGATCGCTTCGAAGTCCTCGAGAACGAAGAACTTGACGCCGGGGCAAAGCAACTCGCCTTCGGTCTCTTGCGAAACGACAACGAAGCCGAGCTCCAAAAGTTAGACGCGGCGTTTTTTGCGCCCCTGCCTATTGACCCCGACTATCCGGGTTTCGCGACCTTGTCCTCACCCAGCTCCAACCATTTCGCCGGCACCGATGCTACGGGCCGAGATCTCTTGTCGCGCCTCATTCACGGCACTCGTACTTCCATGGGCATCGCCCTCGCCGCCACCCTTCTCGCCTGCGGCTTCGGCCTGTTGCTCGGGGCCATCGCCGGCTTCGCGGGCGGCGTCATCGACTGGCTGCTCTCGCGCTTCATCGAAGCCTTTTTATGCCTCCCCGCCTTATTCTTATTGGTGATCCTTGGCGCCTACGTTCCGGCGCAAGTCGAAGGGCGCGTGGTTATCCTCACGCTCTTCATTGCCGCCGTCATCTGGACCATGCCCGCGCGCCTCGTTCGCGCCGAGGTCCAAAAAGCCAAAAACTCCGACTACGTCCGCTCCGCCCGCGCCCTCGGCGCCAACTTTTGGCGAATCTTGTTCCGCCACATCATCCCCAATGCCCTCACCCCCTTGTGGGTTAGCGCCAGCTTCATCTTGGGGGCCGTCATCCTCATCGAGGCCACCCTCAGCTTTTTGGGCCTCGGCCTCCATGAGCTACCTTCCTGGGGCCAAGCCCTCCGCGACGCCCGCGAAACCACCCGCCTCGCCGACACCTGGCACCTCGCCGTTTTCCCGGGCCTGGCCGTCTTTCTGGTCGTCTTCGCCTTCAACCAACTCGGCGACGCCCTCCGCGACCACCTCGATCCCCGCCGCTGACCATTCCGTGCCAGGCACCACGCCGTCACTCTCCAGTACCAGGGGCCTCTTTCGGGTTTTCACCCATCTCCCCGGCTGGAGCCAAAAGCCGAGATAGCAGGCGGCTAGGATGCAGGTCGTTGAGGGACTTGCATCGACGTCACCAACACCCCGTGCATGGCGGCGGTAGCGCAGGGCGCCGTTTCTTGAGATGCTTAGTCCCCAAGCGTGAACCTGACTGAGATCATGACGAACTCCGAAACAAATCCACTATCCACGGCTTCGCCCCAAACCTCGGCCCATCTTGGGCTTCCCGTTCTCGTCGCCGACGCCTCAAGTTGGGTGGGCTCTGCGCTTGTACGCTGTCTCCAGGCAGCCGGACAGGAAAGTATCGCGCTTACCTCCCTCGACGGCTCGCGGGGGGGGGGCGACTGCCAAGGCCAATGACTCGAAATCAGCACGAGCTAACTCCGCTATCATCTCACCACTTTGTCTGGAGAGCGATCACGAGAACTTGGAACAGTCGCTAGCGAGGTTCACAAGTAGCCTTGATCTTTGTGAAAAGTACGGCGTGACGCGCGTCATCCTTTTATCCAGCCTCGAAGCCGTTGGCCCCCGAAAGCATACGAACCAAGTTTTTGAAGGCGAGAGTGAGCAGCCCGCTGCAGCGATTCCGCATCTGCTGGTTCTCGCCATCCCTTCAGGCAAGGCCAACGAGCCTCAAAGGTGGTTTAGAGGCGGGGCGTAGGTTTGATGCGGAGAATAGCGCCTTCGAATTGCGAGTCTTGTT
>JAZGFI010000233.1:0-3117 GCA_036479435.1 Planctomycetota bacterium | reverse complement strand
CGTTCCGCCTGCTACGCTCTGTGCTTAGAGTCTGCCGGGAGATCCACCATGCGTTTCATCTTGTGCACTTTGTTGTTGTCGTCTTTGGGCTTGGCTCAGAATCTGCCGGTCCGCCATGTTTTCGACGGCGATCCCAGCGAACAGCTCGGAAGGTCGGTTTCATCGGCCGGTGACGTCAACAACGACGGATTTGCGGACTACATCACCGGGGGTCCCCTAAACGCGACCAATGGGATGAATTCCGGGGCAGCACGTGTGATGTCGGGCTTGGACCACAGTAACCTCTATACCTTCCTCGGCGCGGCTGCCGGTGACTTTTTTGGCGAGGCCGTTTCCGATGCTGGCGACGTCAACAACGATGGCTTCGGCGATATCATCATCGGCGCCCCGGGACAGTTGGCATTTACGGGATACGCGCAGGTCTTTTCTGGCTTTGACGGCAGCGTTTTGTACACCAGGTTTGGGCCGGTCAGCGGCGGTGGATTCGGAACTTCGGTAGCCGCGGCGGGCGACATCAACTCTGACGGCTTCGACGACTTTGCGGTAGGCGCCTATCTCTCCGCTGCCGGCGAAGTCTTGGTTTACTCCGGTTTCGACGGCAGCTTGCTACGCACCCACCTGGGCGATGTGACGGGCGACAACTTCGGTTTTTCTCTTAGCGCGGTCGGCGACGTTGACAACGACGGCTTTGTGGACCTTGCCGTAGGTGCAAGGCTTAACAACTCGGGAGCAACTTCGGGTGGTCTCGTGCGCGTTTTCTCGGGTCAGAGCGGATCCGTTATCCACACGTTTATCGGCACGAATACCAGTGGCAAACTGGGGCAAGCGGTGGGCCCCGCAGGAGACGTCGACAGCGATGGCTTCTGTGATGTCGTTGCCGGAGCCGATGTCGATCCGACCGGCGGCACCGCGGCCGGTCGCGTCTTGGTGTTCTCGGGCCAAACTGGACTTGCGATTTACGACATCTTCGGCACCTTCGCGGCACAACGTCTTGGATTCTCCGTGGGTGGAGGGTTGGATCTCAATGGCGATGGTGTTTCCGACTTCATCGCAGGAGCTGCCAACAACCCCATGACCGGTCCTTCCGGCGAAGTGATTGTTTACAGCGGAGCCACGGGCACCGTGATGAACAGCTTCATGGGCGATGGATTTAGTGATCGCTTGGGTTGGTCGGTGGCGGCGCTCGGTGACATCGATGGAGATGGCCTCGGCGACATCATTGCGGGGGCCCCCATCAAAAGCGACATGATGGGCGCATTGACGGGGCAGGCGAAGGTCTTATCCATCGCCGGGGCTGAGTCCTACGGGCCCGTACTTGGCGGTATGGTTTTCGAGTGGCTCCATGGAATCGGCGGTACCCCCGCCCAAGGGCTCATCAGCTTTTCGGGTGCGCCACCGTCCGCGCCAGTCTATCTTGGCCTGAGTTTCGCCGCGGCCAACTTGATGATCTTCGGCATCCCCGTCGTTGTGGATGTGTTCAATCCGACTTCAACCCTCATCACCGTGTTGTCTGACGCGTCCGGAGCTTTCTACGCTCCGGTCAACCTCATCATTCCCGGCTTTGCGCAACAGACGATTCACTTTCAGGCGGTCGCCTTCAGTGGGGCCTACTCGAACGGCTTGGAACTGCTCTTTACGAATTAGGCGCTTATTTCAAATCGAAACGCGGGAGCTCGAGTAGGAGCTTCGCGCCCGCGATGCCTTTGCCCCGCCCCAAGATAAACTGCAAGCGGTAGAAGTCGGTCTTCTTCGGAGCGGTGACCCAAATGGAAACCCGCCGGCGCTCGCCGGGCGCTAAGCCTTCCCAAGGCAAGTGGGTTTCAAACAGCCCTTCGACGAAGCCTCGTTTTTGGCCGAACCAGCAAGCGTAGAGCCAGGGCGCAGAATCGCACTCGCCGCCAAGCAAGACCTGGTTGCCGCGGTTGACGATCCACAAATCGACGAGGTACAGGCCGCCCAAAACCGGAACCTTGGCGGGTGACCACGAGATGACCTCAAGACTTAGGTCTAGATCTGACACCCGGGGGCGAGCCGGAGTCGAAGACAGTTTTCCTCGCAACTGACGCAGGATGGAAGACGCCGCGAGCGTCTCGACAAACTTCGACAGGAGTAATTCAGACCTTTCAAACTGCCGCCCTCTCCAGTACGACTCGACGCCGTACCAAGCCAAAGACCCCAAAGTTTCAAGGGCTTCAGAATCAAACTGTTGGAACTCTCTTACCGCGAGGGGCCAACGCGCGTAGCTGTGGGCGACGCGAAGGTCGAGGAGTTTCTCGTAGACCTGTTGACGACGCCCAAACAAGTTCGATCCGACAAGACTCTCGAGCTGATCCAGAGCGCGAGGATCGTCTCCACGGTTCGCCAAGAGCCACCAGGCGGCGCGCCTCAAGGGCAATGCAATCGGTGGATCGCCTCCGGCTTCTAAGGCATGAAGACTGGAGACCAGGGTGGTCGTGAGACGCTCTGACTCCCAAATGTCCTTGTGAGAAAACACGAGATGTCGCAGAGGAGCCTCGATGCCGCCGACTAAACAACCTCGGGTCGCCGCGATCAAGACTTCGATGTCCGGGGAGGACAAAGCAGCCACGAGTCCATAGTCGGCTCGCATTTCGCCGAGGCTGGCCAAGGCCGCGGTGGCCGAAATTCGGTCGATCAAAGACGATTCAGAACTTCGCGCCACGATGAGAAGGTTTTTAGTAGGCAGTCGAGAACCCTGCCACGCCAGCCAGCAACTGAAACGCAAGTCGGGAGTCTTGAAGGTTCGATAGGCCCTTTCAAGCGCGGGAAAAAGGCTCGGATCGTCAAAGAACGTCAGCAAGGAACAACGCGGGAGGTCGGCGGCGGAGAGCTTGTCGGGAGACCTGAGTTTCATTATCAGGGTCTCCTTCAGGGGCTCAAGCGCAGCACGACTCTCGGCGTCAACGCGGCTTAGATCAAAGAAGGTGGGCGGCGCCTTCAACAGGGCATCAATGCGAGCCAGTTGAACGTCGGTCTCAGCTTGGCGAGGCTGTCTTTCTTCCGCGGCCAGATAGTCAGCCACCAACTGGTGCAAACGCATACCCCGGGATTCGAGATTCACCGCTCTCTCCGGCTCTTTGAGGGCAGCTCGTGGTCGAT
>JAZGFI010000232.1:0-19879 GCA_036479435.1 Planctomycetota bacterium | reverse complement strand
GCCACGGGACGGCACATCAAAGCATGACGCGCCAAAAAGACATCGCCCATGCCGCCACTCCCGAGTTTTTTCTCCAGCGTGTACTGCCCGAGCGCTTCAGCGGCGCGCGAACGGCGGTGCAAACGATAGATGACGCCCGAGGTCGTGGCGGCGATCAAGATGGCTACGACCAACCAAGAAATGCGCGTCGCGTAGGGCAATACCGCCTCCGCCTCGGCGTGGCGGAAGAAGAATGCGGGGGCCTGACTAAGCAGCGCCAAAAGCGCGGACAAACCTAAAGTGTTCAAGGCATGACTCGGGACGATCGAAGCGCGCCACATGATGATGAGGATCACGGCAAAAACCGGTTGCGTGCTGTGGTACTCGCCGAGGTCCAAGAGACAGGCGAGGGCGGGAGCTCCGGCCATCGTCCCCAAGATTCCCACGCGGTCCAACCAGCTAAGCCCGCGGCGACTAAGTGGCACCCACTTTGCGATCGCACCCATCAGCAAAAAACCGCCGGCCACGACGAGCGTCATGAAAATGGGCTCGGGGTTCTCGAAGAAAAGTTCCATGACCGCCGGCGCGCAATCGCAGCTGGTGATGGTGTGGATGAGCAAGCGCAACAGCGCAAAGCCCGCCCCAACCCAAGCGAACAGCACGAGGCGTTCGCGCAGCAGAAGGGATTTAGGCCCCGAGTTGCGGGCACCCGTGCCCGTGGGCGTCGCGGCGGCTTTCTTTTTCAGTCTCGCAATAAAAGACAAAGATCTTTCCCTTCTGAAGCTCGAGAACCCGCGATCATCACTGGGTTTTCTTGCAAATCGCTCCACTTGAGCTGCCACCGGCGACGATGAGGATCATGAGAAAGAAAAAGGACCGACATGATGACCAGGACGCCTCCAAGCACGCCATTGTCTTCGATCGAGCGGCCACGGTCCGCCTCAGGATTCTCCATGGTGGAATTCCTGATCGTCATCGCGATCATGGCCATCATCATGTCGATGGCCGTACCGGCCTACCGCAACGTCGTATACGGCGCCCAAGTGCAGACGGCAATCTCCGACTTGGAGTCTATCTCCCAAAAGATCGACACCCACATCGCCCAGACCGGCGATGTGCCCGCCAGCTTGGCGGACCTCGGACTCCAAGGCTTGGTTGACCCTTGGGACAACCCTTACCAATACTTACCGCTGTCCATTCCCGGTGCGGACTTGGCGGATGTCGATGTTACCGGCGAAAAAGTCATCCCGTCGCAAGAAATCGCCGACTTAGCGCTCGACCCTACCGCAGGACGAGCCGCAAGCGTGCGCCCCGACGTCAACGACGTCGATAACCCTTCGCAGACCAAAGATGGCCGCTACCGCGGCAAGATCAAACCCGGGCGTACGGCAGATCTCAGCACCTTCATCAACGTCAACTCAAGCGTCCCTTTGACCGAGATTTTCGTCTTCATGGCGAAGAAATCCGCCGATCTCGTACCTCTCAACACCGACTACGACCTTTTTAGTCCCGGTCCCGACGGCCAAACCGCCGCCAACATCGCCGACCCCGCCGCCGAAGACGACATCATTCGCGCCCAAAACGGCAAGTACATCGGCCCCGCCAACAACCTCTAGACGATCTACTCGGCAGCCCTCATCGCTCCCGGCCCCTTCGATCTCGCTGAAGAACTCCTCGCCTCAAGCCGCCGATTCGCCGACACGGAAAACCGCAGCAACCCGAATCAAGCTCTTCCTTAATTGACTGCGACTCGGCCGCTTCGTGCCTGAAAGCAGCGAACGCTCACGGGTGCCGTGAGCGCGGCCGAGCCAAGCCGCCCTAGCTAAACAGTGTCGGAGTCTGATGGTGTCACGGTCGCGCCAACAACAACGCCCGGCGCAGCGATCCGAGCTTCGAACGTCACGCGGATTCAGATGTAGGCGGAGATCCGGGACACTTCGAGGTGGCCTGAATCTTGCTCGGGGAACTCGCAGCGAATGGACGGCGAGCGGGCCGCAAGAAAACCCAAGACTCATTTGATTGATCTCATCGTCCGATAGCAGGGATCGGCCACGAGCCGACCCTGATTGCCAGCCTTGAGACGACAATATGATGGATTCTCTTTTGGGACTCGCCCTCCTTGCCGGAGGGGTGACGGTTCTCATCCAGGTTTTTTTGCAGTGCCGCGTCTTGCGCCAAAGCCGCTACTGGAAGCCCACGCCCGGTCATATTCAGTTCGCGGGAGTTTCTGCGGTGGATCGCCTCTGCGGCTTGACTTTTCATCGCGCGAAAGTCATCTATGACTATGCTTTCGAAGGGCGGAGTTTTCGCGGCGATACGGTCCTTCTTGGCGGCGAACTTTCGGTCCCGAAACGTCACTGGGCCTTTGAGCATTCCCGCGATTTTGTGGCGACGGCACACGTTTGGGTGTGGGTTGATCCTCAAAACCCGCAGCGTTGTTGCCTGCGCAGAGAAGGCGAGCGCTTTTTGTTCGCGACCGCTCTGGGTTTGGTGTTCGCCGCCTTGGGCGCTTCCGTTTTGGCCGGACATATCTAGAAGCGCTGATTCCTGGCGACATCTGCTAAACTCCTCAGTCGCTTCCGGTGCGCTTGCCTCATGATGCTCGCGGCGCGCAAGGGAACCGAGGAGGACCTTCATGCGCGTGGCTCTTGGGTTTTGGTTTTGGTTCATAGTCTTGGCCCTTTCGCTTTCCGCTCAGGACTTCGTCCGGCTTCATAGCGGCGAGCGCATCCGCGGGGAGATCCGCAACGATAGTGCCAAGTCAGTGCAGGTCATTGACCATCTAGGTCAGCTCCGCGAGTTTGCGAAGAAAGACGTCAAGTCGATCAAGAAAGGTCGTCCACTTCAGGCGAAGGTCATGAAGCGATTGAAGGGCGTCGATGCAAAAAGCCCCAAGGCCTTGTTCGAAGTCGTGCAGTGGGCGAATCAGCAGGGCAAGTTCAAACGTGCGACGGCGATCCTCGCCCGCCGCGTTCTAGCCCTCGACAGCAACCACTTGGAAGCTCGGGCCTTGCTGGGCCACATCCGCACTTTCGATGTTTGGTATTTGAACGCGAACACGCGTGATCGCGCGGTGGCCAAGATCATGAAGGCCAAAGGACTGCGGCTTCAGGGCAAAGGCTGGTTAGATCCACTCCAACTCGATCTGGTTAAGGCCAACCCCAAGGATTGGATCGTCGACCCGGATAGTTTTCGTTGGCGGATTTTGCGCGAGTTGCGCGAAGAGCAGGGGATGAGTGAATGGGGCGGTCAGTGGTACGAGTTTGACGAAGCGCGCGTCCTGGAAGAAATGGCGGTCGTCAAAACAGAGCTGTCGCTGAAATGCCAGGGGGCGGAATCAAAAAAGATAGTCGTCTACGGCACGATCAGCCGCAAGTTGGCTCAAGAACATGTGCTCGAGATCCTCAAGGCCCGCGATTGGTACGTTAAGACCTTCTGCCCCCAGGACGCGCTGCGGGTGGGTTTGATGCCGGCATCGATTGTGATTTTCCGGTCGCTGCCCCAAGCGCAGGCTTTCATCGATAAGGGGCACGGCGTCTGTCACTCGGCAGAGGCGGAGTTCGCCGCATTCTGCCGGCCCACCGGTGCGATGGCCATGTCCGACTACAGCCAGTTGACGCAGCAAGAGCGGAAGACTTGGCGTCATGACGGCGTGGCGCGGGTGGGCATGGGATTGATGGCGATGCATTGGACCGGTCAGAGTGAATGCCCCGACTGGATCGACAACGCCGCCGCTCACCACGCCGAATTTGCCGTCTTCGGCCGGATCGAAACCGTGTGGATTGCCTTGTCGCGCTACGCCCGGCAAGAGCGAACCCGTTCGGACCAAGGCCGCACGATCAAAGCGGCCAAAGAAATGCTCATCGAAGACTACAAGAAGCACCGCACGATCACGGTTCGACAACTTTTCAGTCGACGCACGAACCAAATGACCGCCGCCGACGACACGATGGGCGTGGTGCTGATGACCTACCTCTTAGAAAAATACCGCGCCAAGTGGCTGAAGTTCCTCTTCAAGTCGACCAGCATCAATCTTGAAAAGCGAGCCCAACTACAGTTGGGAATGAACTTCCCCCAACTCGAAGCCAAATTCCGCACCTGGCTCGGCATCCGCTAACCCCCACCCAGCAAACCCTGAACCTTTGGCTCAGACCAAAGTCACCACCCTTTCCTCCCTCCATCAGCTCCGTCGTAGCTGATCACAAAGTTCGATCAGGTCAGCGATCTTTGTCCGGGGGTTCATCAGGGTGCAACGCAACCAAGGTTTGCCGCCAAGGCTGGTTTGCACCAAATAGAATTCCCCGCTATCCACGATTTTTCGTCGTAAAGACAGTTGGCGTGCGTCGAGGTCCGAGGCGTTCTCGGGCTCGTGACGAAAGCAGACGATGTTGCTTTCCGGGCGGCAGGCGACGATGAAATCGGGACTGGATTCGAGGTAGCTGGCGAACTCGGTGGCGAGGTCGTGGGCGTGTTCGACGAACTCTTTGAACAAGTTTTCGCCGTAGTGGGCCAGGCTGGCGTAGAGCGCACTGGCCATCATCGTCTTGGTGCATTCCAGGGTGCGATGCCCAACGTTGAACCACTCCAAGTCGGGATCGCCGTCGAACAGGTAAGAGGCCTTTTGGGCGAGAGCTCGGGATGCGTGCTCGCCATTGCGATAGATCACGGCGGTGCTGAGGGCGGGCATCATGAGCATCTTGTGGGCATCCCACACCAGGGAGTCGGCGCGTTCAAGGCCCGCCAAGCGCGGTTTCAGGCGCGGTGACAGCAAAGCGCTTGCCCCGTGCGCGCCGTCTACGTGGAGCCAGATGTGATGCTCTTCGCAAAAGTCGGCGATCGCTTCGAGAGGATCGTAAGAGCCCGTCGAAGTCGAGCAAGCGCTCGCGGCGACGGCGATAACTTGCCGGCCGCGGCGCTCGGCCTCCGCTTTGGCGCGGCTAAGATCGCTCGGCCGCATTTTGAACTTGGCGTCGCATTCGACTTCAATCAGACCATCTGCGCCCCAACCCATGATGTGGACGGCGCGGGCGCTGCAGTAGTGACCCTGGCCTGAGACGAGGATCGCCGGGGCGGCGACCTTGGCTTGCCCGCGTTCGTTGAGGCCGGCCATGACCTGCCGCGCCGTCAGCAAAGCCGTGAGGTTTCCGATCGAGCCGCCAGAAGTGAAGAAACCCTCGGCCTTTGCCGTGAAACCGGCGTGGCCCGCCATCCACTCCAAGACCCGTCGTTCCATCGCGGTTGCGGCTGGGCCCATCTCGAACACCGCCATGCCGTTGTTGAGGTAGGCACCGAGGGCCTGAAACCAAACGGCCGCGGGCAGCGGGGCCGAAACTTGGTGACCCACAAAGTGAGGGTCGTGCAGTCGTGTCGCTGAACTGAGGAAGCGGTCGAAAAGCTCGTCGAGGCTTTGAGTGCCAGCCGTGGGGCGCGGGGTTTGCGCCATCATTTGATCGGGCGTCACCGGGGTCATGACCGGCCGCGTTTCGCCGTCCCAACTCGACTGGAGTTCCTTGGTCAGGCGTTCGACCAAGTGCTGGCCGACCCGGGCGAGCTCTTTGGGGGCGTAGGCGGCGTGAAGACCATGGGGCCGCTGGGCTTCGTCTTTCGATCTTTCCCGGCCCACCGTCATTGAGCACTGCGCCGCAGGGCGCGCGTAAATCGCGCGAGGTCGGCGTCACCGCGGTTGGAAGAGCGATAACTGAAGACCGCAATCCCGTCGAAGCCAGCGCGCCAAGCATCGCGTAGCTGGGCTTCACTGCCAGCGATGTCATTGAGATAGGCGCCGACGCCGACAACAAGGCGAGTGCCGCGACGTACTCGGCGGAAGAGCTGAAACCAGTTGCGGTAATCAGCGGCCCAACGTTCGTCGTGTTCGCGTTTATAGTGCATCGGATAAACCACGTCCAAAAGTCCAGCCCGGCACCAAGCCGGCCAATCCTGCAGGCCTTCGAGGTAACCTCGAGTAGCGGCGTAGTCGCTGCCTTTGATCTCCCCCCAGGTCAAGGTCGCCGCCGTGAGATCGACCGCGGGATCGACGGCTCGAATGGCGTCTCGAATCTCGGTTAGCTGGCGCGAAACTTGGTCGATGCGCCACTGGACGAACTTCGCATCGTCGGGTGCGGGGTCTTGGGTCGCGCCGGTGTCACGGCGAAAACGCGCCAAACTCGCGGCCCCGTATCCCCACTCTGAGCCCGGATAACGGATGTAGTCGAGGTGAATGGCATCGACGTCGTAGTGGCGCACGATGTCGGCGGCCACGTCGGCGGTCCATGCGCGCGCTCCGGGCTGGCTGGGGTCGAGGTAGAGACTCGGCTCTGGCGTCTCTGAACTCGCCTCTTTGGCGAGATCCCGCCGCCGCAGCAGCCATTCGGGGTGAACATGAATGACATGGCGGGGTTTGGATTCCGCAGGCTCCGCATGACCCTTCCAAATCCGGTTCGCGACAATCCAAGCTTCAACGCGAAGGCCAGACTGCCTTTTAGCGTGTTCGATGAAGTAAGCGAGGGCGTCGAACTCGGGGGCATCCGTCGCTCGCGGCTCAAGGCTGCTTTCGTAGTAGGCATCGCCGACCTTGCGGACTTCGATGAGCAGCGTGTTGTAGCCCGCCTCTTTAGCGTGGGCGATGGCGGCATCGCACTGTGCCGCCGTAGCGATTCCCGGCCCCCAACTGTCGATCCACAGAGCGCGGGTCATGCTGGGGTTGATCTTAGAACGATGGGCGATGGTGTCGCCACGCGAAGTGCTCTGGCAGGAAATCGTTGCAAAGACGAGCGCGCAAAGGGCGGTCGCGGCGAAGATCATGCGGCGAAAATCACTCAACTTGGCTGCTCTCCGAATGCGTTCCAGTTGGGGATTCGGAATGATACGCTCTTGCGTGAGATCTTGCTCGGCCCGCAACGCGAGAACCAACATGGAAGAGCACAAGACCGTCTGCAGCCGAGATTGCCCGGATTCCTGCACCTTGGTGGTGACCACCGAGAATGGCCGAGCCACGAAACTCGGCGGCGATCCCGACGATCCCATCACCCAGGGCTTTCTTTGCGAACGCACCCTGCGTTTTTTGGATCGCCAGTACGCCCTCGACCGCTTGACGCAGCCGATGCTGCGTATCGACGGCGTGCTGACGCCGGTGAGTTGGGATCGCGCCCTCGACGTCGCGGCCGAGCACATGCTGCGTTTTCGCGAAGAGAGCGGCGGCGCATCGATCTTTCACTACCGCTCGGGCGGCTCGCTGGGGGTCTTGAAACAGATCCCGGACTACCTTTTTTCGCGCTTCGGCCCGATCAGCAAAAAACGCGGCGATATTTGCTCCGGCGCCGGCGACTACGCCCAGACCGCCGACTTCGGGAAAGTGGCAAGCCCCGACATGGCCGATCTGGCGCATAGCCGTCTGATCGTGCTGTGGGGAAAAAATCCCCACACCTCGGGCGTCCACTTGCTACCGTTTTTACAACGAGCGCGCCGCAACGGGGCCAAGATCATAGTCATCGATCCTGTGCGCACCAAAGCCGCGATCAGTGCTGACCTGTTTCTTCAGCCCGCGCCGGGCCGCGACTACGCCGTCGCGATGGGCATGCTGCGCTGGATCATCGATGCCCAGCGCATCGACCCGAAGGCAACGACATACTGCGACAACTTCGAAGAATTCTGCCAGCTCGCTAAGGCCCGCCCGGTGGCCGAATGGGCCCAAGAGGCGGACTTGAGCTCCGAAGAGCTTAGCGCGGCCGCCGAGCTCTATTCAGAACAGCATCCCGCCGCGATCCTCTTCGGTTGGGGGCTCGGGCGGCGTCGGAACGGTGCCGCCACGATGCGGGCCATCGACGGCCTCGCCACGGTCATGGGTCAGATGGGACTTCGCGGCGGCGGCGCGTCCTTTGGCTTTGATCCCAGCCGTGCCTACGACAAAAACTTCGGCCAAGAGCCCATCGAACCGGCACGAACTTTCCCAGAGCCCCTGTTTGGGCCTTGCGTCCTCGAAGCCCAAGACCCGCCGGTGCGGATGATCTGGGTCACCGCAGGCAACCCCGTGGCGATGCTGCCAGATTCCGACCAGATTGCCCGCGCGCTCGATAAGACCGAATTTGTCGTCGTTGTCGACACCCACCCGACGGACACGACCGATCACGCCGATCTCGTTTTACCGACCCTCACGCTGTTAGAGGATTCAGACCTCCACGCCGCTTTTGGCAACAACTACTTGCGAGCGAGCCAAGCCGTTCTGACCCCGCCGGGCGAAGCCCGTCATGAACTTGAAATTATCCAGGGCTTGGCAGAGCGCTTGGGGCTGGGCGAAGAGTTGAAGGGTAGCGTCAACGACTGGAAACGGCGGGCGATGCACCGCCTGGAGGAAAAGGGCGTACAGGCTGAAGACTTGCAAGGCCGCGCGCTTCGCAATCCCTTTGCTCCGGTCTTGCTGTTTGAAGGCTCTAAGTTCGCGACGCCCAACAGCAAAGCCCATCTCATGGTCGAAGCCGCCGCTGCTCCGCGGAACATGGACGACAGTTACCCTCTGACCTTGATGGCCACGTCAACGCCCAAAGCTCAATCGTCGCAATGGGCCTCCACCAACTTCGATGGTCCAGCGCCCGTCCGCGTACACCCCATGGCCGCCGAAGGCATCGCCGACGGCGCCCACGCTTTTCTCGAAAGCGACTTGGCTCGACTAGAAGTTCGCGTCGTTCACGACGCCACCATGCGCCCAGACTTGGCGCTCATGGAAAAGGGCGGCCAGCTAAGGAACGATCGCGGCGTGAACCGACTCGTCCGCGCCGAGCTGACGGATTTCGGCGAAGGCGGAAGCCTCTACGACCAACCCGTTCGGCTCGTCCCCTAGGATTTCCGCCTCCTCGTTTAGGCCTTTCGAGCTGTGTTTTTCCACAAACATGTCTGTCTTTTTCGGCACGGCGGGGAATCGCGGATATGTTTTAGGTGACAAGTGACTCCCCCGTCGCGGCTTGCGGTTAGCCGACACTTATTTCAATTTGCCCCCCAAAATCTCTTTTTTCTTTCGGGCTTCGATTTCGGGTCTTGATCCGTTCAAGAGGGTCCTGGGGACGGCTCCAGCTAGGCTTCGAAATCGACCTTGGTGTCGAAATCTGAAATTATGACGCGATCTTTAGTGAACAGTTTTCTGAACAAAGAACTATTCGATCACGTCAGACGTCTATGTAAAAGCGTGGGAAACAGAGGGAATAGGCCGGCATCGCGATCTTGCCGAAAGCGCGTGCAGGCCATAGCTCGAAGGGCAGGGAAAAGATGCCTCGCAAGACTCAATCCGAGAAGAAACTAAATAAGACGCCTCCGCGCCCAGCCGGGCCGAGCGCGCGAAAAAAGACAGCGAAGAAGAGTGCTCCACGTGTGGCCACCGAACCCTTGCAGCTTTATCTAAGAGAAGTGGAGTCACATAAGTTGCTGACTCCGGTCGAAGAGAAAGCGGTTTTGAAGGCACTCGTGGGCGCCCGCGAGACCTGGACGCGTTCCTACCTTCATTCCGAAGGTGGCTTGGAGGCCTTTTGGAAGGACCTTCAAACCTGGAAAACTGGCGACATGGCCGCGAGCGCGATTGTGCCGGGACCGCCGCGCTTGAAGGAAGGCCAGATTGGGCCGGTGCACTATGTGCCGCGTCTTTATGACATCTTTGAAAAGCACGTTGCACGCGCCGGGGACCGCCCCTTTCACTACCGCATTCGCCGGCAGACGAGCTGGCTGGTGCGAGCAATCTTGTTCGTGGGGATTCGCCCGAAGCCGCTCGACCGCTATCGCATGGCGGCCGAAGCGCGCCATGGCGCGAATCTGAAGAAGCGTGTCGAGGATGCACGTCAGCGATTCGTTGAGATTCGAGGCCCCCTCATCGAACGCAACTTGCGTTTGGTGTTGAAGGTCGCCTGGGGTTTCATCCCCGGTCCGATGTCCTTCGACGAGTTGATCCAAGAGGGCAACATCGGCTTGATCCGCGCCACGGAGTCGTTCAACGGGCGCTTCAAAGTGCGGTTTTCGACCTACGCCTACCTTTGGATTCGTCAGGCCGTCATCCGAGCTTTGGAAGAAAAAAGCCGCATGATTCGCTTGCCGGTTCACCTGACGCACTTGTTGCGCAAGGTCGCGAAGGACAAGCGTGACGGCATCGAGCCGCCAGCGACCATGGAGCACCAGGGCAAGCGCTACCGTTTGCCCAAGTTACTTGCGAACCCCTCGGTTACCGGGTCCATGGTGAGTCTGGATCAATCGCGCAGCGACGACGGCGGGCTGGCGGATTCCATTCCCGATCGGGCGGCGCCCAGCCCCGAAGCCGGAGCTGACCTCAATGACCTGAGCGACTACGTCCAGTCCTCCCTGGACTTTTTGGGAGATCGCCACCGCCGAGTGCTGCAACTGCGCTTTGGCATCGGCCATGCGCGGCCGCACACGCTGAGTGAAATTGGCGGCGTATTGGGCGTGTCCTCGGAGCGGATTCGACAAATCCAAGAAGAGGCGCTATCTGCGCTTCGCGACTGTGACCGTGGCGTCATCTTGGCGGAGTTGGCTAGAGGTTGAGTTGGCCTTAACGAGAGCTTGAGTCTCAGAATCAACATCTTGTTTGAGAGTATCCGTCGCGCCCGGCAAAACTGGGCGCGGCGGATCTGTTTTGCACGGTGAATCGCCGAAATCTGTAGATTGCGGAGCATGCTCAGCAACGACGGCGATGCCCTATCGGTCTCCGAGTCCTCCATTCTTCGGCGGCAAAAGAGTCGGGCCCACATCAATTTTGCTTGGTCGTCGAAACTCCGGTGGACAGCCGTCCTCGGCCAGCTTTGCACGGTACTGATCGTCCATTTCAGCTGTGGGGTCGATCTTCCGCTGGCTCCATTGCTGGGCTTGATCGCCTTGACAGCCGGGTCGAACCTCGCCCTGGGCTGGATGTTTCACGGTGGGCTTGCGCCTGGCTCGTTCGGGCGTTTTGAGTCTAAGGGTGAGCGACTCATGGGCTTCGCCTCCGCTCTCGATGTCTTGAACCTCAGCGTGCTGCTCGGGCTGACGGGCGGCCCCTTAAATCCCTTCGCGACGTTCTACTTCGTTCAGCTTGTCCTCGGCGCCGTGATCTTGCCCAACCGATGGGCGATAGGGCTGACGGCCTTGAGCCTGACCTCTTATGGGCTGCTGTTCATCTGGAGCCGAGAGCTCTCCGTCTTCAGTGATCCCAACCAGTTAGCGCTCGTTCAACGCGGAATGCAGGTGGCCTTCTTCGCCGCAGTTGTCGTGGTCGTCTATTTCGTAATGCGTGTTGGACGCGAACTGGAGGCAAGGGAGCGAGAGCTCGAACGTGACCGCTACCTGCGAGCTCGAGATGAACGTTTCGATTCTTTAATCACGCTGGCCGCGGGCGCGGCTCACGAACTCGCCACTCCCTTGTCAACGATTGCGATTGTGGCCGGCGAACTCGAACGCGATTTGAACACTGTTCAAGTTGAAGCGGCGACCTTGGAAGACATCAAACTCATTCGGCAAGAAGTTCGGCGTTGTCGACAAATTTTGGTGAATATGGCGGCACAGCCTGGAGAACTCTCTGGCGAGAGCCTGCACCGTGCCTCAGTTGTAAGCTACCTTCGAGAGGTCATAGAGCCGCTTCACGCCGAAAGCCGTATTGCCCTGACAGTAGGCCTCGCATTAGAGAGCGCGGAGCTGGAGGCGCCCCAAAAAGCTCTACGACGGGCCTTGCGCGGACTGGTAAAGAACGCCTTGGACGCTTCTGCCCTAGATCAATCGATCTCAGTGGTTGCCGAACGGCGAGATAACCACATGATAATGAAAGTAATCGACCAGGGCACCGGCATGACGCCGGACACCCTGGCGAAGTCCGGTGACCCCTTCTTTACCACCAAGGAGCCCGGACGAGGCATGGGCCTGGGGCTGTTTTTGTCCCGCACAGTGATCGAACGGCTCGGCGGCAAGCTCCGCGTCGAATCCGAATTTGGTCGCGGCACCCAAGTGTCAGTTGAGCTGCCACTATGCTTGGCAGCCAACCCCACGCCCAAGACAAATGATGTGTGACTCGATGTTCTAGATCCCGCTGCCAAAGATGAAATCGGAGAGACAACGATGAGCGATCAAGACGATGCCACCGGACGTCCGGCGGACCACCCCCAGAGCCTGCTGATTGTCGATGACGATCAGACCCTACGCGAGCGCATCGCCCGTGCGTTTACGGGTCGGGGTTTTGAAGTTCGCGTCGCCGCTGATGGGCACGAGGCGATCGCGCTGGCCAAACAAGATTCACCCGAGATGGCGATCGTCGATCTCAAAATGCCGGGTCCCTCCGGCTTGGAGGTTGTGCGCGACTTGCTCGAGATTGACGTGTCCACCAAAATTATCGTCTTGACGGGCTACGGCAGCATCGCCACCGCGATCGAAGCCGTAAAACTCGGCGCGGCGAACTACCTGTCAAAACCGGCGGATGCCGATGACATCCTGGCCGCGTTTGAGCGAGGCGATAACCCGCCGCTCGTTGCCAACTCCCAGTCTTACGTTGCGCCTTCTTTGGCGCGGGCGGAGTGGGAACATATCAACCGCGTTTTGGCTGACAGCGGCGGGAATATTTCTGAGTCGGCGCGCCGTCTGGGAATTCATCGGCGTTCGCTGCAACGTAAACTTCAAAAGTACGCCCCGCGCTAATGCCGTCGACCCCTGCTGCCGCGGCCGCGAACCTTCGCGAAGGCTTGGCTATCGAGATCAAAGGCCTGAGCGTCGCCTACGGCAATCAGCGCGCCGTCGATTCGATAGACCTCGAAGTCTTTTGCGGGGAGGTCGTGGGGTTCTTAGGTCCCAATGGTGCCGGCAAAACGACCACCATGCGGGCGCTCCTTGACTTGTTGCGACCCGATGCGGGAACCCTGCGTGTTTTTGGCGAAGACCCGCGCAAGGCAGGTGGTGCCCTGCGCGCACGCTTGGGATTTTTGCCTGGTGATCTTGCGCTTTTTCCTGGCCTTAGCGGTCGCCAAAACCTCGATCTGTTCGCCAACTTGTACGGCGGTCGCTCACAAGCGCGTGACGCGGTGTTAGAGCGCTTGGGTTTTCGCCGCGATGCCTTGGATTGGAAGCTGCGCAAGTACTCCACCGGCATGCGCCAAATGATCGGCATCGCGGTGGCATTTCAGCACGAACCAGACTTATTGGTGCTAGACGAGCCGACGACAGGGCTTGATCCCTTAGTCCGCGAGGCCTTCCTTCAACTCATCCGCGACAGGGCTAGCGCCGGGCGTACGGTTTTGTTTTCAAGCCACGTCCTCGCAGAGGTTGAAGATTGCGCCGATCGCGTGGCCCTTATTGACCGAGGCCGCTTATTGGCGGTCGAGGATATGGAGACTTTTCGCCGCCGGCTGCCACGCAAGGTCATCTTGCGCCGGGCCAATGGAGAGGTGGAGGTCATTCCCTTTCAAGGCAGTCCGCGAGACCTCGTGCAGGCATTGGAAAACTGTGGATTGGACGATGCTGTGGACGTCGAAGTGAGGCCAGCGGTTCTCAACGAGGTGTTCCGTGCGATTATCCGCGAAGGCCAGGAAGACTCGCCGTGAGCATGACCTTGTTCAAGTTTTTGTGCCGGCGCCACTGGCTCTCGATTCTGCTCGCGTATCTCATTCCGGTGCTCATTGGCGTTGTCATTGGCTTGCTCTACCCAACTTATGCGGCTCAGCGAAAGTTGCTTGAGGTCTTTAAGTTTTCGACGAGCTACTTTGGGCAAGAGCAGGTCGACCTCTTTTCTGCGGCGGGTTCTTTTACTTTGCCCTTCCAGCACCCCCTTTGTCTCATTGGACATGCCATCGTTGGAGGCATCGCCGCGCTTGGGTTGCCCGCGGCCGAACGCGGGCGCGGTGCTTTGGATTTGTTGTTGGCATCACCCCTTGGGCGTCGTCAACTCGTGGCAACTTTAGGTCTATTCAGTTTCTTGTCGGCCTTGGCGTTGGGCGCAATCGGATTCGGCTCGGCTTTTCTCGGCGCCTTTTTGTCGGACGAGGTAGCGGCTCTTCCGATCGCTCGCTATGCCTTATGCGCGCTCACTTCTATAGGGCTTTGCTTTGTTCTGGGCGGCCTAGCTCTGCTGGTATCCGTGTGGGCGCGGGATCGGGGCCAAGCGACGATTACCTACGGTGTCGTTGTTGGTGCCTTCTTCATTGTCGATGTCGCCGCGCGGATGTGGACCAAGGGAAGTTGGCTCGCTTGGTACACGCCCTTTGGATACCACCGTCCGGCGAAAATCGTTGGACAGCCCGAGGGGATTCAGTGCGGGTTACAGGCCGCCGCCACGACTTTGCTGCTGGGCCTGGCACTTCAGACCCTCGCCATGTTTTGGGCTTCCCGCCGGAAAAGCGCCTAGCTTCTTGTCGCTAGTGAACGAAGCGAGTCTTCGTGATGCGATCGTGCAAACTCGAATCGGGGAAGATGAGGGCGAACACCCCGTTGGCGAAGATGCAACTCAGCGTGGCGCCATAAAGAACAAAAAGGGCGGTGAGAATTGTCTGCTCGCTGATTGATCGGTCGAACGTGAGGAGGAGCATTCCCAGAAAAATAAAGGCCACCAACGGTGTCCACGCGAGCAGGCTACGAGAGGCGGCCAAAGTGCGGGAGGCTCGCTCGCCGTGTCGATCGAGAAGAACCATGCCGACAATAGCGTGCTCGGGGCTTCGCCTTAGTAGCCACGACAATCCAACGTTGGGCAAGATCATGCCCAAAATCAAGCCGACGCACATGATCATGGGAAGAGCTGAATCAGGTCGCCCGGAGTTCTCGTAAACCACGAAAGCGAAGAACCCGGAGATGCCAAGGCCGATGGCCACGGCGACGATGAATCCTAGGACGCCAAGGAGGCCGGTGATGGCTAGCTGAGCCGTGCGCAGTCCTCGCGTCGGGGGATCACCGGAATCATGCAGTTCTGCGAGGCGGCCTTCAAACTCTAGGGCATCGAGGCTCTCGTCTTTCACGCTTTGACGAAGGATCAAAGCTGCGCCCTCTGGCATGAAACGCGGTAAACGTTCAGGTTGGCTCGTTCCGATGCCGGTGAGATTGGCAATAAGGCTTGAGGGAGTTGCCGCGTCCCCGTGAGATTTGGCATCGCGCGCTCGAGCGAAGTCGAGGATGCGAAGGTGCCCTCGACCATCGATCCACAATTCTTCCGGCCGGGGTTGGTGATCGCCTTTGACTCGAGCGAGGGTCGCGATGGCGTCACGAAAGAGCTCCCAGTCGCAAACACGCCCGGCGCGTGCGTACTCTTCTGGCGCGGCACCACCGACGTCCTCGTAAACATCGAAGTTGTCGCCGCCACTCAGCCAATGCAGTCGGTAGGCCTCATCATTTGCGCGCTCGTCCCCGGAGCGTCGCGCCTTCCCATTCGTTCGCAGGTGGAGCCACACTTGACGGTGGAGCTTCTCCTCGCGCGCCAAGAAAAGCTCACCGGCTTCGGTGAAGGCGACACGCGCCGTGACTTCGTAGCCTTCGGGCCCTGCCGGCAACTCTGTTTGGTCGCGCCGGTGCATCGATAGGGCTTTGCGCCCCTTCAGCAGGCGTCCGATTCGAGACGGCACTTGAACCGTCCGCGACTTGGAGACAAATTCGTGGAGCCCTCGCCAACCGCTCTTGCGGCGAGCAGGGATGAAGAGAGCCAAGGCCAATAGGCCTCCCGACAAGCCCCAAAGAAGACCGAGGCCGTCGAAGGCTTCGATGGCTAGGATGACGAGCGCCCGCAATCCGCTTTGCCCCAGCGAGAGTTGGCCGCCCTCGACGCCTCGTACCCGCAAACCAAGCAGAAGCTTGGCCGGCGTCCCTCCAAGGCGAGCATCGAAGAAAGTCACCCACAAAAAGGCAAGTGCCAAGACTATTCCCGTCAACAGATTGCCCTGGTTCGCCAGACCATCGACAAGAAGAGCTAAAGCGGCGTAAATCACCAAACAAATCACCGAGATGATCCCGTAGTCCAAGACACCCGCGGCGACACGAACCCCAATCGGGGCCGTCTTTAGGGTCGATTCAAGATAGGGCTGGAGTGCGGCCCGAAACTCAGCTGCCGTGGCGAACCGGGCCTCGGGCTTTTTAGCGAGCGACTTGACTATTATTGCATCCAAGCCGTGGGGCACTAGGCTGTTGATCTCTCGCGCGTGCGGTGGGTCCTCGGTCACGATCTGAGCGAAAAGATCACCGATGCTGGTCGCCCGAAATGGGGAGTTTCCTGTCAGCAGTGCGTGCAGAACGGCGCCGACCGAGTAAAGATCGCTGCGCTCATCAACGTCGCGACTTCGAACCTGTTCCGGCGACGCATAAAGCGGTGTGCCCAGAAAAGTTCCGGTGCGGGTGAGCTTCAGGTCGCCGCCAAAAGAACGCGAAAGGCCAAAATCGCCGAGCTTGACGCGGCCGTTCTCATCGAGAAACAGATTTGACGGTTTGATATCCCGGTGCATGACCCCTTTTTCGTGCGCGGCCTCAAGTCCGGCGAGCAAATCGAGGGTGGCGGCAACCGCGTCCTTCACCGTCATCGGCTGGCCGTCTTCGATCGCGTCTTCGAGGGTACGACCGGGCATGAGCTCCATCGCGATGGCGGGCGAGCCGTGCACGAGGTGAGCGCCGTAAACAAAGACACAATTTGGGTGCGAAATCGACGCGGCCGCTCGCGCCTCGTGTTCGAACCTCTCAAGCGCATCCTTGGATACTTGCAAGGAAGGAATGACGACCTTAAGGGCGACCTCTCGAGACGCCTTAATGTCTTCGCAAGCGTAGACCAAACCCATCCCGCCGCGCCCGAGTTCGCGCTGGAAGCGGTACTCTTCGGTATCTGGCGGTAGCTCGACGATGCCCTCTAAGTGCCCGTCGGGATGAAAGCTCAGGTTGTCGACAAAAAAAGAGGCAGCCGAGGCCTCGGGCCTTCGGCTGCCGCCTTTCCTAGGTACTTCGTTCGAACTGTCGGGGCAATCGGGTTTCACGACCAGATCGTCGGCCGAAGCCCCGGCGGCGTCAAGGCCGGATTATGGCTTCGTCTTCTCCGGTGGCAGACCCAGCATCGACAAAAACTGATCAACGTCGAAGGGATTCATCCGATTCGTGTTGACCTCGATCTCGCCGAAGCTCAGGTTTTCGACCATCAAGCGCGTGATATAGGTTCGGCCCCCTTCCACGGCGTAGGCCTCGTTCATCGCTTTTTCACCTTTGGCCTTGGCCGTGGTCTTGGCGAGATCGCCTTGCGAGGCTTTTTCGCGGCGGTAACGGTCGGCTTCGGCCAACAGCGTTTCCGCGTCGAGCTGCGCATCGGCACCGACCTGCTGTACTTGGGCGTCCGTGCTCGCCACGATGTTGGCGATTTCTTGAACTTGCTCTTCGGTGATGACGCGTACCAAGGCCGTGGTCTGGCTTTGGATTGACTGGGTCTTTTCGAGCTCGGCCTCTAATTTTGCCTTTTCGACATTCAGGGCGCGTCGTTGGTCGAACAGCTGCTTTTGCACCAAGATCTTTTCAAGGTTGGGATCGTAGGTGATGGCACGGAACAAGATGTCGATGAGTTGCAGGTGTTCGTCGGCGAGGTAGACCGCGAGCCTTTCCTTCGCGATGGTGCGCGCTTCTTCGCGTTTCTCGACGTTATAGAAATCTTGAGTGTCCAGTCGCCCCAGCGCGTCCCAAAGTGCTTTTTCGGCCCGACTGCGCAACACGGAACGAATGCGGCCGGGTGTGTTGCCGACCGCCTGCGACACGGCCCAGGCTTCGTCTTGCTTGATGCGATAGACGATTGTGATGTCGAACTTGGTGGTGTACTGGTCTTTGCCCACGAGGAGCAGGGGACCGGAGTCGCCTTCGCGACCGGCGATCATCTCGAAAGTCTGAATCGTCGGATCAAAGAGGTAGAGCTTCTGAGAGCCGGGCAAGATGAAATAGTAGCCGGGCTCAAGATCATCTTCGACCGTACCTTCGCCAAAACTATTCACTTTGACCCCGACCATATTGAGCGGGACTTTCTTGATGCAGGTGGCAAAGAAGATGGCTGCGAAAGCGAGCGCAATCATCAAGAGGCCAATTTTTGACGGTTTCATTTCTTGTCTCCTCCCATGATGACGCCGGTGGTGGCGGCCGGGACTGCCGAGCGGTCGACTTGAATGCGTTCGATCTTTTCACTCAAGCTATAGGGCCGGCCGTTGATGCGCGTGCCCCTCAACTTGGTCGCGATCGCTTCTTTGACGAGCCCCAAGCCACCTTCGCGGTAGGCTTGAGCGAGCTTCATGATTCCGGCGGCGTTGTTAAGGCCTTCGGCCTCAATGGCGGCGGCGTCGTTGGTGGCGACGGCGAAATTCCGATCGCCCTCTTTGCGCTTCGCGTAGGACTCGCCTTTGGCCCGAAGTCGCAACTGCTTGGCCCGGTTGTCGGCCTCTACCATGCGTTTTTTTGCGTGGCCTTGGGCTTCGATTAAGGACACGTTCTTTTGTCGGGTGGCCGATGCGACCTCGGTCTCTTGTTCCTTACGAGCTTGCTCCTGGGCCGCGGCTTGATTCAAGAACTCTTGGGCGCTTCCCTTTTTCTCCTTCACGAGGCGGTTGTACTCGATGTTGAAGACGAAGTTCGTGGTGTTGACCAGGGTCGCTTTCAGGCCGAACTCTTCAAGGTTCTCATTGAGGCGATTGAGCACCAACGTGTTCTGTCCGGTTCGAGAACTCGGGTCAGAAACGGTTTCCAAGGTCAGGACGCCGTACATCTCGCGGATGATGGCGCGGGTGTAGCTGCGCAGTAGCTTCTTTTTAAAGGAATTACCCGGGCCGATTTTGCGAACGATGATGTCTGCCATCTCCGGAATGATGCGGTAGTTGACTTCGACGTCAGCTTCGACGTTGGAACCGTCCGCAACTTTGATGCGGACGTTGTCGTTGCCTGCACGATCGCCGCGCCTGGGGTTTTTGGTCATTGAGAAGACCTGAACCCTTTTGTCCAGCTTGAAGACGTCCGTCATCCCAAAGGGCAAGTGAATGATGAGGCCACTCGTCAGGATGACTTCAGGCTTTGAGCCGAAGAGGTTGTTTTTGACGACGGCAACCTCACCCGGTTCGACGTAGGTCCAGCCCGTCACCAGGGCGCCGAGGAGAATCGAAAGGATCAAAAATCCAATCAGGCCCGTGGCGATGTGCCGCGGCTCTATTTCGACGTTCTTGCGAGGTCGTCGGTGCGGGGGGAAAGCCGGCCCGTTGGGCCTAGAGTGATCCATTGTGTTTCTCCTTCACATGCGTGTTGACTGGATTATGCCACAGGAAAGGGGTTGAGCCTTCGAATCGCTGGCGTTCTATTTCTCGATTTCGACCCCAGCCGGGGGGCCGCCGTCGCTTTCGTGGGCAGGAGTATCTAAGAAGCGGTGGCGGTTTACGGCCGTCGGCAGTTCGCAAAGTTCCTTGCGGCCCGCGATCAGGTAACGCACTCGCGCCACGATGCGGTAGCCAGCATTTAGCAAGGAATCGGGGAGGATGCTGAATGGGGTCAGAACCCGCCAGAATCCGCCGCAAATCAAAAGGATCTTGAGGGCGGCAGGGCCGCGCTTCCAGGCCCGCTCTTCCGGCTGGCCCGCGTTGGCGACCAAGTAAACCGTGGCCAAGTCATCGGGGTCGCCGCCCTGACGCGCCACGATGTCCCGAGCAAGGTCACCTTGAAGCGGCGCAAAGCGAAGACGATCCTTCGTGTCATTCTTGATAAAAAAACGTACGGAGGCGTCGCAAAGCCCGCAGACTCCGTCGTAGAGAATCAAGAATTTACCGTCTTCAACTCGGTTCATGTTTCCAATACCGGTCATACGGCGTCAGACTAAATTCTCCCGCTTTTTTAGGTCAGACCTAAAAAAGCGGGAGAATTTAGTCGTCGGGTAGACCAGGGAGATTTTTCTCCCCAGCCCCCCACAGATCCGGACGTGCGCGATTGA
>JAZGFI010000231.1:0-3714 GCA_036479435.1 Planctomycetota bacterium | reverse complement strand
TTCAAGTCGGTGCACCGTCGTTTCGATCTGGATCGACTTTTCGCCAAAGGGCCCTGGGGCAAATTCGAGTCCAAAGGAAGTGCGACCTTTGACTTGGACGGGGGCGGCATCGGCAGCATTGAGTCGCTGCAAGCCCAGATCGACGGCCACCCCTTGGAACTTGAAAAACCCGCAGGAGTTTCCTGGACGGCGAACGGCGACCTTTCACTTCCAGCCGTTTCACTGCGAGCTTTTGCGGGACGAATTAAGGGCCACCTGAATTGGCAAGGAAATGACCAAGGAGCGAAAAGCGCAACGATCGATTCAGAGCTCGACATTCAGTCGATCGACTTAGCCGCCCTTCCCGGCGAACTTGAGTTGACCGGAAAGCTCGATGGCCGACTTGTCGTGGCGGGCCAACTTGAGTCACCCAGTATCGACCTCAACCTTGCGGCCCCCAACTTCAGATGGCGAGACATCGACGGCAACTTAGACTTTCGGCTGTCCCAAAGAGCTAAGGCACTTGAGTTGTCGCTATGTGAACTCAGATTGCCTCAGCACCGCACGACGCTGACGGCAAAAGGCAGCTTGCCCGCTCATATCAACAGGAATGGGCTGAACTGGCTACCATGGAGCGTCGGCGATCTCGAATTTCGAGTGAGCAACGAGACCTCTTCGCTGGCGCAGGTGTTTGGCTCACCACCCGAACTGGACTGGGAGCAGATCACCTTCAGCGGACGCCTTATCGGCAGCGCCTTGAAAACTGAGGCCAAGGCAACGCAGGTCCTTTGGAATTCTGGTAATCCGACCACCGATATCCCGATGGACTTAGCTCTCGACGGGATACTAAACCCCGAAGATTCGAGGTCAACGCTCAAAGTCTCTAGCCTCGATGGTCTGAACATTGAGGGGCAAGCTCGCCTCGCCGCTGGGATTGGCACCCACTACGACGCCGATACGCTGCAGAGACTCCTAGACGCTGCCCTCACCGGCAAGGCCAGCGCAAAGGCTCCGGACCTCGCGAAGTTCAAAGACATGGTCCCCGGCGTTCTCCGCCTCGGAGGCAAGTTGGCGCTCGACGTCGCGCTCAAGGGCAGCGCAACCCAGCCCGAATATAGCGGTCGATTGGACGTCAGCGATCTGTCTTTTCGCCTCGAAGGCGACTTGCCCGGCCTCGACGAAGGAGAGATCAAAACTACCTTTGACGCCGAACGAGTGCTCATCGCCAAGGCCGGGGGGCAACTCGGGTTCAGCCCCATCAGCTTGGAAGGCGAAGTCACTTTGCCTCGCGACGGCCGAGAACTCGCCGTCGACCTTAGGCTCGTCGGCGAAAACGCACTGCTAGCGCGCTCGCGTTACTTGCGACTTCGCAGTGATCTGGATCTCGCCATCAAAGGGCCACTCAGCGCCATCGAGATCTCCGGGGAAGTCCGCATCAGCGACGCCCTCTACACGCAGCCGATGAGTTTTGTCGGCACCAGCGCGCGTACGGCAGACAACAAGTTCCAGTTGTTTTCGTTCCGCGAACCGCCGCTTTCAGATTTGAAGTTCGACATCGCTATTTTAGCCGATCAGTCGATTTTTGTTCGCAACAACGTGCTCAGCGGCACTCTCTCCACCGACCTTCGACTTTTGGGCAACGGCATGGTTCCGCGACCCGATGGCCGCGTCACGATCGACAAACTTCGAGTTACCCTGCCCTTTTCGAAACTCAGTATCGCTCGCGGCGCCGTGTTTTTCGACCGCGGGAATCCGTTCTCGCCTCGCCTCGACATCGCTGGCAATACGAGGATGCAGGGCTATGACCTCAAGGTGCTAATCAATGGCCGGCTCCCCAACCAAACCGTTGGCATTGTGGCCGAGCCCTTCTTACCTCAAGAAGACGCACTCTTTTTGCTAACCGTGGGGGCAACACGCACTGGCCTCCAAGACGAAGGGCTGACGCGCGCGGCCTTGACGCGAGCCGGCAGCATGATTTCAGATAGCCTCCTGGGTGACCTCTTCGGCCCCGCTGACCCCGATCAAGAAAGCCTCGCCGATCGATTCGATCTCAGCGTCGGCAGGAGCATCTCCGACACCGGGCAACCGACGATCGAGATGGAGTACAAGATCGTAGAACGGATCTTTTTGCGGGCTGAACGCGACCGCTACGACGACTACAATCTCGGCGCCATTTGGAGGCTCAAGTTCAAATGATATCCCCACTTTTCCCGCGCCTGTGGCTGAGCCTGGGGATGCTCACTCTTTCAGCCCTTTTGTCCTGCGCTTCGTCAGATCCAGAGCCGAAGTCTCCAGCGAACGCTGAAACCGCCGAGTCGATCGATGAGACCGTTTCTTTGCGAGCGGATGACGACCTTGACCACCGCGACCTGTTGGCGGCCGCCCGTCGCGAACTGCGACTTTTCAAAAAGCACCGCCGCCGCGCCGATCTCGAAGACGCGGCCTTCTCGATCAAAAGCCAACTGAGAGGCGAGGGATATCACTTCGCACAGGTGGAGTTCGAGACGACACCGCCGACTGGCAAGATTGAGTCGGCCACCTTGATTGTCGATGAAGGTCCTTTGGTCAGCTGCAACGAAGTGGAGCTGCAAGTCGATCGAGAGGTCAAGAAACTCGACCCCGCAGAGTTCTTCGCGCACCTCGCTGAGCAGCCCTACCGCGCGAGCGCCTTGACGGCGGCCATGAAGGAAGTTGAATCGGCTTACCTGCTGCGAGGCTACTACGAGGTTGCCTCCGAGTTACTCGACCTGCGCTTTTCTGACGACAAAAAACAAGCAAGGCCTTTGCTGAAGATCAGCACCGGGCCGCACTACGAAATGAGTTTTAGCCCGCCTTCGCCAGGCCAGGACCTCCCCAAGGACCTCGACACGAAGGATCTGTCATGGGACCAAATCGAAGGTGGCTCTTTTCACGTGCGACAACCAGCGGAGTTGGCTAGCCGTCTCCGCAACGCGCTCTACGATCTTGGGCATCAATTGGCGGAGGTTCTGCCAGGCACCAAGATTGATCCGGAACGGCATCTGGCCATGGTCACGCTCAAGGTCACGCCAGGACCGCGACTCATTCTAAAAAACCTCAACATCAAGGGCCTCGACCCCGAAGAGGACCGCACCGACCCCGAGTTCATCCGCGACGTTTTCGACATCCAGCGCGGTGATGTGCTGGGCCAAAAACAAATCGATCGCGCCGTCAGTCGTCTTTACCGCACGGGTATCTTCAGCCAGGTGAGCGTCGCGCCTAAGCCCGAAGACGGCAGCAGCGATCCTCGCCCTTCCGACCTTGAGATTACCCTCGACGAACTTGATGCCCGCAACGTCGACTTTGAGTTGGGCTTTGGCAGCTATGAGTTGCTCCGGGGCGGCGTTCACTACAAAGACCGCAACCTCTTCGGCAGTGGCCGCGTTCTGGAAGGCATCCTTAGAGGCAGTCTTCGCTCCGGCTTGCTGGAGGGCGTCTTCACTGACCCCTACTCCTTGGGCCTTTCAAACAAATTGATCGCACGGGCCGGAGCGGAGTATCGCGACGAGCCTTCTTTCCAGCGGCGCTCCTTGTTTGCCAACATCGCAGTCCAGCACGAGCTCAGCCGTCACGCATCGATCACCGGCGGCTATCGCTTTCGATTCTCCGACGTCACGCTCGAGGGTTCTGAACTTGACGACGAGGGCAACTCCCGAGAGGCAGGCCTGTTCGTCTCCTTTCGATTCGATGACCGCGACAGCCCCATCCTCCCGACCT
>JAZGFI010000230.1:0-4240 GCA_036479435.1 Planctomycetota bacterium | reverse complement strand
TACGGCCCTGGATTGAGCGCACCCTGGCTTGGATTGAAGACGGCTTTCACACCTCGAAATGGGGCACTCCGGCGCTGGGTCACGGCCCGAGCGGTTTGCCCTATGGACAAAAGGCCCTCATGGCTCCGGCATCTCACGTCGTGGTGTTTGAAGCCTTGGCGCAAAAATCCGGCATCAAGTCAAAGATCTGGGGGACCTTGCTGCCTTACATGGAACATTCATGGTCCAACCCTGAAAAGGGAGGCCACGGGTCGATGGGCTACAACGGCTCCTACCGCGACAAGGGCGAGTTTTGGTCGCGCTCGGGATTGTTTGCGCTTGCCGCGAACATGCGCGGCGAGAAGACCGGTATGCGCAAGGCGATCACGAGTTTCATGCGAAAGAGCCACGCCTGGATGCGCAACAGTCACGCCTACGGCAATCCCGGAGATACTTGGGGGCTCATCGGTTTAGCGGCCTGTGATCCCAAGGCCTTTCGTGAAGTCATGACCGCCTGGCGTTGGGCTTTTGGCGGCGCATGGCAACCCGGATACGGACTACGTCACACGATGGCGCACATGGGATCGCCCTATATGGGCGGCGAGGGGCTGATCAACCCCGCCTTCGCGGCGCTCTTGAGTGTGCGCAACCGTGGCTTGTTTATCACCGGCGCTCCCGATTCCGACCGAGGTTGGCTGCGAGCTCGCTTCGCCAAGATCAAGGGGGCAAAAGCCCCCCTTCACGATCGTGTTGACCTGCGTTGGGACCGCAAGGGTCGCGTCGTTCTAAAGAGTGCGGCTCGTGGCATGACGCTGCGTTTCACGACCGACGGTCGCAAGCCCACGGCGCGCTCAGCGGTCTACAAATCGCCCCTATATCTCGCCGCCGGCGGAGTCGTGCAGGCTCGAATCGAGGACAAAAATGGTGAGCTGGGGCGGGTGTGGCGCCGCGAGTTTATGCTGCCCAAGCCGGATTGGAAGATCTTCAGCTGTCAGGGTGCGGCCGGTGAAAAAGATGCCATGGCGAGAGCGAGCTACTGGATTGACGGCGATCGCCAGCGGCCGTGGCAACCGCAACGGGGGCAGGGCAGCAAGGGACTACCGCTTTCGGTCACCATTGACTTTGGCAGCCCATGCCTGTTTGACGGCTTTGTATTCCGAGGGAAGAACCGTCCGCAACAACTTAGCGCGGCTTGGGCCAATGCTGTCGGCGATCTGGATGCGGGCTTACTGGACATCAAGGTCGGAGCCTCAAACAACTACTCTTGCGGAGCTTTGGTAAGCGCTCGCTTTTTGAAAATCGTGATCTCCGAGTTGCCCAAGGGGCACAAGATGCGCTTTTTCGAACTTGATCTCACTTGGCCCGAGATCCCAATGCGAATCGAGTCGCAAGCTGGCAACTCTTACCGCGACGTTCAGATTGCGTCGACCCCCAAGGGCCTTATTATCCGATACGAGCGCGGCAAGAAGCACCCGAGTGCCAAATCGAAGGTCTTTCCGGGTGAACTTCGGGTCAGGAAAGATGGAGTTTTGAGGCTTCGATTCTTCGACAAGTCCGGCCGCGCCGTTGGACCCGAGCGTTGTTTCACTCCCTAAGTGCAGCAACCAAGAATGCGCATGATGAGCGAATCCAAGGGCATCCAAAGTGAGCTCCGGTCGTCCCAGGGATTGGCGTGGTTGGGGCTGCTGTTTGTCGTGCCTTGGCCAAGTTTGGGCGCTTACTTCGCGCTTCATGCTGCTCCCGGTGGCTTTGGACAGGCTCTGTTCGCGTTCTCCAAGATCTGGATTTTCTTGTTTCCCTGGGCTTGGGTGAAGTTCATCGAGAAAAGAAAAACGGGATGGCCGGCCTTTCGGCGCGAGGGGATGGGCGTTGGTTTGGCGACAGGACTCGCAATCTTCGCCCTGATTTGGGCGGCTTTTTTGCTCTTCGATTCGAAGATCGACCGCGTTGAGCTTCGCCAAAAAATTGGCGACGCGGGCTTGGATTCCGTTTCCGTCTACATCTTTGCGGCCTGCTATTGGACGCTCATCAACTCACTGATCGAAGAGTATTTGTGGCGTTGGTTTGTGCCGACCCAGGGCCTGGTGGTTTTCGGCCGCCGCGGCGCCATCTTCGCGGCTGGAGTTTTCTTCGCCTTGCACCACATCGTCGCGATGGCCGCCTATCTAACTTTGGGATTGAACCTGCTCGCGGCTTTGGGGGTCGCTATCGGCGGCATGATCTGGTCTTGGATCTACCTACGTTACCGAAACCTGTGGGCCGCCTACCTCTCCCACATCCTTGCTGACCTCGGCGTCTTCAGCGTCGGCTACCTGCTGCTTTTTAAAGACTAAGGGCTCGGTCAAGAATAAGTTCGCAGAGTTCGCACTCAGATTTGCGTCAGATTCGGTTCGGGCGATTGAACGAGAACCGCAGCATACTTCCTGTATTCGAGGATTCTCGCGATTGAGCACGGACCGAAGATGGCGTGAAACTGAGCGGCGAGAATGTGAAGTTATTCTTAACTGAGCCCTAAGTCAATTCGGCGAGCCAATTCGCGAGATTGGTGACGAGGACGGTGCCATTCTCAATGGGCTCATGCGTTCTGCAGACTAAGACGCGGCGTTTGGCGCCGATCATATCTGCGACTCTGTTGAGACGGGCGATGGCATGGCGGGTCGGGTCGCTTGTGAGCTTGATTTCGACGGCCCACAATTCGACTCCCCAGTCAAGCACGAGGTTAAGTTCGTAGCCGTCGGCAGTTCTGAAGTAAAAGCACTGTGGAGCTTTCCCCTGTGCCGCGAGGCTAGATAGAGTTTGTTCGATGACGAAGGACTCCCAGCCGCTTCCTACCCAAGGTTGGGAGAATAGTTGCTGGCAATCGCGAACGCCCATGAGGAAATGGAACAGCCCGCTATCGCGCCAGATCATTCGTTGTGACTTGACGAGCCGTTTTTTAGATTGGCTGCGTAAGGCGCCAGGCGTCGAATGAGATAGGCACCTTCAAGATAGTCGCAATAGCTGTCGATTGTTTTGCCATCCATCGACAATGCAGGCGCCAGCTGGGATGAGTTGATCGTCTGTCCTTGAAGGGCGGCGAGCATCTTGACCAGACGTTGGGTTGTGCGCGGCTTTGCGGGTAGTCCCCACGCGGGAAGGTCGCGTTCGATCAAGAGGGCAAGGTAGGACTCTTGCCAAATCCCGAATGCGGCGGGATCGAGAATGCCTCCATCGGGATAGCCGCCAAACAACCACAAATCGTCGAGACGATCGGAGCCAAGCTCGCCCAGAATGAATGGAGAAAGTTCAACAAGGGCCAATCGTCCCGCTAATGACTCAGAGATGTTTTTGGTCAACGAAGGCGAGACAGAACCCAATAGCAAGAACCGCCCGTTGCGTTTTCGGTCGTTGTCGATCGCTCCTCGGAGTCGCGGGAAAACATCGGGTGCTTCGTGAGCCTCGTCGAGAATAATGAGCTCTTTGGATTCGATTAGGTCATTCCATTCGGCATCCAACCTCAACCGCTCACCGGGTTGTTCGAGGTCGAAATAGCAAGCGGAAAGTCCGCGCGCCAGCATGGTCTTTCCGCATTGGCGCGGACCGAAGACCGCAACGGCAGGGAATTGCTCCAATCGGCTTATTATCAGCGGCTTGTGACTTCGATGGAGCATAGTTTGCGTTATCGGAATTGATTTCGAAATTGCAAGAACTGATGTAAGTATTTGTGGCTAAATGGCTAAGAGCCTTGCAGGGTCTGGGTCTGGGCCGAAATAGGTCAATTCAGGCTACTTGCTGGCCATCGTCCAGACGCCGTCCCAGTTTTCGGGGGGCGGGGATTCTGCGTAGTTGTGACAGCGGTCACGGTGAATCTGAGTGGTCCTGTCGCGAGGGCGAATCGTGAGGGCTTGCTCAAAGGTCTCGATGGCCTCAGCCCACGCGCGCCGACGTTTGGCCGCCAAGCCCAAGGTGTAGAGCTCAAGGAATCTTTTGAACTCGGGCGAGTCCGCGTCTGAGCAGTGATTCATGGCTTCATAAACGCGCACCGGGCGGTTTTTGCCTTTGACTCGAATGAGGTCAACCTCGCGCAACAGGTGGTCACCGGTGAGGGCGGCGACCGTGAATTCGCTAACCAAGATGTCGACGCCATACTGTTTTGTCGCACTCTCCAGGCGAGCCGAGATGTTGACGTGGTCGCCAATGGCGGTGTAGTCGAATCGTTTTGGCGACCCGATGTTGCCCGCGACGACTTCGCCGGTGCAGATCCCAATACCGATCGCGATGG
>JAZGFI010000229.1:0-11905 GCA_036479435.1 Planctomycetota bacterium | reverse complement strand
CTTTACGCGAAAAACTGGGCGCGAGCCGATGATATCTGGGCCGCGGCCGACCCCTTGTCTGACCCCATCAGCGTTTCGCAGAAAGTGTCTTTGCTGATCAGTCGCGCCGATATGTGGCGCCAACGTGCCGGTAATCTTGCGCGATCAAAAGAACTCTACTTAGAGGCGCAATCGAGGCTGGAGTCGATCAAGACCGAAAAGGATCGCGTGGTCTACGGCGCTTACCTCGATGAGCAGCTCAAAGGGCTTACGAGCAATTAGTGGGTTGTAAAGCAAATTCGCGGCTTTCAGCGGCGCTTACTTAGGCTTGGGGCGGACGACGCGGTCGGCATCATCGACGAAGTTGTCGACTTTCTTTGAGAGGTCGTCAGGTATCGTGCTGTCGATGCGATCCTTGAGGTAAGAAATAAAGATGCGGTTGGCGATGGAGCCATCAATATTCTTGGCCTCGGAGCCGTAGAGCTGTTTTTTGACGCCCGTGATTTCAGTGATGAAGGGAATGAACTGCAAGTAGAGCAGCACGCAGCAGTAGATGATGCCTTTAGCCGCTCCCAACAACCCGCCTAAGACCCGATCCATCGACCGCAACTCGGCCTTTTGAATCAGTTTTCGCATGAGATGCGATATTCCGAACATGACCAAGTAGATCGACATGAAGAGCACGATCTGCGCGATGATCAGGCCCGCGGAATCACTGAGGCCGAAACTTGCGGGCAAGTTGTCGCGAAAAACCTCTCCGTAGCGCATCGCGGCCCACACTCCGAGGATGATGGAGAGGATCTTGATGACCTGCGGGACGGCGCCGCGCATCAACCCCAGGATGAGGTTGAAGCCGATGAGGATGATCGCGGCAATATCGATGGGGTTCATACTCAGTCTCTATGAATTCTGCGTACCGACCTGAAGTCGGAAAGGGCATGCGAAGATTTTCAAAAAAGCCCGCTCGATTTGCCTTGAGAGCGAAGAAAGCCCTGACGACTCCCTTCACCCCGGCCCATCGGGTTGAGCGTTAGCCCTCGTCAGACTTGTCGTCGTTGTCCGCGATGACCCCTTCTTTGCTGATCTTGCCCGCCTTGCGAGCGGTGGCGAGGTGATTGAGATAGTCCTCGAACTCGACTTCAAGCTTGTCGAAGTCGTCTTTCGGAAAGATCCAGTTGAAAGGGACTAAGCCCGCGTCGCCGTCTTCGATCTGCTTCTTCATGATGGCTTGGAACTGTTTTTTGTAGTAGCCGTTGTGCCAATTGTTCATGAAGTAGACGAGCGCCCAACCCTGCGCGTAGACCGCGTTTTGAAGCAGTCGGGACTCATTGACCTTGCCCTCTTTTTTGAGCTTGTCGGTCATGTAGCGCGTGTGCTTTAGAAACTTGCGAAGGGGCAACCTCCTCGATTGCCCGAACATGCCTTCCAAAGCGGAGATGCGATGATTCATGCGGCCAAAGTGAACGGTGCCCGCGTCATCCATGAAGTGTCCGGCGAAGTACTCGGCGACCCCTTCGTCCGACCACATGGCGCCGAAAGATGACAGGTGGTTTTGGCCCGTATAGTAGTCGAGGAGCTGGTGAGTTCCCTCGTGGAAGATGACCTCGCGGCGTTTGTGCTCGGCGTCTTCATTACTTGAGGTTCTAAACTTCATCGGGTTTACCAGTAGGCCGTCTTTGGGCTGGTAATGGGCGAGGGCGCCGGTGAGGTCTTGCTCGGGGTTTCGAATGCGGTTGTAAGACTGGTACTCTTTCGAGTTGCTGAGCAACAGAACTTTGACCGCGTGCTTTTTCTTTTTCTTCTCGAGGTCGATGAAGCCGCCAAAGAAGTCGACGAAGGCTGTGCGGAGCGCTTTTAGTTCGGCCACCGTTTTTTTGGCGAAGGCGATCTCATCGACGTCTTGGCTCTGCTGGACGTAGATCGCGTAGGGCTCATCGATGTAGCCGATGAAAGGCTCATCGAAGAGGTTTCCGCTGCTGTCTTTTTTGTGCAGATCGCTCTTCGTCATCCGAGTGTTGAGCCGCTTGAAGAGAGTGTCAGCCTCCGAAAGAAAGGGGTCGCGCTTATCCTTGCGGGCCTGCTTCTTTAGGGCTTCGGCGGCGCGAATCATCTTTTTTGTGACGTCCCAGCGCTCGGTCCGGAACTTTAATGCCTCCCGGTTGGTGGCTTCGATTTTGGCGCGGATCTCGGTCGACACGTAGAGTCGATTCTTGATCTCAAGAAGTTCTGCGAGGGCCGGAATACTTTTGGGTTCGCGACCGACGACGCGTTCTCGAACGGGCTCTTTCGGTTCCTGCTTGACGATTTTTTGAGCCTCTGAATTCTCGGGTGTCGCTGCGTTGTTCTTGCTCTCGGCGTTCTTGTTGCCGGACCCGGTGCTCGCACTGAAGAGTGATTCTTCTGAACCAGCCGGCTCGCGAAGTGCCGCTTGTTCTTTTTTGGCGTTGGCGCTCAGTTTTTTGTCATCGGATTGGGCTTCGTCGCCGCCGCCGAAAATGAAAAAAGCAGCGACGCCCAGGGCGATGACGCCTGCAAGACCACCGAAAATGAGGGCCGGATTGGAAGAGCTTTTCTTGGCCGGTCGCCGGGATCGGGAGCCGCGGCCTGAGTCTCGGCCTGATTTTCGCGAACTGCGTCGTTCCACCATTCTTTTTCCTCCTCGCCGGCCAGACCTAACTTTCATCTGGCTGGCGCCAACTTCTTCTTAGAGACGGGGTGCCCCGAACTCAGTCGCTTTGTGTCCTGTGGCCCGCTTGAGGCAGCACTGGCGAACCTTAACAGACCGGCCCTGGGGCAAAGCGCGCTTCCGGCCAACTCGGCCATTTCAAACGAAAGAAGGCTCCAAACCCTTACGGGCTGGAACCTTCTGGAGTGGGCGTACCTGGGCTCGAACCAGGGACCTCCACGATGTCAACGTGGCACTCTAGCCAGCTGAGCTATACGCCCAAAGCGCGCGCATTCTGACGCGGGGTTTGGGGCGAGTCAAGGGAAGTGGCGCTTTTGTCTTAAAGTTGCCAAGAGACCAGCCCACGGGGGTTTGCAACGATGCAAAGATAGGGGGGGTGGCGCCGAAAGCGGCAGAGAATCTTGGGGCGGACCTGAAATTTGACCTACACTGGGCTGGGCCCGCATGCGCCTAACTTGTTGTCGAGAACTCCGCGCCGGAGTCCCCTGGGGAGATATTTAGTCCGTGACGACGCGAAAAGACGTCTTTACGACGGGTCAGGTCGCCAAGATCTGCCAAGTCACGATTCGTACGGTGATTAAGTGGTTCGAAGCGGGCAAGCTCGAAGGCTACAAGATTCCGGCGTCCAAAGACCGTCGAATCCCGAAGGAAGCTCTGTTGAGGTTCCTCGTTGAGCACAAGATCCCCTTTGATCAGCGGCTCTTTGATAGCCGTCCCAAGCTGCTTATTGCGGACGATGATGAAAAACTCGTGCGCAGCCTCGCTGAGCTGTTCGAAAAAGACGGCGACCTCGACGTCCAGGTTGCCACCGGGGGCTATCAAGCCGGTTTCGAGACCATGCGCATCCGGCCAACTCTGCTGCTCATTGACTACAACCTTGGTGACACCACCGCCTACGAGGTGGTCGAGACCATCAAGGGCGTCGATCAGCTAAAGGAAATGAGTGTCATTATCATGACCGGTTACCTTGAGGACCAAGGCGTTGGCGAACTTGAAAAAGAGGGTCTGCGCGTGGTCAAGAAGCCGCTCGACATCATCGCCCTCAAAAAAGAGGTGCGGGCTGCGATGGGACTGGCCGCCACTCCGGCCTAGCTGGGGTTTAACCGACGCTTGCGGCTAGGGTAACCTGCGGGTAAAACGGGCGTTCTGCCGTTCGTGGGTTTCTCCCTCGGCTGCCCCCCAAGACCGTCAACTTTCCCGGCACCTTGCTGGCGTTGGCCTTCGCCTTGGAATTGACAGCATCACGTGGATGCGGCTCGTCGTTAGAATACTCGGAAGGTAATCGGCATGGACCCCAGCTCCACGGGTCAGGTCAAAGTTTCGAAGACCGAACGCTTGCTGAACCTCATTTCGTTCATGCTTCGTTCGCGCCGTCCGATTCCCTTTTCCAAGATTGCCGGACATGTCGTCGGTTATGACGACGAAGCGCGGCTCGATTCCATTGAAAAACGGTTTGACCGCGACAAGGCTGAGTTGAGAAACATGGGAATTCCGGTCGAGTATATCGACGGCGGAAGTCCCGAAGCCTCGGGTTACATCATTCCCCTCGATCGCTTTTTCTTGGGCGAGATCAAGTTGGACACCGTGGACGCGGTCATCTTGTCGATGGCTGGCCGCAGTGGGGCGGTCGCAATGAGCAGCCCGATCATGAAGGAGGCCTTTGCCTCTGCCCTGCGCAAGCTTGCCGTCGACGCTCCCGAGATCGGCGAGGTTCCGGCGGAGCGCGCGAGCTTGCTACAGGTCAGTTCTGGACACGCCAAAGTTGCGGAGCTGTTGCAGACCATTTGCGCCGCCGTCTACTCCCGGCGGACGATTCGTTTTTCTTACCGCGGCCGCCAAGACACCGATCCTCAAAAGCGTCGTGTTGACCCCTACGGACTCGGCATCGATCGCGGCGAGTGGTATCTCGTCGGATTCGATCACGACCGTGAGGGGACACGCATGTTTCGTCTCTCCCGAGTCGTGGGGGCCGTAGCGTTGACCGGAGCGTCGGACGCCAGTTTCGAATTCGAAGTTCCCAAGGGATTTCGCATCGAAGATCATTTGTTTCGGGAAGCTTGGGACTTTGGGGACGTTGACCCCACAGAAGTTAAAATCCGCGTTCCCCGCGACCTCGCGCTTCAATTGAGGCATCAGTCGCGGCTGCACTTCAAATTTGTAGATGCCAGCGAAGACGACGATGAGGCGCAGAGTTCAACGCTTGTCTTGTCAGCCAAGGCGCCGGAGAAAATGGCGGACTGGTTGCTCTCGTTGGGACCCGACGTTGAGATCTTGGAACCGAAGTCGATTCGCAAAGTCATGAAAGATCACGTCGCTCGCCACGCCGCTCACTATCAGGCGGAGTTGCGCACGTGAATCTGTCGCTTGAGACCGTATTGCGCTGCTTGGATCTCGTGCCCTTGGTGCGTGAGAATCCCGGAATCAAACTCGCGGAACTCTCCAAACGAAGTGGATTCAGCGAAAAGACCATTGTGGACCAGCTGATTCCGACTCTGATGTTGTGCGGAGCGCCTCCCTACATGCCTCACGACTACGTGAGCATTTGGATGGAAGGCGATGAAGTTCACTGCAGTTTTGCAGACCACTTCAAACGGCCCGTGACCCTATTGCCGATCGAGATCACCGCGCTTCATTTGGCGCTTGCGTCTTCTTGGTTTCCGGGGGGGCGCGACGCCCGAGTGGAAGCGCGCATCTCCGCTTTGCGTGAGAAGATCGAGAAGGCCCTGCCCGAGCAGCAGCGGGTGTTCCTGCGCGAATCAGAGCGGGTGAGCATTGACGACAACCCCGAAGCGTCCTCTCCCATTTTAGCGCTCTTGAAAATCGCTATCGCGAAACGGCACAAGGCAGAAATTGCCTACCTCTCCGGTGGAGAGGATCGCCTGCGGGTACGCATCGTGCACCCGCAAGGTATCGTGGTTCAAAACGGCGTCACCTACGTCCCAAGTTGGGACCAGCGCCGAGGGCACACCGTGTCTTTTCGCCTGGATCGCATCGATAGCGCACAGCTTTTGGAAGAAACGTTCGAGGCCGATCCTGATTTTGATCTCGAAGAGTTTACTCGCGCGGGAATTTTCTCGAGCCGAGGCCAAGACGAAACTGAAGTTGTCATCAAGGCCACCGGCGCGTCCGCCCGACACATCGCTGAGACTCTGGACCAAACGCAATGGAGCTGGGACAAAAAAGGTGAGACTCTAACCCTCACGCTGTCGACTTCCCGTCCGAAAGCCATTGCCCGCTATCTTTTGACTCTAGGCCCAGAGGCCTTCATCGAGTCGCCGGGTGAGTACCGCAGCGCCCTCGCGGCCGAAATCAAGCGCCTCCAAGATTCCTTGGGATAGTAATCTTCATCTCGGACTGTTTGCGACAATAAAAGTCGAGCTTCCACCTTGGCTCATCGTTCCTTATCCTGTTGGTTCGAACGCTCCCCGAGTTCCTTGAGCCGAGCCTGACTTCATGCGCGCAGCCGTTTTTGCCCTGACAATCTTGACCTTGCTAAGTATCAACTCCGTACCGGTTTTGGGTCAGTCCGAAGAGGATATCGACCGTTGGTACGAACGCGCTGAGCGCAGCTACTCGCGAGGTCAGTGGCGACTTGCGGCAAAGTACTTCGAGAGAGTCCTCGCCGCAGAGCCGGATGACGAAGATGTGGCGCCGAAGCTGCTGTTGGCTCTGTTCGCGACCGGACAGTACGAACGCTACGGGGAGTTGAGCGCGGCCAGGCTCAAAGAGAAACCGCGCGACTGGAATCGAATCTGCGACCACCTTGAGTTCTTGCGAGTAAAGGGGCGAGATGATGATGCCCTCGAACTCTTGGCGAGGGTCGAAGATCCGGAGCTTTCGAAGTACCAGGTGCCCGGCCGCATCGCGCAGATTCATCTGAATCGCGGGCGCGACGCTGAAGCTGAGAAGCTTCATAGCGCGATCGTCGAAAAGGCGAAATCCCAGGTCGTTCGGGGGGCGGCCGACCTGACTGCTTTGGCGCGGGCCTATCGCTTCTACCCCCATGGCGGCGACTACGCCGAAGAAGCGCTGGTCTCGGCGCAGAAGGCCGATCCGAAGTACCTGCCGGCCTTTGTCGAGTTGGCCGAGGTCTACGGCGGGCTCAAGGAACGTCCGTCGGACATGAAGCGCGAGTTCAAAGACGCTTTGGCACTGCGCAAGAACTGGCCGGGGTTTTTGCTCGGGCAGGCTCGTGCCGCTGCCTTGCGCCTCGGGCAGGCTGAGGGCGAGCGGATCAACCTGATCGAACGCGTCCTAAACACCAATCCCCATCACCCCGATGCCTTGGCGATGCGCGGAATGAATGAACTCGGGGATGCTCAATGGCAACAGGCAGAGCAGACTTTTCGCGCGGGCCTCACCGCCAATCCCGACCACCTCGCCTGCTTGTCCGGGCTAGCGTCGAAAGCCTGGCTCGAAGGCAAGACCGCAGTCTTTGATGAGCTGAAGGGGCGTATCCTTCAACGAGATCCAACCTACGG
Source organism: Planctomycetota bacterium (assembly GCA_036479435.1). Classification (GTDB taxonomy): domain Bacteria; phylum Planctomycetota; family DRQF01; genus JAZGFI01. Next base: position 4,759 of record JAZGFI010000229.1, on the reverse strand, counting down.
TCAACTTTTTCGCTATATCGCCGACGCCCTCAACGATCGCAGGCGTTGGGAAGAAGCCTTGGGGGTTATGAGGGAGGCGGTCAAGGTCGACCCCGCGAACTTTCGTCTTTGGGATGACCTTGCGCGCTACGCCATTTACATCGGGGAAGAAAAAGAAGGGCGCGCGGCGCTCAAAAAAGCCGACAGTCTGGTGCGCTACGGCAACGTGTGGCGCAACAACATGTACACCGTCTTGGGGCTGTTGGAAAAGAGCTACGAGACGACCTTGACCCCGCACTACGTCTTGAAACTACACAAGACGGATCGACCCCTACTCGAACGGATCTTTCCGGCCTTCATCGAGCGTAGTTGGGACGAACTCGTGAAACGCTACGGCTTCACGCCGAAAGCCCCGATTATCTTCGAAGTGTTTCGCCGATCGAAGGACTTTTCGGTGCGGACGATGGGCACGCGAGGGCTTCCCGCTCTCGGAGTGTGTTTTGGATCGACCGTGGCGATGGATAGCCCCAGGGCTCGCCGCCCTGGCACTTATAATTGGGCGGGCACCGCGCATCACGAGATCGCCCACGTCTTCACGCTTCAGCTCAGCGGCGGCCGGGTGCCGCGCTGGCTCACTGAAGGCCTTTCGTCATGGGAAGAAGTTCGCCGCGATCCCTCCTGGGGAAGAAATCTTGAATCTCTCCTTCACGATGCCTGGGCGAGCGACGAATTACTAGGGGTCTTGGAGTTCGACAAGGCCTTCAGCACTTCGGCCATCGTATTTGCCTATTTTCAGGCCGGGCTTTGCTCGCAGTGGTTAGAGAAAAATTGGGGCATGGAGGCGATCCAAAAAATGTTGCGGCTCTACGGCGAGGACAAGCACAGCCGCGCCGTGTTACGTGAGGCCCTCGGAGTTTCTCCACAGGAATTCGACAAGGGCTTTCGTAACTTTGTGGAGAAACACCTCGGCTCCTTGAAGCGCATGCCGCGCTACTCCGAAACCGCCCTGGACCGCTTTCGCGACGCTATCGCGAATAATGAAGATGTCGACGAAAACCGTATCAAGTTGGCTTGGGGTCACTTTAGGCATGGCCGAGATTTCGATGCCGACGCCGTGTTGCAAAAACTGAACCGCGCTGGCGTCAAAGACCCCAGGATCGACTTTCTGTTCGGATTGAGGGCGGTACGGGCAAAGCGCTTAGATGTTGCCGCCAAGTACTTTGCGAGTGCCGAAAATTCCGGTTTCGAGGATTTTGAGTTGTTCGCACTGCTGGCGGGTTTCGCTGAAAAAGCCGGAAAGAGCGTTGAAGCGATCGAGTATTGGCGCCGCGCCGCCATTGCGAATCCTTTCCTTGCCGACCCCAAGGCGAGTCCCTATCTGAATTTGGCTCGATTGGCACGAGGCGAGGGCGACCTCGATGCTTGGGCCGCATGGACGGAGCGTTTCTGTGCCTTGGTCGATGTTGCGGTGGAAGCACGCTGGGAACTTTTTGAGTTTCGAAAGCAAAAAAAAGAATGGCAAAAATCGCGGACTCTTCTCGATGAGATTGCAAGAGTCAGTCCTTTTGATCCGAGGATTTATGAACAGCGCGCCGAACTCGCGAAAGGGCTGGACGATTGGAAGCAGGCTGGCGTAGAATTCGAGACCGCGTTGGACTTGGGACTAAGCGGTACGGCTGAGATCAAAGTCAGGTTTGAACTCGCGAAGGTGCTGATGCACCTTGGCGAAACTGATCAAGCTGCCTACCATCTCGGGCGCGTGTTGGAAGTTGATCCGAAGAATGGTGAGGCGAAGTCGCTTCTCCGAAAAGCCGAAAAACAAGCCGAACAAGAAACCCGATAGCACCCTATGGCCGACCGCCTCGCCGTCAAAAGCTTCCGAGAGATTCTGTCTCTCGTCGAAACAGAAATCGGATCGCGTACCTACGAGATCTGGTTTCGCGAGGTTCTGCTCAAAAACCTCTACCGCGGGACGTTGACGATCGGCGTTCCGAATCTCTTTTTTAGAGATTTCATCGACGAGCGCTACGGGCGCATGATTGGCCGCGCCGCGAATCGTGTTCTGGGTACGGCCATCAAAGTCGAAGTCAAAGTCGACCCTGAACTCTACCGAAAGCACCGCGAGAATATCAGCGCTGAAGAAGTCATGGACGTTTTGGACGCCACACCTGCGGTTGACAAAGATGCCGACCTCGACAGCTTCTTTGTCGTTCCAGAAAACGAATTCGCATGGCGGGCCATTCGGCACGCGGTTCAGCGCCAAGAGCCGACCTTCAATCCTATTTTCTTGGCCGCACCGTCGGGCTTGGGCAAGACTCATCTTGTCCGCTGCTTTCGCACCCAGGCGCAGCTAGATGGCGAGGACGCGCCGAAAGTGCTGGTCACGGATGCCCTTCAGTTCACGTCGCACTTTACGATGGCGCTGAAGATGAAGACCGTCGATCAATTCCGTAGCTTCTACGATGGTTTTGGTGTCATCGTCGTCGATGAGGTTCATCGCTTTCGAGGCAAAAAGGCGACTCAAGTTGAATTTGTCGCACGGCTAAAAGAGTGGTTGGAATCGGGCAAGCAGGTGGCCATGGCGTCACGCCATCGTCCCCAAGAAATCGAAAATGTTTCGCAGCCATTTCAATCTCAGCTGCACGCGGGACTTGTCGTGGAGATCCGACCCTACTCGCACAGTTCCTTGGTAAAGATCATGAGCCAGGGCTTAGGCCCCGACCGCAAACCTCTTCGCGAAGATGTCTTGAAAGCTCTGGTCGCGGATTGTCACGGCAGCTTGGGCCTTTTGAAAAGATGCATTTTGCGCATTCACGCTTACGCCGCGTTGCTACGCGAGCCGGTGACGCCCGAGTTTATTGCCAAACACCGCGGCGATCTGTTCGGGGCGTCGCGGGGCAGTGAGTACGAGTCGATCATCAAAGCATCGGCGGAACATTTTGGCGTGACGCGAAGTGCCTTACTCTCGAAACGCAAGGTGAAGTCTCTGCGGCTTCCGCGGGGCGTCGTCGTTTGTGTGTTGCGAGATCAGCACCAACTGACTTTCAAAGAGATCGGTCGCATCTTAGGTGACCGTAGCCACACGTCGATCCATCTGATCTACAATCGCTATCGCGGTGAAATCCAAAGCGACGCCGCCTTGTGTGACCTCATGACCAGACTTGCCAACCGCCGCACCGGCTCGTCGCCGTTCGGCGACTCGTGAGCTCGCCCGAGCCGGACTTTTCTCGAGTTGTCGGTCACGCGGGCCCCAAGCAGTTTTTTCGAGGTGTCCTGTCCCACGGGCGCGTTCCTCCCGGCTTTTTGTTTCACGGCGAGAGCGGACGTGGCAAGAAGCTGTTCGCCACCGAACTTTTGTCGTCATTGTTTGCAGGCGGTCCCTCCCTTGAGAACCACCCCGACGTTGAGCTCTTGGCGCCAGAGGAAGGCAAAACCACCATTCCCATCGCACGTTTGCGTGACCTTAAGAAGTGGTTCGCGTTGGCTCCTTACCAGGCCGACCGCAAGGCGGCCCTCATCGCAGACGCGCACTGCTTGGCAGTTGAGGCCCAAAATTCACTCCTCAAGCTCTTGGAAGAGCCTCCACGAAATGGCTTGATCATCTTAGTGACCCATGAGCCAGGTGCTTTGTTGGAGACGATTCACTCGCGGCTTCAATCGGTGTTTTTTGGCCCCGTGTTCGGGGCCGATGCCGAGCAGTTTATTGCTCAACGTCTCGGCGTTGGGGAAAAGGAAGCCGCCACGGCCCTGTCTTTGTCTCGAGGGGCCCCGGGGGCGGCGCTCGCCTGGCTCTCGGATGCGTCTTCGCGGGATCTGATGGCACTGGTCCCAGCCCTCCTCGGTCCCCGCCCCGGGCCCTTTGCCTTCGCCGATGAGTTTTTCCAATCCAGCGGTATGCGGGTCGCGGCCAAAGCAAGGCAGCGCTGCCGCCGCCTTTTCGAATTCGCCATCGAGTCGCTTGCTCAAGATCAAAGCCCATGGGGTCTCGACCATGACGCTGAGACCATTGCTGACCTTCTCGACGCCAAAAACCGACTCAGTGCGAACGTCTCTCCTCGAATCGTCGTCGAGTCTTTGAAGATCAAGATTCAGCGCCGCCTTGCCAGCAAGCGCCGACGCGAATCATCTCCTTGAGACTTGGCAGATGTCTCCCCATGGTGTTGAATAGAAGAGGAAGCCTCGCTTCCGTCGGCAGAGGGAACGCGCTTCTGTGTCGGTTTGCACTCTGGGGAGGGCGCTAAGAATGAGCCATGGCCAAGATAAAGCCGACCTCATCTACCAATTGGTTCAAGAAGATGGACGCTATCGCGGTGAGGCCTACGACTTCACTCTCGAAGCCCTCAACTACACCCTGGCCTCATTCCGCAAGAAAGGCCGCCTTGGCCATATCAATGGCGGTGAGCTTTGCGAGGGCATTCGCGACTACGCTGAGCAGATGTTTGGCTTCCTCACCAAGTCGGTCTTTCGCCTCTGGGGAATCTCCCGCACCGAGGACTTCGGCGAAATCGTCTTCTCGATGATCCAAGTCGAGCTCCTCGCCAAACAAGACACCGACACCAAAGAAGACTTCGCCAACGGTTTTGACTTCGACGAAGTCTTCGAAAAGTCCCTAATTTACTGAATCATGGGTGCCAGGCACCACGCCGTCACTATCCGGTGCCAGATGAGATGAGAGGGCCGGCCTCCGTCGTCGAGCTCACCTAAAATGGGGCTCAGTGTTTTTCTCAAAACAAAAACGGAGACCGGCCATGAGTAACGATAGCGAATTTGTAATGGGCGT
>JAZGFI010000228.1:0-2738 GCA_036479435.1 Planctomycetota bacterium | reverse complement strand
GTGAGCGTTCATTGAAGTACATCTTGACGGATGATTTATTTTGGAGGTTTTTGCTTTCAAAATGGAGAAATCAGCGTGAAGAAACGAATTCGGCGTGGTGGTGAATTTTGGCTCGCGAGCATCGCGCAGCAGCGGCAATCGGGGGTCACTATCGCAGCGTGGTGCCAGCAGCACCAGCTCGCCCAAAGTACGTTTTGTAAATGGAAACAGAAACTTAGTGGTGAATTGTCGGGCAAACCATCGGCAAGCCACGGAGCCAAACGGGGTTCGAGTAACGCGTCTTCGGTGAGCAGCCTGATTGAATTGACCCCGGTCGTTGCGCCGCCGCCCAGACCGGTCCAACAGCCGTCGATGATTGAGATCAGCCTGACCAATGGGACTCTGCTGCGGTTTCGCGGCAATGTCGATGTCGGCACCCTCAGGCAATTGATCGCGATGTCCGACAATGATCGACCTCGCGATGCAGGAGTTCAATCATGATCAGCTTGCCAACGAACTTGCGGATCTTTGTCGCACGAGATCCGGCCGATATGAGAAAAGGATTCAATGGGCTTCAGGGACTCGTCACCACACAGCTTGAAGAAGATCCGCTCTCGGGGCACTTGTTTCTCTTTCTCAACCGTCGCGGCGATCGCGTTAAAGTCTTTTACTGGGACGGCGACGGATTGGCCATCTGGTACAAACGGCTTGAACAAGGACGTTTTCAGTTGCCTCCGATTGAGGACGACCAGTCCAAGCTTGAAATCCGTAGTGATGAGCTGGCGATGCTGCTGGGCGGCATCGACGTGCGAAACCTCAAACGCACCAAACGTTATTCGCTCGATCAATGATCGTCATTGAAAATGTTTGAAACCTGTCCTAAGAGTTGCTTCGATTTTTTCAAAGCAACTCTTTTTTCTTGCGCCGTGAAGTTCGGGTACCGGTTAAAGAAATAGTTTTTATAATGTTGTTTTCTTCCGTTACAAATTTTCGTTAGCGCGGCTAAGACAACATGAACTCACGTCTTGGCCAACTCGAAAAAGAAAACGCTAGGCTCAAAGCCGCGTTGCTCAAAGCGAAGGCTACTCGACAATCGGCTGTCAGCCAGCACGCCGCCGAAGTCACTCAGTTCAGCTCTACGCTCGAAGAAAAAAACCGCACGATTCTGTCGCTCGAGCACCGCATCAAACTGCTGCTGCAGAAAGTAACCGGCTCGCGACAAGAGCGCATCGACCCCGATCAGTTGCTGCTGTTTTCGACCGAAGAACTTCAGGAGTTGATCGCCCAGTTGACTCAAGGCGATCCAGAAGACGACTTGATCGACACCGAGGCCGAAGACCAGAATCCTGGTAACAACAAGAAAAAGCGAGGCCGCAGCGGCAAATTGCCAGATTATCTTGAACGAGAGATCATCCGCCACGAGCTGTCTGAATCAGAGCAAGCTTGCCCTTGCTGCGGTGATCAACGTCATGAGATTGGCGTGGAAACGAGCGAGCAACTTGAGCTGGTCCCGGCCACGCTCAAAGTGATTCAGCATGACCGGGTGAAGTACGCCTGCAAAGCTTGTGAAGAAAACGTAGCGATCGCAGACAAGCCGCCCCAGCCGATCGAAAAGGGTTTGCCGGGGCCAGGGCTTTGTGCCCACACGGTGCTCAGCAAGTTCGGCGACCACACACCGCTGTACCGTCAAGAAGACATTAGTTCTCGACTTGGTTATACGATTCGTCGCAGTACGTTGTGCGGTTGGCAAGCAACGCTGGCTGAGTTGGCGAGGCCGTTTGTGATGCGGATGAAATGGTTGTTGCTTCAGTCAAAAGTGATTCACACCGACGACACGGGAATCAAGTTACTTGAGGGGCCGGGCAAAGCGACCTCGGCCAAGTTCTGGCCTTACCTTGGTGATTGTGATCATCTTTATGCGGTGTTTGATTTTACCCGCACTCGCCAGCGCGACGGGCCGATGAAATTCCTCGATGGTTTCGAGGGCTATCTTCAAGCCGATGCTTACAGTGGTTACGACGGAGTCTATGCGGGGGACCGGGTGAAAGAGGTCGCTTGTTGGGTTCATGCGCGCCGCTATTGGCATCAAGCCAAAGACAACGATCTGGCCCGAGCCAATACGGCGCTTTCGTATATTGCGCGGCTTTCGCAAGTCGAGAAGCAGTTGCGTCAAGCGTTCCCACGCCAGGATCTTCAGGGGCATCGCGACTTCGCGTCGGTAGCGGCTGGGCGAGCCGAGCATGCGAGGCCGATCTTGGACGAGTTCAAGCGGTGGCTCGACAGAGAGAAGGACAACAAACGGATTTTACCCAAGAGCCCGATTCGCAGCGCGTTTACTTACACGCTCAATCAGTGGGACGCATTGAATCGATACGTGGAGGCGGGTTATTTGTCTTGGGACAATAACGTTGCTGAGAGGATGGTTAAATATCCAGCGATCGGACGCAAGAATTATCTATTTGTCGCCAGCGAGAACGGCGGTCACCGCGCGGCGATTCATTACTCGCTGGTGACCAGTGCCAAGCTCAATGGCGTGGAGCCGTTCGCTTGGCTGAAAGAGTTGTTCACGCGATTACCCCTTCACCGCCACGGCAAGGCGTTCAAGCAATTCGACGCAGGGCTGCCCATTACATCCGCTGAGTTGGATTACTTGTTGCCCGATCTCTGGCTCAAGGAAAACCCAAAGCACAAGTGGGACATCGACGAAATCCGAAGGAAAGAGCGACAAAAAAAGGAACTGTAGTTCACAGAACGCTCAC
>JAZGFI010000227.1:0-13504 GCA_036479435.1 Planctomycetota bacterium | reverse complement strand
CGTCGAAAACATGGCGGACCGGCAGATTCTGAGCCAAGCCCAAAGACGACAACAACAAAGTGCACAAGATGAAACGCATGGTGGATCTCCCGGCAGACTCTAAGCACAGAGCGTAGCAGGCGGAACGCTTCAATCATGAGGGAATTCGCCAGCTGGCTTAGTCCACTGCAAACAAAGGAGTTGGGAATGAGACTAGCTCGGAACTAAATATTCACTGTGGCCAATTGGGCCGCAGTGTCTCACCACCACAGGCCGCTGAAGTGATCGTCCGCCGAAACCACTCTCACACGTTCAAACGGAATCGCCATGATCCGCGCTCCCGCGAGTGTAGACGGCGGTTGAGACCTGCGCATAGATGGCGCTTTGCGCGCATGACCGCCGCGTTAACGGTCCGCGTTTCCTGGGCACCGAATTTTTGGTTGGCGTAGGGGTAAGGGCGCAGGCGGTCTTGGTTCCCGGGGCCATGGCCCCGGGAACCAAGGTTCAAGTCGCATCGTTTTGCCGAGGTCTGGCAGCCTCACCACTTCGACAGACTGGTCGCAAGACCCTGGGGTGTCTCGGATGTGCCCACTCTTGGGTTAAGCTAAGTGGCCATGATTGAAGCGATTGAGTCACAGAGGTTGTTTTACTGTTCACGTTGCCACCGTCTCGTGAGCATCTGCCTGACCTGTGACCGCGGACAACGGTATTGCTCTGCTCAATGTGCCCAATCGAGTCGGCGAGAGAAGCAATGCGAAGCTGCGGCACGCTACAGGAAGACGCAGAAGGGCAGGGAATCAGCGAGAGCACGCCAACAGCGGTTTCGCGACCGAAGCGGTTCCGTAACGCATCAGGGTCCCGCATTCGCTCAAGTCGGAGGTGACGCGGAGCCAAAACGGCAACAACCCGCTGACACTGGCGGAAGAGAAGGCAAAGACCCCATCGCCTACATCCAGTGCCGAGTTTGCTCATCACCAAACAACGGGTTTTTTCGTTGGGCTCCCTCTTTACCTAAGCGGCAAAGACCCACCAGATCAGACCGCAAGCTCGAAGCAAGCCTCACGACGGACAAGTTACGCCAGTAGCCCATAGCGACCGCAGGCCCGAGGCGGACACAATTCCCTTCACCAAGACCACGTTTCTGAATTCAGGAACGAAACTCCAAGAGACCTCGACATCCAACACGACCCTCCGATCTGGGCACCGTTGAGGCCTGGCGGCCCGTGTACAAAGCGCCGCTTATCCGCACTTCTAGGCCACCGTCAACACGCGAGGGGAGCGACCTGGCGGGATGACATGAGCCTCGATGGATTCAGTTTCAATCCGCGCTCCCGCGAGGGGAGCGACTTTGGTTGCTGTCCTTGACGCGACGCCAGACCTGGTTTCAATCCGCGCTCCCGCGAGGGGAGCGACAAGAGACCGACCCTACCAGTGACTATTTGTAAATGTTTCAATCCGCGCTCCCGCGAGGGGAGCGACGAGAGGGCGTTGTGGGAGCCGAGGCGGACGTGCGTTTCAATCCGCGCTCCCGCGAGGGGAGCGACCTGCGCACCATCTGGTGGGGCATCGTGCTATCCAGGTTTCAATCCGCGCTCCCGCGAGGGGAGCGACGTGGGGTGGGGGTGGTCCTGTGGATTTTGGGGAGTTTCAATCCGCGCTCCCGCGAGGGGAGCGACACGTTGGCGTTTGTGATCTGGTGCTCGGTCTACAGGTTTCAATCCGCGCTCCCGCGAGGGGAGCGACCTCAGACGCTCTTTTGTCTTCGTCACCCATCTGCGTTTCAATCCGCGCTCCCGCGAGGGGAGCGACCAAAGAAATTTTGAATTGTCCTTGAGCTTATGAAGTTTCAATCCGCGCTCCCGCGAGGGGAGCGACCAAGTAATTCCTGAAACTTTTAGACCCCTTATCGTTTCAATCCGCGCTCCCGCGAGGGGAGCGACTTGAGAGATACGGAAGTCAAGCATGACAGAGGAAGTTTCAATCCGCGCTCCCGCGAGGGGAGCGACTTTACACCTCAGCAGAAAATCTGGCTGATTCGTCGTTTCAATCCGCGCTCCCGCGAGGGGAGCGACGATCTCAGTCAAGGTGATATCAGGATCGCTCTGTGTGTTTCAATCCGCGCTCCCGCGAGGGGAGCGACCATTCAACGTAGTTGTGTTCGGTGATGCAGGGAATGTTTCAATCCGCGCTCCCGCGAGGGGAGCGACTGGGTTATGGTGTCGATAGGCTCTGACGACAAGCGTTTCAATCCGCGCTCCCGCGAGGGGAGCGACTCCGTCATAAAGACGCGGTCGAGCGAGATAGCCGGTTTCAATCCGCGCTCCCGCGAGGGGAGCGACCCGTAATTCAGCAGGTCTTGATCGTTGCTCAACGGTTTCAATCCGCGCTCCCGCGAGGGGAGCGACCCGATGTCGACCGCCTTTTGTCGCTGGCAGGGGGTTTCAATCCGCGCTCCCGCGAGGGGAGCGACCCGTCCCGAAGGTACGAAAAACAAGCGCGCCAGTTGTTTCAATCCGCGCTCCCGCGAGGGGAGCGACCTAAAGGCGGGCGCTATGCCCGCGCTTACCAGGGGTTTCAATCCGCGCTCCCGCGAGGGGAGCGACTTACGGATCCTGGAGAAGTGCCGTCATTGCGGTTGTTTCAATCCGCGCTCCCGCGAGGGGAGCGACCAGACCCCGACCCTGTTCCAGGAGCACCCTGGAAAGTTTCAATCCGCGCTCCCGCGAGGGGAGCGACATACGTTCTCGTTGATCTTCCACCCGGTCTTTTGTTTCAATCCGCGCTCCCGCGAGGGGAGCGACCACCGAACAGTTCGTCTTGTTCGGCCTCGGTAAGTTTCAATCCGCGCTCCCGCGAGGGGAGCGACCGCCAACAAAGCTTTAGGCCACGGGGGTGGCGACGTTTCAATCCGCGCTCCCGCGAGGGGAGCGACTCTTCGGCGGGGTTGAACAAGACGACTACGCCGGGTTTCAATCCGCGCTCCCGCGAGGGGAGCGACTCGGCAAGTCGCTTGACCGAATGCAGAGCCGCGGTTTCAATCCGCGCTCCCGCGAGGGGAGCGACTGCGGGAGTCTAAACCAATTGATGGGCATGGGTTTAGAATCGGAAAATCGCGAGGGTTACTGCATGCGTAATTTGAACTTGCAAACGATGGGGGTCGCACGACGTAAGTGCTTTCTTTGCAGGGCCTTGTTGGCATCGCGAACCTCCCGGGGTTACTGTGAGCACTTTGGGTTCGCAAGCAGGCTATACGATCATGGGCGATTGGGGATCGTGGGGTTCTTTGGCGCCATGGTGCTCAGTCCGACGGCTGTATCGAGCCCCCAAGAAATAGAATCGTAGACTGTCGACCGACGGATCGATCTCGTCGAGTAGACGATTCCTGAGTCGGGCCCAGTGCTCCGGATCGACCAAGCACTCAAAAACTGAATTCTGAACTCGTTGGCCGTAATCAGAACAAGCACGGGCCACGCGCCGGAGGCGCCGTGATCCGTTGGGGTCTTTCGTAGAAACATCGTAACTGACGACGACCATCATGGCTCAATTCTCCCTAACCGCGGTGGAAGTAGGCGGGATAGGCATCTAACTCGCCACGGATGTATCGTGCGGCAAGTCTCGCTTGAATGTGGGAGATGAGACCCGAGCTAATTTTCTCACCGAGGAAGGGATGGACGAGCACTTCGTCTTTTCTCTCTTGATAGGCGATGAGTAGTTTCTTTCTCGTCTTGTCATCCATGTGGATACCGCCAGCCTCCTCAACTTTGAATCCCGTAATCTTGATCTGGCGCCGATTGATGAGAGAAAGCGCGACACGGTCGACCATGATGGGGCGGAGTTCTTCCATTAGATCTAAGGCAAAACTGGGGCGCCCAGGGCGATCTCGATGAAGGTAACCCACCTGTGGATCAAGGCCAACGGCCTGGAGTGCTGAGGAAACGTCCTGTGCGAGGAGGCTGTAGCCAAACGAAAGAACGGCGTTGACCGCGTTCCGAGGTGGCCTACGGCTCCGCTCCTGAAATTTAAACTCCTGTTTTTGTTGGACGATGAGGTGGTCGAATACTGAGAAGTAGATACGTGCAGCATCTCCTTCGACACCGCGGATGCTGTCGAGGCTGAGTTTGCGATCCAGACTAGAAACACGCTTGGCGAGTTCGTCAACGGCGGTCTGAATGGCGCTGGACCCCGTGGCGTCGGGATGGTCGCGCAGTCGGCGTCGAAGAATACTGCGGCAGTTGACGATCTTAGCCGTGACGATGACCTTGGAAATTGAGGCCGAAAATGTGGGGCAATCCGCTAGGCGGAATTGAGCGCGCCGAAGCAAAACATTGCCGGAGATGGGTCCCTGCACTCTGGCTTGAAAACGCCCGTGACTGCTGAGGAATGACAAGCCAACATCACGTTCTGCACACCGAGACATCAATTGGGGGCTGGCTGAGACGCGACCAAAGCAGACGATTCCTTGGAGGAGATGAAGCGGGACTCTCAGTTTGGTTTCACCTTCTATCTTGACGGCCACGGTCTCTCCCACCGCTGCCAAGTAAGCGCCGTCTGTCGTTACAAAAAGAGTGTTAAGATGTCGTTTCATGATCGTTCGCGGGCAATCAATCGAACAGAATTTCGGATGTAACGAGACGCAGCATTTTGGTGTTCGACCGCCGAGGGTACGCAAATCTCAAGGAGCGAGCAGTTTGTGCACTTGGCTCCGGGTTCTGCCCTTGGGGTTTCACGGTTCTTGACGAGATTGTGGAAGTCTCGAGCGACAGATTTCGTGAGATCCCGGAGGCCCTCGTCGAAATCTACTTCGGTTCGCCGTTTGGTCTGCCCGTAATAAAGCGAGCCCTCGGAGATAGCGATCTCGAAGTGTTCCTCGATACACATCGCTTGGGCGCAGAGCTGAACTTCGTCGGCGCGGTGCTCTTTTGGTTTGCCGCGCTTGTACTCGACGGGTAACGGTCGCCACCTTCCGTCGCGGCCCGGAAGAGGAACGGCCACCGGGTATGTCGGGTCGCCGCATTCAACGCGACGAAACTCCACGACGTCGGCTCGTCCAATCAGACCCAAGCGCTGCGAACGAATCCAAATGCCCCGTGATACAACTAGGTTGCCGCGCTTTTCATGGCGGCGTCCCAACTGATCCACCTGCTCGTGTAGACGCGAACCCTCGACCGTGAATTTGTTGTCGGCCCATTGTGATTCCACGTGAATCAAGCCTGCTTGCCTGCGGCAAAAAACCAGATGTTGAAGCCCTGAAAGGGGGAGAAGATCGGCGTCTTTGAACACGGTCTATGCCTTTTCAAGGGTTTCGACTCCCGCCGGGATCTTCTCCGTGTCTATGTCAATTTCGTAGTCCGCAAACTTGCGTGGCACCGCACACTCGGACTTCCTAACGACTTTAAGGGCTTCGAATAGCTGGTGGGACGGTGCCTCGCCCAACTTGCTGGCATGGCGAAAAACGACGAGGCGTCGCATAGCCATGGAGCCCGCTGGACGGGCGGCGGACTGGTCGAACTGGAAGGCATTGGCGAGGCTCTCCCAGAGTAGGTCGAGATCACTGTCACCAAAGCCGGTTTGGTCAGCGAGGAAGGGATTGATGAAACCGTGAGCAACGTAGATACCGTAGGGAATCGTAAACTTACGGCCCATCGTGCGTTCCTTTTCGAGGTCTCTTTCATTGGTGACGGAGTTTCGCGTGATGGCGTGTTCTTGTGCGAAAATGGGGTCGACCGACCTGGCGAATGAGATTTGTACTGGGCCGCGAACCTGTCCGCAGTTGACTTCCGTACTCATGACAGCACCAAAGGCGCGAATGTCCCAGAAATTCTGGCACATGAATTGGGTCAACTTTCTGGCCTTTTCGACGTCGCTCGGCAGTTTCTTGCTCTTCGGTTTTTCCCCAATGTGTTTGTAGGCCTCCTCGTGGATCCGGTTAAGGACGGCCCGTTCTCTAAAGTAGATTCGGTGCCCTTCGTCGTTGCTTCGTGTTAACGAAACGTAGTTTCTGACTTTCCTTTTCAAGCAAACATCAGTTACCAAACCGTGGCCGGTTTCGGGGTCAATGCGTGGCAAGTTTCCGGCATCCGGGTCGCCATTTGGGTTTGCATCTCGGGCATCAAAAATCATTACGAATTCGTGTCGGTTCATTGCGTTCGTTTCCTCAGCTTAATCTTTCGAGTCATCGGTACGTCTCTTGTAGAAGTCGTTCATTTGGTGGTAGTAGCCGAGCGCGAAGCAACCTTGAGCGCTGAGGTCAAGCTGCGCCGGAATCTGATCGAGGCCGTCCATGATTTCTTGAAGCAACCTCTCGCGACTTACTTTCAGCCCACCACTGAGTTTGGCGAGATGGTGTTGATAAGTGCGAAGCAGGCGAGGTATCACGGGCCCAGGAGTCGCCGACGCGGAAGCGTAGAAGCGATCCCGAATGGTGGCGTTTAAGTTCTCACCGAGGGCGTCCTTTTGGGTTTTCTCGAGAGTGGCAAAAAGCCTGCCGAGACGGTATCCGCTATCTATTTGAGACTTGTCGAGACTCATGGGCATGTCCTTTCCCAAGTTGCGTATGAGGTATCCTTTGATGAGGCAAGCGCGAGCATGGTTGATGTCTCGGTCTGCGCGAATTCTTCCAATGATGGCAGAGTACATGGCGGGAGGGTAGTTCGATCCGTCGATGATCGCTCGTAGCAAAGGCGCGGCGAGAATGGGTGGGATGTCTTTCGACTCGCGCGCGGTTTGGCGGAGCAATTGCCACGCAGGCGGAAACTCCCGGTCAGAATTTCTTTGAGTTTCGATCTGGATGTGCTGAAAATGGAGCCGAAGTTTGTCGAGGAATGCTGTCAGATTGCCACGCCAAAAAAACCGAACGGATAGACGAGCTGCATTGGGGGACAACCCAAGCAGGAAGTATTCGGTCTTGTCGGGCTCGTCATCGAGATCGGCGTAGGCCTCGCGTCCTTGCCGGAGCGCTCTAAGCAGTGCGCCGATTTTTGACCTAAGCCCTTCGTCCTGTGATGATTCAACGGCTTTTCCTTCGCCGCTCTGGCTAAACTCCACGAATATGTCTTCCAGCGCAGAGGGCCGATCCGTCCAGAAGGCCAAGGTCATGTCGCCGATTCCAAAGCGGTGCTTCTCCTGCATTGGGCCGTCGAGAAGTGCGTTGAGCGCCTTGACATAATGTCTTGCCGCGCCACTGGAGACGGGCGCATTGAAGTTCTGTACTTTGCCATATGACAAGTAGGAACTGTCGTTGAAGCTGACAATAGCTGCGCCTGAGCTCTGTGCTCCCCAGACACCCTTGATCTTCGGATGAATTCGTGCGGTCGGTGAGACCTCTCCGGTGATCAAACAAGTTGACAGCGGACCCTCTGGATCTTCTTGTCGGTCTTGGAGCCAAAAGGTGCGGATTTTCTGGGTCTCGTGGACAAAGTGTGTTTGACCACGGATCTGAAAGACACCGAAGCCGGAGGTGCCCTCGGCGAGGACGCTATGCTTCTCAGCATCGGACGGTTTCCATCCCGAAAGGAAATTGCAAACTGCATCAAACTCAGACGAGCCGATTTTCTTGCGAAGCGAGATGTGCCTTTCCCTAAAGGCCTCGAACACCTGTTGTGCACGCTCGGGTTTGCGTTTCTTCGGATCGACATTGCCATCATGCCCCAAGATGTACTTTGTGTTGTCCCAGAGGAAGCAAGGATTCAACCCTTTTCCGCTGGGCTTTGCAGTTCCGAAAACAAGAACCCGTCGAGGTCGAGTCTTGCCATTGATTTCGATCTGAGTGTCAGCGATTTCCACCAAACGGCCATCAGTTTCGAGGACAATCACGAAAGTCACTTTTTGGTAGCTAAAGCCATCTGGCGCAATCTCGTAGTCAGGATCGTCTTTCAGTCTTTCATGAAGGTCATGGAGTGCTCTGAGGATCATCGTCAAGCCCGCGTTTCGGAAAGAGGTGGAACTTCGAGAACGCCATTCGTCATCATGGCGTCAAAGAACCTAGCCGTGGCGCTCAGTCGGCGACCCCGGTTGGATTCCACAATCGCCCCCTTTTCGTCTTCGACGAACTCCATGTCCCAGAGCATAAATCCGAGAGAGCGTTGCCCTTCGAGCTCCTTGGGGCAGCCCCAGTCGCCTTCGCTATCGACATGCTGAAATGAACCGGGAAACTCTCGGCACCCGAGATAGGGATGGTGAAAATACTGGCCTTTTCGGACACGGCGCCGAAAAGCCTCGACGTGTTTGGAGCCCGCGTGTGGGTTTAGGGTTCCGTCTTTTTCTTGCGCGTCCAAGACTTCAACATGCGCTACGATTCCGTAGCGAACATCGCTGAGGATCATGGCGGCGCGTTGCTGACGGTGATTGCTAACCGTGATTCCCAAGTCGCCTTTTTCGGACTTCATGGCGCTCCGTACCCCGCTTGGGCCACCGACTGGAATGCGGGAGTCGATCTCGTTGCGCCGCACGTGCGAGAACTTGATTGGAGCGAGGACGTGGATGCGGTCGATCACCCAGCGCATTTGTGGCTTCCAGTAGATGGCTTCTAAGAACCCTCTCGCGGCGCTTGGTGTCATGACTTCGTAGGAAACACGCTCCACCTTCATTTCTGGCCGGTTGAAGGATGCGTATTCGCCCCAAACCTCCAGCATGATTCCATAGCTCATCTTGCGCTTCCTCTCATATGACGAAACTCGCCTTCGGAGTTTCGTCGTCCAACAGAATGCCGAGTTCCTCGTCGTAGTGGAGCTCTGGGCTAGTGAGGATCGGGTATCGATCTTGAATGAGTTCGATGTTCAGCCCAACGTTCCTTTGGTACTGATGCTCGGGAATCTGAACGCTGTATCTTTGCAGTTCGCGGAGAGTGCTCTGACGCGGCGTTCCGTATTCCGCGCGTAGGGCCTCGCAGAGTTCGCGTCCCCGATGTCGCCAAGGAATGATGATCGCTTGGTTGCAGTTTTCGATGAAACGGAAGTTCTTGGCAGTTGTGGCAAAGCCGAAGACAAAGGGAAGTTTTGGATTGTTCGAGTCCAGAAGATCTCGAGCGAGAATGTCGTGTGCATCCCAGCGGTCTTTCTGGCTCCAGTAGTACAGTCGGAAATAGTGCTCGATGGCCTCCGGCGCGAGGAGATCAGGGTAAAGGGGTCGGCTATTTAGTCCGCCAAGAATCTGACGGGCTGCGCCCGACATTTCTCTCAGGAATCGCTCAGCCGACCTGTGTTCCGAACGAAACACGAAGGTCTTTCCGAGTCCTTTCAGTTCCCCATTACGATTGCACCGTCCCGCGGCTTGCGCAATCGAGTCGAGGCCGGCCAGAGAACGGAAAACGACGGGGAAATCGACATCCACGCCCGCCTCGATGACTTGGGTCGAAATGACCTGACAACGTTCACCTCGTTCCAGGGCCGTAAAGATTTCTCTGAGGGTCGAGCTGCGGTGCTCTGGGCACATGGATGCGCTGAGATGAAAAATCCCCTGCCGAGCTTTGAGCCCTTCGAAAAGGCGTCGAGCGTGTTTGCGCGTGTTCACGATGCAAAGGGATTGTCTGTGTTCCGCAAGCAGTAGGTCGAGTTCGGAATCACCCTGATCACCAATATCGACGACTTCGACTCGTTCGAGGGATTGGTGCAATTCGGTCGGCTCGGGGATGATCTCTCGCACACCCTTTAGCCCAATTGGAAACTCGTCGCGATGGTGGACGGCGGGCTGAGTTGCAGTACAAAGGACGACACTGCTCCCGTAGTTCTCAGATAGTTCACGAAGAGCGCTTAGGCAGGGCTTTAGGTAGTCGACGGGGATCGACTGCACTTCGTCAAGAATGATGACTGACTTGGCAAGGCGATGGAGTTTTCGACAACGCCTAGATCTATTCGCAAACATCGACTCATAGAATTGGACGGTTGTTGTGACGATGATCGGAGCATCCCAGTTCTCTGTTGCGAGCCGGCTGGCGACTGTCTCCTCTCCGACATCGACGGAACTGTGATGTTCGATGACAGGGTCGGCGAGTCCACCCCCGCAGAGAGATGCAGTTATCGAGCGAAAAACGGCGGCATTTTGCTCGATGATGCTGGTGAATGGGATGACGTAGATGACGCGTTCCATGCCGTGACGGACTGCGTGACGAAGCGCGAAAGTCAATGACGCGAGAGTTTTTCCACCACCGGTGGGAACGGAGAGAGAGAACAGTCCTGGGTTGAGCTCGGCGCCTTGGATGCAGGCCTGACGGACCTCTTGTCGTCGTCGATTGACCGGAGTTTGACGGGCACCGAGATCATTGACATGGCTGTCAGTACAGTCGGAAATCTGGGATAGAATGTCTGACGGCCAAGTCGGTCGATCAGCGGCTCGGGCCGGACTCATGAAGGCTTCAGTGTCGAGAAAGTCGGCGTCTACCAGGCAAGCGAACAGCATACGCGTGAAGAACGCGAAGCTGAATGCCGTAGCTTTGGGATCACAAGAGCGCTGATCCAAGGCTCGACGCAAGAATTCTGGTAACTGAGGTGACTTGGGGGTGTTCAGTTTCGCCAGGCCGTGAACCCAAGGCTCGATCGCTTTTGCCAGCCGCTTTTCCTGATTGGCCCCATCGGAAATCGCGTCGAGGAGACCACTGTGGTGGCCAGCAATGACGTAAGCGATTAGATGTCCGAGCACGGGAATTGTTTTCACGGCATGTTGTGCACCCGCCGTTGCGTGATCCACCGAACCTCGTGTTTCCGCTTGGTGGGAGTCTGGCTCGCTGGTTGAAGACAGGTACGACTGAAACGCGCACGAGTATTTTCCAAGGTCGTGCCATAGGCCGGTCGCATGACCCCAATCGGCTGCTCCAAACCGATCAGCGAATTTCGAGCAGATCTCTGCAACCGCATTCAGATGATCTTCTAGCGATTGCCATGATCCGCAGCTTTTTCCCGGAAATGTATGTGCGAAATGACCTGGCATTACCGTTGTCTCGGCTCTCCATTGGGATGGGGTTTACGATGTGACTTGTGCCTCGCGCCTGCCAGTCGTGCGACTCACAGGCTATATCAGTCAAAGTGCCCCGTCAAGAAATGGGCGGAAACTCGCTAGAGTTTTGTGCCGCAGAACTTACAAAAAACCGCGTCGACGGCGTGGCCCTGGAGGCTGCAAGAGATACAGGACTGCGTCGTCTCCTCTTTGGCAATGCGGGACATCTCCACGGAGACAATGCCGGTGGGGACGGCGATGATGCCGAAGCCGCACATCATGACGAAGCAGGCGAGGGTTTTGCCGAGCGGGGTTACCGGGGCGATGTCGCCGTAGCCTACGGTCGTCAAGGTAACGATCGCCCAGTAGACACTGGTGGGGATGTCGGTAAAGCCAGAATCTTCGCCCTCGACGACGTGCATGAAGGAACCGACGATCACGGCAATGGTGATGACCGCCAAGACGAATACCATGATCTTGCGCAGGCTGGCGCGTAAAGCGAGGGCGAGGCTCTGCGCCTCGCCAACATAGGCCGACAACTTAAAGACGCGGAAGACACGCAGCAAGCGTAGGCCGCGGATCGTCATGAGAGTTTGGCCGCCCGGAATGAAAAGGGCGAGGTAGGTGGGGATGATGGATAGAAAGTCGACGACGCCGAAGAAACTAGTCGCGTAGTTGAGGGGCCGCCGGACGCTGATCAGGCGAAAGATATACTCGATCGTGAATACCACCGTAAAAAACCACTCGGCGGTGATCAGGATGGCCCCATATTTAGCGCGGATGCTGGTGACGCTTTCGAGCACGACGGCGAGCACGCTGATGATAATGGACACGATCAACAAGACGTCGAAGGCCTTGCCTGCTGGCGTGTCGGCCTCGAAAATGACTTCGTGCAGCGTGTCGCGCCATCCTGGCTTGGGATCGTCGCCGGAACGGCTCGTCATCTTAAAACCCCGAGATTGGTACTGTTCGCCGTCAAACTACACCCTGCATCCGACGCCAACCATCTCAGTGATAGTTGACCACAGCGCTGGCATTTTGCAGGCTTGGCCACCCGTGGCTCTGAATTCTTCCATTGGGAACTAAACCATGTTTCGCACCACTAGCGCGTTCATCTTGCTGTTTTTAGTGTCCGGTCTTCTTTGGGCTCAGGACGATCCGGCTCAGATGATCCAGTCAAAAGACCTTCGGACCCGCTTGCGAGCGATCGACCTCTTGCAAGAAAGCACAGATCCTTCGGCCACCAAGCTCCTCCTCAAGGCGCTGAAGACCAAAGATTGGCAGACCAATGGCGCCGTCGTTGAAGCACTGGGCATGAAGGGCGATAAAGCAGCCTTGAGCGCCGTCATTGGGGTGGCCTTAAAACACCCCTTGATCGCGGTCCGTGAAGCGGCGAGCCGAGCCGCAGCGCAGATTGATCGGTCAGCCGCTCGCACGGCCTTGACGAAGTCGATCAAGGGCAAAAAGACGGTGCGTGCCCTGGAGGCGTTGCGCGAGATTGGTCTCGCGGACGAAAAAAAAGCCGCGAAGCTGCTCTATTCTGAAGACCACATGGTCGTCGTGGCTGCGGCGCGTGCCCGCGCCGCCTTCGGCGGCAAGAAAGCTCGCGAATCTTTGATGCCGCTGTTGCAGCGCGGCCGCGCGGAAATCCGGGCCGGTATCGCCGAAGGCCTTGCGGCGAGCGCCGAACCAGAGGCTCTCCCGATACTGCTAGCGGCCCTCAAGGGTGAGCTGCGATCGTCCTTGCAGCGACGCTATAGACGAGCTGTCGTGGGCCTTTTGTCGCGGCTTCCGGCCGACGGAACGAGGCGTCCCGCTTTGGCGCGTTGCCAAGAATTTCTGGCCGCGTCCAACGCTCTGTCGGGTCCCAGTGCGGTCGAGTTATTGCAAGACTTGGCCCGTGGCGATGAGCCCTTGGGCGACGCGGCGAAACTGCGAACCGCAATCGAGAAAGACGGCCTCGGTCACAAGGCGTCGGAAGTTCGCGCCACGGCCGCTCGCGTTTTAGGTGAGATGCGCCTGAAGGAGTCCTTTGAGGCTTTGGCCAAGACTGCGGCGGAAGACAAGGAAGCCAAAGTGCGCTTTCAGGCGGTCGTGGCAGCCATGCAACTCGACGGGAAGCGCAAGGAGCTCCTCGACGCCCGTTTGCAGGCCGAGGAGTCCACTGAGGTCTTGGAAGAAGTCTTGGCTCAGTACGGCAAGTCGCGGGTCGGTGGAGACCTTGGTTCGCTTCGCGCCATGTTGCGGCGTTCGGAATGGAAGCTCGTCCTAGCGGCGGCGGTGTCGCTAGGCCGGATGAAGTACGCAGAGTCCGTCCCCGACCTCCGCGATCTGCTGTCACACGACAACTGGCGAGTCCGCGGCGCGGGCGTTACCGGCATGGCCGCGATGCGCAAGAAAGCCTGTTTTGAACCCATGCTGAAGGCGCTCGGCGACAAAGACCCCATCGTCCGCAACACTGCGCTCGACGGACTACAGCGCCTCACCGGCCTTGACTACAAGGCCAAGCCAGGCAAGTGGCAGCGTTGGTGGAAGTCGAAGGGCGAGGCCTTTGTTGGCCCCAACGATGTGGCGGCCACCGGCCCTCGGAAGATCGACC
>JAZGFI010000226.1:0-3954 GCA_036479435.1 Planctomycetota bacterium | reverse complement strand
GACATCAACCTTGTCGAAGGTAATTTGGCGCAATTTAAATCGGAGAGGGACTCCGCCCTCGTGGGCAAGGCCTTCGCCGACCGAAGGGGCCTTGAAGTCGGTGAGAAATTTGTTTTTGGTGAGATCGCCGTCAAGGTAGTGGGAATTTTCGAATCGCCGCTGCCGATGGAAGAGAACATCATCTTGACGCATCTTGAATTCTTGCAGCGCGCAGGGCCGGTGGGCAAGCTTGGCACTGTGACTCAATTCGAAGTCAAGGTCAAAGATGCTGGCGACAGCAAGCGCGTCGCTGCAGAAATTGATGCCTTGTTTGCGACGGCAGAAGAACCGACCGACACGCACTCTCAACTGGCCTTCGTCGAGTCTGCTACTCGGGACCTCCGGGACCTGCTCTCCTTTGGGCGCATCTTTGGCGTCGCCTGCGTTCTGGTCATTCTTATCCTTGTCGGCAACACGGTGATGATGTCCGTTGGCGAACGCGTGCGCGAGTTCGGTTTGCTTAGGACATTGGGTTTTCAAGGCCGACACCTCGTCGCCATCGTCTTGGGAGAGTCGACGCTGATCGCTCTGTTGGGTGCGGGCATCGGGGTTGGAGGAGCCATTGGAGCCATCGCTGCCGGCGACTTCGCGTTCGGCGTTGAAGGCGTTCAGATCAGTTTTTCGACGGCGCCAGCGGTGATACTGCGTGGGGTATTGATGGCCGTAGTCTTGTCAACTGCGGTGAGCATCATCCCGGCCTGGCGCGCCGCGGTGAGACCTGTGGTCCGCGCCTTGAGAGGGACTTAGGTTGAGACTTCTTCCCTTCGACTACGCATTCCGCAACATCGGGCGCCGGCCGCTGCGTTCAGCTCTAGCTGCCATTTCCGGGGCCCTGGTGGCCGCGGTTTTGGTTGCATCGGCAGCTTTCGTCCAGGGTCTTGAAACCGCCAACTTGGGCGCGGCTCCGCCACGTACCGGCATCTTGCTCGCGAGCAGCGCACAGCGCGATCTCGTCCGCTCCGCCATTTCGCCGGCCACCGGGAACTTCGCCGCGGCAGACGTGCGAGGAGTCGCACGTATCAACGGCGAGGCCGCGGTGTCGCCGGAAATCCACATGGCCAGTAACGTGCGGCTAAAGAAACTCGGCACCTCCGTTTACCCTGCCTTTCTACGCGGCATTACGAACCGTGCATTCTTAGTGCACGATCGGGTCACCATCACCAAAGGACGCCCGCCCTTGAGTGGCGAAATCGCGATCGGCAAACTCGTCGCAGACAAGATGGGACTGTCAAGAGACGACATTAATTTGGGCGACACCATCATGATTGAAGGTGGCCCCTTCACGGTGTCCGGCATCTTTTCTGCGCCCGGCACCACGGTCGAGTCCGAGATATGGGTGCCCCTTGACGAGCTTAAGGGACTTGCGAAGCGCGACGACATCTCTTGTGTCTTCGTCAAGGTTGAAAGCGACGACGACCTCGCAGAGCTCGACTTGTTTAGCAAGCGGCGCTTGGACCTTGAGCTGTCGTTCATCTCCGCTTCGGACTACTACCAAGAGCTCGCATCTTTATTCGACCCACTGAAGGTCCTCGCTTGGATCATGGCGGGGATGATCGGAATCGCCGCGGTCTTTGGCGGCGCCAATACTCTCAACGCCGCGGTGCAGGATCGCATTCGCGAACTCGCCACGCTGCGCGCACTCGGGTACTCTGGATTCGCCCTCGCACTGTCGCTCGCCCAGGAGGCTTTGTTGTTCTCCGCCATAGGGGGACTACTCGGGCTGTTCGTAGCCAAGCTGGCCGTCGCACGTGCGACGGTCAATCTCGCGATGACCGCCTTTGCGCTCGAGGTTGATGGGACCGCCGTCGTCATCGGTTTTATGGGTGTCCTGGCAGTGGCGTTGATGGGCACTATACCGGCCGCCATTCGAGTCATGCGTCTTCCCATCGCCACCGCATTGAAAGAAGATTAAGACCAATCCCGTTAGGAGGAAACCATGTCGAAGTTTTACTTAAGCCTGCTCCTCACAGCAGCAACAATTCTTGCCTTCGTCGCCTGTGGCGACTCCGAGGCTCCGGCCTCAAGTTCCGGCACTAAGCAAGACGGCCCAAAGGGGTTTTCGGAACAGTACCTGTTGGACGCTGAGCCCGCGGACTTCTTGCCCGTGAAGACCATCATCGGCACGGCGAAAGACGGCGAGGACGTCGTGGTGTTCGGCCGCATGCAGGATGTCGTCAAGGGGCTTGGTGTTTTTACGTTCATTGATCGTTCCATTCCGTCCTGCAAGGAGAGCGGTTGCGACTGCCCGACGCCCTGGGACTTTTGCTGAGTGGAACAAAAAGTGGTCATGAGCAACATGGTCACCGTGGAGTTCCACGAAAACGGTCGCCCGATAAAAATGGACGTGCTCGCGCAGAAAGGTATGGGCCGACTCAAGGAGATGGTGGTCATCGGGAAAGTCAAGAAAGACTCGGCCAACAACATCACAATCGTCGCCTCGGGCCTGTTCTTGCGTCCCTGAGTCTTCATGGTGGGTTCCTCGTCTCCAGTCAGGCCAAGCGTTCGCGGTATTGACGCCGCGTCGTTAGCTGTGTTTCGAATCGCCTTAGGTTTGATCACCGCCGGAATTGGGCTGCGGTATTTCACGAAGGGTTGGCACCGCACCCACTTCATCGACCCGGACTTTGCGTTCAGCTACGCCGGCTTGAGTTGGCTTGAATGTCATGACCCAGCGGTCGTGCATCTCAGGCTGTTCGGGATCATCGCCGGTGGCTTGTGCTTAGCGGCCGGGATTTGGGCGCGACGCGCGGCCTTCTTGCTGTTTTGCCTTTTCACTTGGCAACACCTGTCAGATCAAGCGCTATACCTGAACCATTACCACTTGCTGAGCATCCTTTTTCTGAGCGCAAGTTTCATCCCCTTGGATCGCGCTTATGCCTGGCGACCTCGAGGATCGGTCGCCCTGGTGCAAAGGATTCACCCCGCTGGCTTGGCCTGGTTTCGCTTCGTGGTTGGCGGGGTCTATGTTTTCGCCGGCATCGCCAAGATCGGAGAAGACTGGTTGCTTCGGTTTGAGCCTTTGAAATCTTGGTTTTTTGCCTGCAGTGGCTTGCCATGGATCGGCCCCCTCTTGGCTCATGAGGCAACAGCGGGAGTGGCGAGTTGGGCCGCCTTGTTCTTTGATCTTTTGATTCCGTTCTTGGTCTTGTGGCCCCGCACGAGGCGACTTGCTTTCGCAACCTTGCTGCTTTTTCACCTGACCACCGAGTTGATCTTTCCCCTCGGAGCCTTTCCCTGGATCATGGTGGCCAGCGCTTCTTTGTTGCTCAGCCCGAGCTACCCCAGGGCCTGGCGGCTCAGGTTCGGGAGAAGGCTCTCGCCGGGCGATCGAGACGACGCCGAAATCCCCTCTCCAAAAGAATTTTTGCGCCTGCGATCGACGGCCAAAATCAGCATGGCTGCCGCCGCGATTTTCTTCGTTGCACTGCCCTTGCGAGGACTTTTTCTCGATGGCGAGATGCACTGGACAGAGGCGGGCTACCGGTTCTCTTGGCGCGTCATGACCATGGAAAAGACCGGCACTCTCGAGTTTTTGGTCGAAAATCAAAAAGGTGAGATTTTGGCTTCAGTTACACCTGAGAGCATCCTAACGCCCCTTCAGGCAGCCATGGCGCGCACCCAGCCGGACATGATCGCTCAAGCCGCCAAAGAAATTGCTCGAAGAGAGAAGAGCCGGCGCGGGCACCCTGTCCGCGTCCGGGCCTTGTCGCGTGTTTGTCTCAATGGATTGCCTAGTCGCTGGTTAGTCGACCCGAAGGTCAACCTCGCGGGGGTTAACCCCCATCGAGGGCAGCGATTCCGCATCGAGAAAAAGTGACTGAGGCGAACCTCCCGTAACCCTCATTTCGAGGCCGTTTTCAACGACTTTTGTTTCGTCGTAGACAAAAAGCAAATTCGCATCCACTTTGATCTAGA
>JAZGFI010000225.1:0-4560 GCA_036479435.1 Planctomycetota bacterium | reverse complement strand
TCTAGATCAAAGTGGATGCGAATTTGCTTTTTGTCTACGACGAAACAAAAGTCGTTGAAAACGGCCTCGAAATGAGGGTTACGGGAGGTTCGCCTCAGTCACTTTTTCTCGATGCGGAATCGCTGCGCTAACGAGAGCTGCTATCCGGGTCGAGTCTCCGCTGATTCCCAGCCTTCAAAATCGGCAATGGTCTTGCGGAATTCGTCGGGGACGCGCATTGGCTTAAGGTCATCGTCGACGGCGACGTGGGTGGTGTAACCGCGGGCCACCAAGCGGTTTTGCTGACGGTGGCGGATCTCAAACTCGAAAGTGAAACTCGAGCCGCCGATGGCCTTGATGCGGACGTCGATCGTCAAGGGGTCGTCGAGCCGTGATGGCGACTTGAAGTCGATGTGGGCGGCGGCGACGACGTTTTCGAAATCCTTGATGGGGCGAACCCCCAGCGTGAGCCCCAGGTTTCTTAAGTAGTCGACGCGGCCAACTTCAAAGTAGGTGAAGTAGTTGCCATGAAAGACGATGCCCATCGCATCGGTTTCTGGCAAGCGCACGCGCACCTCGGTTCGAAAGGGAAAGGAAGCAGTCTTTGCTTCGCTCACGGCGTTTCCTCAGGTTGGGAATGACGGTCACAGCCTACGAATAGCCCGGTCCCGCATTGCTTGGGTTGATGCCTCGGTATACCAAACGATTGCCCTCGGCCCGCTTGACTGATTGTCGCTTCCGACGATTAGGGAACGGAGACGGTCACTTCGGCGCTGAACATTCCGCGGCGATCGCCACGCTCTTGGAGCGTTTTGGCCAAGACGGCGATGGTTCGAGTGAGAGGTCCCCTAAAGGCGATGCGGCTTCCAACCCGTACCGAGATCGGTCGGTCGAGAGCGAGCATCTCGTCGTTGATGCGGACGTGGATCTTGGAGGGCCCAGATACCTCAAGGTCGATCGTTTGGCCTCGAAGTTTCGCGATGACTTGGGCTCCCTTGATGCGCTGATCTCTCGGAACCGCGAGCCAATAAAAGCGAGCATGAAGAACATCATCCTGAAGCCAAACCACGCGGTTCGGGATGAGGTTGCGGCGAGCTTGATACCACAAATTCCAAGTGTCCGTCGGGGCGCAGGGTTGGGTCGAGTCTTAGATAGGCATTGAGTGCACGAATACGGCGATCGACGGTCGTCAGTCCCTTGTGAATCAAGGTGACGAGCTGGCCATCGCGGGTGAAAGTGAATGGGTGCTCAGGCTTAGAACCAGAATCGGCCTCCTAACTCGTGACCTATACTCCTCCAAGTTTGAGAATCGCCGTGAGGTGATCGTTGGCGTCAAACTTCTCGTCGTTAGTGGTGCCGGCGAAGACCTTTTTTCCTTTTCTGTTGATGACCGTCACCGCAACCGATTGGCGGCGTTCATCGAGTCCCAATTTGCGAAACCGCAGGCGCGCCTGGCCTGCGGGAATCTCAGTGCCGCGGTTGGTGTAGCGGTCCGTGACGTTGACGGCGCTCACATAGCAGGCGGTCGATGCCCAAGGCAGAGGGAAGTGTTGGGGTGTCTTGCGGTAGCTCACCGCGAAGATCGCTCGCTGTGGGTCGTCGCGCAAGGCCTTGGAAGCGCGGCCTTTAATCCAGCTGTTGTCGAGTTGGTCACCGCTGGGTTCTGAGGCCCCGGTGAAGTGCCAATCTTGGTCCCAGACTTCGACCTAAGAGTGGTTGCCGCTGCCATCCGACCAAAGTGGCGTGCCCACGAATCGAGCGGGCACACCGACGGCGCAGGCGTCGATCAGCATGATCGACAACCCGATGCAGGATGCCGTTCCCGCCGCCATCGACTCGTAGGGGCTTTGGACCGCTTTCGGGCGTTCGGTGGAGTACTTGACTTTGAGTTCGCCGAAAATGAACTGGTTTCTTGTTCCTTCGGGACGTCCGCCAGGGCTCTTTCAAGCTCGCCGCGGTTTTTACCGGCTTGTCCCAAGGCCAGGGCGACACTGTCTGTTTTCTGAATGGCTCGCGATGGTGGACAGAGTGCAAACAACAAGGCCGCGAAGGCAATAAGGACCGGAGTTGACCGGGGAATATTCAACAGATCGTTCTCCGGCGATGCCAGGACTCGAGAGGGCGCCACCTTTGCTGTAGTCGGGCGTAACGAGTTTCAATGAAGGTCCTTCTCGAGAGCTGGTGTGGCCAACACTTTGCGTTTTGGCGAGGGCTGGGTGTCTTGGCTTGCCCTGGTCGCTTCGGATCGTTCGTATGGCGGCGGACAAGCCCGCAATGCCGGCTTCGCTTCCGCGTCCTATTTGCGATGCATATAAGCTCAAAAGTGAGCGATTTTTGATAAAAACATGTAATACCCATCATTTATGATGGGGAAATGGCGATATGTGACCGCGGTGAGTTGCCTCCAGAATACGATCAAATATGATGTGTTTTGGCCGAAAAACGAGAATAAACACTCAAAGATGATCATATGAAGATCGACGAGCTTATCAGCGACGACGCGGTTCTTAAGGAGCTGGGCGAGCGCCTGAAACGCCTCCGCAAGTCCCGGAAGTACACCCAGGAAGGTCTGGCAAAAGACGCAGGTATCGGGGTTGCCACTCTCCGCCGCATCGAAGACGGCAACGACGGCCAACTCGGCTCCTGGCTGAAGATCTTTAAGGCGCTCGGAATGGCCGCGTCCATCGACGGCCTTTTGCCCGAGAGCATCAGTTCGCCGATGGCGGAAGTCCTCGCGAGCCAAAAGAAGCGCCGCCGTCACGATCCTCAATCGGGTGGTTTGATCTGGGGCGATGAAAAGCCATGACCACCGCCACCGTGCAGCTTTGGGGTACCGCCGTTGGCTACGTCTCCATGGATGGCCTGGAGCGATTCGCACGATTCGAGTTTGATCCCGAATTTGCGCGAACCAATATCGAACTGGCGCCCCTCATGATGCCCGCGAGGCCGAATTACATCTACCAGTTTGAAGACTTACACCCGCGCGCCTTTCATGGGCTCCCCGGCCTGCTCGCCGACAGTCTTCCAGATCGCTACGGCAATCGACTCATCGATGTCTGGCTGGCCCAAACCGGGCGGCGGCGCGAGGAGTTCAACGCGGTGGATCGGCTTTGTTACACCGGCACTCGAGGGATGGGTGCGCTCGAGTTTCATCCGTCCTTGGCTCTTGAGCAAGCGAAGGACCGTCGCTTGGAACTCCAAGAGCTCGTCGAGCTCGCTTCCATGGCCTTTAGCAGCAAAGAAGCCTTGAACACCAAGTTCGAAGTGAGCGACGGCGGCAAAGCCCTTTTCGACATCTTAAGCGTAGGGACGTCGGCAGGCGGGGCGCGCGCCAAAGCGGTCATTGCCTTTCATTCCGAAACCAAAGAAGTACGCTCCGGGCAAATAGACCTAGCCGCGGGATTCGAGCATTGGCTCATTAAGTTCGACGGCGTTCAGTTCAGCGGCGATTGGGGGGTGGCCGATCCTGCCGGCTATGGTCT
Source organism: Planctomycetota bacterium (assembly GCA_036479435.1). Taxonomy (GTDB): domain Bacteria; phylum Planctomycetota; family DRQF01; genus JAZGFI01. The sequence continues at coordinate 1,099 of JAZGFI010000225.1, read as the reverse complement.
TTTAGAATTCAGCTATCACCAGATGGCGAAACTTTGCGGCATCCAGATGAGCGACTGCCGCGTGTTTTCAGAAAACGGCCGCCATCACTTCATGACCAAAAGATTCGATCGCGAAACCGACGGCAGCAAGAATTTTGTTCAGACCCTCGGTGCCCTAAGTCACTTCGACTATTGGGAAAGCGGGGCTCATTCCTACGAGCAGCTCTTCATGACCATGAAACAACTGGGCATGACCGGCGCGGCCATGGAAGAGCAATTTCGTCGCGTGGTCTTCAATCTGGTCGGATGCAACCAAGACGACCACGTCAAAAATTTCGCCTTCATGATGAACCGCAAAGGCCAATGGGATCTTTCTCCGGCCTACGATCTCTGCCACGCCGAAGGCAGCGACTTCACAAAAAACCACCAACTCAGCATCAAGGGCAAAACCAAGCACTTCAACCTGAAAGACCTCAAAAGCCTAGCCGACTACATCGGCTTGCCGCGGGGCCGAGAGAAGCTCGTCCTCGAGCGAACCGTCGAGGTCTTTTCAACTTGGAAAACAGCCGCCAACGACCTCGCGATCCCCCAAAGACTCCAAGACCATGTTCTGGGAACCTTGCGCCTGAACTGGTGAGAACGACTGGTGTCAAAGGAGCCCGCGACCCCGCAGGCGCTAAGGTTTGGGCCGCGCCGTTTGCTTGGGATGGCGACTCTTGATCGTGTCCTCGCTCGTAGGGACGTGAGCTTTCTCAATAATGCCTGACCTGTAGTGGGCCCTGTAGGACTTGAACCTACGACCGAGAGATTATGAGTCTCCTGCTCTAACCAACTGAGCTAAGGGCCCGTCGGAAAAACCTTTGAATGACAAAGGGTTACGTTCCCGCCCAAATTTGCCAAGAACCCCCAGTTTTCTCAAGTGTTTGCACAAGCGATCGGGAGTTTACACACCCAAAAAATGCTGATCGGCATGACTATTTTTTGCGTTCTGGGGGGGTGTGGATCCTCTGGTGAGCAAATCTTCTGTATTCTGATCGGATCCATACCGGGGCTTAGATGCGGCGTACCGAGAGCACAAACAGCCGGGAATCGGTGTAGAAGTGTCGTATTCTTGGTTTGA
>JAZGFI010000224.1:0-47532 GCA_036479435.1 Planctomycetota bacterium | reverse complement strand
TTCGACCTCTTCGATCGCGTAGCGACCTAGTCCTTGGAGCACGATGAGGAAGTCTCCGTTGGGGAGTTTCTCGTGCCGGGTGATCTCTCCCAGCCCGACGACCCTGTCGACCGGAGGAGATCCAACGATCTCCGATTCATGTCCTGCCTGGATCGAGGCCAACACAAAACGGCCAGCGGTGTCCAAGAGGTCTTCGATCATGGCCTGATACCTCGGCTCGAAGATCCGCAGCGGCATGATGGCGTTGGGAAATAGATAAACCCCCGGGAGGGGGAACATGGGGACGATCATGATTTCAGCTTATCGCCCGTGGCGGACGAGAAAAGGGAGGGGCGTTGACGCGAAGTCGCGGCGCGAATTGCCTCGTTTAGTCGTTGAGCCTTAGTAAGTAAGCACTTATGCTCAGCCAAGGACCAGCTGACGCGGAAAGGGAACCATGAAGATTCGGCTACTCGGCTCCCTGTGCGATTCGCGGCTTGAGGGGTACCTGACCTCTTTTTTGGTTGATGACCACATCGCGGTTGACGCGGGCTCGATCGGCTACGTCGCGAGCGCAGATCAGCAGCTAGGGGTTAAAGACCTCCTCATTACCCACAGCCACGCAGATCATATTTCGAGCCTCCCGGTATGGCTTGAGAATACTTGGGAAGATCGTTCAGAGCCGGTTCGAATTCACGCGAGCCACGCGGTGATGGATTGCCTCAAAGAGGATCTTTTCAATGACCGCCTTTGGCCGGATCTGCTCAATCGGGCCCCCGCCGGTCGCCCATTTTTCGAGTTGATTGAGGTCGAGCCACGGCAGACTTTTCGAATTGCTGACAAAGAAATCACGGCGATCCCGGTGTCCCACCCGGTTCCAACCTTGGCGTACATGATCCGAGAGGGTGATACGAGCGTTCTTATTGTGGGCGATACCGGGCCGACAACAGAAGTCTGGGACCTCGCCCGCCAAGAGGAGAATCTGAAGGCTGTCTTTCTAGAGGCGAGTTTCCCCAATGGGCAAGCCAAGATGGCGGCGTTGACGAAACACCTGACTCCAGAGCTTTTCGCGCTGGAAAAAGGTAAGCTCCAGCGCGACTTGCCTTTTATCGCATTCCACATCAAGGCTCGCTATCGCGACGAAATTGTGGCTGAGTTGGAATCGCTCCAGGACCCGATGGTCCAAGTTGGAGCTGCGAACAAGGACTATGATTTTTGATGTCGGAGATTCCCCGAGTCAAATTGACTTTTGTGATCAACGGTCGTGAATCATCGGAAACGTTGGTTCAAGACCGTATCGTCATTGGCCGATCGCCGAGCTGTGACCTTACGGTCAAAGACGAACGCGTCTCGCGTAAGCACGCCACGATTATTCGTGAGCCCAGCGGTTGGTCGGTTTTCGACATGCAGAGTGCCAATGGCACCAAAGTCAATGACGCCGAAGCGCCGGTCATTAAGAGCAAAATCAAAAGCGGCGACACGATTTGGTTGGGCGAAGTCAGGCTTCAGTTTGAGTTGGAAAAGTTGCCCGCGTCTCGCCTTTCGGGTTCCCGAGGCCATCGCGTTGTTTTTGAAGAAGATGCGGCGCGCAGCAACAAGACCGCCATCTTCAACATGGCGGATCTCAACTTGGGTTCGGACTCCTCGGACCTCAGCATTGGCGACTCTTCGCAAGCTGCAGCCTGGGCCGTGAGCCTCTTTGCCGAAGCAGCGCAGGCCTTGCTCGCCTCCGGTGGGCTGGACGAGATGTTCGACAAGATCATCGACTTGATTTTCAAAAACCTGCCGGCCGAACGCGCCGTCGTGGCGCTTTTTGATTCGGAGAAAAACGAGATTATCCCGCGGGTGACGCGCACCCGCGACGATCGGAACATGGATCCCATCAAGGTTAGCCATTCGATTGCGATGGAGGCTATACGTTGCAAGCAGGCGTTTCGGGTAGGAGATGCCCTTTCCGACCAGCGATTTGGGCAAGAAGAGAGCATCATCAATCTCAATATTCAATCGGCGATGTGTGCGCCGATGTTTGCCCCTGATAGCGCTGATCATGGCGTTTGCGGGATCTTGTACGTCGACTATGTAAGCCGCTTGAAGCCCTTCAGCGAAGAGAATTTACGGCTGCTCTCAGCCTTGGCGGTGTTTTCGGCCGTCGCGGTGGAGCAACGTCGCTTACAAGAACGCATCATCTTCGAAGAAAGTTGTCGCGACAAGCTCGCTAAGTACAACTCGAAACACGTTGTTGACAAGATCTTGTCTGATGCGAGATCAAACAAGACCGGCCTCCATCAAATCGGCGGGATGATGACCGAAGAGCGCGAGGTCACCATCCTCTTTGGCGACCTCTCCGGCTTTACGGCGATGTCCGAGAACATGACGCCTCAGGACACGGCGGCGATGCTAAATGTCATTTTTGAGAAGATGACAAACTGCATTTTTGAGTTCGACGGCACTCTCGACAAGTTCATGGGTGACGGAATGATGGCGTTCTTCGGAGCCCCCATCGAACAGCCCGACCACGCCGAGCGTGCGGTGAGGGCGGCGCTGCGCATGCAGCAAGAACTAAAACTCTGGAATGCAGAACACGAGGGCCAAGAAGTCGCGATGCGTATCGGCATCAACTCCGGCCCGGTGGTGGCCGGTGATATCGGGTCTCCCGAGCGAAAAGACTACACCGTCATCGGAGATACGGTGAACACGGCATCGCGCCTTGAGTCGACGGTGGCGAAACCGGGCCAGGTGGTGATTGGGCCCTTAACCTTCGAGATGATTGGTGACTACTTTGATTGTGAGGCGACAGATGTTGTCCCGCTGAAGGGCAAGACCAAGGCGGTGCAACCTTATCTCGTCAAGAGTGTTCGCGACTAGCGATCGGCGTCGATCCTGCGACATTCGCTAAGACTGCGATCTGCGTTATGACCGCGATCGTTCGATCATCGATTGTTCCAACAGTTCCTGCAGCGGACCCAGAGAACTCGAGATCTGTTGGAAGACGTTTTTGCCCATGGTGACGACTTCAACGTTGCCCTTCGCCCTTACGCCAGCGTTGCGAGGCTCGTCTTTCAAGAGCGCCATTTCGCCGAAGAACTCGCCAGCGGCAAGCTTGGCCAACACTATTTCCTTTTCACCGCTGCCGCGCACGATCTCGACTTCGCCCTTTTCCAACACGTAGAAGTCGGCCGCCGGATCTCCCTCGCGGAAGATCCAATCCCCGTCTCGATAGAAGGCGTGGGATACGCGGGCGGTCTTGTCGGGTTTTAGGTGAGTCAAGTCGCGCGAGAAGACGATTTGCCAAGCCCAGTCAAAGGCCGCCTTAAAGCGCCTCGACCACGAAGGCATCTTCATCAAGTAGATGATGCGCCACATGACCCAGGCGAAAAACCCTGAGATCCGCAAGCCGAAGACTTCTGCGACGGCGCGGTGGCCCCCGATGGAACACAGCTGTCCCAGCGGCTTGAAAGAAAAGGGCTTGGTCTCTTCGCCCTTGAGCGTGCGGATGATGTTGTAAGCGGCTTGCTTGCCTTCGCGCTCGGCAAACTGCCCCGTCGGCGGCGAGGGCTTGCCGTCTTCGGCATTGATGATGAGGGCACAATCACCGATAGCCCACAGGGAATCGTGTCCTTTGACCCTCATGTCGGGTTCGGTGATGGGGCGGTCGCGCTCCATCTCGACGTCGAGTTTTTTGATGACGGGTGAGGCCATGCTGCCGATGGTGCAGATGACGGTCGCGGCGCGGATAACGCGTTCGTCTTTGAGGATGATGCCGTCGGGCGTCGCGAGCGCAGCCCGAGAATTGAGCACGACCTCGATGCCCGCTTGTTGCATTTTCTCACGAGTGAAATCTCGGAGCTTTGAGCCGATCTCGGGTAGCAACTGATCGCGTGAATGAACAATGACGACGCTGATATCGTCGTCGTGGATGTTCTGGAAAAAGCGGACGGAACCTCGCGCGAGGTCATTGATCTCGCCTGCAGCTTCAACGCCGCTGTAGCCTCCGCCGACGACCACGAAAGACAAGTACCAACGTCGCCGCTCCTCGTCTTCGCAGACTTCCGCTTTTTCGAGCTGTTGCATGATGTGGGCGCGAAGCGCGACGGCATCGCCTACGGTCTTGAGCGGAAAGGCGTGATCCGCCATGCCGGGTACCAGGCCCAAGTTCACCACGCCGCCGCAGGCCAGTACCGCGTGGTCATAGGTCATCGTTGCCTCGCGGCCGTCGTGGGCCTCGTAGACAACCTCTTTGTTCACCAGGTCGACACCCTGCACTTCTTCGGTGCGGCATTTAACCTTGGGCAACATTTGGCGCAAAGGGGCCGCCACGACGTCAGGGTTGAGAGAGCCTCCGGCGACTTCGGCCAACATGGGGTGGAACACCATGTGGTTTTCGCGGTTGAAGATCACGATCTCGGCCTCGTGATCGCGGAGCTTCTTGCGCAAGATTTTTGCGCATTTGACCCCGGCAAATCCGCCGCCGATGATGATGATACGGGGAGTCCCCATGTTTTCCTTCTCCGCTTACAAGCTCTTGACTGCGATCATGATACGGCCTTCGGGGGATGGGCCAATCGGCGGTGACCTGAGCCTCAGAGCGAATTCTCGCCGAGAACTTGGGTCCTTTTTCACCCTGAGCCTGACCGCTATTTTTCTGGCTCCTCACCCGGCGTTATCCTCGGCCTTCTAGAGCTTCGTCTGAAAGGAAACTGACGTGATTCGCAAGATCTCGACATTGGCCCTGATTGGCCTCATGGCGCTGACTGTTGTCGCCCAAGATGAAAAGAAGGATCCGCCGATTCCGGAGGACACCAAGATCATCGTCACGAAGACGGGTCTGCAGTACTGCATCCTCAGAAAAGGCGAGGGCACGGGCCACCCGGGGATGGGTGATTCGGTCACCTGTCACTACCGCGGTTGGCTAAAAAACGGCACGGTCTTTGACGCTTCCTACGACAAACCGGGCGGGGCACCCGCCACCTTCACGTTAGGGCGAGTCATTCCAGGCTGGAATGAGGGCCTACAGTTGATGAGCCCAGGTGACATGTTCAAGTTCACCATTCCCTGGAAACTTGCCTACGGCGAAAAAGCCCAAGGTCCCAAGATCCCCGCCAAGTCTGACCTGATCTTCACTGTAGATTTGGTCAGCTTCAAAGATGCCGGTGCGAACGTGCCGATGTTTCCGGTCTTCCGCGCGTACGACAAATCCATCGTGACACTGCAGAACGGAATGCGCATCAAGACGGCGAAGGCGCCGAAAGATCCCAATCGGAAGATTGGGCAACACGACCTGATCAAGTTGCATTACACTTTTTGGAACAAAGATAGCGCTTACTGCGACAGTAGTCGCGTCAACGGTGCTGACAGGCTCATGAGCGTGACCGCTGCGGCGTTCAACAAGAGGCTGCCCTTTTTCGCCTCCTTTATCGAGCAAGTACACCCGGGTGGCGTCTACCACGTTGAGGTTCCACCAGAGATTTGCTTCAAGGGCAAAGCTGCTGGACCCATGTGCCCGCCCAACACCACGACGGTGTGGACGCTTGAGGTCGGCCAGGTCATTCCCTTTGACTTTGATCCCGCTTTGGAGTTGCACAAGACTGAGAGCGGTCTTGAGTATGAAGTCATCAAAAAAGGCAGTGCCGACGGACTACAGCCCTCGATCGCCAACACGGTGAAGGCGCACTATTGTGGCTGGACCAAAGATGGCCACAATTTTGACAGCTCTTACAGCCGCGGCACTTCGTCTGAGTTCGCTTTGGCGCGCGTCGTGAAGGGATGGCAAGAGGGCATCCCCCTGATGAAAGAAGGGGCGATCTATCGCTTCAGGATTCCCTGGAAAGATGCCTACGGCGCCAAAGGGAACCCCCGCGCCGGCATCCCCGCCGAGTGCGACCTCATCTTTTACGTCGAGCTTCTCGAAGTGAAGTAAGACATTCGGTTGCGGTCAGCGAGGAGTTGTCGATGGATGCGTCATCAAACGACTGGTCGACGGCTCTCGCGGCCGCAAGGCAAGGCCTGAGTAGAGAATTAACCCCGACGCCGCTGTGGCGGGCAAGCTCTTTGGAGCTGCCCGCCGGTGGCGATCTTTTTTTCAAACTCGAAACGCGGCAGATCACAGGTTCGTTTAAGTACCGCGCGGCTTTGAACGGTGTGCTGGCCCTGAGTGCAGACCAGCGTCAGCGCGGAGTCGTGGCTTCTTCTTCGGGTAACTACGCCGCCGCCTTGGCGGAGGCGGCCCGACGATGTGGCGTCCGGGCGCAGATCGTCATGACGCCCAGCACGGCGGCCTTCAAAGTTGAACGAACGCGCGCGCGCGGCGCGGAAGTTGTCTTCTCTGAAGATCGCTACGCGGCGCGGCAAGAGTTGGTGGACGCCATCGTCGCCGAAACCGGAGCCTTAGCTCTGCACCCTCACAGCTCCGTCGAAACGCTCGCGGGCAACGCGACTTGCGGTGATGAAATTTTGGAACAGTTGCCGGCCTGTGCTTCGATCGTGGTGCCGACGAGCGGGGGAGGTTTACTCGGGGGCCTGGCCTTGGCCGTTGAGAGATCAGGGAAAAAAGTCGCTCTGTTGGCGGCCCAGCCCACAGGCAACCCGACTTTCGTGCGCTCACTCGCGGCGGGTGAGCCTTGGCACAATCCCAAAGTCGACAGCATCGCGGATGGTTTGACGGCAGATCTTCCGGGTCAACTCGGCTTCGCCCAAGCCAAGCGCCTCAGGGCCGTCGGCGGCCTTGCGACCGATGATCAGATCCGCAACGCGATGGGTCTCTTGGCGTCCCAAGAGGGCCTCGCCGTCGAACCCAGCGCCGCCGTCGGCCTCGCCGCCGTTTTGGCGGGCGCCTTCCCCAACCTAAAGCCACCCTTAGTGATCGTCCTAACCGGCCGCAACGTCGACCCCCAACGCTACGCCCACCTCCTCCTCAACCCTCCTCGCAAACCCTGAACACTTGGGTCAGACCAAAGTCACCACCCTTTGCCCAGAAAATCCCAGCCTCAAGCCAACTCCAACATCTTGTTCAGCGCCAAACGCGCATCTGCCGCCGTCTGCTCATCAACCTTCACCACGTTGACCGGTTCGCCACGTTCCAAGGCTTCCAACGACCACAACAAGTGCGGCGGGTCGATGCGATACATCGTGGCGCAGAGGCAGGCAATTCCGGAAAGGCTCACGACGGTCTTGTCGGGGTTTTCGGCGGCCAAACGATGGACGAGGTGAATCTCGGTGCCAATGGCCCATTTGCTGCCTACGGGAGATTCGCTGACGGCCTTGATGATACGTTCTGTCGAACCGCTCTCGTCGGAGCGCTGCACGACTTCAAAAGTACACTCGGGGTGGGCGATCACGCGGATGCCGGGGAACTTCTCACGAACTTCGTCAACGTGCTCGGGAAGGAAACGACCGTGGACGGAGCAGTGTCCTTGCCACAGCACGACCTTGGCGTCAGCGACCCCGTTGGCGAGGTTGTCATCAGCAATGGTCAAGGGATTCCAAAGCACCATTTCTTCGAGAGGGATTCCCATCTTGAAGCCGACGTTGCGACCGAGGTGTTGGTCGGGCAAAAAGATGATGCGCTTGTCTTGATCGAGCGCCCAGCGGTAAACGGTTTCGGCGTTGGAGGAGGTACAGACGGTGCCGCCGTGCCGGCCGCAAAAGGCTTTGATAGACGCGGCAGAATTCATGTAGGTGATCGGCAGGTAAGAGTCCTCACCATTGATCGCGGTGAGCTCGGCCCAGGCTTCTTCGAGTTGGTCGATGTTCGCCATGTCGGCCATCGAGCAGCCGGCGTTCATGTCCGGAAGGACCACGACCTGGTGGTCAGATGCCAAGATATCCGCTGACTCGGCCATGAAGTGCACACCGCAAAAAACGATGTAGTCGGCTTCAGGGCGTTGCGTCGCAAGTTGAGCGAGTTTGAAAGAGTCGCCGAGAAAGTCCGCGAACTGTACCACCTCATCGCACTGATAGTGATGCCCGAGGATGAGCAGGCGATCACCCATACGTTTCTTAATGGCGGCGATCTTGGCGATCACCACCTTGGGGTCGGTCTCGGTGTACTTTGACGCCAAGGGGATCTGCCCGCTCGGACCAGACAGCGCGGTTTGTAGGCTCATGAGGTCCTCCGTGTTTGAGTCCTAGATGATAAGACAGTGGGCTCAGGGCTCAACTGAGGCTGCAGATCTCTTCATTGGGGAGTTCCCGCGTCCAAAAATCAAACAAACGGCCTTTTCGATGTTGGTCGACGAGGCTGCGATTTATCGGCCGATTTGTTCGAAATTGGCTGAACTCGGGCCGAGGAAGAACGTCCAAGTCGCCGGAGAGACGTTAAACTCTGAATTGGCACAGAAGTGGGATGAATTCGTATGCCGACAAAGCCAGCTGCACTTTTCCTTGTCTTCATTCTTTTGGCCGCGCCCTGGGTTCGTGCTGACGTCATTCCAAACGGGATGAGAGCGGTGCCAACCGAGACGATTATCGATTTGTCCGGGTTGGCCGATCAATCATGGACGGCTCACGTCATCGCCAAAGGGGAAACCCTCTCATCGATCTCAAAAGGTCACTTTGGGACGTCGGTTCGATGGAAGGAGATCGCGAAGGCGAATCCTGGGATTGATCCCGCGAAACTGAAAATCGGGCGTCGAATCGAACTGCCGCCCCAAAAGACCTTCGTGGCGAAAGACGGAAAGAGGCGAGAACTCACGGCTTGGCGAATTTACTGGTGGGCACCTGTCGGTTTGGCGACATCCAAGCCGATCTTGCTTCGTGCAAACGGTGTCCATGATCGGCCACGCTACGGCGCGTTTCTCATTGCGATCCCGCACGAGCGAAAAAAAGAATTCGACGTTTTGGCCAAAAAACGCCAGCTCGTCGCTTGGAGCATGCTGCCAGGATTCGCGAAGTCAAAGCGGATCTCTACTCGAGGATTCGTCAAGATAGCGGATCTTTCGGCAACCGTCAGATCGACCATCAAGATCTCCTCGATTTCTGAGGGCGTCATTACCACCAAGGTGATTGAGGAGCGCCTTAACGCCAAAGGCAAATTGCTAACTTGGCGAGAATCGTCCCGCGCTCCGCTGCTCGCCTTTTCCGGCTTAGGAATTATGCTCTTTGTCGGCGTTTATTTTCGCCGTCGAGACCGGATCGAATCGGATCAACAAAGGCCGCGGTGAAACCCGGCGGAGGTTTCAGCCTTCGCTCGCGGACGGCCACAATGATCGAGGTTGCCTGACGTGTTTCAGGAGTCCTGGATGGCCGCTTTTGCGGCAACGCTGGTTACGGAGGCCTTGGTTGCTCTAGCCTGGGCGCGATGGGCTCGTTGTCCTTGCCCCTTAATTCAGTTGTTCACTCTCAACCTGATTACGCATCCGCTGGCTTTTGTGTTGTCGATCCAAGACATCAACTTTTGGGTTATCGAGTTCTTTGTGGTTATCGCGGAGGGTCTTGGCTACCGCGTCTTGGCTGGTTTGAGCTGGCAACGTGCCTTCGTCCTCTCCGGCCTTGCCAACTTGGTCAGCCTCGGTCTCGCCTTTCTGTAGACCTCGCGCGCGCACACGATGGGGCGCCCTCTTCAAACATGCGCTGAATATCGTCCGCGTAGAGTTCTTCGATTCGGTGGCGCTTTTTTTTGAAAGTGGCGGTTAGCGTGCCGTCCTCTTCGCTGAAGGGCCGCCCCAGAGTCGTCAGTTTCGGCACGCGCTCAAAGATCCGAAAACCTCGCGCGGCCGAAAGCCGTTCTTTGAGTTCGCGGTGGAGAAGGGAGCCGACGTCTCGATGGTCGGCCGCGGCAGCGGTGTCGTCAGCATCGAGGCCCGGAACCACGGAGGCGAGGGTCACGGGTTCGGGAAGGATGAGCGCCGCGAGGTGCTTTTGGCCGTGGCCACAGATCAGGACATCACGGACATAGGGGCTTTCCATGATGGCGGCCTCGATCAATTCTGGTTCGACGTTTTCGCCGCCGCGCAGGACAAGGGTGTCCTTTGCCCGGCCGCAGATCACGACGTCGTCTTGGTCGCTGAGGTAGGCAAGGTCGCCGCTGCAAAACCAACCGTCCCGCAGAGCCAGTGCCGTGGCGGCGTCGTTGCGATAGTAGCCCAGCATGACTTGAGGGCCTTTGATCCAGAGGGCGCCTTTTTCTCCCGCTGGGAGTTCGTTGTCGCCTTCGTCGTCGAGGACGCGCCATCGTGTTTTTGGCAAACGCTCGCCGGAGCTTTCGAGCACGTTTCGTTCGAGGCGCCTGAGGCTGACGACTGGCGAGGTTTCCGTGAGGCCGTAGCCGTTCACGAGGATGATTCCGGCGCGGTTGATGAACTCGTCGACATGCCGTGGCAAGGCACCGCCGCCGCTGACGAGGAAACGGATTTCACCGCCGACGGCGTCGCGGAGCTTTTTGTAGATCAAGCCATCAGCGATGAAATGGCCGGGGGCGCAAAAAATCCGGCGCAGCTGAAGTCCGATCCGTCCGGCACCCGAGGGCGAACATCGGCAATGCGCATCATCGAGTTCGAGCCCCCTAAGTTGGCGGCGGGCGGCGCAGTAGACGGCACTGCAACGCAATGAAGCCGCGATGATTTGCTTAAGGGGGAACTTGAGCTTGCTGGCCTTGGCGAGGACTCCGGCGGCAATTGACTCCCAAAGCCTGGGCACGCCGGCGACGACGGTCGGCTTGACGCGCAGCAGGTCTTTTCGCAGTGCCGTTTTTGATGAATAGTGAAGGCTCATGCCTGCCACGAGCGCGCAGTACTCAACGGTGCGCTCGAAGGCGTGCCAGGTCGGCAAAAAACTGAGATAGCGGTCACGAGAGTTGAAGTCGACGATGCCCGGCAAGGTCTCAACGTTATGCAAAAAGTTGCCATGGCTGAGCATGACACCTTTAGGGTTGCCCGTCGTGCCCGAGGTGTAGACGATCGAGGCGAGGGAATCGCGGTCGACGGTCGCGGCGCGGGACTCGAGTTGCGAAGGTGGCAAGGCGGCGCCGCGACGGCAAACTTCCTCGAAGCTGAGAGCGGGTGGAGGAGCTTGCTCTTTCTGCGACTTAAGGATGATGGTTGCCCTAAACTCGGCGATTGTGGCGGGCCAGGCCGCCAACAAGCGCGCGTATTGGGCATTATCTTCGACGATGAGCCACTGGCAGCGGCTGTGCCCCAAGACGAAGGCGATTTCTTCAACCGAAGCATCGCCGGCTCGCGGCACGTCGACCGCGCCGATGAGCAGGCAGGCGAGATCGGCTACCAGCCAAAGATCGAAGTTGCAGGCGACCAATCCCACATGATCGCCCTTGCCGACTCCCAGGTCCATGAGCCCTGCGGCGAATTGTCGAACGGCCAGCTCCAGCTGCCGCGCAGACCATTGTTTGTGGGTACAGGAGCCGTTTCCAAGCAAAAGGACGCGGTCGGGCGCCTCCGCAATGCGCTCGAGAACGTAGGATGCGAGTTGGGTCACGAGGTCCCTCAAAAGTGGGTCTGGTCAGTGACCCCCACGGCAGTAATACTTCGGTTGGATTGTCCGACAAGATCGCGGGCGATAACATCCCCAAATTTTGCTGAGACCCCCAGAGAAAAACTAGTCGATGCCCCGACGCGACGACATCAAATCTATCCTCGTTATTGGCTCCGGACCGATCGTCATCGGTCAGGCTTGCGAGTTCGATTATTCCGGAACCCAGGCGCTCAAAGCCCTTCGAGAAGAAGGCTACCGAACGATTCTGGTCAACTCGAACCCCGCGACGATCATGACAGATCCGGACCTCGCGGACCGAACGTATGTCGAACCGCTGACGGTCGAATACCTGGAAAAGATCATCGCCCTCGAAAAGCCGGATGTCATCTTGCCGACTTTAGGCGGGCAGACCGGCCTCAATCTGGTTTTCGAACTCTCAAGAAGTGGTGTTCTGAAAAAACACAAGGTCGAACTCATCGGAGCTCAAGAGGACGTCATTCACCGCGCGGAAGACCGCGACGCCTTTAAGCAGGCCATGGATCGCATCGGCCTCGACAATGCCGAATCCGGCGTCGCGAAGACCCTCGAAGAAGCGGTGGCGATCAAAGACGGCTTGGGTTTGCCCTGTGTCATCCGCCCGGCTTTCACCCTCGGTGGCAGCGGCGGCGGCATCGCCTACAACCACGAAGAGTTTGTAGAAATCGTAACCCGCGGCCTTGATCTTTCTTTGGTGGGCGAAGTTCTCATCGAAGAGTCCTTGGTGGGCTGGAAAGAATTCGAACTGGAGGTCATGCGCGACGTCAAAGACAACGTCGTTATCGTCTGCACGATCGAAAACCTCGATCCCATGGGTGTGCACACCGGTGATAGCATTACCGTGGCTCCGGCTCAGACTCTCACGGACAAAGAATACCAGCGCCTACGCGATGCGTCTTTGGCCATCATCCGCGAGATCGGCGTTGAGACCGGTGGCTCCAACATTCAATTCTCCCTCGATCCCCACAGCGACCGCATGGTCGTGATCGAGATGAACCCCCGAGTTTCGCGATCGTCGGCTTTGGCCAGCAAGGCTACCGGATTTCCGATCGCCAAGATCGCCGCGAAGTTGGCGGTTGGCTACACCTTGGACGAAATCTCCAACGACATCACTCGCGTTACTCCGGCCTGTTTTGAACCCAGCATCGACTACTGCGTGGTCAAGATTCCGAAATTCGCCTTTGAAAAGTTTCCCGACGCCGATGCGGTTCTAACCACCCAGATGAAGTCGGTCGGCGAGGTCATGGCGATCGGTCGAACTTTCAAGGAATCCCTGCAAAAGGCACTACGCTCGCTGGAACGCGGCCGCGATGGACTGGGCCAAGACGACAGCGACTTGTGGGGCACGGACACCGAGCCGACCCGCGAGGAGATCATCCCGAAGCTGCAGACTCCCAACCGCGACCGGCTCGACTACATCCGTTACGCCATGAAGAGCGGTCTTAGCGACGCCGAGATACAAACGGCCTCGCACATCGACCCTTGGTATCTAAGCAACATCCGCGAGCTCGTCGAGATGGAAGGTTACCTGCTCGAAGCGGGTACCCTGGAGTCGCTTTCGAATGACATCTTGTACGAAGCCAAGCGCTATGGGTTCTCGGATGCGCAACTGGCGAAGATCTTTGGCCTCAGTGAACAACAGGTGCGCAGCCATCGCCTGGAACGGGGCATCAAGCCGGTCTTCAAGCTCGTCGACACTTGTGCAGGCGAATTTGAGGCCTACACGCCCTACCTTTATTCGACCTACGAGTCCGAAGACGAATCTCCGCCAACGTCCGCCAAAAAGATCATGATCCTCGGTAGTGGTCCCAATCGAATCGGGCAGGGCGTTGAGTTTGACTACTGCTGTGTCCACGCCGCCTACGCGCTGCGCGAAGAAGGCTACGAGACCATCATGGTCAACTCGAATCCCGAGACCGTCTCAACCGATTACGACACCACCGATCGCCTTTACTTCGAACCTCTGACCTTCGAAGACGTCATGAACGTCGTCGACCGCGAGCGCCCTGATGGGGTTATCGTGCAGTTCGGTGGCCAGACCCCACTTAACCTCGCTCGCCGCCTTGAAGCCGCCGGCGTACCTATCATCGGCACCAGTCCCGATGCCATCGATGCCGCCGAAGACCGCGAGCGCTTTAAGGAAATCGTCGACAAACTCGGCGTTCGTCAACCGCCGAACGGCATGGCCGCCTCTCGCGACGAGGCCCGGTTGATTGCGAATCGAATTGGCTACCCGGTGCTCGTGCGTCCAAGCTACGTCTTAGGCGGTCGCGCCATGGCCATCGTCTATAACGAGCGCGAACTCGGCGACTACATGAATCGTGCGACGAAATTGTCCAGGTCTCACCCGGTTTTGATCGACAAGTTCTTAGAGCACGCTATCGAAGTCGATGTGGATGCCGTGTGTGACGGCGAGATCTGCGTCATCGCCGGCATCATGGAACAGCTCGAAGAAGCTGGAATCCACAGCGGTGATAGTTCCTGCGTGATTCCGCCCTACACTTTGTCCGACGCGATCGTCGAAGAGCTCGGTGACCTCACGCGCAAGCTAGCCTTTGCGCTCAAGGTGCGCGGCCTGATGAACGTGCAATGGGCGGTGCGCGACGCCGAGATTTTCATCATCGAGGTCAACCCGCGGGCTTCTCGAACTATCCCTTTTGTCAGCAAGGCGATTGGTGTGCCTTTAGCGAAAATTGGTGCTTTGGTGATGGCCGGAAAGACTCTCAAAGAACTCGGCTTCACCAAAGAGATCATTCCCGAGCACATGGCGGTCAAACAGCCTGTGTTTCCCTTCGATAAGTTTCCCGGCACCGACATCATTTTGTCCCCGGAAATGCGCTCGACCGGCGAGTCGATCGGGCTCGACTACGATCTCGGGTCGGCCTTTGGCAAGTCATTTGAAGCGACCGGAAGTTCATTGCCCCTCGAAGGCACCGTCTTTATCTCCGTCAAAGACGCCGACAAACGCCATATCCCGCCCATGGCCCGCCAACTCGTTTCCCTCGGATTCAAATTGATCGCCACGGGCGGCACCGCCAAAATCCTGACTCGCAACGGCGTCCCCAACACCGCAATCCACAAGATTGCGGAGGGTCGTCCCAACGTCGCCGACTACCTCAAAAACGGGGAGGTCGTTCTCGTCATCAACACTCCCTCGGGTACCGGCCCCCGCACTGACGAAGCCAAAATCCGAGGCGTTGCCATCTCGCGCGGCATTCCCTGCCTGACGACCTTGCCCGCCGCCCAAGCCCTCATCTCCGCTATCGACGCCAAAAAACGCCTTGGTGTCCGCGTCGCAGCCCTCCAGGACTACGACACGACCGCAAGCGATTAGACGGTTCAGTTTCAGGGTGCGGGCCCTGGGTCCTTCATGCTAGGGATTTGCTTTAGCCGATGAGCGTAACGAGGCTTCCGATGGTCATGGTCAACATGACGGCGACGCCGCAGGCAACTCCGTAGGCTTTGACCCAGGTGTTGCACTTCGGGTCGATCGCGATGTGGATGGCGCCGAATAAGATGAGCAAGGAGCCGAGGAGGCGGCAGAGGTCAAAAGCGATCTTCAGGTAGAAAAACCACTGAAGTTTGAGAATTGCGGCGGCGGCGGCTTCTTGCTCATCGCCCCGTATTTCCTCGAAGAGCTTATCGTAACGCCGGTCGATCTCTTGCCAGCGATCATCCTTGCGGCCGCGCTCAACGGCGATGTTGTCACGCTCAATCTTGGCAAACTCCGCCGCCCGGGCCGCTTGGAGGCGGGGCTTTTCGAGGACCGTGCCCAGGCTCGACATTGAAGTGCTCACCATGACCTGCTTCAGCGCAAAAGGGATGACGATCAACACCAAGCCCAGCCAAAGAGCCCTTGCCGGGCCTGACTCCGGCGGGCCGAATACCGACAAGATTCCTTTTCGTTTTTCCGAATGATCGTCGCTCATCTCAAACTCCCTTTGACATCAACTAGTCCCCTAGCATAAGAAGTTTTTGGGCCCTTGGCTTGACGCCAATTCGGCCAGGCTTCTTAGCGCTGACGGTCGCCACTTAAGTCGGGCCAGCGCATCGAAAAGGGCGGGTTCTACGAAGCAACGACGGACCTTTCGGCGACGATGCTGGGGATCTCTCAATGGAACTGGTTGGAATCCGAAAAGAGGAGAAAAGCGAAGATTCGTTTGATTTTGGGCGGCACCCAGATCCTTCGCGAGCACAACGGCTATGAGGCCTGGGCCAACTTTCCGCTTCAATTGGAACGGCTCGTGGCGCTCATCAAAAAGACCCGTGCTAACGGCGTCATGTTCTTAACGGGCGATACCCACTGGGCAGAGCTGACAAGGCGCGAATGGGAGGACTGCTATCCGCTGTACGATTTGACGAGTAGCGGCCTCACCGAAGTTTGGAAAGAGGTGTCACCCAACCGGTTTCGCCTAGAAGACATGGTCTACTTAGGCGCGAACTTTGGCTCGGTGAAGATCAACTGGGACGATGACGACCCCACGATTTCCTTGAGTATCACCGACGAGAGCGGTGCGCAGCAGTTTACACATGAGGTTCGGCTGAGCGCGTTTCAGTTTTGACGACGGCGGTTGACGGTGGCGAAGCGCTGCCGTCGGGCGTTTTCGAGGAGTACGCGGAGCCGAGTTGGGCGGCGAAAGTGGGAGAAAGACGTCTGACGCGGTTAATCGTCGCGGTTAATCCGGTTAGTCGATTTGGGCGGCTAAGTGGGAGAAAGTAGCCTGACTCCGTTAATCTTAATCTTAATCTTAATCGACTCCGTTAATCCGGTTGTTCGGGTAACCGAGGCTCCTGCTTCGCTATGGGGCTTAGCCGGTGCGTTTTCTTTCGAGGCGGCGGATGGTGATGTAGGAGGGATTCCACTCGTCTTTGCCCCAGGTGGAGATGCGTTTGCCCATGTCGATTTCTTTGACTTGGAAGCCAGGGGCTGAAATTTCGATGGCGTTACCGAAGTTGGCGATCTGTTTGAGGGAGAAGGTCTTTTCCTTGTTGCGGAATTCGATCTTCCAGGACTCTTCGATGAAGTTCGTCTTTTTGATGGTGTTGGGCTTAGCGGGGATGTAGACGTCGCGGACGGTGTCGAATCCCAAACGTCGGGCGGTCTCTTGGAAGTGCTCGCTGGCGCTTTCGACCTTGATGATGTTTTGCGAAGTGATCTTTTTGAGGTCACTTTTGAAACGCTGCTGATTTCGCTTGATGACCACGGCGCCATCGCCAGCCCGTGTTAGGTCTTCGTTCTGAAAGCGCTGGTAGGTGGTGTAAGCGTTGTAGCCGAAGAAAATCAAGTTCCCGAGGAGAAAGACCCCGAGGATGATCTTGAGTGGAGTGAAGGAGCCCATCTAGCGCGCCTCCTTCTCAAAGACGGCGACTAACAGCGGATAGTCAATCCCTCGATCGTCGGCACCAGGCACATAAGGTTGGCGATCGTCGAATTCCTTGAAACGCGCCTCTTTTGGCAAGGCTTCGAGGTTGGCGATCAACATGCCGACGATCTGGTCAAAAGTCTTGGTGGTTCCGTCGCTACTGGACGTCTGTTTGGGCACCGTTAGGGCGAAGCGGACTTCAACGGGCGTCGCCTTAAACTGGTTCAACGAGATGTCGCGAACACCAGTCTCGTAGACGGCGTTGAGGACTTGCTCGGCGCGTTCGAGCGCGGAAACGAAATCGTTGATGCCTTGGGCGGCCTTTTTGCGATTACCACCCGGGCGCCCGCCGCGACGGCTTCTTGTTCGCCCGCCTTCGTTTAGGCCGTAGACTTTGCGCAACTCGGAGTGGATGTCTTTGATCTCTCGGTTCATGTACCGAAGACGGGCCATCCCTTTCATGCTGCTCGAGCTGCCGAGATAGGTTCGTTGTAGCTTGGCCTTGTCGTAGGGGTACTTTTCAAGCGCACCACGCTTCAGCTTTTTTGGGTCCATGACTTTGCGAAAGTACTCGTCGGCTCTCTGCGCGATGGCGCTGATCGATGACTCGCGGCCCACGGCCTCTTGTTTTTCTTTGTAGAACCAAAGCGCGTTCAGCGCCGTGAAGAGGATGGCTAAGCAAAACAAGGGGACCTTGAGGCGATCGAACTTCTTGGCGAAGACGAATTCCTCTTGCCGAAAGTCCAAGCCCAAGGCGTCTTCGCCGGCGAACTTGATCGCCATTCCCGCCGCGACCGGGATCACCGAGTTGAAAACCTCGGTTTCTGAAGACGCGAACTTGTGGCTCATGAAGTCGAGAACATCGAGCGTTTCGACCTTGAGCTCCATCGCCTCTGAGAGCTCTTTGCGGATTCGCGGCAGAGTGCTTCCGGGCCCGGTGAGGAAGATCGCTTCGATAGGCTCTTCCAGCTTGGCGGGGTTTAGCGAGCGGTAGATTTCTTGCTTCAAGCGAACCAATAGCTCAGCCTGGCGCTGGCGGATGATGTCGCGTTCGAGTTCTCCGGCAGTCTTTCCGGTTTCGCGGCCGAGGTCTTCGACGTCGCCGCGTTGAACGAAGAGGTCGTCATCCA
This sequence comes from Planctomycetota bacterium, assembly GCA_036479435.1. GTDB lineage: Bacteria > Planctomycetota > DRQF01 > JAZGFI01. The sequence goes on along the minus strand of JAZGFI010000224.1, from coordinate 29,600 downwards.
AAGACAGATCTTCGCGCAGGATTTCCTGCGTGCGAGTTTTCGCTTCGTCGCGGCCGATATCGAGGTCTTTGCTAACCCGCGACAAAATCGAATCGGTGCCCATCCGTACGGAGCGAACAATGCGAAGGTCTCCGTCTTGAACCAACATGATCAAGGTCGAGGTGTAGCCGATTTCGCAAACCACGTAGTTTTTGCGCTCGGCGATTTGCGGCATGGCCTTCATCAGGCAAAACAAACCCGACGAATCGAGATCGATGGCCAGCGGGTCGATTCCAAAGCTCTCAAGTGCGGATAGAGCCTCTTGGATGACAGTTTTGCGGGCTGCAAACACCAAGACGGTGCTGCGGTTGCCGAGGTCTACGACTTTTTTGAAACAGATGACGACTTCGTCGATGGAACAAGAGTGGAGGTGTGATTCACTCTCGAACTTGATGACCTTTTTGATCTGGTCTGGGTTGGAAAAGGGGATGGTGATCTCGCGAATGATGCAATCGCGAGTGGGGATGCCAAGGATGACATGCTCACGGCTAGCCTTGGCCGTTTTGAAGGCATCCTTAACTGCCTTGGCCAGGGCTGGACCGCGTTCCACGTCGGGAGCGATGGCGCTCTCGCCGAATCCGCGGATCTTGAACTTCTTGCCGGACCCCTCGAGGTCGACAATCCGTACCGCCGATCCACTGATCTGAACGCCGGTGGCTCTTGCCATCTTTTGCTCCCCAAACTCTTGACCTCAAAGGAGATCGACACCGCCGAGAGCCTAACTCAAGGCAAGTTTAAAATCGAGGATCAGCGCCGCCGGCGCTTTTCCACCAAGCTCTGAAGTCCCTGCTCAAGATCGCGCGCAACCTTGCGCAATTCAGCCTGCTTTTCGGACTTAATACGTTCGCTTTCGGTCTTAAAAGTGGCCAAGAGGGCATCGGCCTGTTCGGGGTCTAGGCTCTCGCTCTTGACGGAATCCCGAAACTTCTCGAGTACGCGCTCCTCAAAGTCAGGGACTTGCGCCGAAGTGGTTGTCCGGCCGCTCCAAAAGGCCCCCGTCACCAAGACCAAAATCGCTGCCGCGGCCGCCAGGGGCCGGACCAAGGAGGAAAAGGCAATGAGTTTACCCTTACCACCGACGGGAGCCCTCTCGGCGATCGCGGCGTTGATTCGAAGCGCTAACCCCGCGGGAGCGCGAGCGAATTCCTCGCGATCTTCGGCGAAAAGGCGAGATAGCCTTTTCTCCTCATCGTAGAGCTGCGACAGCTCCGGGCGTTCGGCGAGCACCTGCTGCAGATGGGCTTCGTCTTCGGCGCTAATCTCGCCGTCGAGTTCAGCTTGAATAAGACGGGTGAAGCGGGTGATATCGACGTCGTCGTCGCGGTTCATGGCAATTCTCCTGTGGCCTTTTGGCCCCGATCCATGGAGATCAGGTCAAAAAGCCCTTGAGCTTCTCTTTGAGCCGAGCCCGGGCTCGGAATAATCGAGATTCCACAGTGCCTTTAGAGCACTGCAAGATCTCAGCGATTTCCTCGTAGCTGCACTCTTCGTACTCGCGGAGCACGAGGATGTCGCGATACTTTTCCGGCAATTCGGCGACAGCATCGGCGAGACGCCGTCGCAGTTCTGAAGTCGCCATTCTGCGCTCCGGACCGGTATCGCAGGCTTCGAGGTCGAGGTAGGAGAAGTCTTCAACGGAGTGGCTCTTATCGAGCCGCTTCTTCTTCAAATGGTCGGTCGCAGTGTTGTACGCGACTCGATAGAGCCAGGTGTAGAACCGTGACTTACCTTCAAAGGTGGGAAGTTTGAGGTGGACTTTGAAAAAGACGTCCTGAACGATGTCCTCGGCGGATAGCCGATCGCGGACCATTCCGCCAACCAAGGCGTAAACCCGGCCGGTGTAACGTTCCACCAAGCTAGCGAAAGCCGCATCGTCGCCGGACTGAGCCGCTTCGATAAGTTCGGAATCGCTGGGAATCGTAGCAGCGTTATTCACGCGCTTGACCGCTCGTTCTCGCCGCAGGACTAAAGACAAAGTATCCACCCTCCAGGGTGACTGCTCCAACTTTAGATTCGACGGCGCCTCGCCGCATTTCTTCCGCTTGATCCGAAAAAACTGTAACTGATGTCAACGCAGTGGTTTAAATCAGATCAATTCTTCGCGGGAACCGAACAAATGGCCGAGTTTGTTCCGCTTGGTCTCAAGATAGCGCTGGTTTTCTTCGTTGGGTTCGATGACTAGGGGCACTCGTTCGGTGATCTCAAGACCGTAGCCAGCGAGACCGGCGCGTTTGCCGGGGTTGTTGGTGAGCAAGCGCAGCTTTCTTAGGCCGAGGTCGTAGAGGATCTGCGCCCCGGTGCCGTAGTTGCGTTGGTCTGGTAAAAAGCCGAGCCGCTGATTGGCTTCGACGGTGTCGAGGCCTTGGTCTTGGAGGCTGTAGGCCTTCAGTTTGCCCTCAAGGCCGATGCCGCGCCCCTCTTGGCGCATGTAGAGCAAAAAAGCCCGATCCTCGCCCGACAAGAATTTCAGGGCCGAATCGAGTTGCTCGCCGCAATCGCAACGCAAGCTGCCGAAAATGTCACCGGTCAAACACTCGGAGTGCACGCGGCCCAGCACCGGTTCCATGATCGGAGGCGCGGCGCCGTCTGCGGGCACCTCGATCCCCCGCACCAAGGCGAGGTGGTCGTACTCATCGAAGGGTGAGCGATAAAGATGCGCCGTGAAGTCGCCGTAACGCGTTGGCAGGCGCGTGGTGGCGACGCGCTCAACGAGTTTTTCGTGTTGGCGACGGTACTCGATGAGATCGGCAATGCAGCCCATCTTCAGACTGTGTTTGGCGTTGTATTTTTCCAGATCGGGCAGCCGTGCCATCGATCCGTCTTCATTCATGATTTCGATGATGACCGCGGCCTCACTGAAGCCCGCAAGTCGTGCGAGGTCGACACTGCCTTCGGTCTGGCCAGGGCGTACCAAGACTCCACCGCGTCGCGCGCGCAGAGCCTGGATGTGGCCGGGTTTTGTCAGGTTCATCGCCGAAGAATCGGGGTCGATGGCAACCTTGATTGTCTGCCAGCGATCCGTCGCCGAGACTCCCGTCGTAACGCCGTCGGCGGCGTCGATCGACTCGGTGAAGGCGGTGCCAAGGGGGCTGTGGGGATGATCTTGAGCCTGTAGTTTCAGCCCAAGTCGGTCGCAGATTTCTGCGCTCAGGGATAAACAAAGCACGCCTCGGGCTTCTTTGACCATGAAGTTGATCTGCTCAGGCGTGATGCAGTCGGCGAGGACCAACAGGTCACCCTCGTTTTCGCGGTCCTCGTCGTCGGTAAGGACGACCATTCGGCCCGCTTTGAGGTCTTCGATAATCTCTGGAATTGGACTGAAGGGCATGGACCTTCTCGTGGCGTGATGACAATGAATTTTCTCAGTGTAGCAAGAGTTGCCCAGCTCCCTTGACGGCAAGTACCCGACTCGCGCCAAAATTTTTCGCCGTTTTGCCCCCTGGGCCGAAGTCCACATACTCCCAGCATGCCAAGACCCCCCCGAGCGCCCGCTGAGCCCAAGGACGAAGATCTGAGCGAAGGACTCGTCGTTCGCGTCGACTCGCGGCTTTGCCGGGTCCGCATTGACAGCGACACTTTTGATTGCCGTGTACGCGGCTTGCTCTTTCGCAAAGAGAAGACCTACGGCAAGCCCGTCGCGGTCGGAGACCTCGTCATGGTGCGCCGTCTCAGCACTTTGCCCTACGTCGTGGAGTCGGTTCTCCCGCGGCGCAACGTCTTGGCGCGCCCGCGTTACGGCACTCGCCACAACCACATTATCGCAGCCAACCTCGATCTGGCGGTTTTGGTGACGGCTTGCGCCGAACCGCCGATTAACCCTCGGCTTATCGATCGGATGTTGGTGGCCTGCGAACGCTCCGGCTACCGCGCGGTCATCGTTTTCAACAAAGCTGATTTGCTCGCCAATCGCGAACCGATCGAAGAACTCGCCGAGCTTTATCGCGGCTTGGAGTACGCGGTTCACTTGACCAGCGTGGTCACCGGGGAAGGCACCGCTGGCCTACGCCAAGATCTCAGCGAGGGCATCTCGGTCTTCGCGGGGATGTCGGGCGTTGGCAAGTCCGCGCTTTTGACGGCGATCCAACCGGACCTTTCTTTGAAATCTGCCGAAGTTTCCGATGCCACCGGGAAAGGGCGCCACACGACAACTCGGGTTTCCCTTTTGGAACTCGAAGGCGGCGGCTACGTCGTGGACACGCCTGGCGTGCGAGAGTTTGGCGTTATCGACATGACGGCCGCCGAGATTTCCCACTGCTTTCGCGAGTTCCACCCGCACTTGAACGCCTGTCGCTTTCGGACTTGCACCCACGACCACGAGATAAAGTGCGAAGTGAAGGCGGCCTGTGACCGCGGTGACATTGACCCGCTTCGTTACGACTCCTACCTGAGAATCATCAACTCGCTCGACAAAGACTACTAGTGCGGCATCGCCAGGTCTTTGTAGTACCAGCTGACGAGCACCATCAAGATCGTCCCCAGCAGCCACCAGCCTCCGCGGTTGCCCGCCAAAAACCGAAGCGTCGACAGACCGTTCGCCCAAGCGTATAAGATCCAAAACGGCGCGACCAAGACCCCCAAAAACAAGATCGCACCCGCGGGATTCGTTTTTACCCCGGACATCGGGCGGGCCGCGGCCATGTAGCTGAAAGAGGTCGTCATGCCACAAGAAGGGCAAGGGTGACCGGTCGTTTCAAGGAACCCGCAGGGCGCAAGATCTAGTTGTTCATGCGTTCCAAAACCGCGGTCATCCGGCGTCAGACTCCAAGCCGTGGCCAGGAGCCAAAGGCACCCGCAAAGCGCAGATAACTCTAAGAAACGTTGCAAAGGAGTCGTCATGGGCCCTCGCCTGCGAAAATCTCAACCTGAGTGCGAACGCGCCAGGTTTTCTTGACCCCGCGAACGCGCCAGGACTTCTTGCTAGCGTAAACGGCCGTCGCGGGCAACTTCGACTGAAGCGCTTTTAAGGCCTCGGGTCGCGTTACGCGCAGCAAACTGCTGCTGACGACGCGTTTCAAGCTTGGTCGAATCAAAGGCCAGCTTGTCAGGGGGGCATCGATGCGGCCCTTGACAATTAGCAGTGAAACAGCGTGGACACGGTAAGGGCGGGCCTTGTTGTTCGCCAGGATCTCTTTCAGGATTCCGGCGACCTCCATTGCTGGCGGCGTAGGCAGAATGCGCTCGTTGAGGATGGTCAAAGTCCACTCAGAATCGAGAGCGGCGGATGTCTTGGTGATCTTTGAACTCGCCAGCTTCAGCTGCGGCAGTAAAGCGGCAAGGTAGCGCCGAGAAACCTGGCGGCTTTCGTAGTTCAAGCTGAGGTCTTGCCAGTCTACCTTCGAAACCATCACGCCATTGCCTTTGATCTTCACCACTGGCAAGAAAAAGTCGGGCTTTGTTTCCAAGCGGCGATCGTAGCGCAAGACAATATCACCGAGGGCAAAAGACTTGGCGTCTAAGGGGTCGCTGGGTTTCGCTTTTGGCCGGTGGGTTCGGCTTGATTCCCGTTTGGGAACCTCAAAGTGCTTTTCAAAGAGCTCTTGGCTACGGAATGCCATCCAAAGAAGGAGGCCGATTAGAACCAAGCCCACCACCAAGTAGATGCGGCCAAAACCACTCAGAGTCATGATCATCGCGTGCTAGTGGTGCGAGTTTTCGTCCGTTTCTTCTTCTTCTTTTTGATGATGGTCGCCATCACTTCCATGTTGTTGCCGGACCTCACGAGGAACTCCTCGCTCCAAGTTTCGTAGCCACCGCGGCGTACGGTCAGGCGATAAAGGCCCGGAGCAAGGTCCCTGAGGGTGACGTAGCCCTTGCTCCCCATCCATTGCCCGCGACGATAGCCAGGTTTGTAGAGGCTGCCGCGTGTCTTATCCCAGCGATGATGGCTCATGAGAATCGGGTTGGATCCCAAGGCCTCGATCGATGCGTTAACGCTGCGTATTGGTTTTTCGTTTTCGTCTTGAACGACAATCGTGACGATCGAAGGCAAGGAGAGACCGACGTCGATGAGTCGTAATTCACCACCCTGGACATTGACGTAGGACTTAATGACGAGCGGCATGCGCCCGTGCTGATAAAACGCAAATTCGTAGGACCCGGCTTCAAGCGAGTCGAGGTAAAAGTAGCCGTCGCGCTCTGTATTGCCTTTTCGCGAAAACGTCGGGTCGTCCGGCTTATCCATGTTTCGAACGTAGATCGCGACCTGTTGCATCGGCTCGCCTTGCCCGTCTTTGACCCAGCCTTCGACCGCGCCGCCGGGAACTAAGATGATCTTCATTTCCTCCGGTTCGGCATCGACGTTGATGTTGATGCCTTGCTTTTCGTAGAGGATGTGTCCCTTTGATCGAACGATGATCTTGTAGTTGCCGTCTTTGGTGTAGAGTTTGAACTTGCCGTCAGGGCTGTTGATCCAAGTCGATGCTTTGGTTCGCCAGTTGTTGCCGCCGCGCTTTTCATCCGGAGCCTGTAGCTCCACGCGATATCGTCGTACCGGTTTTTTGCTCGCCTTGTCGGTGACGACGCCCCAAACGTAGCCGTTGGTCTTCAGCTCAAAGTCGATCTTGCCCTCGTCGGGATAGATGTCTTTTTTTCGCTCGTGGGAATAGCCCTTAGTGCTGGCGGTTGCGGTAAAGGGCCCATCACCGACATTCGTGATCGTGTACTCGCCGTTCTCGTCGGTCACGGCGCGCGCATAGCTCTTTTTGGACCAGATCGAAATGTTGACCTTAGGGATGCCTTCACCGTCTTCGGTCTTGACGGTACCCACGATGGGTTCACCGCCCTCCAGAGTAAAGTCTTGCTTGTCGAGGATGAGGGCGCCTTGAATCTTGAATCCCGACTTGTACTGCGAGGCATATCCGGGGGCGATCAAGGAGATGCGGTAGGTCTTTGGGCCCAGACTCGTAAACTCGTAGCGACCGTCTTTGTCGCTGATCGTCGTGCGCAGGCTACTATTGCCGTTGCTGTTCCACTCGTAAACGTTGTTGGGATTCAAAGAGAGCTTGGCCCCCGCGATGGCTTGCTCGTCACGGTTAGTGACCCGGCCGCTGATGGTGCCGCCGGCGCCCATGATCAGCCGAATTCGTTCCGGTTTTTTAATGTCTTTGATCTTGATCTGATCGGAGTAGGTGTCCGCGTAGTCTTTGTGCTGCGCGCGGACGGCGTAGCCATTCCAAGTACTCTTGCTGAAGCCGGTAATCTTGAAGTGTCCATCCTCGTCTGTCTTGGCACTGAAGCGGGTGTTTCCAGTATCCCACATGTGGTTGCCACCCCAGGTCTGGAAAATCTTGATTTCGACGTCTTTGAGCAAGTCGCCGGTGTCACTCATGACGTCGCCTTCGATGATTCCGCCTTCGGAAAGCGCAACTTCCAAGACCGCTTCATCGCGGCTCCCGGAAAGGTTGACCGTCTGATTGAAGGTTAAAAAACCCTCCGCGACGACCTCGGTGTAGTGCTGTGAGGTGGCGAGACCCGATACTCGAAACTCGCCGAGCTCGTTGCTGAAGCCTTTCTTTTTGCCGATCTTGATGGTGGCGTTGGCGACAAACTGTTCGCGAGGGTCTTTGATCGTGCCTCGAATCGTCTTGCCTTCGTCGAGGATGATGTCCTTTTCGTTTTTGCCGTCGAGCGCAATGATGATCTCTTCGTCCAGGATGGGGACGTAGGAATCGTGATCAATCGAAAGGTAGAGCGTTTCGGGATAGATGCCCTCAAAACGGTACTGGCCTTCGTCGTTGCTCTTGACGGTTTTCGACCATGATGTCCCGTTCTTCCAGAGTTTCATGGTCGCATTGGCGACCGGTTTGCCGTTGCCTTTTGATGTGACGACTCCGACGAGCATCGCACCCTTGGTCAGTTTGATCTCGAGCTCGGCGCCGGCTTTTACTTTTTCGACGATGACCGGTGAGTAGTTCGGGTGGGAAACTGTGATGAAGTAAGACCCGTGACCGGGCACGTCCAAGGAGAAATTGCCTTCGGGGCCGGAGTCATCTTTGGTCTTGAACTTTGAAACGGTGCCGTAGTTTTGCTCGGCGTCGGGAAAATAAAGCCGGCAGTTAATCTTGGCGCCTTCGACTCCGACAACCACGGGCTCGGCGAGATCTGCGTTGAGATCGGACGCCGGCATGTCGGGTTTTGGATCACTTTTGGATTCCAATGTGGAGTCGTCGAACACGGCGGACTCGGCGATCGCAGTGACACGTCCGATGATCGTCTTCGCGCTCGCGATGACGATCTTGGCAGGTTTTTGGGGGATCAGGGGGCCGGTATCTACAATCTCAGTGGGATTGCGTAGCGAGCGGCGCTTACGGCGTGCCTGGGTTGTGTCGTCAGTTTCGACGTCCAGTTCGACGTCTTGGCCACTGTTTTTCAACTCTGACGAAGCATCATCCATGAAAATGGAGACGAGGTAGGACCCCGCGCCCAAGACGGCGATGATGATGAATGCAGCCAGTATTTTCTCTGTGCCCGACATCGCACTCCGACTGATGCCCATTCCAGCCAGTAGCCTAAACGGCCAGGCCTCTGGTGGCAATCATATTGCGGCTAGCTATCTGTTGTTTGTGAGACGTCCGAGACTCACCTTCCGTTCACTCGGAAATCGAAAAAATAAGGGCCGCGAGCGATCCGATATCGATCGCGACCCTTAACTTTGGGCATTTGGGCGGTTTGGCTGGTTCAGGCGCGCCTTAGCCAGCTTGCCCTTTGGGATCGCCCTGTGCTGAGAACGCCGATTTAGGGGCTAGTCACCACCGCGATTGGAGGAGCCAGCTCGAAGGAGGCAGTGTCAAAAGCCTGGAATGTGAGGTGCAAGCCAACAGGTACGCCCGACAAGGAGAAAGTCTTTTGGCCGTCTCCAACCCCATTGGTCATCAGCGCAAAGGCTGGGTCTGTCAAACTCGACTGCAAAAGGATCTGGTGAATGTCCAGGTGGACGTAGCCACGGCCGGGGAATTCGGTGAAGAACTCGACCGGTTCAGATGGAAACTGACTTAGGGAGAGCGCCATCTGGACCGTTGAAAAGGGCAGCGCTCCGCGGACCTGGAAAGTCGCCATCCCGACTGGTGCGCTTTGGTCTTCGGGGTGGAGGAGCGCAAGCGGCGGCCTGGCATCACCGATCCAGGCGAGACCCTCCAGAATCTCGAGGTCGTCAAATCCGAAACTCGCCGACGCTAAATCAACGCCTCCGAACTGGGCCAAGGTGCCGCCCATGAAAGTGCTGAAGACGCTGCCTTCGATGCTGTTGTTGGAAGAGCCGAGGGCAAACCAAAACTCGCCCGGGTGCTCGGGATCTGCGGTAAAAGCCGTGAGGTCGACCACCGTGGTGAGCGATGCGCCGATGGCTTGGTTGACGAAGGCCAAGATGGCACTGCGATCGAAAAAGATCTCAAGCACTCCACTGGCGTTGAGGCGAAAAACTGTCGTTTCGTCCAAAGAGGGCTCTCCGTTGTTTTGGCTGATCAGGACGGGATCGCTCGTGGCTTCGTCTTGGGCGAAAGAGAAATACAAGTCTCCGTTTGCAGCGAGATGAAAAGCGTCGACGTCGATGCTTGTCGTTGAGGTGATCTGCGCAAAGAAAGTCTCTGGGTAGACAACATTGACGACGCCGCCTCCTTGAAAACTAACGATGTCGCCGTCTTTGATGCTGGTGCCATCAAGACTGGTGAAATTGGCGGCGAAACTCAAAAGACTGCCGATAGCCTCTCCGCTCGGGCTGACGGCGAATGCGCTCAGAGCATCCACCACCGCAGGGGCATCGTTGTAGATACCGTCTGAGTTGCGGTCGCCGGAGATAACGTCGAGGCTGCGGCGACCGTACCAGGGCACGAGAGGCGCCTGGACTGTCGGGTTCCAAAACAACAGATCGTTGCCTTCCAAGGCCATCGAGTTGGCGTTCGCTGCGCCTCGCGTCGTCAGGACGAGACCCTGGGCGTCGAGGTTGGACACAAAAAGAACCAGCATCAATGCGGTGATGCTGCCGTATGAAATTCTCATTTAGATTGACTCCAGTAGTTCAGGAATACTCATCGCGCCGGCGGCAACGGGCGTGCAACTACATGTCGAATCGGCAGGACGGAAGTGACCCACAATCTGACGACGAAAAAAAGCGGCGCTCTATCCTCGAGGGATTGCGCCGCTCCTGTTTTGATCAAGCCAGTCTTTTTTGGCCCGCTCTTAGGGCTCGGTCAAGAATAAGTTCGCAGAGTTCGCACTCAGATTTGCGTCAAATTCGATTCGGGCGATTGAGCACGGACCGAAGATGGCGTGAAGCTGAGCGGCGAGAATGTGAAGTTATTCTTGACTGAGCCCTTAGGTCCCTACTTGTCGGGGAAGGCCTCCTGCTTTAGCTGCAGCAGTGCCTGATCCGAGACGCTCGTGATTTTGGATTTTTCACGCAGCCCTGTTAGCCATTTGTCGGCGCGGACAGTTTCGTACTCCTCGAGCACCCATTCCGAGTAGCGCGCTTCGTTCCAGTTGATACGGCGGGCGGTGGGCGGGCTTAGCTCTTTGCACAAGATGATGTGGTAGCCGAATTGAGTCTTGACCGGCTTCGACAATTCATCTTTCTTAAGCCCATAGGCGACGTCCTGGAAGGCCTTCGCGTAGCCGCCGCCCCATTTTTTGATGGGCTGCTGAAGCGCGCCGCCACCATTGGCGGTCGCCGCATCATCGGAGTAGAGCTTGGCCAGCTTGTCGAACTCGACGCCTTCGTGAGCTAAGGTGTAGATCCGTTCGGCCTTCAAGCGCCCGCGTTCTTGCTCTTCTTCGGATAGCGGTAGGCCGGTCAAGGTGTCGGTGGTTTTCACCAAGATGTGAGCGACTTTGACGTGCCTGGAACGGAAGAAGTCCTCGTGCTCTTGACGGAAGGCATCGAGCTCTTCATTTTTTATTTGATGGCGCGTGGCGCGTTTCCAGGCTTGGACGTTGCGCCAACGGATGCGCTCAGCGTCGGGGCTCGTGCCCTTGATCTTAAGGATCGTCTCCCAAGTAAACGGCGGCGGGTACTTCTCCATCATGGCCTGTACCCAAGATTCGATCTCAGCTTCCGGGACGGTGACGCCGTTATTGTCCATTTCGCGTCGCACGATGTAGTCATCGATGAGTTTGCGTTGTGAATCGATGATCGTAGCCGGACGCAAAAGTCCCACCAAGAACTCGATCGCCTCTTCGGCGGAGATCACGTAGGAAACGCGCTTGCCTTTGACGATGGTATTCAAGCTGGCGATGGCGCCTTTGGGCGGCGCCGGGCTACGACCCCGCAAAGCCAACTGGTAGCGAGCGCGAACTTCGTTGATGAAGATCTGCTTCAGCAGTTGGTTCGTTTGCTCGTCGCGCTTGTCATCGGGGATGTTTTTGAGTTTCCAGTAGAGCTTATTCCAGGCTCTCTGCATTCTCGCGACACGATTGAGATAGGAGCGGCTGTAGGCGCCACTTTTGATGAGGTCGTCGGCTGACTGCCCGGGCGACATTCGATTCATCATGTCGCCGAGTTCTTCTTTGATTTCCTCGTCGGAAATGTCGATCTTATTGCGCTCGAGTTCGAGGTCAGCCATCTTCGTCATCAGCAAAGTGTTCGCGATGATGCTGACGTTGGTTTCCAAGAGCTGCTTCAATAAGTCGGCCTGCGTGAGCACATGTCCGTCGACTTGGGCGACCTCTTTGGTAGGCAGGGTCTTTGGATATTCGATCTCATGGATGACGAGGTCCGATTCCCTAAGGTCGGGAAGGTTAATCGGACTATCTTCGTCGAACTGAGCAAAAGATGCTTGCGCCGTCAGGGCGAGCATAAGGGCCACCAAGGGCCAGTAGAGTCGTAAGGTCATCATCGCGCTCCCGCGTGGTGTCAAGGCCTGGACGTATCTTTGTATCGGACCCGAAGGCGTCGAACTTCCGGAGGACGATTCGCATATCGACCCGCCAGAGGTAAGAACTTCAGCTTTGCCCGGATAGTACGGCATCCGGCCAAGGTCCCCAACTGTCCCCAGGGCGTCAGCTTACCGTCTGACCGCTTACCCTGAAACTCGAATTCGAAGTCGACTCCCGAGACGCCGTCCGTGTCCAATGAGCCGGAACTCGGCAACTGGAAAAAGGAGGGGCGTTCTGCGGGAACCGGCACCCAGAGGGTCACGAACTCCTCGTAGCGTTCAATCTCGATTTTCGTCGCAAAAACGGTTTTGTCGGCGATTCCCTCCAGCATCCCGCTTGAGGCGCTCAAAGACGAGAACTGGCCGGACGTCGCCGGACGGCCTCCCGCCCAAAAAAGGCCCTCAAAATCGTCCGGCAGGAGTCCAGACGGGTCCAGAGGGAAACAGCCACCCAGGTTGTCGATGTCGAGAATAAGGTCTCTTGAGGCCCCGCCGTAATAAAAAGGCCGGTCAAAGCGCAGGGAGATCCAGCCTTGGCCGCGACCATCTGAATTTATCTTGGCGTGGGCAAAAGACGGCATCCATTCGCCCTCTTCCGATCCGAAGGGGACGGTACGGAGCCGCGCCGATCCCATCGTTGACGCATCGACTTCGGCGAAATTGTCGTCGAAGAAGGTACTGAGTCCAGGCTGACCGACCCTTTGGGCGGCGTAGCCGATCTCCAAGATGATGCGAGGAAAAATGAGATCAAAGGTGGGCAGTTCCGTCGCAAACCACGACAGCCCGGTGATGAGGCCGGGCTCGTCGCCGAGGAATTTCCCGGCCAGTAGCACCTGCAGTCGCGACGGTAGCCTTGAAAAAGGTTGTGCCGACAAGTGTCGTTCTTTTTCGCGGGAGAAGTCGGTGTACTCTCGATTTAGCCGCACGGTTCGAAACGGAGAGGAGATCGGCCGGGCCCAACGGGATTTATTTTCACCGGAACTATTCTCCAACTTGAATTCGAATTCGACCACGCCTTCTTGCTGTGCCGTTACCGGCGAACTCCAAAAAGAAATCAACTCCTGAAGTCGGTCGAGGCTTCGGCCGGTCAAAGAACGCAGAGCCGTCTTGTCGACGATGAGCTCGTAGTGTTGTTGTGGATTGAGCCCGCCACCAACGGCGTGAGGGTACACCAGTATTTTGCGCCCGTCGTCTTGACACTCGACTTTGGCCCAGCCCTCACCACCTTGATGGTCTTTGATCCTAAAGGCCTTTGCCACCGAGGTCGGATCGACAGGAAGGCTAAAATTCAAGACCAAAGCCGTCCCTGGGCCGAGGCGGCCACTGCGGGGGTGGATAACTTCGACCAATTCAAAGGGGTCACCATAGTCTCGATAGCGAGCCTCGACCGTGAGCCGAGTGCGGTACTCCGTGTCGAAGGTTCGGCCATCAACACTCTCCAAAGAAAGAGCCCAGCCTTTTTGGATGACCAATTCCATCTCGGCGTTAAGGGGCCAAGAAAGTTTGCTTCGCGGTCGCAACAAAAGGCTGCGCCCGCTGATCTGAGGGGAGTAGGGGATCGGTCGACCCTTGGAATCGTGAAGGGTCACCAATGAGGTCAAAAACGCATCGGGCGCGATCTCGGCGCTAAAGCCGATGACAATGGGCTCGTTTTGGGCGATCTTGCCGGTGGCGGGTTCGATAGAGTCAACCCTGAAGGCGCTTTCGCCGCCACCGCAGGACACGACGATGAGCGCCAAGGCGACCCAAACAAAGTGGCATGAGGGTCGGTTTTCCCTTCCGCCCAACGCGGATACAGTAATCACAGCCTGGATGATTCCCATTTTACTCCGAGCTGCGGTTCGTCCTTTCGGACTTGCCGCCACCACATCCCGCGGAAAGGGCCCGGCCTTCCATGCTCAGCGACCCTCGGTCGATTGCTTTTATTTGCGAACTTGTGCAGCCTCAGCTGCGGTTCAGCTCTGAGGCTTTGCAGTCCCTCTACGGACGGTTGGCTAAAGAGAGCGGTCTCAATTATCAAAATTTTAATCAACAAAACGGTGGGGCTCAGATGTCCACTGTCTTTGGTCAGAGCGAATCAGGTGAGACTTCCCACACAAGTTTGGCCTTTTTTCCGGATCGTTTGCAAATCCGCGACGAATGGCCACGCGTCGGCTTCGATGACTGGTTGGAAAGGGCTCGCAAGATCGTCGAGATTTCCATGGATGAATTGAAAATCCCCCAGTTTTCGGTGCTCCAATCCACGATGCGCTGCCTCGTCAGCGTGAGGGGGCAGGGTGACAGCCGCGCTTTTCTGGCTGGTTTGCTGGGCGCTCCAAAGTTCGAAGAATCGGCTTTTGGGCGCGAACCAAACCTGCTGGGTTTCAGGCTGGCTTTTCCGGCGAACCCGCCGCTTGATCCGGCGGTCCACAATATTCGGGTCGAGTCTTTTGGGCGCGATCCGCGATCTTTGTTTCTTGAGGCAACGCGAGTGGCGACGGCACCGATCCAGCAGGTCGACCTCGACCCTTTGACGTCCGGCTTGACGGCGAGCTATGAGTTTTTGACGCGCACCGTCTGTGATTACCTCACGGAGATCTCGGAGCCCGACCAAGAATAAGATAGGGATAAGTCCCTTTTGGCCGAGATAAGAAAAGCGCCCACTCTCCGATGAGAATGGGCGCTTTGCGTTTGGGATGATTCCCGCTCGTCTTAGGGATTCGGGCTAATCTCGTCGTAGATCTCGGTGAGATCGACGATGCCAAGACCCGGATCGACGGCGATGGACATCGTGCGGACGTCAAGTCCGAGGTTCACGACGACCGGCGGGATGAAGAAGCTGAAGCTCGTCTGGTTGATCCCGATGACGTTGTTAAAGGGCGCGCCCGCAGCGAACTGGCCGATGATATCCCTGGGCATGCCCAAGATGGGCCCGGCGCCAAGCGGCTGGCTTAAGTCCAGCGAGAAGAGGTTGTAGAGGCGACGGAAGTTGCCGCTATGGACCGGAACGTTGCTGACGTTGAAGTCGAGGCCGGCGCCGTTGGGCACGAACTCCGATTCGAAGACATCGGCCAGCGCATTGGGGTCGGAGACGAAGTAGCGGATGCCTTGTGAGCCACCGCAACCGTCCGAACCGAGGAAGTCGAGGATGCCGTCGCCATCGAAATCGTCGATCGCGGCGTCAAAGATGCCTGCGCCCATGTTGAGGGCGGTGTTTTGGGTGAAGTAGCGCGAGCCCGCGGGGTCACCGAGGAAGAGCTTGGCGCCCTGCACGAAGCCACAGTTGGAAATATCGATGTCGACGTCGAAGACGAAGACGTCCACGTTGCCATCGCCATCCCAATCAACGAGTTTTGAGTTGGCGCCGAAGCCGTTCGACGACGATCCCGCACCAACCACTTCGTTGGCGGATTCGACAATCGAGCCGTCAGGGAGCGTACTCAGGTTGGCGCTCCAGCCGTCAAAGCCGTCTTCGACCTTCATGACGTCGGGGCGACCATCGTTGTTGATGTCGCGCATGCTGCCGTCGTAGGTGTTGCCACTGACGGAGGAGAACTCCTGGGAGATCAAAAAGCCGCCCATGCCGTCCGAGTAGGTGGCGCGGGTTTTCTCGCGACCGGAGACGAAGATGTCGACGTTGCCATCCATATTGATGTCAAGCATCGAGCCGTCGCTGAGTCTTGCCTGAGCGCGTGCCCCGAAATTCATGTCAGTAGCCATGACCTGGTTACCTTCAAAGGGGAAGATTCCCGTAGCACCTTGAGGGTTGACCATCGCCGGAATGAGGCTAATGACGTTGCTGAAGGTGCCGGGCGTCGCGGAGCTTTGCTCCAAAAGGTCGTCGCCATGCGCAGAGGGGTTAGCTCCACTTGAGTAATCAACGCGGTAGATGTCCAACCAGCCGTCGACGTTGTAGTCGAGAAGCGCGCCGGAGCAGAAGTTGAAGTTCCCGGTTGAACCGATGTTGGTAGCTACACCGAGCCCCAGCCAAATGCCTTGGGCATTGTTGCCAAGGTTGTAGTAGATCTTGGTGGGTTCGTTTTCAGTGTTGAAGACGATCACATCGGGCCAGCCATCGTTGTTGAGGTCGCCGGAAAGAACTTCGCGGCTGCGGTCAACATTGGCGTTGAACTGAGTAAGGTTGGCGGTTTCGTCGGTCATGTGACCGGCGCCGTCGTTGATCAACAGCACGTTGGGAAGGGGATTGACGCTCGACGTAAACGGCGTCTTGCGTGCGATGATGACGTCTTTGTCACCATCCATGTCGATGTCAACCGAAAGGAAGTCCGTTTCGTTGCCATCCGTTTTCGCCATGAGGCCATTCATGGTGAGGTGGTTGGGCGTGTTGGTCACGTCCGTCCTCGTCACTTGTGCGGCCGCGAAGGACGCAAACATTCCGAAGGCGATCAAGGCGATCGCGAAGCGCGCCATCCTGAATTTTGCCATTTGCTGAACTCCAGTCCCTAACAGGTGTTTCATTCGATCCGCTACGCTGCGATCTTATCTCAGCAGCATCAGAGCAGAGTTGGAGGTTCGCTCCCCAAGGGGACGCCGAACCTCATTCCCAATAACGGGCATTGTGTGGGTGATGGTCGGCTGGCCCTATGGACCCAGCCAGCAACCCCAATATTGTGTCGCTTGGGTCCCCATAAGTCAAAAGAATCCAATTAGGACCGGGGATACTCCCGAGGCGTTATGTTGTCCTTAACGGGCGGTCTGACCGGCTTTGTGCCGCTCGGGGACCCCAGTTCTTTTCTGAGATTTGGATTGTCATGCGTTCCGTCGTCTCTCACCTGCTGGTTTTCATCGCTGGGGCCCTAATCCTGGGTTTCCCGCTGGGTTGGTGTTGGAAAGACTTGGCGGCGACGAAGGATAGTGTGGGTCCGGATCTTTTAGAACTGAAGTCTGGGCCTCAAGATAGGACGAAGGCGTTCGCTGAGGAGGGCAGATTTGAAGCAAAAAGTCTCCCCGTGGATGACCGAGTCGCTGACCGAGATTTAGCGACCCCTGGGAGCTCGGATTCCGACTCCAAGGGCCCATTGGACCGCCGTGAGTTTTCTGGCCTGATCGGCCGCGTCGAGTTTTTCGGCTCGAATGGCGACAAGATCGGCAAGGCGCCCGCAGTCTTGCTGGGCCGAGCACCCTGCAGAATTCTCGTGCCTTTGCATTTTCTCTCTGGCGCCTACTCGGCGCGGGCGCTGGGATTTAGGGGACCCGATAACGCGGTGCAGCGGGTGTACTCACGACTGCCGGGGACGGAGTTGGCTCTTTTGACTTTGGAAGGAGACGCGGCGAAATATCTTGAGCCGGTGACCAAGCTCGCTGCTGCTGGCGAACGCGTGTGGCTTTTGTCGTGGACCGAGCCAGAATCGTCTGCTCTGGATCGCCGCTCTGGTCGCGTCGAAGGGCCGAGCCAATACCTACGGCGCCGGACCGCCTTCGATCTCGACGGTGCTGCCGCCGCCGTTGGTGCGGTGGTCATCCGTAAAAAAGACGGGCGCGTGTGCGGCCTCATTCCGGCTCTGCGGGTTGGCGAGCCAGCCAAGGCGCGTCGCGCCGCCTTTGGCATCACCGCCGATTTGCTCGAAGTGGGCGAGAGAATTGACCTCAGCCTCGGCGACTACCAGCGCCAGTTTTACGAGGGCAGTGTTGCCGCCTTGTTGGCGCGAGCAACGAAAGCCCTTGCCGAGCGTCGTTACGAAGACGCGATCGAGGCTTTTCGACGCGCGCTTCGGCTTGATACGAGTTGGCGTCCGCGCCACGACAAAGGCTGGCTCGCCGCCCACGCGGGCATTCTCGACGACATCCCCCGCACCCGCCGGGTTCGAAGACTGCTAGCCCTCGACGACGCGCTCCTTGATTTCCCCGACGACGTCAGCTTTCTTTTGGACCTCGCTGACACCGCCTTGGCCCACGCCGAATACCGCCGTGCCCTCGAGGCCTTCAGCACGGCCTGGTCGTTAAATTCACAACGGGTCGGGAACTTGGACGTCGCGAAGACCGGCGTCTACCGTCGATGGGCCGATGCGCTCGTCGCCAAAGGGCGACTTGAAGATGCCTTGGCGGTCTTAGAAGAAGCGCGAAGAGAGGTCAATGGGGACGCGGTGATGTGGGCCCTCTACGGTGATCTTTTGCTCAAAGTGCGCGACTACGCCACCGCGGCAGCCGCCTTCGAAGACGCTCTCGCCCTTGATCCCGCTCGTGCTGATGAACTGAATGAAAAAGCCAAACGGGCCTACCGTTTCGCGGAGGGCCCCGGCAAGGTTGTCATCGACTACCGCCCAGGTTCCAGATCCATCATCGCCGAAGTCACGATCAATGGCCGCTTCCGTGGAGAGTTCATCATCGACACCGGGGCCACCTCGAGTTTTGTTCCCGAGATTCTCGGCCGCCGTGCCGGGTTGGACCTCAGCAATCGCGTGCCACACGTTCGAGTGCAAACCGCAGGAAATGAGCGCCGCTTGCCCTACACACCGGTATCGAGCCTTGGCGTGGGTGCGCTCCAAGTCGCCAACATCAGCGTCATCGTCGGCGACTTGCCGGGTACGGGTCAGCGCGGTTTGCTGGGCATGGATTTTCTGGGCAAGTTCGGCTTCGAAAACGACAGCCAAAACGGTCGCTTCGTTATCTTCGAGAAGCGTTAGCGATCCAATCGAAGACGGAGTTTACGTCGCTAAGGTCCTCGATCGCCAAGTCCGCGCCAGCGGCCTTTAGCTCTTCCAAGCTCGCGGTGCCGGTGGCGACCCCAAGAGCCGGCAAGCCATGGGCATGAGCGCAATCGACGTCGTGTGGCGTGTCACCAATGATGATGGTGTTCTCAGCCGCATGACCGAAGCTGAGTTCGAAGCGCCGCTGCGCTACTGGCGGCAGATTTCGGCGATGGGGGTGAGGAAATGAAGCGTCCTCCCCAAAGGCGCCGAGTGTAAACGCAGCATTCTTGACGCCGCAGGCTTTGAGCTTCATGCGACCACTGAACTCATAGTTGCCGGTCAAAAGGCCCAAGACCAAGTCGTCGCGTCGGCCGAGCTTTTCCAAAAGCAAAAAGACCCGCGCGAAAACGCGGGGCCTGCTCTGAAACAAAATTTAGTTGGCGAACTCGACCTAGGGATTCGCGAGTGTGTCGGTGATCTCCGTGAGGTCGATGTTGCCCGTGCCAGCATCGATCGCGATCGACATGGTGCGGACGTCAAGCCCCAGGGCGGCGACGACAGGCGGGATGAAGAACACGTACTCGTCCACGTTCGGGGCCAAGAAGGTCTTGAAGGGAGGACCCACGTTGAACTGGCCGACAACATCGCCGGGCATTCCTAAGATCGGGCCGCTGCCGATGGGCTGGGTCAGATCCAAGGAGATGAGGTTGTAGAGCGTACGGAAGTTGCCGCTGTGCACCGGAATGTTGCGGATGGTCAGATCAAGACCTGCGCCAGCGGGGATGAAGACCACTTCGAAGTCTCCGCCGGCTTGGGCATTGGGGTCGGAGACGTAGTAGTGCCAACCGGTTCCGTTGCAGCCCGAAAGAAGCACGTCGGGGAGGCCGTCACCGTCAAAGTCTTCGGTGGCCATGTCGAAGACCGAATCGGGAAGAGTAAAAGTGGTGGATACCACGAATCGACCCGGAGAAGCGCCGGTGTTCATGAAGAGTTTCGTGGTGATACCGTTGCCGCAGTTCGGGATATCGACGTCGACGGGGCAGACGAAAACGTCGAGGAGGCCGTCACCGTCGAAATCGCAAACGCTGGGGTTGGCACCAAAACCGCCCGAAACCGAGCCTGCTCCCAACACTTCGGAAGCGCCTTCGAGGATCGTGCCGTCGGGGGCGACGCCCATGTTCTTGGTGAAGATGTCGTTGCCGTCACGAATCTTGATGATGTCGGGGAGGCCGTCGTTGTCAAAGTCCGCCGCCACGGAGTCGTAGCTTGTGCCGACGTCGCTCAAGTTCTTCGAACCGAAAAAGCCGCCCATTCCGTCCGAGAAAGTTGCGGCCGAACGTCCCGATCCGGCGATTTTAAGATCGACGAATCCGTCGCCATTGAGATCCATGATAGAACCATCGCGCATCCTAGATTGGGCGCGGGTTCCAAAGCTCTGCTGCTGCGTGAACAAGGCGCCACCTGAAAATGGCGCGATGGCCGAGTTGGTGGCGATGAAGGTCATGGGGTTCAAGGGGTCTTGACGCATGAGGTCGTCGCCCGCGGAAGAGGGGACGCTGCCACTGCTGTAGTTGACGCGGTAAAGATCCATGAAGCCGTCGAGGTTGTAGTCGAAAGCCGTGCCGCCGCAAAAGTTGAAGTTGCCGTTTGTAGCACCGAGCAAAGTTGAGGTGCTCGCCATTCCCAACCAGTTGCCTTGGGCATCGTTGCCGAGGTTCAAGTTGATGGCGGTCGATTCGTTTTCGGTGTTGAAGAAAATGATGTCCGGCCAGCCGTCGTTGTTCATGTCGGCGTGCTTCACTTCACGGGTGCGGTCGATGACCGCATTCCAGTTGGTGTAGGTAGCCGTTTCGTCCGTGAGGTGACCCGCGCCGTCGTTGATCAACAAGACATTGGGGAGGCCGACAACCGATGAGGTGAAAGGCGTCTTGCGACCGACCACGACGTCGAGGTCGCCGTCGAGGTCAATATCAACGGTTTCGAAATCCGTTTCGTTCTGATCGGTCTTGGCGACAGATCCGTTCATGACGAGGTGAAGCGGGGTACTCGTGACTTCGGTCCGAGTGCCTTGCGCAAAGGTCATGGGCGCAAAGAATCCGGCGATGAGCACGGCCGACAAGGCGGCGGTGGTCATCCCTGGGATCGTAAACTGGCGAGTCATGGGCTCCTCCGGGATAGATGGGCTTGATCGACTTTTTGGACTTGGGCGGCAACAAAGACGTCCTTATGACCCTGGGTGATGGGGGCGCAAAGTCCAGAGCCCTGGGGCCCTTAAGTGTTTACGGCGACGAATCGTTGCCACAGCTTGGCGCTTTGGCTTCTCAGAGTCAATGCTTAGGTCTTTTCGAACCATCAGTGGAAATCACGGGAAGGGATGTCGAGCCTAGTGAGCAGAAAATCCATGTTCTCAAGATAGCCCGCCATCAGGTGCGTGACCCCGTCTGCTCGCTCCAAGACCCCTTTCGCCATCATGAAAGTCGCTCCCAACAAAGCTTTGCGAAACCGCTCTTGGACCTTTACTCGAACGATGACATTGATGGCTCCGTCCTCGTCTTCTAGAGTCACGAACATGATGCCAGAGGCCGTGGCAGGCTTTTGGCGGCAAATGCAAAGACCGGCTACCGCCACCGGCTGACCCGAATCGACAGCGCTTAAAGCTTTGAAGCCGAGGATGCGCCGGCGGTCGAGTTCTTTGCGGACCAAAGCCACCGGATGGCTGGTCAAGGAGTAGCCCAAGCTGCGGTAGTCAGCAAAAACCTGTTCGCGGAGGCTGGGTTCGGCCAGGTTGGGGGCGGGTTCGCGAAGGGCCTCGGCATCAAAAAGTGGAGCCGTGACGCGGGGGGAACCCGCTTGCCAGTAGGCTTCGCGGCGATGCTGACTCAGCGCATCGAAGGCTCCGGCGGAGGCCAAAAGGGCGGCCTCGCGGCGGTTGAGCCCCGAGCGCTGCACGCAGTCTTCAACAAAACGGAAGGGCTGTTCTTTGCGAGCGCGGATCAAAGTTTGGGCGCGCTTTTTGGCAAAGCCGCGCAAGGTGCGCAGGCCGAGGCGCAAGGCGGGGCCGCCGTATCCGTAGCGCGAAGGCAAAAGGCTTGGGCTCTCGGACGAGGGAGAGAGCGCCTTGCGATCTATTGTTTTGCCATCGTCATCGGCTTCGGCATCGTCGTTCTCATCAATCTCTAAATGACAATCCCATCCGCTTTTCATCACGTCGACCGCACGGACATCGACCCCGTGCCGGCGCGCATCGCCAATGAGTTGAGAGGGACCGTAAAAACCCATCGGCAAACTGTTCAGCAAGGCAGAGGTGAAAGCCGCGGGTTCAAAGCGTTTGAGCCAAAGGGAAACGTAGGTGAGGTGGGCAAAACTCGCGGCGTGGCTTTCGGGGAAACCATACTCGCCGAAGCCTTCGATCTGTCGAAATAAAGCCTCCGCAAAATCCTCTCGATAACCGCGCTCGGCCATGCCCCTAAGGAGCCGTTCCCGAAAGTGCCCAATCGTGCCGCGCTTGCGCCAAGCGGCCATCGCGCGGCGGAGCTGGTCGGCTTCACCGGGCGAAAACCCCGCGGCAACGACGGCGAGCTTCATCACTTGCTCTTGGAAAATCGGAACTCCCAAGGTGCGCCCTAAGACGCCGCGCACGGCCTCGGAAGGATACTCCACTTTCTCGCGCCCGGCGCGGCGGCGCAGGTAAGGGTGCACCATGCCACCCTGGATGGGGCCGGGGCGAACGATCGCGATTTCGATGACGAGGTCGTAAAAGCACTTCGGTAAAAAGCGCGGAAGCATGGCCATCTGTGCGCGGCTTTCGATCTGAAACACGCCAATCGTGTCGGCGCGCCCCGCCATTTCGTAAACCGCGGGTACTTCGCGAGGTACGGTGGCGAGGGTTAAATCTCGCCCGCGATAGTCTTTGATCAAAGCAAATGCTTTGCGGATGGCGGTGAGCATACCGAGGGCCAAGCAATCGACTTTCATCAACCCCAAAGCCTGCAAATCGTCTTTATCCCACTGGATGACGCTGCGGTTTTCCATCGCCGCGTTCTCGATGGGGACGATCTCATCGAGCCGCCCCTGGGTGATGACCATGCCGCCGACGTGTTGCGACAGATGGCGGGGGAAGCCGCGGATCTCGCGCACGAGCTTCAAGATGCGCTGCAAATGTTCGTCTTTGGGATCTAAGCCCGCCTCGAGGATGCGCTCATCTTCGAAACGTCCGTGGGAGTGGCGGTCGGAGATGCTTTTGGACAAGCGTTCGACCTGGTCGAGCGAAAGCCCCATGACTTTACCTACATCTCTTACGGCGCTGCGCCCGCGATAACTGATGACCGTGGCGGCCAAGGCGGCGCGCTCGCGGCCATAGCGTTCGTAGACGTACTGGAGGACTTCCTCGCGGCGTTCGTGTTCAAAATCGACGTCGATGTCCGGCGGCTCATTGCGGTCTTTGGAGATAAAACGCTCGAAGAGCATTTCAAACTGCTCAGGATTGACGTTGGTGATGCCGAGGCAAAAACAGACCACCGAATTCGCGGCACTCCCGCGCCCTTGGCAAAGGATGCCGCGCGAACGCGCAAAGCGCACGATGTCGTAGATGGTGAGGAAGTAGCTTTCGTAGCGCATCTCGGCGATGAGCTTCATCTCGTAGTCGATGAGGCCCTGAACTTTTTTGGATACGCCTTCGGGCCAGCGCGCCGCGGCGGTTTGCGCCACTAAGGTGGCGAGGTCGTATTCGCCCACTTCATCGGGATAAACGTAGCGGAGTTCGTCGAGCGAGAACTTACACAGAGCCGCCAGGTCAACGCTGCGTTGAAGAAGCTGAGGGCGATCGCGGTAAAGCCGACCGAGATGCTCGCGGGTTCGCAAGTAACGCAAGGGTGCTAAAGACCCCGCGAGCGCCGCAATGCTTGTTTTGCGATTCAAGGCGACCAAAACATCTCGCAAGGAGCGGCGCTTTAGGCTGTGCGCCTCGGTGGCCCCCACGGCAACCAAGGGGCAATCCAGTGTCGTTTCGAGCTGTGCTAAACGCTTGAGCTTGGCTTCGTCGTCGGGTCCTTCGCTAAGCGTCGCCGCTAAATGACAGCGGTCGCCGAAGATCTCCAGCAAAGGACGCAAAGCTTCAGCTTCTGCGTCGACCTCATTTTTTGTCGTGCGCGGACTTAAAGCACGGTCGCGCGGCACCAAGATGGCTTGTAAGCCTTCGCGAAAACGATCGAGGTCGTCGCGGAAAATCTTCGCGCTGCCTTTATCCGCCCGCGTTCGGCCGAGACTGATTAAGCGAGAGAGTTTGGTGTAGGCGGTGTGATTCGGAGCGAGTAACACCAAGCGAGGGCTTCCTATTGGGTGGATTTCAGCTCCGACGATAAAGGGGAAGGCGATATTTTTGGCCGCACTGTGGGCGCGCACCACGCCAGCGAGCGTTTGCTCGTCGCAAAGGGCTAAGGCGGTGTAGCCGAGATTTTCGGCCTGCGCGACGAGTTCGTCCGGGTGCGAAGCGCCGCGCAAAAAGCTGAAGTTGCTCTGAGCGTAGAGCTCGGCGTAGGCGGGGCCCGCCCTTGGTGCCGACTTGTCAAACCTCGGCTTCCCCGCGTTCTCGAAGCTTGCATCAGCATCTTTTTGCCCGCGTTGCGCCGGATGAGGATGAGCTTTGAAATCTACCGGATCGCGCATCAGTCAAAGGTCCCGTGTTGGAACCAAGCGCCGCTCAACAGATCGCGAAAAATCCAAAGATGGGCGCCGCTTTTCGTCTCCACCTCAAAGTAGTGGCGCCGGACCGGCCGACCTTCCCACCAACCCCCTTCGATACGCTCAGGGCCACTCGCGCAGCGCAGAGGCCCTCGCTGAGGTCCTTTCTCGATACTTTGGGGGCGGCCAGCAGCATCGCAACTTACCTGCAGAGGGCGCGGCGGAGACTCAAGGAATAGCGGGCGGCGTAGCGAGGGGACTAAGGTCTTTACCTTGGATTCAAAAGTCTGCCCCGCGCCCCCAAACTCTCGCCAGGCAAAGGCGTATTCCGGACGACTCTCGGCCAAAAGTTCAGCCCGCAAAACACGATGTTCGCCCAAGCGTCCACGCAGGCGATCCAAAAGCTGATAGCTCTCTTGCTGCCAAGCGCGCTGAGGCGCTTCAAACAGTTCACCTTGCTCAGCACAAAGCGAGCTCGTTTCGATGAACAACAACTCGACGTTTTCGGCTGCGGCGGGCAGCTCGATGGATTCGAGCCGCGACTGCAGCAAGCGGTTCAAGCTTTCAGCGCTGGCAAGGGGAGCGGAGGGGCGTAATCTGAGCGGGAGCTTTTGTCCTTTTTCGCTGAGCCCGATGGTCAGTCGTGCCTCCACCAGGGCTTTTTGCTGGGCGCTGAGCCAGTTCTCGGCGGCATCAAAAAGTCGTTTGGCCGCAAAGAGAATCGGGCCGAGGTCGCCGCGCGGCGGCCACCATTCCAAACGTTCGCGGTAGATCTTCGGCGCTTTGAAGCGGGGGAGCTGCTCATCGCCGCCGCCTTCTCCCAAGGCCTGGTCGCAGGCTTTGGCGACCTCGTCGCCGAAGCGTGCGGCGAGTCCGGCGCGGGGCAGGGCTAATAGGTCTGCCAAAGTCTGAACGCCGAGTTCCTGCAAGTCGCGCGCTTTGGCGCTCGGCAATTCCAAAGCGGCCCAGGGCAAAGGCCCCAAAGCTTTGCGGGCCTCGCCTTCTTTCATCCGCAGGGGGAGTTTGGCTTGGCTCCAGCTCAAAATCCGTGAACTCGCAAAACCCGGGCTCACTGCCACCACCGCGCGGTACCCGAGTTTGTGGACCAAGCGGTGCGCGCCTTGAAGGGTGGCGAGTTCGCCGCCAAAAAGATCCTGGGTGCGGCTGATCTCCACAAAGATGCCGCGTTGTGAGCCACTCAGGCGAGGATCGAGCGCAAGGTCCGGGCTGATGCAGATCAACTGGGCCGCGAGAGCTTCCAAAGCGCTGCAATCATTCTCATCGTCGTAGGGGCGGACCTGAAGCCCCGCGCAGAGCGCACGGGCAGCACTCGCCGTTTGCCGGGCCCGAACTCCGCAGGCACAAGCGGCGGGGCTCGCCGCGACGATGAGATCGCGGCCGCGTTCAGGCGCCGAAAGCGCGAGTCGAGTCGTGTTCGCGTCCGCTTGAGCGCGCAGTTGACGATCGATCGCGAAGTCGGGCATGCGGAGGTGCATCCAGCGCATCCAAACCCCACTCCCAGCTAAGGGGAGGGGAGTAACCCATCCCTGGACGTTTGAAGACTTCGATGCGGACGCGCCGCCGGCGGGGGGAGAGCGCCACTTCAGCGCGAAGGCTGAGGCGAAGGGGAGCGGCCGAAGCGGCGGCGGCTTGTTGAGATCCGCGGATCAAAAGGGCCGCGCCGCCCCCACGCCGGCTCGCCACCTGCAGGCGTCGCAACACGCTGAGAGGGGCCTCATCCAAAACTCCCACCACGAGCTCGGCGAGGCCGGAGGCGAGGGTTAATTCCAGTGCATCCCAAAGCCCCGCTCGGTCCGCTGGGTTGAGGAAAACCCAGCGCGAAAGGTCAGCACCCCAGTCGGCGAGAGCGGGAGGGTAGGGCAGATTGCGGCTCGATCCGGCAATCCAAAAGCAAAGCCCCGGGCGGCGACTTGATGATCGATCTGAAGGGCTTGACGCCGCGGCCGAGCCGCTTGGCGACACCGCGCTCAAAAGGCTCGGCAACAAAGCTTCGAGCCCTCCATCGCCTCCGCGATTCAGGCAAACTTCGTGCAAACAAGCGCGCGCAAAGCCCTCGGGGAACAAAGTGCTGAGCGGATTGTTCTCAGCGGATCCTGATTCTGTCATGTGTTGCAACGCGAGCGGCCCCGGCGAGGCCGTCGGGCTCAAGGATGGGCCTGCCCGCCGAGCGAGTGCTGACCTTAAGCACATGACAGTATCTCGATCGGGTGATTTCGGAGCCTCATCATTGGCCTTAAATCCGGTCATGTTCGTGAAATCCCTTTGGAGCCAAGCCGTAACACACCGACCACTAAACCTTCAATCTCGACCGACTCACGCCGAGGGTCGACTTCGATGGGTTCGTAATTCGCGTTGGCCGGCACCAGTCGAACTATATTGTCAGGTGTTTTCCAATACTTGACCGTGACTTCATCCGCCAGCCGCACCACGACCATCTGTCCGTCTCGGGCCTCGCTTTGCCGGTGTACGGCCACCAGATCTCCCGGCAGCAATCCGGCGTCGATCATGGAGTCGCCGCGCACCCGCAGCAGGTAGTTGGCTCCCGGTTGAAACAGTTTTCCGGGCACATCAACGCGCCCTTCGATCTGCTCTTGAGCCAGGATCGGCTGGCCCGCCGCGACTTCACCAATCAAAGGTAGCCCGCGTTCCTCATCCGAATTAGCACTCGAATTGGCATTCGAGTTTGCACTCGAGTTGCTGGCGCCGTCGCCAAAATCGTCCTTCGCCTCCAAAACCCGCAGGCTCCGCGCCACCCCCGGATCGACCGCCAGCGCCCCTTTCTTCACCAGCAAACGAACGTGCTGAGCCGAGGCATTAGCCGAGCGAAACCCCAATCCCGCGGCAATTTCCGCCAGAGTGGGCGCAAAGCCTCTCTCGGCAATAAAGCGCCGGATAAAGGCCAAGACTTCAATTTGACGAGGCGTGAGACGGGTCATTGTGGTCATCCATGCAGCATGTTCGGATGACCAGTATTTCGCGGAGGGAGGACAGCCCCGCGATCAGCCTCGGCTTGGGTGATCCGAAGGCTTAGTCCGGCGATCCTTATTGGTCCACCGGGGCTCTGTGAGATAGGTCACTCATCAATGCCGCCTTCGCTCTTTGCTGCCAAAGGGGGCAGCCCGTGGTACTCGAGTTCTTCGCGACGCTTTCGGAGCTCTTCCTCAAGTACCCCGGCATCGGGAAGTCTCGTGCGGTATTCAGTGGCGAGCATCGTATTCTCGATGCCTTGCAGGGCGTATTCCGCCAGCTCCTTTTTCTTTGCGGCGCACAAAATGAGGCCAACCGGCGGGTTTTCGTCGTCGTGTGTCCAGTGCCGCCGTGCGTAGTTCAGATAGACATTCATCTGTCCGACATCGGCGTGCGAGAAGTCTTCGAGTTTTAGGTCCACGATTACCAAGTATCGTAGCCGGCGATGGTAGAGCACAAGATCGACCCGGAACCAAGTGTCGTCGATTCGCAGTCGCTTTTGGCGACCGACAAAGGTGAAATCACCGCCTAGCTCAAGCAGGAAACTCTCAAGATGCCGGATCAGGGCCTCCTCGAGATCACTTTCGGAGTACTCATCCTTGAGATTGAGGAACTCGAGTACGAGCGGGTCCTTAATCTCCTCTTCGGGTGCGACGGCATCCCTGGGCTTGGCTTTCTCGCCCTTTCTAAGTGTGTTTGTTTTGTCTTTGGACAAAGCGGCACGCTCGAAGAACTGGCTCCCTATTTGGCGTTTTGAGCTGCCGGATGGTCCAGCCGCCAGCGAGCGTCTCGCGTTCATAAAAGGCCCGGGCTCCGTCGTGCTTGACTCCCAACAAGGTCACATAATGGGACCAGGGCAGTGGGAATTTTCCTTCCAATCCAGATAATCCAGATGCTGTCTGGACTTTCCGTGTTTCCCCGTCGTTCAGCGTTCCTAGGGTCCACGTCCTGTAGAAAGCTCGCATCTGGTAGAGGTTGGCACGGCCAAAACCTCTTCCGAAACGTGAAGTGAGATCCTTCGCCAGGTTGCGAACTAAGTTCTCGCCATATTCAGCCCGGTCTTCACCACCTTGTTCGAATTCAACGATGCGCCGCCCCACTTCCCAGTAGGTCGTGGTCATGACAGAGTTGACAGCGCGCGCGCTTGCGCGACGGGCGGCCTCGAGCATCACGGTGATGCCATTCAGTACGGTGTCGTAGCCGTCGGGTTTTGGAATGAGATTTTTAGACATCGTTCGGCGGTGTCTCGATTTTGCTGCGTGACAGCGAATCAGTCATTTCTTTGGCCAGCGTTTTGCCCAAGTGGGATCGAAGGGTCTGATGAAGCATGAGCGCCAATCATGGGGTACCGCCCATTTGTATTTGCCGAGCGAAACCCCAACCCCGCGGCAATTTCCGCCAGCGTGGGCGCAAACCCTCTCTCGGCGATAAAGCGTCGGATGAAGGCCAAGACTTCAATTTGACGAGGCGTAAGGCGGGTCATTGTGGTCATCCATACAGCATGTTTGGATGACCAGTGTTTCGCGGAGGGAGGACAGCCCCGCGATCCGCCCTGGGCTTGGATGATCTGAAGGCTCAGTCCGGCCAGCCTGGATTGCGGACGGATCGGGCTGAGCCTTTGCCGGTCGCGTGGAATGGAATTCGAAGAATCTGTTTGCGTAACTTTTCAATGCAAAGTATCGTGCGCAGCACAAAGTACGTGTCTTCGGAGGAGTCGCCATGTCCGTTGCTCTTGATGCGGTCTCTCGAACCACCTTATACATCCCCCTTCGCGATACGATCATCGGCCTCGGTTCGCTCGCGCTTCCGGGGGCAGGATTTGTCCTCGGTCTTATGATCGTTTCGGGGCGAACTGGGTTTCCCGATCTTTCAAACGCATCCACGATCCCCTGGCAGTTGTGGCTGATCGGAGCGTGTGGAATCGCGGCAACGGTTTGCGGGTTTCTCGATTGGCATTATCACGTCACGGGACGTCGCATCGTTGGCAAGCGCGAAAGGCAAGGGGAGCTGATCGCGCTGGGGCTTGGTGGTGCACCCTTGTTTTTGTTGATGATGGCAGCCAGTGGCGTGGCTCGGCCGGAATGGCTCCTAATTCCCATCCTGGGTGCGGTGCTCTTTACGACCGTGATGATCTGCTACGGCGAATTTGTATTTCATCGCCGTAGCTGCAGGCCGTATGAGGCTGGGCTCCATCGTGTGCTCGTATTCGGCAACGGCACGGCTTGGGCGGCGTGGATGCACTGGATCTTCGTGCGTGGATGAAGGACCGCTTTGGCCAGCGATTCCGCATCGAGAAAAAGTGACTGAGGCGAACCTCCCGTAACCCTCATTTCGAGGCCGTTTTCAACGACTTTTGTTTCGTCGTAGACAAAAAGCAAATTCGCATCCACTTTGATCTAGA
>JAZGFI010000223.1:0-2592 GCA_036479435.1 Planctomycetota bacterium | reverse complement strand
CATCGGCCCCAAGACCGAGCCCTACGATGACATCTGTTTCTTCGCTTTTCGCGGTCACCATGATCACGGGAATGTCGCGAGTCAAGGGATCTTGTTTGAGCTTGCGGCAAACATCCTTGCCGCCCATACCTGGCAGCATCAAGTCCAAAAGAACTAAGACGGGATTGTGCTCGCGCGCCAACATCAGGCCGACTTCGCCATCGAGCGCCTTCAGGACATGAAAGCCCTCTTGCGCCAAGTTGTATTCCAAGATGTCGAGGATGTCGATCTCGTCTTCGATGACGAGGATGCTCTCTTGCGTCATTGAGGTTCCATTCGCGTTCTTTGTCCTTGATGACCTCGTCCGCCTTTGAGGCGAGACATCAACTCACTGATTCTAACAAGCGCACTCAGCCATGATCGGCGTGCCGATTGATCTCGCCATGCACGGTGTAGATAATATCCTCGGCGATGTTGGTCAGGTGATCGGCAATCCTCTCGAGGCTACGAGAGACGCTGAGGTAACGAAGATGCTCGGCGGTGCGATTGGGCTCTTTCTCAATCGCCGCGCGCACCAGCTCGTACATTTCGCCGTGAATACGATCGATCTCGTCATCTTGTTCTAAGACTCTCTCGGCCAATTCGGCGTCGATGTGGACGATCGCCTCGAGCGATATCTGGAGCATTCCGGTTACGATCCGGGTCTCTCCCTCCAAGTCGAAGGGAACGTCTTGGCTCGCATTCAGTTCAACAAGGGCTCGGCTTTGCTCGGCGATACTCACCGCCAGATCTCCGATACGCTCGAGATCATTGTTGATCTTCATCACTGCGACAATAAATCGCAGGTCGGAGGCAACCGGTTGATCCAAAAAGAGCGCGGCCAGGCAGGCTTCCTCCAGCTCGACCTCGGCAATGTCGATTTCTTTGTCGCCGGCGATAACCGCAGCGGCAAGGCCGATGTCCCGAGTCAAGATCGCCTGAATGGCCTCCTCGACGCGCTGACCCACGAGATTCCCGAGGGATCTGATGTCGCGCTTCAAAGTGGCGATTTTTCTTTGCATTCGATAGTGCATCGGTCCCCTCGCTTAGCCGAAACGGCCGGTGATGTAGCTCTCTGTTTCTTCCAGAAGCGGCTTATTGAACAGGGTCATTGTGGGCCCAAACTCAACGATCTGCCCCAAGTACATGAAAGCGCAGTAGTCACTCGCTCGCGCCGCCTGCTGCATGTTGTGCGTCACCATCAAGATGGTGTAGTCGCCGCGTAACTCTTCGATGAGGTTTTCGATCTTGCTGGTCGCGATAGGATCAAGGGCCGAACAGGGCTCGTCCATGAGTAGTACCTCCGGCTCGGCGGCAATCGCTCTCGCGATGCAGAGGCGTTGTTGCTGACCACCAGAAAGCCCCAGCGCGGATTCCTTGAGGCGGTCTTTGACTTCGTCCCAGATTGCGGCACCGCGCAAACTGCGTTCAACCACGTCGGCCAGGACTATTTTGTCGCGTTCGCCATCGATCCGCAGGGGATAAGCGACGTTTTCAAAGATGCTCATCGGGAAGGGGTTCGACTTCTGAAACACCATGCCCATGCGCTTACGCAACTCGATGACATCAATGTTCGAGTCATAAACGGATGCGCCTCCGAGCTTCATGTCGCCTTCGTAGCGCACCGAGGGGATGAGATCGTTCATCCGGTTCACCGATCGAAGTAGGGTCGACTTGCCACAACCCGAAGGGCCAATGAGCGCGGTGACTTTGCCCTTCGGCACTTTCATGTTGATGTCGAACAAAGCTTGCTTGTCGCCGTACCACAGCTGAAAGTTCTCAACGGCCAAGGTCGACTCAAGTCCCGAAAGCGCCGGATGCACCACGGTCGGAAAAATCTCGCCCGCCGCGATGCGTTCGAGTCGGCCACTTTCGGCGCGAACCGTCTCGGACACGATGACGGGCTTAGCGGTCGGAAGGTCCGACCTCCTCAACTGTTGTTCGTTCATTAGACTCCTCAAAACTGACCACCGACGAACTTGCGTTTCAGGCGGGATCGGATCGCAATCGCGCTCACATTCAGCAATGCAATGATCGCAATTAGCAATAAGGTTGTGGTGTAGACCATGGGGATTGCGGCTTCGCTATTTTGGCTTTGAAAACTCAGATCGAAGATGTGAAAGCCCAAGTGCATGAAGCTGCGTTCGGCGTGAAGGTAGGGGAAGATCCCATCCACGGGCAGCTCCGGCGCCAACTTGACGGCACCCACGAGCATCAGCGGGGCCACCTCGCCAGCACCGCGCGCCATCGCCAAGATGGCACCCGTCATGATGCCCGGCATGGCGCGCGGCAGAACAATCCTCCGGATCGTCTGCCACTTGCTAGCACCACAGGCGTAGGAGCCCTCTCGCATCGAGCTGGGTACGGCAGCCAGGGCTTCTTCAGTCGTGACAATGACGACGGGAAGGGTCAACAGAGCCAAAGTTAGGGAAGCCCACAGGACCCCACCCGTGCGAAACTTCGGATTCGGTGCGTACTCGGGGTAGAAGATGTCATCGATCGAGGCCCCCACGATGTAGCAGAAAAACCCCAGCCCAAAGACGCCGAAGACAATGCTCGGTACGCCGGCGAGGT
>JAZGFI010000222.1:0-17352 GCA_036479435.1 Planctomycetota bacterium | reverse complement strand
AAAAAGAGCAGCATGATCGGTGAGTTCATCAAGAACAAAAATGCCTGCAGGTCGAACTGAAGCAGTGTTTCGTAGTGATAGCCGCGCTTGATCTCATTCTCGTCGGAAAACGACTGCCAAACGTCATCGGCGACTGTCGGAAACTGCGCCACCAAGGCATCGAGATAGGCATCGTCAAACAGCCCATCGATGACGATGTGCGGAAAGGGCTCGGCGCCGCGAAACTGATCTTTGAGCAAGGTGGGATTTTTGAGCAGGTGCATGAGCGATCTCCAGGGCGGCTTCCTCAGGAATTACACTACCTAACCGAGACTCAAGGCCGGCGGCGTAGAAAGCCAAAGACAGTGGGCAAGACCAAAAGCGAGCTGGCGAGGATGCAAAGGCTGCCCAGGGCCATGATGTAGCCGAGGCTGCGGAGTCCCAAGTGACTGGCTGTCGCAAGACAGCCGAATCCGACGGCCGTGGTGAGTGAAGTCATAAGAACGGCGCGACGGGTGGCACCGAGGCTTAGCTCGTGCTCGTGCTCGTGCTCGTTTTCGCGCCAGCGGTGGACGAGGTGGATGCCGTTGTCGACGCCGATGCCGATCAAGATCGGGACCGAGAAGAAGTTGGCGAGGTTAAAGGAGAGACCGAGCAAGCCCATTAGGCCGCAGAGCCACAAGCCCGCCAAACCTAAGGGCAAGATGGCCAGCAAGGTCAGGCCGAGGTTGCGGAAATCCAAAAGCATCACCAAAAACACGGCGATGAAGGCGAAGAGAGCGGCCCGGACAAAGCCGGAGCGCATGTCGCGGATCGATTCGAGGTGGGTGATGGGAGCGCCCGTTACTTTGGCGTCCACGCGGCGCATCGCCGCCACAAACTTCTCCATGTTCTCAAGGTCCCAGATGTTTGATGCGGGGTGCATCATCAACAGCAGTCGATTGTTGTCGTCAACAAAAAGGCGGCGGGGGAGAACGGGGAGGGCTTTTCGTAGCGACGCTGCGTTGCCGCGGATGAGGCGGCGGAAAAAATCCATGCCGCGGGCCACGGATGCGTCGACGGACGCTTTGGGCTGCGCGGCGAGGGCTTCGAGGGAGCTAAGGCGAGATTGGATCTCCGGGAGGTCGTCGGCCGACTTTTTGCCGACGAGGCGAGCGAGCCGTCGGTAAGCGGCGCTGAGTTTCTCAAGGTCCTTGGCATCCCAATCGGCATCTTGCGCCTCGACTTCGAAGGCCGCGGCGGATGCGGAAGCGATCGCGGCGCGGCGTGCGAGGCGTTCGTCTGTACGGGGCGCGATGAAGTCCAAGACGCTGTGGGTCGAACCGATCGCGCTCTCGGCGGCTGCGGCCTCGTTTTTTTGCCTGAGTTCTTCGCGGCTCACCGAGATGGAGGCGCCAAACCAGGTTTCAGCGCCTTCTTCCTCCAAGATTCGGCGCTCCCAATGCACGGAGTCGAGGTCGGCGGCTTGCAGTTCGAGGATGTTGTCATCAAAACGTAGCCGCGGCAGAAATCCGATCAAGATCATAGTGAAGACGGCGAGCCCGCCCAGAACGAGGCGACCTCTTTTTGGGCTGAACGGCTTGGGGCTCAGATTAGGCGGGCCCGACGTCTTTCGGCTTTTCGCCACTCGCTGCGGCACGAAACTCAAAAGAGCAGGCAAGACCACGGTCATGCTGAGGGCGCAGAGCAAAAGACCTGAGCCGGCGATGATTCCCAGTTCTTCGAGCCCGCGAAAGCCGGTGAGGGTCGCCATGAAAAAGGCGAGGCTGGACGTGATGGCACCACTGAGGTTGCCGCGTCCCGACCGCATGACCGCCTCCCGAATGGCCTCGCGTCGTGGGAGCGTCGCGGAAGCCTCCAAGTAGCGAGCGACGACGTGTACACCGAAGTCAATACCGATACCGACCAAGACCAAGGTGAAGACCACACTCAATAAGTTGAGCTGACCGACCGCCAAGGTCGCGAAGCCAAAAGTCCACAAGATTGCGATCAACAAGGAGGCTACGGCGAGCAAAGGGCGCACAATCCCACCGATGATCAGCATGAACAGTAAGGCCACGAGCAAGATGGCCGCGATGGAAGCTCGTGTCATATCGCGATCAGTCGTCGCCATCTCGTCGGCCTGGAGCACAGGCTTGCCGGTGAGACCAAAAGAAAGTTCGGGAAAGCGAGTTTCAAGATCGGCGAGGCGAGCGCGAAGTTTGGCCAGAGGCTCCTCGATAACGGCGAGGGTCCCGTAGTTTTTGTCGGGGTCGACGCGCAAGTAGAAAAAGCGCCCCGAGTTGGATTTCAGGTATTCATCTTGGGGATAGAACTCCGCTGCCGATCGCGGCGACGCGGAGTTGGGTTCCGCGCCAGGCAAAGCCGCAAGCAGGATGTCGGTTTCTAAAAAGGCCGCCGCGGCAAGGCGCCGTTGTCGTTTGTCGTCCAAAAAGGCCCCGGCCGCGATCAGGCGGTTGAGCCTTTGGCGGGCGTCACGCATGAGCGTGCCGGTGTTGCCCGAACTCAGCAATGCTGGAAACGCGTCTTTAGCCTCGGCTAAGTCGTCAAGGTCGCTCTGCGGCATCGCGCGGGTGGCGATCGCCGCCTGTTCGGCCGCGGGTATCTTCCAATGGACACTGGAAAAATTGTCTTCCGCGCGCAGCGCCAACCCGAGCGCGTCGACCGCGAGCTGGGCCTTATCCGGTTGATCTTGGTGCTCCACGACAACCCAGATGGGTTCGAGGTCGCCCCAGCTATCGAGGAATTCGCGGTAACTTTTCATGTAGGGACGATCCGGAGCGATCAGATCGTCGGTGTTGGCATTGAGGCGCAAAAAAGCCATCGCGGTGCCGCCGCCCAAAACGGCCAACAACAGTGCCAAGCCCAACACCAAAGCGGGGCGGTTCAGGGCGAGATCGACGCAATAGGCTAGGAAGCGGTCACGCATTCTAGTTACTGGCGGCGCGCCCTTCGCGGCTCTTGGCGGTTAAGGCGTGCTTGCCGAGTTTCTTGAGTACCTCCCAAGCTGGCCCCGGAAAACGGTGTAGCTTGGTCATGACGTCCTCAAAGGCGGCCAAAAAGTCGTCGACGTCTTGTTCGCTGATCGTCAGTGGCGGCAGAAGTTTAATGATGGGCGTGTTGTGTCCGGCCACTTGGGTGAGGATACCGTGGTCGTCCAAGAGCGGGATAACGACGGCTTGGCAAAAGAGGTTTGAGTCCATCTTGTTGACCATCTTCCAGCCCGCCTTCAAGCCCAAGGACTTTGGCTCGCCGAACTTGATTCCGATCATGAGGCCGCGCTGCACGACACCCTTCATGAATTCGAAACGCGGCATCATGGCCTCTAAGCCCTCGCGGAATCGCTGGCCGAGCACCCGAGAGCGCTCGAGAAGGTTCTCGTCGTCGATGACCGTCAAGGATGCGAGACCTGCGGCCATCGCGAGATTGCCCATGCCAAAGGTGCAGGCGTGCACGATGGCGCGGTTCATGTTGTCATAGACGGCATCGTAAATGCGCCGTCGGGTGATCGTGGCCCCTAAGGGAACGAGCCCTCCCGAGAGCGCTTTCGACAAGCAAACGATGTCGGGGTCGATCCCTACGGTGTGGGCGCAGGCTAGGAATTTTCCGGTGCGACCCATCCCGGATTGTACTTCGTCCACAACGAAGAGCGTGCCGTGCTCGCGGCAAAGGGCTTGTGCGGTCAACAGGTATTCATCGTCGGCGATCCACAGGCTTTTGCCTTGGATGGGTTCCATGATGAAAGCGGCCTTGTCGCCTTTGGCCAGCTCGGCCCTGAGGGCATCGAGGTCGTTCGCGGGGATTTCGACCGCGCCCGGCAATAAGGGCTCGAATCCTCGTCGAAAATTGGGCTCACCGTTCAAGGTCAAGGCCCCGCTGGTCAAACCGTGGAAGGACTTTTTGAGGTGGATGAGGCCGGAACGGCCGGTGGCGGCTTTGGCGAACTTAATGGCCGCTTCGACCGCCTCGGTGCCGGAGTTCGAAAAGTAGACGATGTCGAGCTGATTGGGCATGCGCTTCTTCAATGCGGCCGCGAGCACTCCTGCCAGGGCCGGGGCATCAAAGCCAATCCAGCCCGGAAAATCCGTGTCGAGCGCTTGGCGCACTGCCTTGGTGATCGTGGGATGTTGCCGTCCGAAGTTGAAGACCCCCCAGTTCGACAGAAAGTCGAGGTAGCGGCGACCTTCTTCATCCCAAAGGTAAGCGCCTTCGGCGCGCACCCATGAGCGGTTGAAACCGATCGTGCGCAGAACTTTTGCGAAGACGGGGTTGATGTGCTCTTCGAAGGCATCGAAGTTCCGCCCGCGGGTACTTTTCAGGATGGCGTCGATGTCGATGGGCATTTTAGGTCCTCAAGTCGAGGGACACGGGGCAGTGGTCCGAACCCAACACGTCGGCGTGGATTTCGGACGCGCTGATCTTGCCGGCAAGGTTCGGCGACACGAAAAAAGTGTCGAGTCGCCATCCGATGTTCTTTTGACGCGCTCCGGCTCGCATCGACCACCAAGAGTAGGCGTCCCTAAGATCGGGATGGAGAACGCGAAAAGAGTCCACCCAGCCCGCGTCGATCCACTCATCCATCTTGGCGCACTCTTCGGGCAAGAATCCGGAGAACTTTCGATTGGGTTTGGGGCGGGCAAGATCGATCTCTTTGTGGGCGGTGTTCCAGTCGCCGCACACCACGATCTTTTCGCCCGCCGCACAACGGCCTTGGACTTCGGTGAACAGCGCGTCGTAGAAGTCCATCTTGTACTTCAAGCGGACGTCGTCTTTCTTCCCGTTGGGAAAGTAGACGTTGTAGAGCGAAAAACCCGCGTGCTTGGTGACCAGGGTGCGGCCCTCAAGGTCGAATCGTTTCTCGCCGAAGCCGCGCGCGATGCGGGTTTCGGTCAAACGCTTTTTGGCAAAAGTCGCCGTGCCGCTATAGCCGGGGCGTTCCGCCGGATTCCAAGCCACCGAGTATCCGGCCCCGGCTAGAAGCTCGTCGTCGAGCTGCTCCGGCTTGGCTTTGATCTCTTGCAGGGCGACAACGTCAGCCCCGCTTTGATCCAGCCAGGTCAGAAAGCCCTTTTTTTGTGCGGCGCGGATGCCGTTGACATTCCAGGTGATGATTCGCATTAGGGCGATAGTAGGATCGGCAGGTGGCGGCGCAAGGTGGCAAGCGCCTCTTCGATTTTCCAGGCCCCGGCGTTGCGATCGCCAACGGCGTTGCTGATCGCGCGGACGATGGCCAAGGGGACTTTTCCTTCGCGGCAGCCTAGCGCTACGGCCCAGCCCTCCATGTCTTCAAACAGGGCGCTTGGATAGCGCAGCTGACGTTGGGCGGCCTCATCGCAAGATCCCGCGGCGGCGGCGACACTCAGTAAGCGGCCCTGCGTTTTGACGGTTTTGGGGCGAGCGAGCGCCAGGGGACCGGGCGCCAGGTCTTCGAGTTGGCGAAACCCCAAGGCATCGGCGCTCTCGAAGGAGGCTCCCTCTCCGGTGCCGATGCCGTCGACCACCACAGATTCTGCCGCAACCAGCTCGCCGATGTTGGCGCGGCCCAATTCGTAGCTACCCGCAATGCCGAGCAAAAAGGCTCGAGTGATGCCGGGATGGCGGTGCAGGGCATTCGCCGTCTTGACGCCGGCGGCGGCCAGGCCGAAGCCGGTGAGGGCGAAGATCGGTGCGCCCGGCAGTTCCTTAAGGGCTTCACCATCTTTTGGTTCCCGACCAAACAAAAGGTGTGCTTCGAGCCGAGTCGGGACGAGGAGGATCGTACTTGTTTCGGCTTGGCCCATTGCGTCACGATCTCTCTTTAAGTCCGCGCTTGGGTCAAGCGCTTCAAGAACTCCTTCAGTTCTTTGCGCTCGTCATCTTCGAGGTAGTTGAAGTCACGCTGCCGATCGGTGACTTCCCAAAACCAGCGCTCGCGCGGGCCCAGCAGTTCCGCCTGCGCGCTATCGATGAGAGCGGAGTGGGGGCGGAGAGTCTCTTCGATGCGAGCCACCGATGCTTTCGAACGGCCGAGGTTGGCGAGTCGGCTGGCGGCAACGAGGCGCGCTTTTAGGATTCCCAGGTCCATCGTTTCGCCGCTAGCCGGCTGACCCAAATTGAGATAGGTCGTCACTAATTCCTCGAATTCCTTGGAGTCATCGGCAACTTCAGTCAAGAGCAAACCGACATCGTGGGCCACGAGTTCACGCGCGAAGGGCATGCCGCTTTGGACGGCTAGACCGGCGTAGTAGTTGAGATAGCCCGCAATCTTGATGACGCGCTCGGGGCAGTGTTCCCAAAGGTTGCGGGCCAAGAGTCGGTACTGGTAAAGCAAATCGTAGATCGCGTGGATGTCTTTTTTCTTCACCGCTTCGCGTAAGAAGTTGTTGAAGTGGCGACCGGCGAGATCAAGCGAGCCACTGTCTTTACATTGGGCCGCTGCGAGCGCCAAGAGGCCTTGCGCGCGCGATATCGCCGAGATGACGTCGGGGACCTTGGCGAGGGCGGCGCTGTAGGCCCGGCCGAATTGCCGTTGTACTTCCATCTCGACCCAAGTGCGGTCTTCTTTGACCAGCTCGTAGGCGTCAAGCGAAAGTCCTGGAAAGTGATCGACGTCGATCTCGAACCAGCGGTCCGGAAGCTTGGGCTTCAACGATAGATAATACTTGTCGCAGTCCTCGAGAGCTCTGACGGCGGACAAAGCCACCTCGCGGTCCGAGCGTTCCAGGGCCTTCAAGGCGATGTTGCCGAGCTGGCGGATGCGCTGCGACACCAAGTCGCGCCGCGAGTTGAGGGTGCGGCCGGGCCGACCTTCCATCCCGGCCATCGCATCGGCGGCGACGCGAGCGATGATCATCTTTGGGTCGAGGAATCGAAACACCGAAAACAAGTAGGGGATGATCAGAATGAGCGTGGCATAGACGAGCAAGCGCGCGAGCAGAAACTGGTAGTCGGGAACATCAACGTCCACGGATCTTCGCGTCAGCGACAAAACGAAGAGGGCATTGAGCACAAAGAACGACAAGATGACGCGGTTCGTCCACGACTTAACGAACAGCGAGATGAGCTGCGGCGTGTAGATATTCGCGGTCAAGGGGATTGCCAAAAACAGACAAGCGAACACGGTGCTGATGAGGGTTACCGCGGTCCGCGAGAGATTGTTGACCATCGCGCGTTGGCCCTCGACCGTTTGGGACACATCGAGAATCCCGGTGGGGTTTTCGAAGTTGACGGCGATCAGGGCGGCTACGAAGAAAAAACCCATCACGAGGACGGAGTAGAGGTTGAGTTGGCGCGGCGCTCGAATGCGATGAGACAGGGACAGTGGTTCGGGCATTCTTTCCTCTCTGGTCGGAGCCCAGTGTAGCTTTGTGTCGGACGCCGTACAGAAGGGGATTAAGCGGTGGTTTTGTGTCTGACGCGGTATTGCCGGTTTTTGGCTCGAATCTGGGCGGCTTGGATTCTTATTCAGTGAGGACAAGGTGCTGGTCGAGACAGAAAGAGGACTTTTTCCCAAGCTTGATGCCGGTTCCTAACCGGAGCTAAAGTCCCCCTGGGGCCAGCCTTAGTCTGGCGGGTACCCGGTTTTCAAACCCAGATCACGGCAGGAGCCGAAAATGAGCGAGTTCGAGGTCTTTCTCGACGACGACGACAAGGACAAGAAGGAGGGCGGGGGCAACCCCATGCTCGCCTACATGATCAAGTCGCGAACCATCATTGTGTCGAAAGGCGTTGATGATGACCTGGCGCGGTCGGTCATTTCACAGCTCTTCGTATTGGAGCAGGAAGAGGCTGATAAGCCCATCACCGTCATCGTGAACTCCCCTGGAGGCTCGGCCGACTGCGGTTTCGCGATCTTGGACGCGATGCGCTTCGTCCGTTGCCCGATTCGCACGATCACGATGGGCCTGTCTGCATCAGCCGGGGTGATGATCCATCTCGGCGGTGATGCCGGGAAACGCTTTGTTTCTGCGAACGCGCGCTTTTTGCTGCACCAGCCGTCGATGCGCTCGATGGGGCAGGCCAGCGACCTGGAAATTGTCGCCAGCGAGATCGAACGTATTAAGAAGGTCTATAACCGCATCGTCTCTGAAGCGACGACCAAGAGCCTTGAGGAAGTCGAGCGCGCAGTGGATCGCGATTTCTGGCTTTCCGCGGAAGAATCGGTGGAATGGGGTCTTGCGGACCGCATCGTCACCAAACGCAGCGAGATCGAGTAATCGCGGCTGAAAAACGCTCTTAGAGCCCAAATAACCTGTCGGCTGCGGTCGGCGGGTTCTTTTTTGTCTTCCCGGGGCCATTTTTTAGACAATTCCGCGCATTCAATTCAGAGCTAGATGGACAAGGACCCGTTGCTGAGGGCAAACTGGGGCATCGGTTCGTCTTTCGGGGGCGGGCTTTGTTGGTGATGGAGTCCCCAACCCAATGGGTTGAGCTTTTCGCGAACAAGAATTGACCCGGTGGGTTACCGAAGCCCGCACGACCAAGTCAGCCCCGCCGTGGCTGTCGATCCCACGAAAGACCTAAGCGATGAACTCGGAATCCGAACGTCCCGCCGACACGAACCCCGCTCCTTCCAATCCAGAAGAATCTGCAGCGGCTACCCCAACTCCAACCACTCCTGAGCCGGCCGCCGCACCAGAGCAGGCAGCTATCGCTCCGACGGAAGCTAAAGCTCCCGCCGCAGACAAAAACAAGCCTGTAGACGAGGCCGTTGGCGCCGAGGGTTCCATCGAAGCGCAGATGGAAGCCGCTCTTGAAAAGCAAATGCCGAAGCGCCGCAAGAAGAAGGGCGGCGGGGGCCGGCCGCGTGGTGGCCCGAGGGGCGGTGAGCGCAGCGCCGAACCGCGTCCAACGACCACCAAGGGAACGGTGGTCCGCGTGGCTGGCAACGATGTCTTCGTCGAGATGGGTCCGCGCTCGCAGGGGCTTTGCTCCCTCGCTGAGTTTGAAGAAGCGCCAGGAGTCGGCGAGGAGTTTGATTTTCTCGTCCACGGCCAAGGCGAAGATGGCCTGGTGGCTCTCGTTCGTCATCACCCGCAAGTGACGGTGGACTGGAGTGAGATCGAAGTCGGCAGCCAAGTCGAACTTCAGGTCGCCGGGCAAAACACCGGTGGTCTTGAACTCAAGATCGGAAGCTTCAATGCTTTCATGCCCGCGTCTCACGTCGGCTTGTCGCGTATCGAAGACCTTTCGCAATTCATCGGGCAAAAGATGATCTGCAAAGTTCTCGAGTGCGACCCGCGGCGCAAAAGAGTCTTAGTTTCGAGGCGCGCCGTTTTGGAAGTAGAAGTGCGGGCTCAGCGCGGCGAAGAAGTGAAGTCTTTGTCCATCGGGCAGATCTTAAAGGGCACGATCAAGCGCTTCGAGACATTTGGTGCTTTCGTTGAGCTAAAGCCCGGAGTCGAAGGGCTTCTGCACGTTTCCAACATCTCGCGCAAGCGCGTGAATGATCCCCGTAGCGTCCTTTCGGACGGCCAAGAGATCGAAGTTCAAATCCTCGACATCAAAGAGGGTGGACGCCGCATCGGCCTCGGCATGAAGCAGCTCGAAGCCAACCCCTGGAACGAAGTCGTTGACCAGTTTCCGGTGGGCACCATGCACACCGGCAAGGTGACACGGATTGCCACCTTCGGCGCTTTCGTGGCGATGAACAAGGACATCGAAGGCCTTGTCCATATCTCTCAGCTGGCAAGTGAACGCATTCGCACCG
This sequence comes from Planctomycetota bacterium, assembly GCA_036479435.1. GTDB lineage: Bacteria > Planctomycetota > DRQF01 > JAZGFI01. Next base: position 7,685 of record JAZGFI010000222.1, on the reverse strand, counting down.
TTGGCGAAGTGGCGAAAGTCGGCGAGGACATGCAACTGCGCATCGTCTCCGTCGACCCCGAGCAGGAGCGCCTAGCTCTTTCGAGATTGGACAAGCGCGGTCGCGTCATCGGTTCCGTTGACGAAGCCGAAGACGACTCCGACTTCGATATCGTTCGCGACGACCACGAGCCGCACGGCACGGGCACGAACCTCGGTGACCTTTTACGCCGCGCCCTCGAAGATTAGTCAGCTCAAGGAACGAACTTATCGGCCGTCACGATTGATAGCCAAGATCTGAAGGACGACCTCGTCGTGAGAATCGGTGGCGACCGTTAGGGTTGCGGTAGATTCGGCGAAGGAAGCCACGATGTCGTGCGATCCAGACATAAGACCGCGAAGGGTGACGCGCCCTTCGCGGTTGCTTTTTTGAAGGAAGACGGCGGGCGCGGTCGAGCGTTGGCTTCGGCCGCGCGCGAGGCTTTCGGTGCGCGACCAAACCTTGGCGCCGGGTAGGGCTGCTCCCTGTTCATCGACGACGCGCACCTTGACGCTGCGGCCCGGCGCCAAGGTCAAGGTGACCTTGGTTTTTTTGCCCTTGGTGAGCTTGATGGGGACCCAATCGGAAACGAGTTCCTTCTCGAAGGCCCGCACCCGGAGGTTTTGGAGTTTTAATCCGGCCAGGGGGATGTCGTCGACCAGCATTGGGTTGGCACCAGCGATGGGCACCGGATTTAAGTAGGGCCGGAGGTCGGCCAGCGGGACTAATTCGCGAAGGCCCAATCCCTTCGTCTCCCACTTCAGCAGGAAGTATCCGGTTTGTCCGCGGCCTTCGGGGTGTTTGAGAGCGACGTCGATGGACATGGCGTTTCGGTTGAGCGTCGCCAGGGCTTTTTGCCAAGGCAAGATGTCGGCCATCCCCAACAAGGGACCTTTAGCGATTTCGATGAGGATGAGTTGGGCGGCGATCAGAACGCCTTGTTTGGTGAGGTGAAGCCGATCGGAGGCGAGCACATCGCTGCGTTTGAAGGTCGGTTTACCTTTCAACTCGGGAACGGGCTGCCCCGTCTTAAGGTCTTTCAGCCAACGCACCACTGGCAAGATCGTGACGTTTTTTCGCGTCGCGGCCCAGGTTCTGATCTGAGCGTTTAGCTTGATTAGATCCTCAGCGGGGGGCACGGCGTTGCCGCGCAGCATCGCCAGGCTGGCGTCCGTGATGTGCGGAATGTCGCCCAACCACAGTGGGACCTTGATCACCTCAAGACCCGCCAGGGCGGAAGCTAAGGATTTTTGGCGAGCTTCGTAGTCTCCAAAACGACGGCCGTAGGTGAACCAAAACAAGTAGTCGACCGCGACGACCCCCTGAAGTTTCTCATTGTCCATCCTCGCGAGCGCTTGGGCTGAGATGCCCGTCGGATTCAAAAAGGTCATGATGTTGGCCGCATCGGTCGCGTCGAGGGCCTTACGATCGGCACGGAGGCTCTGCTGCATCGCTTTTGCCATCGTCAGCTGACTCGACATCCCCGCACTGATGCTGGCGCCGATAACCCCCAGACGGAGTTCCGCGACTTTCGGAGTCTTGGGCTGGCCGGACTCCAGCGATGGACTTTGGGCGGAAGCCAGTGGGGCCAAACCGGCCATCATCAAAGATAGAACAAGAATTAGAATTGGGCTTTGGCTCTTGAGGCTCATCTTGGGCATTCCACTCGACGACATTCTTCACCAGACTTCGACCTTATCCGAAGCCTGCGGCTTCGCGTTTGCCTTTGCCATGATATTGTTTCCAAGGTCAAAGATCCCGCTCGCTTTGCTGACTCCTTTTTTCTCGCCTAAGGAAAGACCCGGCCCCGCATGAAACAGGCATCACGTATTCTCGTTATCGATGACGACGACGGGGTGCGCATGCTTTTGCGGCGGATTTTGGAGCAAGAGGGCTACGAGGTCGAAGAAGCTCGAAACGGTGCCATTGGCGTCCGCTCCTTTCGCGCGTCCCCGGTCGACTTAGTGATCACCGACATCATCATGCCGGACAAAGAGGGGATCAGCACGATCTTGGAGCTGCGAGAAGTTTCCGAAGAGATCAAGATCATCGCCATTTCTGGCGGAGGACGGATCTCCTCCGCCGACCATTTGCGCACCGCCGAAGATCTGGGCGTCTTTTGCACCTTCAAAAAGCCTTTTGATCGCAAGGAACTTCTCGGTGCGATCTCTGAGGCTCTCGCGGCTTCCTGAGAACCGGTATGACCTCGCCGCCGCGTTTTGAAAACCGGCTCTTTGCCGTTTCGCTTGTTACGACCCGACGAGTATTTCGTCTGAGCTGGCGTCCTTATCCACCGGAGTTTTTCCATGTCACGTCTAGTCGGTCTATGCCTGATCGTTGCCAGCCTTTTCGGCGTCACGCCCTTGAGCGCGCAGTCTGGCGACATGCAGGTGTTTGTATTTGATCTTCCCGATCACCTTTTCGCCTCACGCCGGAGCGCCCCGTTTGATGCCACGCTTCCCCTGGTCGCGGCCCTGCGGTCTCCAGAGTGCGCGGAGCTGGAAGACGGTCCGATCGAGCGCGAGCAAGTACTTGAGTTGGTACATGAACTCATTGCTCCCGAGAGTTGGGAGCAAGATGGTGCCGACATCTCACTGCAAGAAAAGGGATTGCTCGTCATCAATCGACCTGAGGTCGCCGCGCAGATTCCCGCGTTCCTTGCCCAATTTGAGAGCCAAGTGTCTCACGATTGTCGCGTGCAGATTTACCGGCTCGAAAAGCCCCGCGAGAGCGGCCGCTTGCAGCCCGAAGAAGTCGTAGCGGCCTTGAAGAACGGCGCCACTCTGATTTCCGCGCTGCGCCTTTCTGCCGGTCGTGGTTTGGAGTTTGGGGCGGGCCGGAATATTCCCTTCATTTCCAAGTACTACGTTGAAGTCGCCCAGAAGGCGACGGTAAGCGACCCGGTGATGGCGGAAGTGCGGGTCGGACTGCGCGGGAATGTTGTCGCGCGCCCGGTTCCCGGCGGAGGGATCTTTGTCAGAGTGGGGCTCCGCGACGCAACGATGGTTGAAATGAAGAGCCTCAAGGTTGCGTCTCAGGGGGCCTCTATTCTGCAGAGCCCAACGGTGGATTCTGACACCTTCTTCGGGTCGGCCGTCTTGGAGTCTGGTGCCGCCTTCGTCATGAGCGCTCAACATGGAAGTCGTCGTTCGACTTTTCTGATTCGGGCGACGCACCGTCCCGCCACGATTGCCGCCGACGCCTCCTTTGGATTCTTGCCTTTAGGGGCGATGGGCTTTCGCCTTGGGGAGCATCCGGAATTCCAATTGTCGGCATCTGATAGTAGCGAGAAGGCCCTGGTTTTCGTTGAACACGAGGGACGCGTCCCATTTTCTAAAGATTCCCTCATTGAGTCTGTCAAACGAGTTGTCGATCCGCAGTGGGACGAAATCGAACACAATCGCTTCGACGAGCTAGGCAGCTCTTTGTACGTTCGGCACGAGGGCAAAAAGGTATCCGCGGCGGCCACCATCATGGCCCGGTTGCACCGTGCCGTGATCAAGAACGTCGACGTTGATCTTTGCCTGGTGAATCTCGACGACGAGAAAGAGCGGGCGATGAGACTCGGTAGCGCGGGCCCAGATGCTGCTTCGCTGGCGGCCCATGCGGACGAACGCTTTGCGTTTTCGCTCGTGACGGGAGATCGCACTCGCTCGGTCTTTGGCCGCGAGAAACTGCAGATTCGAGATTATGACGCTGAGATTGCGGAGGCTTCCACCAATCTCGCCGTGAAGGTGCAGACTCAATTCGAAGGCTACGCTTTGGAATTGGAGTGCGCGGGCCTTAGCCAAAACCAAGCTTCGATTAGCGGCGAGTTGGTCGTTCGTCGCGCGGCTTCGGCCGTCAGGTCTTTTGATTTCGAAGTGGGTGGCAACGATTGGGGGAAGACGGCCTCTATCAGCGCGACCCGTCCGGTTAAGTCGGGATTTGTCCTGAATGGTGCCTATTTTCGCGGCGAGTGGCAGCTTGTGGGCGTTCAGGACGGAGTTGCCTTGTTGATCCGAATCCGCAGATAGAGCCCCACAAACGGCAAAAAACGGTGCTTTTGGAGCCGGAGCAGCTTTTAGTTGCTCCGGTTTCTTTTTTTGGGAGTACGAATTGGCAACTGCGTCGTTCATGTTCTGGTACGCCTGTGGCATGCTTTGCACAGGACAGATCTGGAACGAAAGGGGCCGCATGCAGCGAATTTTTCCGATCTTCATCTTTTCTCTGATCTTAGGGCTGCCCGCAGCTTGCCTCGGTCAACACGATGTTGACTTGGCAGCCCTCTTGAAGCTCGAGAAGAAAGTCACGGCAGTAGCCAAGAAAGTGACCCCCGCCACCGTGGGTATTCGTGCTGGACGCGGTCTCGAAGGTAGTGGCGTCATCGTGAGCGCCGATGGCATCGTTCTTACCGCCGCTCACGTTTTTCGCCGTCCTGGCGACCGTATCGATATCGTCATGTCCGATGGCAAGATCCACAAAGCAAAGGCGCTCGGAAAACAGGATCGTGCCGACTACGGCATGATTAAGATCCTCGGCAAGGGTCCCTTTCCTTTTGTTGCGCTCGGGAAATCGAAGGGCCTCAAGCGCAAGAGCATTTGCCTCGCTACGGGTCACCCCGGAGGTTTTCAGAAAGGCCGCGCCCCGGTTTTTCGATTGGGCACGATAGGGCGCACGACCGGCCCTTTTCTGCAGTCGTCCTGCATCATCAATAGCGGCGATTCTGGCGGCCCTCTTTTCGATTTGCAGGGGAGACTCATCGGCATCCACAGTCGAATTCGCGAACGCGAGGATCTCAACTACCACGTGCCGATCGACAGTATCACCAAGAACTGGAATCGCCTTCTCGACGCCGAAAACTGGGACGATGGAGAGGGTGAGTTTCCTCCTGGTCCTTATCTCGGAGTGCAGGTCAGTGATGACCCACGCGGTTGCCTCATCGATCGCGTCTACCGTCGCACCCCGGCCTTTGAGGCGGGATTGAAAGTCGGCGACATTATTACTTCGATCGCTTCAGCAACGACTGCGAACGTTGCGGAATTGCAGCGTGTCGTCCGGGCCAAAGAGCCGAAAGATAAGGTGGTCGTCGAGATCATCCGCGGCGGCAAAAATCTCAAGAAGACCATTACCTTGGGAGAGTCCCGATGATGGGTCATCGCCACCCGCTTCGCCTCTTGAGTTTGCTGCTGATGGGCGCGCTTGCGTTCGGCATGCTCCAGGAGTCGTCGTTCTCGCAGGAAAAGGTCGAAAAGGCCCTTCGCGACGGGACGCAACTAAGAGACTTGTTCGTTCCGGTCATCGCCAAGGCACGCCGCTCGGTCGTGCAGATCGCGGGATCCCGTCGTCGCCAAGTCTATGGCGTGGTGGTGAGACGAGACGGCTGGATCGTCACCAAGGCCTCTGAGATCAATGATGCCCCGGTGTGTGAGTTCCAAGACGGCCGCAATCTGAAAGCACGTGTCGCAGGGATTTCGAAGCAGCACGACCTCGCACTGCTAAAGGTCGATGCCAAAAACTTGCAGCCCGTTGAATGGCATCTCCAAGACAAGTGGCAGGTCGGGCAGTGGCTCGCGACCGCTGGCCATCGCCGACTTCCCGTCGGCGTTGGCATCCTCTCAAACCCCCTACGGGCGCATTCCGGGAAGTCTCGTGGTTTCCTCGGAGTCGTGATCGAAAACCATACTCGCGGTGCCTTGGTTACTGAAGTGACCCCCAAGAGTGGCGCCGCCAACGCGGGCATCGCTGAAGGTGACGTCATCGAGTTTGTGGCGCGTGCCAAGATTTCCGGCCAGCAGTCTTTGATCGAAGCCATCGGCGAGTTCAAACCCGACGACTCGATCAAAATCGGTGTCTATCGCCGCGGCAAGAAGATTGAGGTTGAGGCTATTTTGGGCGCCAAGACTGCGGTTATCAATCTACCGAGTTACTTTCGGCGTTCACGTACGCGCCTTGTCAGTCGACGTCGCGACGGGTTCAAGACCTGGTTGCGGCACGACACCGTCATGAGTGCGCGCGATTGCGGCAGTTTGCTCGTCGACCTTCACGGTCACGTTGTGGGCCTGAACATCGCCCGTGCGGGGCGGACGATGACGCGGGCCTTGCCCTCCGGTGTTGTCAAATCTGTCGTCGCCGAACTCATCGCCAAAGACCGCGAGACCCAAGTAAAGTCCGCCGAGAAGCGCCAGTCGCAAGCACCGAAGAAAATCAAGGGCTCCCTTTGAGAACAATCATGTCGGCTCGGATTCCCCTGCTCTGGTGTGGACTTTTGGCATGGACCCTGGGCTGCGCCCCCGCTGAAGAACCGCTGCCAGCCGAGGCCGCGCCTATCGCCCTGGACTCGGAGGCCTTGCCGGGCGGACGCCTTGAGATGATCGATGGCACCGCGGTCTTGTACCTCTACGGTTCGGCCGAGGAACGCGCCTACGCCGAAGGCTACCTGCGGGCTGAAAGCATCCTGGGCACTTTTGTCGAGTTCGCCTTTAGCCCCTTCATCGCGCCGAAACCCATCGTTTGGGACACCGCGTTCTTGCCCCGAATCCGCGCGAGCTTTTTGTTCGACGACTCGGTGAAGGCCTGGGCCAAGGGCGTTCAGAAAGGAATGAAGGCTAAACTCGGCGACAAGATGACCCTAAAGGACTTGGGGCGCGACTTTTCGGTCGATGACTTGTTGGCGAGCTGCTGCATCCCGGATCTTCGTGGGTTGCTGTGCTCTTCCTTTGTCGCTTGGGATGATCGCAGCCGCGAAGACGCTCACCTCATCGGCCGCAATCTCGACTACCTTGGCACTCCCAAGATGACGGCGGGAACGATGGTGATCGTTCATGCGCCTTTGGGCCAAAAAAACGGCTGGGTCAGCATCGGCTGGGCAGGAATGGCCGGTTGCCTGACGGGGATCTCGGATCAAGGTGTCTCTGTAGCGGTGCACGACGTCTACACCAAGGCGCGTCCAGGCAAACACAAATTTACACCGCGCGTCTTGGCAGTGCAGGAAATTATTGAAACGGCGAAGCCCCAGTTGGCGCTCGGCAAAAGCCTGGGCGAGAAACTGGGCCAACTCGAGTTTGCTGTCGGTTGCAACTTGATGGTCAGCTGGAGAAGTGCCCAGCAGACGGGCGCTTGTGTCATTGAGTTTGATAGTTCAAACGAGGTCGGAAAGCACGCAACCGTCCGGGCATCAAACCGGTCGTTCGTCGTCTGCAGTAATCACCACCGCCTTCGAAGCGACAAAGGCCACGACTGCAATCGCTTCGCGTCTTTGATGAAGGGCAAGAGCCTTAGCGGAGCGAAGTCTCTGGATTTCGCTGAGGCTTGGAAGCTGATCGAATCTGCGAGCAACAAGCTTACGATCTATCGCAACGTGATCGATCTTGAATCGGGACGGTTCGAACTTGATCGCCGCCGCGTGCCCCGCGGCCCCTACGCCAAGCGATCGCGTTTCAATATCAAGAAACTCTTGGCGGCAGCTAAACTATAGAGCCCGAAAACGGCCAAAGCGCGATAAGCAACAACGAACGCAGACGCTAAGAGCGGCCCTCACAGTCTCTAAGACATGGGGTCTCCGCAGCGATTCCGCATCGAGAAAAAGTGACTGAGGCGAACCTCCCGTAACCCTCATTTCGAGGCCGTTTTCAACGACTTTTGTTTCGTCGTAGACAAAAAGCAAATTCGCATCCACTTTGATCTAG
>JAZGFI010000221.1:0-21604 GCA_036479435.1 Planctomycetota bacterium | reverse complement strand
TCTAGATCAAAGTGGATGCGAATTTGCTTTTTGTCTACGACGAAACAAAAGTCGTTGAAAACGGCCTCGAAATGAGGGTTACGGGAGGTTCGCCTCAGTCACTTTTTCTCGATGCGGAATCGCTGGCGGCAAGACCCTTTTTCGCAGCGACAAGAAATGGGCGGCGCGGGGCCGAAACAACTCGGTGTTAAAGACCGAGGTCGTGGGCCGCCCTCTCGACGGAGCCTGGGGTGCCTTTGCCCCCGAGCCGACGCGCGCTCAACTTTCGGCGATGGATGCCTCATGGATCTGGGCCCACTAACATGAACAGTTGATCAAAGTTTGTTCCCCCATTTGGGGGAAGCCTTCTGCGGCGGCGAATAAAGAGTCCTGCAATGAGTCTCGATCTTCGCCGGGGCCCACCGACTTTAGGTCAGGGACAAACACTCTGACACCGGGGGCTTGGCTACGCCGGTGACACCATTTTCGGTGAGTAGTTCCAAAACGCTATCCATCGCCGTAGGATCAATTTCGGGTCGAGTCATTTTCGTGTTCCTTGAAGTAGTAGTACTAATAAGAAGCAGGAAATGGCTCGTTCCTTCAACTCAAACTTCTCACCATGCCCGGGTACGGGCATGGAACAGGAGGGCCTGCCGAGACTGGCAAACGCAAGCTGCGCCCAAGCGATGGATTCGCCGCAGCTGAGAAGAGAGGCCGAAGTGGAAAGTACAGAAGAGAAGTTACACCACCCTCATCATTGATTTCGGGAGCAAACAGGTCATGGCTAGCAACGTCTTTTACGCGAAGGGTCCCGTTGTCTATCTCTACGATTGTGCAACCCGGAAAAAGAAACAGAAGCAGCTTCTTTGGGGCGACTGGCTGCGCGTTGGCGACGACATCGACCAAAAGTGGTCCGAAGTGCGATGGGGTCGCAACAAGTTCGCGATCAAAAAAGACGATTACCAGAGTGAGCGGCTCTGCGAGATGATCTTCCTCGACGTCGGCCAGGGCGATGGTTGTATCCTCACAACACCGGCCACCGGCTCGAAAGAAAAAATCATGATCATCGACGCGGGAATCAGTGACAATATGAACCGATTCCTGAATTGGCGGTTTCGCGATTTCAAGAAGAAATTTAGGTTCCACGCCGCGGTCGTCACACACCCCGACGCCGATCACTACGAGGGCTTCCAGGACATCTTCACGAACCAAAAGATCTCTTTCGAATACGTCTACCACAACGGCCTCCTCGAGCGGACCGGCAAGGACCTACTGGGGCCCATTCAGAAGGGTTACCTGACCGACATCCATCCGACGAAGTCGTCCGCAAAGAGGCTCTACAAGGACAAAACGACACGCGGCCGCAAACGCTATCCGAAACTTATTTGGGAGGCGCTCACGAGCTCTCGCTTCGGTGACGTCCGCATGTTGTCCAGTCACCACGGTCAGAAGGAGGACGGTCGCACGTGGATGCACGGATTCGGGCCCTCGGACAACAAGGAATTCACGATCGAAGTGCTGGGACCAGTCGCCGAAAAGGCGCCCAACGGCAAGCGAGGATTGCGCACCTTCGCCAAGACCCTCACTGCAAAAGCGATGGATCGCGGTAAGACCAAAAATGGACACTCAATACTGCTGCGGCTGCAATACCGCGAATTCTCGGTGCTATTCGGCGGAGACCTCAACCTACCGGCGGAACACTTCCTGATTCGCCACTACGGCAACGATGGTAAAGCGCCCACCACGATGGAGGAAACCGAAGAGATGATCGCGAAAGCATCCAACCGCTTCGGTGTCGATCTGATGAAAAGCTGCCATCACGGTTCATCCGATGTCACCGACGAGTTCCTACAAGCCACCGCTCCGGCCGGGTTCATCGTTTCCTCAGGTGACGAAGAAAGCCATGTTCATCCACGACCAGACCTACTCGGCCTTCTCGGCCGCAAGGGCCGTGGACATCGCCCTCTAGTGTTGTGCACCGAACTCTTGCGTTCAACTCGCGAGCGCGAGGACCCAAAACTGCGCAAGAAACTCGACAATCTCGTCAAGAAGATTGACAAGGCAACTGACACAATCAAAAAGAAGGCCCTCGAAGATCAACGCCATTCCATCCTCAACGAGCTGTTCCGGCGCAACGTAGGCGTCTACGGCGCAATCAATCTCCGCACCGACGGAAACAAGGCCGTAATTGCATTCCGCAACGAAAAGGGCAGCGATACTAAGCGCTGGTTCCACTACGAGCTCGAGCCCGACGAAAACGGCGTGTTCCAAGTCGTCGGAGGCAAGGGGCACTAAAGACACGAGCCCGTCTTCTATCCAGATAGAGTTTGGGGTGGATGCTCCTATCCGACCGCTGACATAAATAGAATTCCCCGTTGAAGGAGGAGTCGATGCCGATGGCATGATCCACGGCCATCAACCTATCGAACGAGCGTCTGATGACGGCAGTACCAGCGTCAAGTTTCTCAGGAAGATCGATAGCGAAAAACTGCGAGCCATCGGGAATGCACGGGCCGGAACAATGGATTTCGCGCTAGGTAGTTATTGCACACTCTCTCGCCCTACATTACAAGCGCAGCATGAGGTGAAACACATCCTCTGTCTACTGTGGAACGACAAGAGGCAGTGGACTAAATGGCCTCGAGGATCTGAGCACAATGGGCCTGATGGCCGTCATCGCTTCGGCATGGCCCTATCGACTCTGGGCGGCTCAAGCTGCCTGAAACGCCCCGTCAGACTCGGACACATCACCCACCTAGCTATCGCCAGCACCCTCATCTGCAAAACTTATCACGTTCATCAAAACTTGCGATTTGACTAATGAACGACGAAAGCGATGATAGAGGAGCACGCAGGCGCCACGAAGAGATCGAGGCCGAACCCCCAATCAACGGAGACGACGATGTCACAGGAAAAAAGACTCACCACCGGGAACGGCTCGCCCGTCCCCCATGATGACACGAGCCGCTCTATGGGCCCGCAGGGTCCCCTCGGCATGGACAACGTCCATCTCTTCGAGAAGCTCGCGCACTTCAATCGCGAGCGCATTCCCGAGCGCGTCGTTCACGCACGGGGCACGGGGGCACACGGAGTCTTTCGACTAACGCGCGACCTTTCGAAGTACACCATTGCTGATTGCCTGCGGGGCGAGGGCAAAGAAACCGAGGTCTTCGCCCGCTTTTCAACTGTCGGCGGCGGCCAGGACTCAAGTGACTTCGCCCGCGATCCTCGGGGCTTCGCGCTAAAGTTTTATAGCGCTGAAGGCAACTGGGATTTGGTCGGCAACAACACGCCGGTGTTTTTTCTGAGAGACCCCATCAAGTTTCCAGACTTCGTACATAGCCAAAAGAAAAACCCCCGAAGCAACATGCCCGACCCTGCGGCCATGTACGAGTTTTGGGCCAACAGCCCTCAGTCCTTGCACCAAGTCACGATCTTGATGTCCGACCGCGGCATCCCCGCGTCGTATCGACACATGAACGGCTACGCCTCTCACACGCTCAGCTTTTGGAACAACGAAGGTGTAAGAACCTGGGTCAAGTGGCACTTCAAGACGAATCAGGGGATCAAGTGCCTGACCAATACAGAGGCCGCGGGAATGCCAAGCCACGGCGGACAGCAAGACCTCGTCGAAGCGATTGATCGCGGCGATTTCCCCAGCTGGAACGTCAACATCCAGGTGATGACTGAAGAACAGGCGCGGCACGCAAAATTCAATGTGTTCGACGTCACCAAAGTATGGTCTCACGCCGACTATCCCTTGATCAAGGTCGGCACTCTCACTCTCAATCGCAACGTCAGCAACTATTTCGCCGAGACCGAACAGGCCGCCTTCAGCCCCAGCCATCTCGTTCCGGGCGTGGGTGTATCTCCCGATCGCATGCTACAGGGTCGGCTGATGGCCTATCCAGACGCCCACCGCTACCGTCTTGGCGCCAACTACCAAGACATCCCCATCAACGCCCCGCGCTGCGACGTCAACCATTACCAACGTGATGGCCAGTTCGCCGGAACAGGACGAAGCGCGGATAGCTCCGTCAACTTTTTCCCCAACGACCAGGGCTCATCGGGCGCGCCTCGCCCCAGCGCCACGACCGAGGAGCCTCCTTTCCCCAGCGAGCAGCAAGCCGCTTTGGCTTGGTACGACAACCGCGACGAAGACAACTTCAGTCAGGCGGGCGATCTGTTCCGCATCATGAACAAGGATCAGCAAGGACAACTCTTCAACAACATCGCCTCGGGGCTCGTCCACGCAGCGGACAGCGTCCAAGTCCGCATGCTGGAGCAATTCGAACGGGCCGACCCGGCTTATGCCGCCGGTGTGAAGGCCGCGCTTCGAGTCTCCGCAAACTGAGGTTCAACAAGTCAACTTAGTGGCCTTTGTCTTGCTTTCGATCGTGCGCAATCTTCCGTGGCGATAGCAGCATCCAGACTCAGATGGCGGCTGACTACTACTACAAGCGTCAGGCACTGCCTTAAGGATAGTCCGCAATCGCTAGGGCTAACACCTGTGGTGCCCTGGGGTGATGGCCTCGCGTGGCTCAAGTAGGACGGGCGAGGAGAGAATTGTGCTTTCAAATACTGAAAGAACCGGTCGACCGAACCCAGCCGGGACTATTCACGAATCAGCCAGGGCGCGGCCGTCAGGACCATGCCGATGATGCCTGCGGCGTAGGGATTGGGAACCACGTAAGGAAAAGCGCAGAGGCCGAGACCCGCGACGAGAGGCACCATGCGTTGCTGCTTTTTTCCGTAGATGAAGTAGGCGAAACCGATGGCGCCGAAGAATACTGAGAAGACCATGGTCGCCATTGGATTCAGCTCCTTGCCGTGGCCGTCAGGGCGTGGCTCAAGGTGCAAAACCGACGATGGGCCATCGGGCCTTATCGACGCGCTGGTCCATCGAGCATAAGGGCATCGCCGCCTATCGCCGTCACAGGTGTCAGTTCGATGATACCTCGGTGATTCGCAAGCCCTCTGGCAAGGGAAGTGCCACCACCGCCGCTCGAACCGCTTTCAGGCGCCGATCGACAGAGCCAGTTCCGTTCAAAAGGACTCCCACGCGGGCTTTTAGGATTCCGACCTGGTGTTCAGACACCGCCATCTTTCGTGACTGCATGGTCGCAACCAAGGCCAAGGGCACGGCCGTGCCTGCTGGAGTCGAGATGTGCATGCCTTTGAGAGACTGGAGATCAAAGCCGGTCCCGAAGTAGCCGACGAGCACGCGGCTCTGAGGGGAGCGAATGCCGCCGGTATTCAACTGAATCGACTGCATGATGGCGGATCGGGTCAGTCCGAACTGCGCTGCCTTTTTTTCGTCAATCACCGTCTCGGTTTGCAAGAAATCTTCAGGTTGGACGGTAGGAAAAGTCAGGACACCGTCGACTCTAGACATCTCATCAACTAGTCTTTTTCGGACCTCTCGAATTGCCGCCGGCGCCTCTCCTTCAATCTCAAATCCGACGCGACGCCCTCGACTCGAACGCCCAAGCAGAACTGTCTTCAAAGAAGCTCCTGGCAAGCGAGCTAAGATCTGGTTGATCGCGCCGAAGGCCTCTGACTTGGTGACCACGCGGATAACACCGTTCTTAGCATCAACTTCCACCAGCGGGGAATCTTCGGCTGTAAAGAAGGCCTCAATCTCCCCGGCCAGGGCATTAAACCTATAGATTGACGTGCCCGCGGCGAACTCGAAGTCGATGATCGCAAGTTCTTCGGCCGCCAGGATCAAGACCTCGTCTTTGAGCTTGTCGCACGCGTCAACGATACGGCTTTGGAGTTGGCTCCGCGTCTCGGCGTTGGCCCTTGTCCTTCGGAAAACGTCGAGGACCACAACTGGCTTGCCTTGCCACCACGCCACCTTGTTATTCGGGTCTTTTGCCACCGTTATCCGGGCGACGTCGCGCAAGAGCAGGGTTGAGTCTCCCTTGGTCGTAAGGGCAAGGTTCCCTAGTATCTCGCGGTCTTTCCCTTGACTCGACTCTGGGGAACCCAGTCGTTCTTCCGCTTCGAAAACGATCCTCAGGATTTCGCTCGGCTGGACGCCAGAACGTTGCAGCCTCCTATCATCTAGTTCAACAATCAACCAGCGAGACGGCACGCCGGACCTTGCCTTGACCGCCGTCACGCCCTCAGAGTCTCGCACCGACTGTTTCAGTACGGTTTCGATTTGAGCCATCGTTTCCGAGTCTGATCCAAGCAGTACGATAAGTTCGCTCAGCTCATCTTGGTCGCCTTCAGAATGCGCGGCATCTCCAGCCTGCCCCGACGGTTCGCTGCAGGAAAGCGAAACGAAAATCAAAACGATTAAGAGGCTCCACGGACGACAACACATCTGCGACCTCTCGCGCCATAACGAATTCAAAGCTGACCCTCCTGAGCAACGAACTAAGGCATCGTAGCAAAGCCATTGGAACAGGCCCTCTACTTGGGGCAACTGCCATTCCCATTTCGAGTAAGATTGTCATACCTTGCGAAACTTGAACGAAAACTCAGACCCGGCCCCGCTCGACTACGTCGAACGAGTTAACCGCGCCATCGACTACATATTGCGCAACTTGAGCCAAGCCCTTCGCTTAGAGGACGTCGCGGCCGTCGCCTTGTTTTCGCCCTTTCATTTTCATCGCGTGTTCAAGAGTCTGGTGGGAGAAACGCTCAACCAGTTCGTCGGCCGAGTTCGCTTAGAACGCGCACTGTTCATGATGAGCCACCAAAGATCTCTTTCGCTAACGGAAGTAGCGCACAGCTGCGGATTTGCTTCATCGTCAGATTTCTCGCGCAGTTTCAAAAAGCGTTTCGGCGTCCCGCCGAGTGCCTTCGACCTCGAATCGTACCGCGACCAACGGCGGCAAGAACTTCAAGACTCCAGCGGCGATCCCAAGATTGCAGAGCGGTTGAAGCGTCTTCCCGCTGGCGAGAACCCCGATGGCTTCGCCGCCACTATCCGCGAGTTGCCTCCGCGCTGCGTGGCCTACCTGCGGGTCTTTGACCCCTATCGCCCCGATGTCGTGAGCGATGCCGCACAGAAACTGATGGCCTGGGCCGAAGAGCGCAATCTCGATGGCGGTCAATGGCTGGGCTATATGTGGGAGGATCCCGAGGTCGTTCCCTTGGCCGATTGCCGTTACGACGTTGGCGTCGAGGTGCCGGACGTACAACTCTCGGGCGAGATCGGCCGGATGGACTTTCCCGCCATGACGGTCGCTGAGCTTGAGATACGGGGTGGTATCGACCTTGAGTTACGCGCGATTGATTGGCTGTTTCGCACCTGGCTTCCCAATAGTCGTTATCTGCCGGCGGATCAACCCTGTTTCGAGGCCTGGATCGGCAAACCTTTCGCTCAGGGCTATGAACACTTCGAGCTCAAGGTGCACTTGCCCGTGGTTAGGTCATGACATGATCTGTCGGTGATGGTCCCGTAAGCGGGCACATACCGAGTATCTTTGAGTTAGCGTTGTTTTTCTCAAAGGGCTTGCAACAACTGGGTTCCCGTTTCTATCGAGATCATGACCCTTCTTTGGTCTTTTGGGGAGACCTTCCATGTTCGCGCGATGCTCCGTCCTGCTGCTTGTCGTGATCCTGCTCGATCTTGCCCAGGGGCAGTCCCTACCCATCCAGTACCAGTTTTCTTTGGCCGCGGATGAGGTGCTGGTTGATGCCTGTGCCCTCGGCGACGTCGATGGCGACGGGAGACACGACTTCGCGATGGTCCTGCGAAAAACCATCTTCACGGCTCCCGGCTCCACCTCAGTGGTCGCGATCGAAAACTACGTCGATGTTCGGTCGGGAATGACGGGCGCATCCATCCACCTGCACGGCCCTTTCAACGTGACCGACCTTGAGTTTGGCGACGTTCAAGCCATAGATGTGGGTGATGTCGATGGCGATGGCTTTGCAGACCTTGCCATTGCCAACGACCTTGAGCCAACGAGCGGCCTTGGCGGTACGAGTTTCCGTTCCGACGTCTTCATCTTTTCCGGGTTTGACGGTTCAACCGTCCACCATTGGGAACCGCTCGCCTCTCCAGTGGCGGGCTACGGAGCTGAGATTCGCTGCGGCAAGGACTTTGATCAAGATGGCGTGCTTGACCTGCTCATTGGTCAAAGCCTTGGCATCAATGCCGGAGCCTACGCTGAGGTAAGAAGCGGCGCCACGGGTGCCGTGCTTCAGTCCGTCTCTTGCCCCAGCGGAACTTTCATGAGCCTCGACTGGGGTGACGACGGCGACGACGATGGCTTTCCCGAAATCCTTGTCAGCGTTGACAACCTGCCGCTAAGCCACGGACATGTCCACGTTTTTCGCGGCTTCAACGGAACCTTCGTCGCGACGGTCAGCGGAGCGACCGCGGGTGATCTCTACGGAAAGCAACTATCGAACGTGGGCGATGTCGATGGCGACGGTCGCGACGACTTGTTGGTCCACGGCGTCGACCGCAACAACGCCCTTTCTGGTATCGGCTGGCTGGGGATGCACTCCGCTCAAGGACAGCTCTTGTTTTCGCGTATCACTCTCGGCACCGGCATCTATTCCCAAGATCGCTACAACCCCATCGGCGACATCAACGGCGATGGGGTTGCAGATTTCACAACGCGATACGAGGTCTTTTCGTCCTCACAAGGCATCCACATCGAATTTGCGCGCCGTGTCTTTTCGGGCAGCGACGGCACGATCTTGGCCGACCTTCCGATCCGTTCTTCGATCATCTCTGATGTCAACGGCGACGGAATCGCCGAGTTCTTGTGGTGCGACTTTGACGCGGCAGCGGGAGCGGCGGTTACGGTTACTGCCTCCTCCATCATGGGAGCCAACACCTACGGAACGGCACCTGGTGCCCTGTCACTCAGCTGGGAGCCACGCCTCGACACTCCTGAGCACGGCGACATTGTCGTCAGCGGCGCCACTCCAAGCGCTGCGATTCTCGTGGCCGTGAGTTTAGCACCGACCGACTCGATCATCGGCGGCACGCCATTCCCGCTCTACGTTTCCCCCACTCCCAACGACCTGTTGTTCACCGCCAACCTCATGGCCGATAGCACCGGCATTTTTCGCGCCTTCGAAAACCTTCGAGAGCCCACCTTGTTCGGCTTTCGCTTTTACCTTCAGGCCGCCGAGCTATCCCCCGCGCCTACAACGACCAACGGCCTCGAGCTTCTGTTCGGTCGTTAGACTACGTTTTCGGCGATGTCGGCTTAGGGCAACTCTCGCAATCTGATGTTGCGGTACTCAACCGTGGAACCTTCGGACTCAAGGGCGAGGTAGCCTGTGGACGGCGAGCATTGAGTACCGCCGTTCACCTCTTCGCCATTAACCCACAGTCGTACTTCAGCATTGATGGCGCGGATGTAGTAGTGATTCCACTGTCCGGCCGAGCGCGTCAGGCGTTTCGTCGGGAAGCTGCGCGAACTCTTGGCGTTACCAACGGTATAGGTCGCACCGTCGGGCCGTGAGTACTCGATCTGAGGCGTCAGCGCCGTCATCTTGGCGCTTCCAACCGGAAAGACGTCGCCGTGGCTAGTGAACCAATTCGACGGTGAGCCTTTCGACTTCTCCCAGTTTTCTTCGTAGCCCAAGTCTAAGACTTGGACTTCGATGCCGCTGCGAGGCAGCTTTTTGGGCGGAAGATCGGTGAAGGCTGACTCTGGGCACCACAAAAACACACCGGAGTTACCCGCGTGCCGGTGGTGCTTCCACTCCAAGACCAATTCGAAATTCTGGTACTTGATCTTGGACCGTGCACCGCCGAGAGGGATGCCGCTGCAGACGATACTGCCGTCGCGTTCGGTCCAGGTTTCTTTGGTGCCGTTGACGTTGATGAAGTCTGCCAAGGTCAATTTCTTCCAGCCAGCACCGTCGATTGCGGCGCGCGAAAGTTTCGGTCCACGGCGTTCAAGGGCCTCAACCATGCTGCGCGCCGTGCGGTCGGCTAAGAATCGATTTCCCGCCGCATTCAGATGAACGCCGTCCGTCGTCAAGATGCCCTTGGCGAGATCGCTCGCGTTGAGAACGGCGAGGTGATCGGTCATTTCGGTTCTGAGGTCCATGGTAGTGACCTTCGCCTGCGCCGCGACCTTGCGGCTGATGGCCGAAAATTGATCCAACATCTCATCGAGCTCGTTGCGGCCAGTCGCGCGTTCGCCGATGACGGTCGGCGTGGCGAGGATGACGGTGGCCCCCGACTTTTTTATCCGATCGATGATTCGAATGAGGCCAGCCTCGAAATCTTCAGCGGAGGTGCCGCGGCCCGACCTGGAATGCCAAACATCATTGATGCCGATGTAGATAAACACCAAAGTCGCACCCTTGTTCAAAACATCCCTTTCAAGGCGCTTTTCGAGATCGGGGACTCGGTGCCCGCTGATACCCGCGCCGATGACCACGACATCTTCCAAATCGCCCCTTGCGGCGAGGACTTTTTTGATGAGATCAACGTAGCCGCCCGGACCAGCCCCGGCTTGGGTAATCGAATCGCCTAAAAAGGCGATGCGTTCGCCTTTTCGGATCAACGGTGTTCGACGCAGCATCTCAAGACCCGCGAGTTTTCGTTTGAGGCTGCGGGAGTGCTCGAACATCCAGTCGATCGCGCCGTCATCGCCATAAGCCACCGTCCAAGAGTTGTGCCCTACGCCTTCCAATTCAGAGAACTTCAAGGGCGACGACCCATACTCGCCTAGAGCCTCCACCATCACCCGCGACGCCGATGGCGGGACCACGCGATCAGCCGCCCCATGCCAAGCCCAAATAGGCATCCCCAGCAAACGACTCGCAAACTTCGGATCACCACCACCGCAGACCGGAACACAGCTTGCGAACCAATCGGGATGACGAGCGGCAAGTTCCCAAGCGCCAAAACCACCCATGGAAAGACCCGTCAAATAGATGCGGTCGACATCAACGGGGTTTGAACGCACGACTTTCTTGAGCGCTTCGATGACGGCAAGCTGAGACCAAGTTTTCTTGCCGAGTCCCCGCGCGCGCATATTACGCCAATCGACAGCATTCCAGTTGCAGTCTTTGGGGCATTGCGGTGCCAACAGAAAGCAAGGGTTCTTCTCTTGCCGATCCTTTGCCGCCATCAGCGTGGGAAGGTACTTGAGTTGGGCGCGATTATCAGCGCCTCGCTCACCCATGCCGTGTAGAAACAAGATCAGGGGATAGCGCTTGCCGGGCTCTACCTTGGGCGGCGAAAGCAGACGATACGGCAACGCCCGGTCTCCTACTTCTATCGTGCCCTCGGCGAACGACGCATCTTGAGCCAGCAAGACCTTGCAACTCAAAAAGACCACCGCAAGTAACAGCAAGCGCATCGCAAAGACTCCACAAGGAGGAGAAACAGTCAGAGGATAAAGCTTCGAGCTCAAGAGCCCGCACCTGAGATTCAAGTTATCACGTTCGCAATGTCTTGCGGCAAGACTGGCCCGTAAGTCATGATCTCTTCATGAAAGGCTGCCGCCGAGAAGGACTCACCGCGACTCAGCTCAAGTTGCTCGCGAAGCCTCCAGAATTCCTGGGCTCCGAAGAAGTAGGCCACGGCCTGTAAGGGACAGCGCTGGTAGCGCTCCAACTCCCAATGGGCATTGGAAATCCCCGAGTTCTCTAACACGTACGCCTCGGTTTCAGCCTTGCTCCACTCCCCGCGATGAAACTGCATCTCGGCGACCACCCTCACGGCGCGGAGGGCATGGGCCGCCAGGGCGAAGAGCTCTTGCTCGGTCTCGTAGAATCCCGAGCGACGCACACACTCTTCGGCGTAGACGGCGTAGCCCTCAATATTCAGCATCGCGCACATGTTGAGTCGCGGAATCGCGACATCATCCGCGACCGCTAGAAAGCGCACCGGGGCCTTGGACTCCGAAAACTTCCCTTGGAATCCGCGCGACTGCAGAAAATGGCCCGGCACTCCTTCATGAACCGCCAAGACATGATCCCATGCCATCGAATGTGCGGCCGGTTCGGGATGAATCACAAACTGACCGCGCCCTGAACGCTTCAGCAAAGGGGCCGGCCAATTCGTGCCCGCCCCGCGATCGCGCATGCCCTCGGGGTAGACATCCATTCCCAGCTCATCGACTTCGATGGCTTCAAACTCCTTGATGGCCACCATGTGGTTCATGACTCTGCTCATGATTTCGCGGTAGTGTTCTTCGACACCCTTTGTGTCCAAAGCGATCTCAGCCAAAGTTCTGTTCTGCATTTCGCCCATCAGGGCGACCACGTCGGCAAATGTGTTTGGCCGTCGCGGCAAGTCCAAGGCTTGTGCCAAGGCCAGCATCTCGGCCTGCGTTTCGGCTAACGACGCTTGCGCTACCTTTACTATGTCCCCAAGCGGCGTTTCGATGCAATAACTGAGCCGCAGCCGCTCCGCGTAGTCTTCCGAACCCAGTCGTGACGTTTCGGGGGCGACGACAAGAAGCTCGCGCCGCAGGAATTCAATGTGCTCGTCGACGGCTTCGCTCGCGTCTGCCTCCAATGTCGCCCAGAACCGGCGAGCCGCTGGCAGCTCAACATCGCAAAGGGACTCGATGAAGGACGCGTGCGCTACTTGGCCGGCATCCTTGGCTCTCAGCAGTTGTCCTTGGTGTTCCTTCAAAAACACCGCGACTTGGCGGGCTCGCTCGCGCCAGGGTCCATCGAGTTCCACCAGCGCTTCGGCGGAACTCGATGGACCCTGGGCGGCGAGATAGCGAGTCATGACAAAGGGATAAAGAGCCCACTGAGGATTCGCGCACTGAAATCCCAGTTCTATGGCGAAGAGTTCAAACTCGGCGTGACGACGCAGAGTCTTGCGGTCTAGTTCCTCGTCGACTGAATGGCGCGTTTTTTCCAGGCGCGCAAGATCTGAAAGGACTTCACGATAAAACGACTCCCGGCGAGCTTCGCCGTCTTCGCTCATGTCACGCAACGCCGTCTCGACTCCAATCCAGCCCAAACTTGTTGCTTCTTCGGGTTCAAGGTTGACGTAGCCTAGAAACGTCTCTGCAAGGATTTCTGCCATCAATTCCTCCAGATTGGCTTAGCCCCGGCTTCTGGCTCCTTATGGTTTGAGCTTTCGCCGACGATGGTGTACGCTGCGATCGTACCTCGCTGTTACCAACCAAAAAACCTGGCTCTTCTTTCACCGGCCTCGCTGCCGCACCGCGTTTCCACCCTTAGCTCCCGCCACCCTAGCACCACGTCCAAATCAAAACCGAGACCCAAACATGCTCATGCGCCACGGATACCTACTTATCGCCGCTATCATCTTCACCAGTGCTTCAGTGATGGCTCAGCTACGGACACCTGAACTCCTTCGAATCGACGGCTCGACCGCGGGCGAGAGGTTCGGGTTCTCAGCGTCGGCAGCAGGTGACGTCAACAACGACGGCATCGCCGACTACATCATCGGCGCCCAGAACGAGAGTTCAGCGTTTGCAAGTGCGGGCCGCGCGAGGGTCTATTCCGGTGCCAATGGCAGCGTTCTTTACAGCTTTTCGGGCGAGAGTACCGCGGCCTTCATGGGGACTTCAGTCGCAGCGGCGGGCGATGTCAATAACGATGGATTTGACGATGTCATCGTGGGCTCCCACGGCTACCCCAATGGCCTCGGAGTCGGACGCGTCTATGTTTACTCCGGCTTCGACGGCACGGCCTTGTACACCTTTAACGGCGACGACAACTCCGACTTCTTCGGTTGGTCGGTGGCATCGGCCGGCGACGTCAATGGCGACGGACGCCCAGACATCGTCATTGGAGCCTTCAAAGACGAAGCGAACGGTTCCAGTTCGGGAACCGTCAGCATCTACTCTGGTCTTGACGGCACGCTTATCCACACTTTCATGGGCAACAGCAATGAGAGCCTCGGTTACCGGGTCGCCGGTGCCGGTGATGTCAACAACGACGGCTTCGACGATGTGATCTGTGGAACTCAAGCCATTGCGACCACGCCTGACGGATACGCCCGCGTGTTCTCTGGCTTCGACGGCTCAGTGCTCTACACTTTAAGCAGCGCCACTTCCGGGCAACCCTTCGGCAAGTCCGTGACCGGCCTTGGCGACATCAACGGGGACGGCCATAGCGATTTTTGCGTGGGCACTTCCACCGATAGCCTCAGTCCCGCGAGTTCCGGCAGCGCCACGGTCTATTCCGGACAGGATGGATCGATACTATTCCAGTTCCTCGGCGAGCAGCCGGGAGATTCCTTTGGCACCACGGTTAGTTCCGCTGGCGACCTCAATGGCGACGGCATCAATGAGCTCATTGTTGGGGCCAAAGACTTTGGATCGTTTGGCGTTCTATCAGTGTTCTCAGGCTCGGACGGCACGCTTTTTCACCAAGCCAAGGGGCCCGAAGCCTTCGCCAACATTCAAGACCGCTTCGCATCCATTGGCGACATCACTGGAGACGGAATACCCGAGATCATCGCGGGCTCGCCCTTCGCCGATCCCAACGGACTCATCGACAGCGGCAGTGTCTTGATCTACTCCTTTCCGGCGTCGACTTATCCTGGCTCCGGCAGCGACTTGGTCATTGCGACCGGCGTCAACGGCTCCCCAACGCGTTTTCCGGACGTCAAAACTGCCAACGGTGGCGACCTGCTCGAGGTCTTCTTCGGCTCGCGCCGCGATTACGAAAACACCATCCCACTGCTCGTGGCCCAACCTAAGATGACGGGAACCTCCATCACTCAACCCCTCGGCTTCCCAGAAGCTTGGGTGAACCCCTCCCCCTTTGAGGCCTTTGCCGTCATCGTTCTCTTCGACGGAAGCGCCTCCCCTTTTCCTCCAAGCCTTCTTCCCAATGACGGCATCACCATGCTCTATGTCATGCCCGTCTTCCTTTCCGGATTCAGCATCATGTTCCAGGGCTTCGTTCTGGCCCCCAGCGCTCAATCTGGAAACCCCTTCTTCACGGCAACCGACGCCACCGAAATCCAAGGTCTCTAACATCTTGCGGACGCCACCGCCGCCACAATCGAACGAAGCTCTAGCACTATCACTTTCTGGCAAGCGATCGCCTTGACCTTCGAAGTCACAGACTCCGTTTGAACAAAATCGCATCTCGAGTTCATTCGGGTTACCGCCACTTTTTCGAGCTTCTTTGCGAGATCCTGTCCAAGTTTTGAGGACGGGATTTCGCGCCGCCACCGCTAATCTCAAAGGACGCGCCGCCTAATTGACCCTTGTGGTCAATCTCTTAGGACGGATGCGTCTTGTTCAGACAGGGCGCGCAACCGGAGAGGCGATCGGCATGACGGACGTATGGACTGGTCTTGTGCAAGGAGTGTTGGCGTTTGGCGAAACGCGAGCCTCCAACTTCGTGGGAACGACTTTCAGTGACTCGGGTTCGTTTATCACTTCCATTTTCACAGATGCCCCGAGCGGCCCGGCATGGGACTCACTAAAAGACGACGTCGACAACCTCAGCGGTGTGGTTCAGCCCGTCATCCCGCTCATCACGCCCAAGATCAACGCGGCCAAGGTGGCAGCGCAAAACATGGCGACCGAGTTGCAGACGGACCCCTTCACCATCGAGGCAGCGGGCCGTGCCGCGACCGAGCTGGCCTTTCTAATGATCGCCTCGGACGAAGCCTTGACCATCGTCGCAACCGAGCTATCCAAAAACGCCGCCGGCGTCGTTCAGCCGGCAATCAAAAACGCAATCGAGGGCATTACCGAGCCTTGGAAAGCGCCCTTCCGCGACGTGGCGGCGGGCCTTGGCGGCGCCTTTGACGATATCGTCGAGCAACTATTCGGCATGAACAACGCCTCCCAAGAATTGGGAGATGCCCTTACTTTCGATCGCGCCAACAAAGAGCTTCGCTTTGAGATCGCCCAAATCGATCACCGGGATTTCGGCGTCTTCAATCTCCAACAGATGACGCTCCTCGCGTTCTTCAACTACAAAGACAAAGCCAATGTGGGCCTACGCTTCCGCACCAAAATGCAAGCCGGTCTGCGCTCAGATAAGTTGCTCGAAAAAGTCATTCCTAATGGTGCCAATCCAACGGCCGAATCGACGATGATCCAGCTCGATTCCGATGACGGCCTCACCTTTGGGCCGGGCAAGAACCGCAAACTCACTCTACCCGTCAGTTTCTCCTTCCCGGGAATCGAGCTTCGGGAATTCGCCATCGCTCTCCCCAACGAAGATGAAGAGGAAGCCGACGATCGCTTTGAAGTCACCGCGACTTTAGCCGCGAAACTCGGCGACGCCCTGGGCATCGTCGTTGAAGGCGCCGGGGTGACCGTGCGTTGGGATGAAGCCAGCAATGACCACCTCGAGTTTTCACCGCGGCTTCCGGACGGTCTTGGCGTTCGGGTCAATGCGGGCATCGTCAGCGGCGGCGGATTCATCAGACGCGAAGACAACGAGTACAGCGGCATTCTCGATTTGAAGATCGGCGACTTCCGCATCACCGCTATCGGATTGATGGTCACCGATCCCTTCTCCTTCGTGGTCATCTTGTCGGTCCAGTTTTCACCGGCGATTGATCTCGGATTGGGCTTCACGCTCAACGGCTTGGGCGGCATCTTGGCGGTCGAACGTCGCGTCTCGACGGATGAGTTGCGCAAGGGCATTCGCGACGGCACGGCCGCGACTTTGCTCTTTCCCAAAAACCCCATCGACGCTGCCAACACGATTCTTGAGAAGGTCAAAAAGGTCTTCCCCGCCCAAGAAGGTGCCTTTGCGGTGGGCCCCATTGGAGAGTTGGGATGGGGATCTCAGGCTGGCTTTGTCAAAGCTAAGGTTGGCATCATCCTTTCGTTGCCTGATCCAAAACTAATCATCCTCGGCGCGATCGAAATCGGGGTGCCTTCAACGAAGGTCCCGGACGGCCTTAAGATCGTCGACCTGAAGGCTGAGGTCTACGGCGAATTCACGCCTGAGTACATGCTGGTGCTCATTGGCATCAGTAATTCCAAGCTCGCGGGAATCTCCGTTAGCGGCGACATGGGAATCTACATCCGTTGGGCCGGTGGTGCGGACTTTGCCATCAGTGTCGGAGGATTCTTCCCCGGCTATGAAGCTCCCGCCGTCCTCCAGGGCCTTCGCAAGATCACGGTCGACCTTTCGCCCGCCAAATGGCTGTCGCTGCGCGCCGAAGGTTACTTTGCCATCACTACCAACTCCCTGCAGTTCGGGGCTGGCATCCATCTCAACGCCAAGCTCGGCCCCGTAAAAGGCAAGGGCTGGCTTACCTTGGATGCCCTTTTTCGATGGGCGCCGCGCTTTTACTTCGAAGTTCGCATCACGGCGGGCCTATCCATCTCGGCCTTCGGCTTCGATCTTTTCGGAGTTGACTTCAAAGGCACCCTCAAGGGCACGAACCCTTGGTCCATCGAAGGCTACGCGAGCGTCTCTGTGCTCTGGTGGGATATCGAGTTCGACCTCGGGCCCTTCACTTGGGGTGATTCTGACAGCAGCACCTTGCCCTCCATATCGGCGATCGGAGTGGTCGCCGAGGCGCTTGAGGACGACGAAGTTTGGAAACCGATTCTGCCCGCTGGCACCGAGACATTGGTCAAGCTCATCGAAGACGATCAAACGCCACTGCTCGTCCACCCCTTAGGCTCACTTGAGGTCAAGCAGGCGAAACTCCCGCTCGAAACCAACATCGAACGTATCGGCCAAAGCCGCCCCGACGCCAAGCGCGTCAATCTCGCCGCGGTCAGACTCGAAGGCGTCGACGCCAATCTGGTGTCTCACGCCGAAGACCTGTTCGCACCGGGACAATTCATGGAGTTGAGCGAGGACGAACAGGTTTCGCGGCCCTCATTCGAGAGCATGCCCGCGGGGATGAAAGTCGTCGCCACATCAGCTCCAAGTTGTGGTCCTTCGAGTTCGGTGAGCTACGAGTGGGAAACTGCCGTTCTTCGACCCGACCGGCAATGGCACTTCCTGAGCCCCCCTCATGCCGTGCTCATGAACGCACGCATGAAAGGTGCTGCGGTAAGAGCCGGAGCCGTTTCTATAGGGGCGCGCAATCGCGGCAACGCCTACGCCCAACAGATCGTTGATGAGATCGAACTTAGCTCGTCCAAAGACCGCGTTTTGAGATTCCGCGAAGACCTTGGCGCGGTTAGTGCCGAGGCCAATTCCTACAACTACACGACCGCAATTGAACTCGCCGACGCTCACACCGCCTTGAACATCGATGCCGAGCTCGAGCTTGTCGCCCCCGGAGCCCTCGCATGAGCGGATCATTCTCGCAAAGCGCAAACTTCGTCAACGATGCCTTTGCCTCCATCGCCAAGACGATCTACAAACCAGAATACACCCAGCTCGGGGTCTACACCTACCTCCCTTGGGTGCGCCAGGGATTCTCAGCCATCGTGCAAGCACCCGCCAGTGGCGAGCTGCGAGCTAAAGTAAGCGTCGAAGTCGATATCGAAGACGACGAAGGTCGCAGCGTCCCCGTGGCTAAGACGCTGACCCTCCGCGGCCCCAGCGATGTGCTTGGCATTGAGAAATCCCAGGTCATCAAGCGCTACCCGGCCCCCGACACGAGTGATGCCGAGGAGGGCTTTCTGGCCCATATTGAGTTCGATCGTCCAGAGCTACCCTGGCTTTACACACCCTTCCCCGCGGCCGGTGCACAGCAAGAGCGCCTTGACCCTTGGATGACCCTGGTCGTTCTCGAAAGTAAGCACGCTGCGTTTTCGTCGGCGCCCTCGGGATTTCCTGTGCGCGTCAAGACCATCAAGGGTGAATTACAACCCCTCAGCAACGCCTGGGCCTTTGCCCATGCCCAAGTTATTGGCGACACGGGCAGCGACCCTTCGGTGAGCATCCGCCCCGATGGGAGTTTCGGGCTCGGCAGCGACCTCGCCACTCCGAGTCTCAAAGATCGCCTCGGTGAAGGTTACGCCCCCGTCAACCTCGCACGCTTGCTGTGCCCACGGCGCCTTGAGGATGGCAAGAACTACGTCGCTTGCCTGGTTCCCACATATGATTGCGGCGTGAAAACCGGCCTCAACCTGCCTGGCGGCACCCTGAATAAAGCATGGATCAGAACTCTCGGCGATGACGCGCAAGAGATCACGCTTCCCGTCTACGACCATTGGCGTTTTCGGACCGCAAAGGGCGGCGCCTTCGAGGAGCTTTCGCGCAAACTCAAGCCCATTCTCGCACCCTGGGAAGTAGGTCGACGGTTCATCGACGCCGCGCATCCCAAGGGGGACTTGCCCAACCTCGATCCCCAAGCTCCGGGTCGCGTCCAAGTTCTAAAATGCGCCATCTTTTCGCCCAACATCGCCCCGCCGAATAGCCCTGACGACAACGCCGAATGGGAGGCGGCGGATCGCCATGCCCTCCGAGCACGTATCAACCGTCCCGACGAGCAAACTCTCAATTCGGATCTTGCCACCGATGACTTGCCCAGAATCGGTCCGCGTATCTACGGACGATTTCACCGCGGGGCTAGCCGAGTCGACGGCATCAGCGACTTTGACTGGTTCCAACAACTCAATACGACTCCGGTACACCGCATCGTTGCTGGACTCGGCACCCGCGTCGTGCAGAAAGACCAAGAGGCGCTCATGCAGTCCGCTTGGGCCCAAGTGGGTGGCATCGACCGAGCTAACCGTCGTTTGCATTTACTGCAATTCGCCCGCTATCTATCCACGTCGATTCACAGCAAGCACCTAGCGAAGATTTCCTTCTCAGGCCTCGCTCAGATCACTCAAAACGTCCACGGGAAGCTGAAGATTCAAGGCGACGATCTGACGCTCGCCGCCGCGATCAATAAAAGCTTCACGGCACCGGCCGCGCTGAAGTGGAGCTTTCGTCGCGCGACTCAACCCCGCGGGGCCTTGGGACAATTCGCGAAGGACTTCGCCCTGCAGGCGCCTCTCGGCCAAGTCGCCGACGAAGCCGGCCTCATCGATTCCAGGCGGCCCTACTCGGAACCCGATGGCGTGCGTGGCATTAGTCCAGAGACTCTATCGACCATCTCGAATGAGGTGCTCGGCGAAGTTCTCAAAGTCTCTCATAATCGTGCGCGTGCCACCTTTGAGACTCGCCAAGCGACGCTTAGAAACGAGGCGACGCTTTCAGACCAGTTGCTCGCCCCCGTGAACACCTGGCAGGTCCCGCGCGGTCACATCAACCCCGGAAAGATCGGAGCGGAGAAGCTTGTGGGCCGCATCCGTCCGATCATTGAAGCGGTCGAAGGTCGCGACCCTGATCTCATTCAGACCGAATCCTTGGGCGGCCTGGTGGCAGGACTCGCAACCAGCGGCATTCCCGGTCTGAAACGCTTGAGTAAGCCAATCTTGGATCGCGTGAACGATGTGCTCCCAGATCTCAACGTGGGCCCTCGCGGCAACGATGTTCGCATCATCAATCCGCGCCGACGTCGCCTGGGCCCTTTGTTGCCCGGCGGTCTAGCGGCCTCAAGCCCCCTCTCAAACCGCCCGCAGTTCAGGCGAGCATTCGACGCCAACCTTGGCCGCAGGCGAGATCTACTTGCGGGGTTTGGTTCCCAAGATTCGAGCGCTCTTAGCAACGCTCTCAAAAGCAGCGCCCAGATCAGCCTTCGCAGCCTGTCGCTGCAGCTCGCAGAAGCCGTCCAGGACCTCGGCATCAAGACCCTACCTGCACCTCGACAACGACAGGGTCTCGCAATCAGTAAAAGCACTTTGCTGGCGCAGGTGGAGCCCGCCGTCACGTTTACAAGTCTGATCGAGGGGCTCTTGAAACGCATCCCCGCTTGGCTCCCGCCGGATTGGTTTAGCGACCGGCAAGTGCGCCCCATTATGGCCGCGCCCAAATTCGACCGACCCATGTTTGAAGCGCTCGATGCCTACGATCGAGATTGGCTGGTGCCGGGCCTGGGTAAGATTGCCAAAAGTAATTTCGTCACTTTGCTCGAGTCTAATCCCGCCTTCATTGAGGCCTTTTTCCTCGGGCTTTCCGACGAGATGGGGCGTGAACTTCTTTGGCGTGGCTACCCCACGGATCAACGGGGCACTTACTTCAAAAGATTCTGGGAAGACGACCGCGACGATCTCGCCGGTCCGATCCACCGCTTCGGTCCCACGCGCCTTGGCAATCACCTCGCCCTCGGCAACAAACCCTTCGTGGTGTTTGTCGTTCGCGGCGAACTCGTGAAACGCTATCCCGACGCCATCATGATGGCCCTCCAGCAGGGCAATTCGGATGACCAGACTCCGATTTTCAAAGCACCCAATCCCAGTGCCAGTTCGGACGAAAGCATCGCCAGTGATCTAGGTCGCGTGTTGTTCCAAGCCCATCTAAGCCCCGACATCATGTTGGTCGGCTTCAACTTGACGAAGGAAGAAGTTGAGGCGGGCAAGTGGTGGTTCTTCATCGCCGAGAACCCGACCGCCCCACGTTTTGGGCTCGATGCTGCCGACCAGGATGCGCCGGCCGCAATAGAAGCACGCAACGACCTCGACTGGGACGATGTTCAACTCAGCAATGACCAGTTCATCTTGACCGGTGGAAACTCATTTCAGATCTCTGAGACGCGTTCCGACCCGCCGCCAGACAGTGTGGCGTGGCCGCCGTCGAGCAGCAGCGTTGTCGCCCGTGTCTTACTGCAGAACGCTATTCGAGTCGCCTATAAGGGCGCCAACCTCATCAACTCCATCGACTCTGACGAAGGGGCTTGAATCATGCCCGATCC
>JAZGFI010000220.1:0-2086 GCA_036479435.1 Planctomycetota bacterium | reverse complement strand
AAACGTGATCAATGGAACCCGACCGATTTCAACGTACTGCAGACGCGGTACGCCTCGACGGCAATCCTTCTCGTCACGACCCCAAAGTCAAAATGCCCGCTTGTTCGAGGACTAGCTCGAAGCCCGGGTTGTCAAGGCTCCGCTGCTCATGCCGATCGATCAAACGAAAAAAAGCGGCAGCCTTGGGAGGGCGGCCGCTATTTTCAGTGTTGAATAGTGAGAGCTTAGAGCTGGTAGTAGACCCAAACGAAGCCCGTGCGCTCGGTCTTGATGATCTTGGCTTCGCGTTCCTGCAGCTTTCCCCAATCGATCTTCCCGGAACCCGCTTTCATCAAGGCGTCGCGATCTTTGACAAAAGCGGCGTGCTTTTCGAGCGCTGCTTTGGGGGATAGGCCTTCGGCTGGCTGATGAATAGACACATTGTCACCGACGAGGAGATCCCATTTGCCATCGCCATTGACGTCATCGACGTAGACTCGCGTGGATTGTTGCGGACCGGTGATGTGGGCTTCGCCGAATTTCATCGAATTGCCAGTGGAGCCCATGGACATAGCCAAGGTCTCGGCTGATTCAAACTTCGGGTTTTTCTTGTCGCCCACGTTCGTAAACAAAAAGACACCACCAGAACTTGAGCCGCTTACGAGGTCAAGATCACCGTCATGGTCCCAATCGACGAGAAAAGGATCACTGTGGTGCCGGACGGTCATGGGGCTGCCATTCGTTGTTTTCAGCTGGCTGGGTTTTGGCTCAAACTTTCCCTGGCCAAGTCCAACGAACAGGTAAAATTCACCAGC
This sequence comes from Planctomycetota bacterium, assembly GCA_036479435.1. Lineage (GTDB taxonomy): Bacteria > Planctomycetota > DRQF01 > JAZGFI01. Next base: position 1,292 of record JAZGFI010000220.1, on the reverse strand, counting down.
AAAATTTCCCACCACCAAATCGAGGCGCCCGTCGCCATTCAGGTCAGCCGCCGTCGGACGCGTACAGATCCTTCGGATATCATCGCCCTTCTTGCAAGGAATGATGAGCGGTTTTCCATCGCTTCCGTTGAGCTTTTGAACCTTGCGAAACTTGCCTTCTTCAGTGCCATAGAAGACCTGAAAAATTCCGGCCATGAAAGATGAGCCCGTGCGTGAATAGCAGCCTGAAAGAATGTCGTTGAAGCCGTCGCCGTTGAGATCCACAACCTGTGGAGTCGCGCAGGTGCATCACCAAATACCATCGACTTTGGCGACTTCGCCGCCAGCCATCAACCACTTGCCAGCGCCCAGCTTGCCTTTGCCAAGACCGGGGTAGACCTTAATCTTTCCCTCGCCGAACTGACCCACGAGAAGATCCTTCTCGCCATCCCCGGTCACATCGGCCCAGCAAGGTGCCGCGTAACCGGGCAGGTCAACACGAACGACCTTTTCCGCCGCCATCATGCGCGTCGGCTTGGCGAATAGGATCTTGTCGGGCTTTAGGTTCGGGACCTCAAGAGTCGCTTGCTGTCCCAGGGACAAAGGTGCCAACAAAGAGAAAGTGAGTGCCGCGCGGGCCAGAGTCTTGAGCATGGTTCATTTCCGCCTTGAGAGAGACTGTTCGAGTTGTGCCGTGACGACCAGCCAAGGCCAGCCTGAATGCGCACTTGGGAAGTTACGCGACATCTTGGCTATCGCTCCCTTAGAACGTAGAGCCCAAAGAGCAGAACGTCCAATTTAATCTGAAAGTCTTGAACTGGAAGCCAGAGTCTTCTCTCGCCAGCGTGCGAGACAACACACTATGAGCCAATTCGCAGCAATTAAGGCTTGGAATGCGATCAAATCCCAGCGCTCACCACAGCCAGCCGCAGCTGAAACTGGTGAACGATGAGGGCACGATCCCACGAAAAGAGTCAATCCAGGACATCTAGGCGAGCATTCCTCCGTCGACGACGAGGGTTTGCCTGGTCACATAAGAGGCGGCATCCGAGGCGAGAACCACGACGACTGCAGCCACTTCTTCGGGGCGCGCCGCCCGTCCAAGGGGAACATGCTGAACAAACATGCTTTGATCGCCGCTGGTCACGCGATCGAGCAAGGCGGTGTCGACTGTCAGCAGCCAACTTAGTCGAGGGCAATTCGGCGATTTATCGCCACGCTCTTTGAGGCTCATTGGATTCTGAGCCTCATTCATCCTGGTGTTCGGCATCCGAGCCATGCCTTTGAAAACCTCGGGGGTTGAAGGGGGCTGG
>JAZGFI010000219.1:0-3019 GCA_036479435.1 Planctomycetota bacterium | reverse complement strand
TACGGCCCTGGATTGAGCGCACCCTGGCTTGGATTGAAGACGGCTTTCACACCTCGAAATGGGGCACTCCGGCGCTGGGTCACGGCCCGAGCGGTTTGCCCTATGGACAAAAGGCCCTCATGGCTCCCGCATCCCACGTCGTGGTGTTTGAAGCCTTGGCCCAAAAAGCAGGGATCAAGTCAAAGATTTGGGAGACCTTATTGCCGTATATGGAGCATTCATGGTCCAACCCCGAACAGGGAGGCCACGGGTCGATGGGCTACAACGGCTCCTACCGCGACAAGGGCGAGTTTTGGTCGCGCTCGGGATTGTTTGCGCTTGCCGCGAACATGCGCGGCGAAAAGAAAGGCATGCGCAAGGCGATCACGAGCTTCATGCGAAAAAGCCACGCCTGGATGCGCAACAGTCACGCCTACGGCAATCCCGGAGATACCTGGGGGCTCATCGGTCTAGCGGCTTGTGATCGCAAGGCCTTTCGTGAAGTGATGACCGCCTGGCGTTGGGCTTTTGGCGGCGCCTGGCAACCCGGCTACGGACTACGCCACACGATGGCGCACATGGGATCGCCCTACATGGGCGGCGAGGGGCTCGTCAACCCGGCCTTTGCCGCGCTGCTCAGTGTCCGCAACCGAGGTCTGTTTATTACAGGCGCACCCGATTCTGACCGAGGTTGGCTGCGAGCTCGCTTCGCCAAGATCAAAGGAGCCGGCGATCCCGTCCATGATCGCGTTGACCTCAGCTGGGACCCCAAAGGCCGCGTGGTCTTAGCGAGCGCTGCGAGTGGCATGCGGTTGCGATTCACGATGGATGGGCGCGAGCCATCGTCAAAATCTGAAGTCTACAAGTCGCCCATCAGCCTTCCCGCCGGCGGCGTCGTGCAGGTTCGAGTAGAAAGCAAAAAAGGTGCACTGGGCCGAGTGTTTCGTCGCGAGTTCTCGTTGCCCAAATCGGATTGGAAAATCGTTAGCTGCCAAGGTGCCGCCGACGACAAGGACGCCATGGCGAGGGCGAGTCGTTGGATTGACGGCGATCGTCAACGCCCCTGGCAGCCACAACGGGGGCAAGACAGCCAAGGCTTGCCGCTCACGGTCACCATCGACCTCGGTCGATCTTTCGTCTTTGACGGTTTTGTATTCCGAGGAAAGAACCGTCCGCAACAACTTCGCGCGGCTTGGGCCGATGCTGTCGGCGATCTGGATGCGGGCTTACACGACATCAAGGTCGGAGCCTCAAACGACTACTCTTGCGGTGCCTTGGTTAGCGCACGCTTTTTGAAAATCGTGATCTCCGAGTTGCCCAAGGGGCACAAGATGCGCTTTTTCGAACTCGATCTCACTTGGCCCGAGATCCCAATGCGAATTGAGTCGCAAGACGGAAGCTCTTACCGCGACGTTCAGATTGCGTCGGCTCCCAAAGGCCTCATCATCCGATACGAACGCGGCAAGAAGCACCCGACCGCAAAATCGAAGGTCTTTTCGGGCGATCTCCGGGTCAGGAAAGACGGGGTCTTGCGGCTTCGGTTATTCGACAGGTCCGGCCGCGCCGTTGGACCTGAGCGTTGTTTCACTCCCTGAACTGGCTAAGTCGTGACAGGACAAAAGAACCCCGCGGGCACACTTGCAGTGAACGAAAGTGAGTCTTTAGCATCCAAAGGATTGGCTGGTCTGGGCTTGCTCTTCGTGCTGCCCTGGCCGAGTCTGGGTGCTTACTTCGCGCTTCACGCTTCGCCGGGTGCCTTCGGTCAAGGCTTGTTTGCCTTTTCCAAGATCTGGATGCTCTTGTTTCCCTGGGCATGGGTGAAGTTTATCGAGAAAAAAAAGACCGGCTGGCCGGCCTTTCGTCGCGAGGGAATGGGCGTCGGTTTGGCGACAGGGCTCGCAATCTTCGCTGTGATTTGGGCGGCTTTTTTGCTCTTCGATTCGAAGATCGACCGCGTTGAGCTTCGCCAGAAAATTGGCGACGCGGGCTTGGATTCCGTTTCCGTCTACATCTTTGCGGCCTGCTATTGGACGCTCATCAATTCACTGATCGAAGAGTATTTGTGGCGTTGGTTTGTGCCGACCCAGGGCCTGGTTGTCTTCGGCCGCCGCGGCGCCATCTTCGCGGCTGGAGTTTTCTTCGCCTTGCACCACATCATCGCGATGGCCGCCTATCTCGCTTTGGGGTTGAACCTGCTCGCGGCTTTGGGGGTCGCCTGTGGCGGCATGATCTGGTCTTGGATCTACCTGCGCTACCGAAACCTGTGGGCTGCCTACCTCTCCCACATCCTCGCCGATCTCGGAGTCTTCAGCGTCGGCTACCTGCTGCTTTTCAAAGGCTAGCGCGGCAACTCGACAGATGGCGACCACTCGGCGTTCCTCTTCGCCAGGCATGATAAGCCGCTATTGGGTTCATTAGCCTGGGGCTTGCAAATCGGCAGTTGATTCCGAAATTGCAAGAACCGATGTAAGTGCCTGTGCTCAAATAGCTAAGCGTCTTGCAGGGTCTGGGTCTGGGACTGGGCCGAAATAGGTCGATTGAGGCTACTTGCTGGCCATCGTCCAGACGCCGTCCCAGTCTTCGGGGGGCGGGGATTCTGCGTAGTTGCGACAGCGGTCACGGTGAATCTGAGTGGTCTTGTCGCGAGGGCGAATCTTGAGGGCTTGCTCAAAGGTATTGATGGCCTCAGCCCACGCGCGCCGGCGTTTGGCCGCTAGGCCCAAGGTGTAGAGCTCAAGGAATCTCTGGAATTGGGGCGAATCCGCGTCAGAGCAGTGATTCATGGCTTCATAAACGCGCACCGGGCGGTTTTTGCCTTTGACTCGAATGAGGTCGATCTCGCGCAACAGGTGGTCACCAGTGAGGGCGGCGACCGTGAACTCGCTCACCAAGATGTCGACGCCGTACTGTTTGGTCGCACTCTCCAGGCGAGCCGAGATGTTGACGTGGTCGCCAATGGCGGTGTAGTCGAATCGTTTTGGCGACCCGATGTTGCCCGCGACGACTTCGCCGGTGCAGATCCCAATACCGATCGCGATGG
>JAZGFI010000218.1:0-2271 GCA_036479435.1 Planctomycetota bacterium | reverse complement strand
GATCCGATCGAGATAGCACTTTTTCAACTTTCGATTCTAACAATCGGGAGGGCGGGCGACACGAATTGAAGGCGAGCTACGATGCGCGTTCGGCGTGGTTTTGGACCGCGTTAAGTTAATGGCATTGACCTACCGGCTACTCGCCGGTATTGCGGATTCATCTTTAACTAAGATCGAGAGGAGGAGGCGCTATCGCAGATGGAGTTCTGTGCGTGTGGCCGGCGCCACTGCGCCAGCTCTCGACCTTTGCCACGGCGGCTTTATTTTTCGCTGGAGACTCAGGGGCTTAATCTTCACCTAAGGTTCTCTTTTCTACTCTGCCTCCAACATAGGAGGCTGAATCATGGCGAAGACATCTGGGATCTTGATCTGTTCTATCGCAATCTTGTTGTTGAACGCGTCCTATCTTGCGGCGCAGGAACCGGCGCGGAAGCCCGTGTCAAAGGGCTACGTGGGAAAAGTGCTGCCCGCGCTGCGAGGTAATCCTGACGACGGGAGCCGCTGGCTGGGGACTTTACCTGGCGTTTCCTTGGAGAAGCCGAAGGGCCCTACGGTCTTGGTTGTCCTCACCTCAGTCCCCTGAGAGGAATGAGTCGCTACGGCGAACCACCTGGTCAGGTGGAATCAGAAGTACGGCGAGCGGGGTCTGGGAATCGTTGCGGTGTACGACGGGCAGGGTGTGGGGCTAGGTCTCCTTCGGCGGCACCTGGAGAGAGAAAAGATCAACTATCCGGTGTTTCATGACGCTAGCGGGCGCGTGCGGACGGAGCTTGAAGTGCGCTTTTATCCGGTTGCTTTTCTCGTCGGGAGTGATGGCAAGGTGGTCTGGGAGGGTGCCCTATCGGGTGGGAAGGTGCGGAAAAAAGTCGAAGCTCTCATTAAACAAGAGCTGCGCACGAGCAAGAAGTCAGAGGACCTGAAGTCGCGCGCGGGCCTGGCGCGAGCGGACGACGAAAACTGGATCGCCGTCGCCCACCTGCTTGGAGGCAGTGGCACCGCGCGAGGGGGAAGCTACCGCGTCGTCGTGCCGGGGCTATCAACGAGGGCCGGCGTGGCTGGACCGATCTGGATCGAGTTTGCAGGTGAGAAGGAAAGTTGGGTATTGAGGACCACGGTGCTCTTGCCGCGCGCGGCGGTGGCTCGGGGCCGCCGGATCTTCGAGCGAGAACTCCCGATTTCATCGCGATTCGTAGTTCAAAAGGACTCGTCCGAAAAAGGGCCTGTCGACACTTTGCGCTTGATAGCGCGGGGTCATCCAGAGGAACTCGCAGTTCGAATCCGACGCACGCTGGAGCTCATCGAGCCGAACTGCTTACGGCGGGTCAGTGGATGGGGCAGCATTCAACGGCGCACCTTTGAGTGTGAACCCTACTGGGCCGTCGTCACGCCGAGCGGGGAGGAGTACGGTGTGGACAAGCTTGCGGCTCCGTTTCGCCAAGTTGGCTTGGAGGTGTTTTTCCGGGGCCGCCGCAAGCGCGCCGGTCGGCAAGGATTTTCTTATTTTGGGGGCGTGGGAGGCTGGACGGCCGACTTAAAGCTTGAGTCGATCAATGTGTTCACGAAAGCGGCGGAGTTTCCTGAGTCAACAAAAGCCAGCGCAGCACAGCCGGTCCGCGGTCATGCTCGTCGCATGATCGACCGAGGACTCTACCTAAAGCGGCAGTACGTCGGGAGATTCCCTCGGGGATTCAGCACCTTGTCCGCGCCTGGATTTCCGGTTTGCCCTCATTCCGGAAGAAAACTGGACGAGGAGAACATTGAAGGGAACATGATGCTCTGGAGTCGCTCGGATGATCCTCGGTACTTTCTTTCTCGAGGCGACGAGGTCTACGGACCCTTTTCTTCCTCCCTTAGGAAAGCGGACAATCGATGAGCGCGTGGCTACGGTTTTGGTGAAAACAGAAGGGGCGGAAGTTGCGAAGTCTAAGCCAGAGGCTGGCGTCCAAGCGAAGTCCTGCCCTATGATGAAGGTTCGCATGCTGCGGTGGACGACTCCGGGTGATCCGGCGGCGCGCCAAAGCTGTTTGTTCGCGCTCACTTTTTACGAGGCGCTATGAGAATCCTCGTTATTGAAGACGAATCCGATCTCGCGACGGCCATCCGCGACGCTCTCGATGCGGCGAGCTTCGCGGTGGACCTGGCAGTCGACGGTGAGGATGGTCTCCACTGGGCGCTTGGCGTGGACTACGATGCGATTGTCCTCGATCTCATGTTGCCACGGCTCGACGGGTGGTCGGTTCTCGAACGTGTCCGCGAGATTAAGCAAACGCC
>JAZGFI010000217.1:0-35825 GCA_036479435.1 Planctomycetota bacterium | reverse complement strand
ATCAAGCATCGTTCCCCCATGGGGGAAGCCGCCTACGGCGGCGAAGGAAGAGCCCTGCAAAGAGCTTCGCTCTTCACCGGGGCCCACCGACCTTAGATCAGGGACAACTATTCTGACACCGGGGGGTAAACACATCGCCGACAACGAATCCACCGATGTTGCCCAGCGATCGCACGGTCGCGATCTTCAGCTCATTCGTCAATCCAGACAAAGAGGAGAAGGGAACTCGGGTTCCATCCAATTCGACTCGTTCCAAATTGTGAGGTATGCCACCCGAGAAATTGACCGATGTGATCAGCGAATTGGTCGGCTCGTGGTAGTCGATACCGATTGGCGAGTTAAAGGCGGTCGAGATGGGAACGGCCACAACACTTTGAGCATTCGACAGATTCGCGAGAACCAAGAAAGGCGTTAGGAAACAGAACAGTCGATACATGATGATGTCAGCTCCAAATATACTTGGTGAGATCGGGTGCAAAAGGGAAGTCGCAAACACCAACCTTCCAACTTCGGCCCATCAGTGTCAAGTACGAAGCCGTCCAGCACGCTATTCCTGGCCTTGGCTCCAGTCCGTCGCCACGACCAATGCCCTCATCTGTGAAGAAACGACGGCGACTGTCGCTCCTTTGTCCTCTGGCGACCGCAAGGGTTGGGTGGGTGCCTACTTGAGGAGGGACGTGCCGTTGAAGGAGATGGGGAGTGGTTGTCGCAAGATCGCTAGCAAGGTTGGAACTAGGTCCGTGACTTTGGCTTCGGACTTGAGTTTGAGGTTGCTGGCAATGACACCGGGCACCAAAGACGGCGAGACGCCGCAGTGGTCGGCACTCCAGGGAGAGTCGTTGTCGAAGATGACGGGTTCGTCGGCCCCGCCTAAGCAGGTCTGCCAGGAAACGCGGTAGCCGCGGTGGAAGCCGACGTAGATGTCGGCGGGGCCGTGAGGAATCGCCCCTGCGGGATAGATTTCTGCGCCTCGAGACATCGTCGCCACCACCGGCTGAGCGCCGTCGCGAAGGTTGCTCAACAGCTCTTCTATCCTTCGTAACTCAAGCTCGGTATCGGATGGTTCCACAATCCCCTGTGGCTCGCGACCGCGAAGGTTGAGGTAGATCTTGCCGAGTCCCAAAGAGTAAGCCTTGGTTTTAGACCAATCGACCTCGTCAAAAGCGACGCCAGTTTGCAGGTTGTCGTGAAGGTTCCGGACTTTGCTTTTTCGCTTCAGCACCAACAAACCCGCGTCTTTCAAAAGCCGATTCAGGTTGACGGCACGGCGCCAGGGCGCAAATCCGTGGTCGGAAACGACCAGCAAGACATCGCCGGGTTTGCTGAAGTCTTTTTTGACTCTGGCGATAAAGGCATCGATGCGGCGGTAGGCATCGGCTACTTCTTCGGCGATCTGCCCCTCTTCAGCGCGCCCCGCCATCATGTGCTGCACTCGATCGGGAACGGTGAAGATCGTTGTGACGACACGCGCGGACCGCTGCGCCAACTCAAAAACAGCGAGAGATTCTTGATCGTCCCAAACTCGATGCGCGTCCTCCATGAAGGTCGCCGTATCGATCATGCGATCTTTCAGAGCATTGGTCGCCACCGCCCAACCCGTCGTTTCCCAAATGCCCACGGCCTTTTTTAGCTGGCTCGCGTAATCCGCGGGAGTTGAGATCGGAACTCCCGGCGGCATCGCATCGACGTCGAAAAAGACGGGATCGGCGTAGACGACGATCTTCTCGTCGCTTTCCTGACCTAGCGTTGACATCCACTTGAGGCGCACGAAGCCGCGCAGGGCGACGAGCGAACTCATCCTAAAGGTCAATGCCAGCGGCGCCGACCACTGCCCGCGGTTGAGCGAGACTTCTGCGTCGCTCTCGGCGCAACGAGCGGTCAATTGGCTTGGATCGGTTCGCAGTTTGAATTGCAAGGTGGCCAAGCTAGCGCTGCCATCGTCGATGACGATATCCGGTGGCCCCTCGATGACCGTGTCTTGGAAGGGTCCCGAGCTGAAACTCGGATCGCTGAAGAAAAGCGGCCGGATGCGCCCGCCGGTCTCCGTAAAAGACGGCTTGGCGACGTCGTTGCGATAGAGCGTCCAAAAACCTGGAGTCCCTCGAACATCCGGGACGCCAAAGCCCGCGACCAGTCGACCGTTCTCAAGACTGCGCACGGGAAAACTACAGGGCGCAAGCACGGTGGCCGTCGAAACTCCCAGCTCGTCCAAGAGATCCCAGTAGGCATCTCCTTGCCGTGCGTTCTCGGCTCGCGGGATGCCATCGGGCAGCGCCGTCTCTGAGTAATAGACCGTCATCGCAAGAACCGCGGCGATCAGCAGCGCCAGCCCTCCAGAGAAACGACGGCGGCGGCGCCACTGCCAAAGGCCCCCCACCAACAACAAGATCATCGGAAAACCCAAGGTCCAGCGCCTAAAGGACCGTGATGCGAAACCCTCGAGGTTTCGATCGCGATTCGCCAAAGACAACTCAACTTCGACTTCACCGTTGCGAAAACGCCGGCGCAAAAAACCGTCAATGCCGGTGCGGTCGGGATTGAGGCCAGTAATTAAGGAGGACCAGGACACCGGAGACTGCGCAGGTTCTGTGGTCGCGAGCTTGGCGCAAGTTCCCTCGCTGGAGAGCGCTTCGAACGCAGGGAGCTGACCGAGTTTCATCAGGGTTTGAAGCGTTCCATGATCCAAGCCGTCTACGCCAATGACCACGATGCGCGCGTCTTCAGGTAAGGCAGGCGACGACTGCGCGAACAAGATCGGAAGGGTCGCGAAGGCTGCGGCAAACAACAAGATGACCCGGATTCGATTCATCAAACGCCCTTTTTGAGCCATCGGTCGATAAGCCCCCAAACCCCGCGCCGCTTTTCGATGTTGCTCCTCGCCCCGAGGTACTGACCCATGTTTTGTCCTAAGGAGTAAAAGGGTGTCTTGATCCACCACTTCAGCTTCTCGAGTGTCGTTATCTTGCTGCGACGGATAACGCCACCGAGGTGTTTGGTCCCACTAAAGGTGAAGCGAATCGCATCGCTTAGGCGCGTGATGAGGTGCATCCCCACGAGGTCATTCAGGTTTTGGTGGTCAAGGTAGACTCGCTTAAACTCGTACCAGATCGGATTGTTGTGACTGTGAACGACCACGGCGGAGGGGTCCATCACCGTCTTCCAGCCCGCAAAAGTCGCCTGGCGCGCCCAAGCCACGTCTTCTCCAAACTGTCGTTTCTCGAAAGGCAGCTGCTGCATGACAGACTTTCGCACGCAGCTCGCGACGTCGTCAAAAGCGATGACCTGATACTTCTCCCAGGGCGACATCGCCTCGTAGGCAGCACGACTAGAAATGCTCTTTACCTTCCGCCTACCCTCGCCGAATGTCCAGCCTTCGAGTCGGTCGCGCTGAAAGGGATTGCAGTTGTCCCGCGGCAACTGGTGGCAATAGGCGCCCGCGACTTCGGGGTCGTCGAAGTTGGAAACGAGGTTCTGCAGCCAACGGTTGTTGTAGGGCACAGCATCCTGAGTCAAAAGAGCAACGATCTCACCTTTGGCTTCACGCACGCCGCGATTGCGAGTCAGGCCGTGATTGAACTCGGAGTTGGGGATCTGAATCACGCGGACGGGAAACTTGGCAAGGGTCTTCAGAGTCTGGTCCTTAGAGCCTGAGTCAATCGCGAGCACCTCGAACTCAAAATCGGTCTTCTGCTCAAAGATCTTCTCGAGCACGGTCTCAAACAGCGCGCCCCCGTTGTAGGTGGGAATGAACACCGTTACGCGCGGGCCTTCGTGCTCTTCTTCAGCCACAACATCGGGGTGCAGCTCGCCCGGATGGGCGAGATTCGGGTCTTTGCCGGCCGCAGCCAAGGTGCGGCGGTAGACCTCGTTCATCTCGCGAGCGTTTTGAGCAATCGTTTTCACGACGGCCCCGCGGTTGATGTGCCCTCGGTAGAGTCCCGGTTCGTCGAGCAACCTTTCGAGCTGTCGCCTGAGGTCGTCAGAATTACCGGGCTCAAAAAGCAAACCCGTCTCGCCGAAATCCAGGGCTTCGGCCATGGGACCGTGGTTGGCCGCAACCACCGCACAACCGGCGAGTAAACCTTCGCGGATCGTCAGACAAAAAGACTCCCACCACAAAGACGGCACGACCAAGATATCGATCCCCTTCAGGATGAGCGGCAACTCGCCCTGCTGGTAGGGGCCGTGAAACTCCACGCGCACTCCATCCTTCACCGAAGACTCCATGCGCTGTAAGTACTCGGTGTCTCCGTGAAAAGGCGGTGCGGCGCCGTAGATATCCAGACTCAGTTCGGAACGATTGAGGCGGTTCATCGCTTCGACGATGAGGTGAACACCCTTTGAAGGGATCACGCTGCCAATGAACCCGATCCGTGTCGGCGCGTGCTCGGGGTCTTTGTGTGCACTCAAGAGGTCGCAGTCTAGCCCATGCGGCAAAGCCTCGACCCGATCGGGGTCCAGCGGAAACTCGAGCATCTTGCTGCGATGGAACTCGGTCGGCGTCAACAACAAGTCACAGCGATTGAGGACCCTCGCGATGTGCGAATCCCAGGCGGCTAGCTGCGGCGGCGCGGGTTCGTCGATCAGGGAGCTAAAGCCCGCAGTGGTCTTAAGCGCAGTGGAAACACCCGGAAAGTGATGCGGCCAAAGTCGCGCGAGGCAAGACTCGCATTTCTTGCGGTCGATGACCTCACAGATACTCAGTTCGGGATCGATGCGCTGACCGCGCGGACAGACCATCCAAAAATCGTGCAGCGTCATGCACAAGGCGCGATCTTGGTCCTTCACCTGATCGATCATACCCGTCGAAAGACAAGTCAAATGGTGGACGTGAACCAGGTCGGGTTGAAACTCGTTCATCAACTCCGCGAAGGCGGCATCGATACGAGCATTCTTGTAGATCCACTCGAAACTACTGGCATCCGAGAAGTTGTAGTTGAGAGTATAGAGCGGCAGGCCTGCGTACTCACCGCGACTAAGCTCGTAGTCCGGTCGATCCAGATCACCGACTCGGCTAAAGATCGCCACTTCGTGTGTCTTGCTGATCTCGCGCGCCAAGTAAAACGCGTGCAGTTCAGTGCCACCGAAACTCTCCGGGGGAAAAGCCGAGGTAACGTAGAGGATCTTCATTTCGTGACGACGCCGCCTTGCAGCAGGGCCCGGTAGTAGCCTCCAATCTCGATCGCGTTGGCGGCAATGGCCTTGACCTCGCCGAGGTTCTGCTTGAACTCCTCGATCAGCTCGGGGTTGTCAATCAAACGCCGGCATTGCCGGGCGAGATCGGCCGCGTCTCCGAGTTTGAAATGGAGCCCGTTGACCTCATGATCGACGAGCTCAGCCATACCGCCGCGATTCGAGGCGATGACGGGGATGCCCGCCATCCAAGCTTCGTGAATGGTCAATGGGGAATTCTCGAACCAGATCGAAGGCACGATCAAAACATCGATGCCCGCCAAGACCTCGGCAATTCGGCCGTTTTCGAAACGCCCTTTCAAGTGGACGTTGTCGCCACGTGTAGTCGCGAGCAATCGTTGTTTGTATTCTTTAAAAATCTCGATGTCGCCCCAAATCTGAAGCTCCACGTCATCATCCGGGATCTCTTCGAAGGCCTCAATCATGAGATGGACGCCCTTGTAGTCGGCAATGGTGCCCACAAAGCCAAAGCGGAGGATATCCGATTCGACGCGCTCAACGCCGTCGAAGGGGGTCAGATCAAAACCGTTGTCAGAGTGAATGATCTTCTCGGGATTGATCATCCCAGAGTCGATGAACTTCTGGCGTAAAAAGGCGCTGGGCGAAATGAAGAGGTCGACTAGTTTCGCTCGCTCAGAGATGAACTCCAACCGGCGTCGGGCCGCCTCGGCGTAGGTCTTTCGGCCATCCTCGTCGAGATCCGCTGAGGCCAAAGGCCCCGTGAAACGGGAGAAAGCCTCGCGAAGACCCTGCGGAAGCTTGCCCTCGGCAATCTCCAAACGCCGCCGACGGTTCTCGGTCCCGTAGTCTTCGGCCAAGGGTTGGTGACGAATACAATCTGCGCACTTTTCCGGCACCGGCAGCTCGCAAATCTCATAGTCTTCGCGCAGCAACTGCCCGCCGCGCGCGCACAAGAACATGAATTCGTGCAAGGTGTAGACCACCGGCAACCCGCGATTCTTGGCGATCGGGATGAAGTTAAAGGAAAAGTACTGAAGGTGCTGAATGTGGACGATATCGGGATCGAATTGATCTAAGACGCGCTCGAAAATCTCTTCCATCTCCGGGTTGTGGTAAGTCTCTTCAAAGCTCTCCCAATGGTAGTTGTGTACGACTTCCGTGTAGGGCAGCCCCTCATACATTCCCTCGGAAACAGTGTAGCGCGGAAGCTCGGGGCGCGACTCGCAGAACAATAGGTGAACGTCGTGATCGCTCTTTAGCTCCTGGAGGAGCTTAAAAGTGTAGATCTCTGTGCCCGCGGCGTGCCGGGGCAAAAAATCGTGGACGACGACCAAGAGCCTGGTCTTGCCATCGGCGGGTCGCGGCTTCAACTTTCGACGCCATGCGCCCAGCCGCTGCCCCAAGCGCTCGCGGCGGCCAAGGCTCCTTGAAGTTGATTTGCTTTTTCGATCGCGCTCCTCAACGCTTTCGATCTCGCGGGCGAGGGCATCAATGAGAGCATCGCGCTCAGCGAGGAGTTCGTGCAGCCGAGCGTGATTCCCAACGGCCCACTCCAAGTGCTGCTCAGCTTTCTCATGAACATGGTCTGGAGTGCGCCCAATAAATTCCTCGACGATGGGCCCGAGGCGTTCGGATACCGTATTGTCAAGCCGATGGATCTCGGCGCGAACGTCTTCGGACTCGCGGCTAAGCTGTTCAAGCTGAGCTTGCAGATGCGAAAGGCGGCTTGATCTATCCTCAAGGCTGGATTCGAGGTTGTCGCGAACGCGTTCCAGTTTCTCAATACGCCCGGCCAAAACGGCCTTCGCCTCTTGCTGTGTGTTGGCCTCGGCGCGGGCTGCCGCGACGACTTGATCGAGTTTCTCGACAATCGCAGTCGCAGCCGAAATCTCAGCATCTTTGTTTTGAACTTCGGCTTCACGAGATTGCGCGAGCACACTCCATTGTTGGAGCTTCTGATCACGATCTCCAAGCTGACTGCGCAAGTCGGACAACATCTGTTTTCGATCGGCGAGTTCCTGCAACTGGCGTGATAGCTCAGCCTCGTTCATGGACGCTCGCGACTCTTGTGCCTGCATCGCGGCAGCGTGCTCAACGCGAGTTTCTTCCGAAGAGCGGCGCCGTTCATCCAAAGTTTGTTCGAGGTCTTTGACGGAGTTCGCGAAACTCTGCAACTCTCGGTCGCGGCCCGCAATAGCGGCATCGCGATCGGCGAGTAAATCCTCGACTTCGCGTACGCGATCTTGCCGATCGGATAACATGCGATTCGCCTCCCGATCGCGATGATCGAGCGCTTCTGAGAGCCGTTTCAGCTCGCGGTTGAAGTCATCGAGAACGCCGTCCTTGTGGACGATAGTCTCGTCGCGCTGAACCAACTCTTGCTTCAGTTCGACAATCTTGTGCTGCGTCTCGCCGTCTTGTCCGCGCTGCTCATAGAGTTCGAGGTCCCGCGCCGATTGACGCCGCAACTGAAACTGGGACCGTGCCCGCGCGAGCCGGGGGTCAATGAGATCGCCGCGAGCACCCTCTGCGATTGCGTCGCGGTAAAAGGCAAAAATCTCCTTGCGATTGGCGTCCATCGACTTGGGTTGAACCACGGCTTGGCGCCAACGGTCCAGCAGCTCAGGTGATTTCAGGATTCCCTTGATGACCCGGGACAAGTCTTTGGCGTCCTCGCTGAGAAAAGTCGCGCCTGCGCCGCGAAGGCGGTCGGAAGGACCACCGCGATTCGGCACCAAGATCGGAATGCCGCGGGCAAACGCCTCGTCTACAGTGAAGGAGTGCGACTCACAAACGATCGAAGGAAAAACTGCCAGATCGTAGTCATCGCCGAGCGAGCTGGGCTCGAAGGGACCCCGCCAGTTGACTTGAACGCCACCGCGTTTCGCCATGCGCGCCGTCCGCGTCCGCCACGATTCGCTCTGTTGTTTCTCCGCAGCGGCGAAGTCACCCCACAGATCGACTTCGAGCGCGACATCTCTCCCGACGTTCTCTAAGGCATCGAGCAAGAGCGCCAAGCCCTTGGCCACGGCCAACTCACCCCAGTACGCCAGCCGCAACTTCGCGTTCTTTGCCGCTCGTGGCCTCGCGGGTGATACCTTCGTCGGCAGTGACTCCGGCAGTGCGCCGTGGACGAGAACGCGGATGTCTTTTTTGACACCGGGGTACTGACCCGCCACGACGGCCGCCAAGGATTTCGACGGCGCAATGAGGCAATTAGTTAGCCGCAGCTCCTGAGCGAAATCTTCCTGAAAACTAATCAGTCCCTGATCCATTTCCGCGTCGGATTGAAAGAAAAACCGTTGGGCGCAGTCACCACAGCTCTCCGGGGAAACCGAACGCTCACAAAAACCACCGTCTCGAAGGCGAAGTGACTTGGGGCAAGTAGAACTGGTGTCGTGGAGTGTGACCACGCTGGGGATGCCGGCGGCCGCACACAGCTCAACGAGATTTCGGGTCAGTCGGTGCCAGTGGTGAATGTGAACGACGTCGGGCTTCAGGCCATCCAAGAGTTCGGCAAAAAGGACTTCCGAATCGGGATGGTAGCTGTGGTACCAAGACTCAAGGTACAGGCCGCTGCGTCGAAGGCGGTAGAGAGGCATTCCCTCCCAAAC
The DNA here is from genome assembly GCA_036479435.1 of Planctomycetota bacterium. Taxonomy (GTDB): domain Bacteria; phylum Planctomycetota; family DRQF01; genus JAZGFI01. The sequence goes on along the minus strand of JAZGFI010000217.1, from coordinate 27,057 downwards.
TTCGCGTTCAAGCGCCCCGCGGTCGCTGTCGCGCTCACTGCCCGCCAAGATCGCGACCTCGTGACCATCTTCAAAGAGTCCACGCGCCAAAGAGGCGACGTAGCGCTCGGTTCCGCCGCGATTGCGCGGAAACCAGCCATGGACAACCTGAAGAATTCTCATCTAGTGCTCTCTGAGAACGTGGCGATCATTATGCGAAAGCTAGCGCGCGGCGCCAATCACTGAAGCCCGGCGATTTGTACCGCGCGCGGCGAGGGCCAGAGTCAAATTCAGGACTCTTCCATTTCTTCCGGCGTCTGAGACAAAACGGCGTCAAAGAGGAGGTCGTGGAAACGGGCGTCATCTTCGATGGAGCGCGGATTTTGGGTCCGCTCGGAGAGTTTCTCCAAAAATCCGGCTTCGTGTTGGACGCGCCTTAGCTTGGCGGCGAGGTCTTGAGAGTTGCCAGCCTCAAAGTGTAGACCATCGACTTCGTTCTGAACGAGCTCGGCCATGCCCCCGATATCCGAGACGATAACCGGCAATCCAGTGGCAAAGGCCTCGAGAATGACCAAGGGTGAGTTCTCCCACCATATCGAAGGTACTGCGAGCAAGTCGAAGGTACCGAGAATGGCCGGTATTTCGTTCTGGGCGGCGCGCCCCATGAGCTGCATCGAGCTTCCCAACTTGTTGAAAAGTGAATTCACGTATTCCGGCTTCGAATTCAGGTCGCCGTAGACGCGCAAATCAAAGCTGTCCGGTTCAAGCTGGGTCAAGGCCTCTAAGAGGATGTGGAGGCCCTTGATCTCTTGCACCGAACCGAGGAAGCCGATTCGCAGGGGCCGCCCTTCGCGGTGCACGCGAACGCGCCTTCGGTAGTGCTCCGTCATGACGCCCAATCGGTTGTGGATAATTCTCTGTTCGTCCAATCCGTACTCGACGAAACGGTCGCGCAAGAACATCGAAGGTGCGACAAAACAGTCAATCGTGTCGAAGCAGTCGCGAATCCTGGCCTCGCGCAACAAGAGCTGGCGCTCCATCTCTTCGATGACTTCGGGGGGGATTTCTTCGCTGCTGCGCGAGTAACCCTTCAAACGGAACTTTCGGGCCGTGGCTTTGAAGTCGACACCCATGACCTTCTTCACACCGGCGAGGCCGCGCAGCATCCACAAATCCAAACCACGGCGGCCCCACATGAAATTCGCCATGCAGGGGGCGCACTTTGAAAGCCCCGGTGCAAGGCAGCGCGTACCGTCGGCTTGCAACATCTGCCCGTTGCGACCGCAAAGCAGCCAATACTCGTGGATAGTCGCCACCCCAGCGCAACCGTACTCGCGCGCAATCGCCGGATAGTTCACGCTGTGGTGCAGCAAGTGCTGGTAATGAACGATGTCCGGTTGCACCGCGCGCAAGACCGAAGCGAAATGCTGCTCCATGTGCGGGTCAGCGTAACTCTCTTCAAACTCGCGATAGCGGCGGTGGTTGGTGAACTCGACGACACGAAGGCCTTCGTACTCGTAGCTGTTGCGGGTGTAATTGCGGCTCGAGAGGTTGTCGTCAGTGCTCATCACCACGACTTCGTGCTTTTTGCTGAGCTCTTTCGCCAAACGCAGCGAATAGAGCTCCGCCCCCGCTTGGTGGCGTGGCGGAAACCGGTGCACGACGACCAGGATCTTTTTTCTCATCGAGGTGGCCCGGGACTCTTCAATCCCAACAGTCCGGCGAACATGCCCTGCCCCTTCGCCCAAACGGCGGGGCCGCGGCCGCGCAAACCGCCGAGCAGCAAAAGAAATGGCCAGCTGAGAACATCGAGAAGGGCAAAACTCGTCCAAAGCCTCCAGCTGCCGTGCTTTTTCAAATAAGACACGACATTATAGGCGAGAATACGCTTCCTCCAGGCCCCATAGCCACCGCCCGATGACGCCCCGGCCAAATGCGTCATTCGCGCCCGCGGGGCGTAAACCGCCGAAAACCCGGCCGCGTGGGCTCGGGCGCACAAATCGATGTCTTCGACGTAGACGAAAAACTGTTCATCAAACCCGTTCAAAACCTTGAGTAGCGAGCTGCGTATTAGCAAGCCACAGCCGGTTAGGGCATCGACAACTTCCTCGGAATCAAATTGGCCTCGGTCTTTTTGGCCAAAACCGCGAAGATTCTGCAGATTCGGAAAAAACCCGATGTCGACCCCCGCGCACCACAACCGGCCATCTGGGTAGAGTATTTTCCCTGCAAATAGCCCGGCAGACTCGTGCCTCATCGCCGCCTTGACGAGTTCGCCCAAGGTTTCGGGTTCCAGGCGAGCATCGTTGTTCAAAAGAAAAACGAAATCGACAGCCAAGGAATTCGCGAGCTCAAACCCCTGGTTACAAGCCGTGCCGAATCCAAGATTCTCTTGGTTCTCGATCAAATGACATCCGGGATGCTCACGACGAACTCGATCGAGGGACCCGTCGGTCGAACCGTTATCTACGACGATGATCTCGGCGGGCAAAAGGCGAGACTCTCCCACCGCTACGATGGCGTCCAGCGTGAGATCGCCGCCATTCCAATTGACGATCAAGACCGCGATCTTGCTAGATGCTGGCGAACTCAAAGAGCCCTGGTTGTTGTCGTCTTCAGATTCGTCCATGGGCCATCAACGGGACTTCTCGCCACGTTTGCTTTTTGCCGAATCCTTCTTTTTTTCGCTGGGAGTCTTCGGCAGCTGCGGTTTCTTTTCGCTGGTCGCTTTGGGCTTTTCCGTCGAGATATCCGAAGACTTGTCCTGAGCCGCTGCCAGCGATTCGCCGGGCCCCATCGCAGGCTCGCGTTCCACGGTTGAACGGATATGAATGTCGCGCTGCGGAAACGGGATCTCGACTTTGTTGCGTCGAAAAGCCGCGTCGACCGCCGCATTGACGTCGGATCGCACCCGGCGGCGCAGCGAAAGATCGGGACTCGCCAGCCAAAACAGCAACACGAACTCCAACTCGCTCGCCCCGAAACCCATGAAACTGGTTTCGGGGCGCGGACGCTTCAAGATCCGTCGATCGTTGTCAGCAACCTCCACAAGGATTTTCTTGACCAAGGCTACGTCGCTGCCGTAGGCGATCGAAATGTTGATCTGCAAACGGGTCTTGCGATCGCCGTGAGACCAGTTGATGACGTCTTCTTCAATCAGCTTGCGGTTGGGAATGATGATGGAGATGCCGTCCCGGGTCCGCACTGAAGTCGCGCGAATGCTGATGCGCTGCACATCACCTTCGATGTCTCCCACCGAGATAATGTCACCAACTTCAATGGGCCGTTCCAAGAACAAGATGATCCCCGACACAAAGTTCGAGATGATCTGCGTCATACCGAAACCGAGCGCCACGCCAGCGGGGGCCAAGACCCAACCCAATTGCCCGATATTCAAGGCGACACTACGGAAGGCCAAGAACACGCCGATGATCACCATGCTGTAAAACAACAGCGTGCTGAGGGCATAGCGCAGGCCTTGTCGCACGGCGCCTTTGCCAGACGAACTGAGCATGAAATCTCTGATGTAGCGAGCGAAGCTATAGATCACGAAGAAGATGAATCCAGCGCGAACAAGATCCCCCAAGCGAATGTCCGAGCTTCCGTCACGGCCCGCCATCACCACATAGTCGCTGTAGTCCTTCAGTCGGACGAGGTCGATCTCGAGTACCAGCATCAGCCCGCCAAAAGTCGCCGCAATGGCCCCAAGCGAAGTCAAAAATCCCAGTAACCGGCGAAACACCGCGTCGCGCCTTACCGGAGCAAAGGGGTTGTGCGAGTGGCCGCCTTCGCCGTCACGGTCACCGCTGCTGGCCAAGTGACCGAGGTGGCGATCGAGAAACTGGCGCGCGAAGGCATTTGCGGTCACGGCCAACAAGACGACACAAACGGCCGCCGGCGCCCGCAAGGCTAAGAACAGCCCGGCGAAGCCGTAACCCAGCAAGAACATCACGATTGCCACCGCCATCGCGCAGACAAAACCCCAGGCCACGGCTAGCGCCAAGGCTTTGACTCCGTGGCGATCCGGAAAGAACCGGTCGAGCCCGTCATCTTTGACGATAGAACGCAGAATCCAGTATCCGGCCCACACCGTCACCACAAATGACGCGACAAAAGCGATCGAGTGCAGCTCGAGCCGGTCAACAATTCCGGCCAGGGGCATCGAGATCAAAAAAACGATAAAGAACCTTCCCAACCACAATGGAACCCGCGGCGTCTCGTCTTCCTTGTTCCCCGCGGCATCGAGATCAACGACGGCTTGCTTTTGCGTACGGTCATGGCGGGCTTCACTCACTCGTTCGATCGGCTTCTGAGCGATCGCGGCGAGGCCACGCCAGACCGCGACGATGGCGGGAACGACTACCAGCGGGTATCCGAGCGGGTTTTCCGGCATCCAGGAGCGAAAAAACAGCATGGCCGCCAGGGAGGCCGAAGCGAGTCCGCCGGACGCCTGCCAGGCTTTTCGGTGGGCACCGTCAACTTCATAAGCCCCCGACTTTGAACGCAGCGAGTAGAGGCCATAAAGGAGGAGGCAAATCGCAGCGAGATCGGCAAAGCCCCAAGCTCTTTGACGAAACTGAATTCTGAGACCTTCGACCGCGCGCCGGACAGCATCACCCACCGACGAAAAGTCGGCCCCAAAGCCACGCACTGTGCTCATGCTGAGAAAAGGATCGCCCTTCAACCAAAACTCGATGTCCGCCAAGTAGGAGCGGCGACGGGAGAGAGTCTCCGAAGTCTCACGCGCGGCATTCAAGGCCCCCTGAGTGTCGCGGTTGGTATCTTCAATGACGGTCGTCAACTCTTCGATCGCCTTATTGATCTTCAGGACTTCCTCTCTCCAGGTGCCTTCGAATTCAGCAATCGCCTCTGTCTTACCCCGAAGATCTGCCTGTGCCTCCTCGCGAAGCTCGACCGCCAAGGCCCACTGCGTGACGAAATCGCCATCAACAGCTAAGGGCGCCGGCCTCAGGGCACTCCCCACCGCGATGGCACTTTCGCTCTCCAGTTCCTTAATGGCGACGGTGAGCGCGGCCGCTCGGTCGCGCGCGGATAGAGTGTCTCTTGATGCCTCGGCCTCAAACTCCTCGACTTCGGTCAACCAGTCGTCAACTGCCTCCGCTCCCAAGCGTGCGATCGCGACTTGCTCGGAGAGGTCCGACCGACGCAACTGGTCGAGTTTCTTACCCTCGGGAAAGCGCACTTTCATGCGGCCGAAACTCTCCTCTGCCCCAAGTTTCGCGCCCCGGACAACGACGAGTAGACTCTCTGCTTCGTCCTGCACTCCTTCGATCTCGTCCTTTAGGACGACGATATCCGACTCAAGGGCCACGAGGACATCGCGCGCACGGCGCTCAGCAGAGTTACTGGTATCGGCAGCTTCTTTCTTCTTAAGCGCGGCGGCGATTCTCGTCTTTTCGCGATCGCGCTCGACTTGAATCTCACGTGCTTTCTGTGTCGTGTTAAAAGTTACACTTGCGAGATCGCGCTCAACGATGCCAAGCTGCAAGGCCGAGTCATCACGGGCTTTTTCGAGAGCAACCACCTCTTTGAGTTTTTCGTGATAGACGCGCTTGAAGCTCTCGATCCCAATCTTGATCTCGACGATCTCAAACTTGAGGATCGACGCGCCGTCTTTTTTGCTCTCAAGGGGTTTCTTCTGCGCCTGCAGTTCCTCAATCCTCTTGGCGACAGTGCCGAGCTCTTGGTCAATCGCCGCAGCTTGGGCGTCATAGTCCTTGAGGCCTTGTTGAAGATTCTTGACGGCTTGACTGGCAACTTCCTCGAGCGCCTTCCGCGAGTTTAGCTGAGCCTCGCTAATGGGCTCAGTCCCGACCGAAACTTCTTCGATCTTGACGCGAGCCTGTTTGGCCTTCTCCTTGTTGGCCTTGACCGTCGCTGCCACGGCGGTTCGCAGCTTCCCCAAACCGCCAACTTTCTTCAGCAGCTCCTCCGCCGTTTCGAGAGCGGCGAGTTTCTCTTCGAGCAACGCAATGTCCGCTTGAGCTGCGGCTTTTTGGACTTCGTCGTCGATCTTAGGCAGCGCTAATTTCAAGGGCCCAAGGAGGTCTTTGACCTTCCGAATACCTGCCGACGAAATGGTGATTTGGTTTTTGTCTTGACCACCAATTCGAATCGTCGGCTGCTCACCCTGGGCTCGTAGACTTCCCAGAGCGCAGGCCGCAACCAACCCCAAAATCAGCAAGAACGGGATTCTCATCTAGACACGGCCCTATACCCCAAACTGGCAACTAGATCTCACTGCCAGAGCATAACGATTCGGGATGGCGGTGGCTTCAGGCGAAACGCAGATCTGAAGCTCGCGATGGAAGCTCACTCGGTGGGAAGGCGAAAGTCCTCGTGCTGGCAGACTTTTCGGTGCTTCAGGCAGTAGGGCAGGTTCAAAAAGGCGTTGATCGTGGCCTTGATGCAGACCCAAAAACCGCCCTTGGTCTGCCGTACGGTCTCAAAGAAGCCGATCGTCCCCACGGCGTCAGTTTCGGTGTCCTTTTTCTTGCCAAAGGGCGATATCTGCCCCATCACAAAGCCGAACACCTCCGTCCAAGCGACGTTCTTGAACAGGTAGAGCCACAGATTGCGGACATGGTAGTAGAGGCTGCGCGCCCCCTTTTTCATGCCGAATGGCGTCCCGTGCTGCACGACGCAGCTTGGAAACTGAAGGATGCGAAATCCTGAATTCAGCACCCGGCAAGACAGATCGCGCTCGTTGCCGTAGATGAAAAAGCGCACATCGTAGTAACCAGCGTCGCGAATGACGCTGTGCTTCGCCAGGGTCGCGCAACCGCGAAAAGTCGCCATGTAGCGCTCTTGGTTGACACCAGGGTGCTGCAGATACCAGTCGGGCATGTTGGGCTCGACGACCTTGCTCGAAATCAGCCCCGTTGTTTCGGGCTCGCTTTCAAACTTGGCGAGCATTTTTTCGACCCAATCCGTCGGCAAGATGATGTCGTCATCCAAGATCGCCACAAAGTCAGCTCCAGCCGTCGAAAAACCGATGTTGAAGGTCTCGCAGGCGCCGTAGGCCGGATGGGGCATCTCGACAAAAGTGACTTCAGGGTAGTCTTGCCGGATCATCTTTTGGGTGCCATCGCTGGAGGCGTTGTCCACCACGATGATCTGATCGAACTTGATGGTCTGAGCGCGCTGGGAATCGAGGTTTTTGCGGACGTCCTCGCATTTATTGAACGAAGTCATCACCGCGGCCACCGTCGGTCGGCCCGCCTCAGGGGACTGGTTGAGATACTTCAGCCGCGCGTCTTCGCCGCCGCTCAACAGCTCACTCATAACTCGCTCTTATCCGGGTCTGCATTAGCTTCGTTTAGAGATAGGGAACGGCGGGCCCCATCTCGTCGGTAACCCTCATCGCCGTTTCCGTGACGTTGAGGAACTCTTCGATTCGGTCGTCGGCCACGCGAAGCCAGGCTTCGCAGTGAGAGATGTTTTTGTCGTCGACATTGGCGGTGCGGGCCACATCAAGCCCCGTCATCTTGCCGACTAAGTCGTGGTGCTCTAGTTGCGAAGCATAACAACGCAAGGCCTTGAGCTTGCGCTCGAATAGCCCCGAGATGTCCAAGAGCAGGTTGTTGGGCATGAAGCTCCCAACTTCATAGGCCAACAAACGAGGACGACTCTTTTGACCCAAAACTGCTCTTAAGGCCGCAAGGCAGGTCGCACGATGATCGGGATGCAACTCCCAAGGGCTCGGAAAAGCCAGGCTCCCCCACTCTGCAGAGCCGAGGATTTCTTCGATCGCTGCCACCGGTGCCGGGTTTTCATGCGCCATGAGTTCAGCCAACCCGAAATCCGGAAAGTCCAGAAACCTCGTTCCGGTATCACCGAGGGCCAAGGCCGCCGCCCGAAACTCGGCCTTCCTAATCTCCGGATAGTCAGTCCCGTACTTGCCCGTCGCATCGCCTTTGCCGCCATCGGTCATCACCACCGTGAGCACGCGTTCACCGACGTCACGATGCGCGAGGATCAGGCCGCCACCGCCCAAAACCTCGTCGTCGGGGTGTGGCGAAAGGTAGAGCAAGGGCCCCTGCACCAGATCGGCTGGCGCGTAGAGGTTTTCCCACTTTCGGTAGTAAGGGCTCAAGCCTTTTTTTCCTTCAGGTTCTCCATCTCATCCTCAAGCCGCTTGATGCGTGCGTTCACGGATTCAAACTGCGAATTTACCGCGGCCAAGGCCGCTTTCCCTTGCACCAAGGAGATCATCAAGTCGCGAACAACCGTGTGCAGGTACTTGGCCAGCATCTGCTCACGAGTCTGCACAAATTCATCTCGCATCGCGGTGACCGCGTTGGAGTTGTCGGTTCGGATCTGAAACTGCCCAGTGACGATGGGGACGTGGACAAAGTCATGGTCTTGGGAGTAGCGGAAGAAAAGATCGAGATCTTCCAAGACGTCGAGACTCGTGTCGAAACCTCCCATCGCGTCGAACACGCTGCGGTGATGGCAAAAAGTGACAAGGTGGATGTAACAACCGACGTAGAATCCCGTTTGCGAAAAATCCTCGGAAGGTCCGGGCCCAACCGTGGTGATGACGTAAGCACCATCTTTGCCCACCGGTTCTTCGGTGCCGCGATTGGCATCGGTGTAAAACACCTTTGAATCACAAGTAGCGGCTTTGTCCATCAAGACTTCGAGATGATTCGGGTAGTAAAAGTCATCGTCGTCCAAGTAGCAGATCCACTCGCCACTCGACGCTTCAATACCCTTGGTGGCCGCGAGGCAACGCCCGGGCTTATTTGCCCGGTCGAAATTCAAATAGACGATGTCGCCCCATCCTTGCGGCATCTTCGGGGCAAGCTCGTCCAGTAGATTCTTGACGTCGCAACCGGCGTCGTTAACGACCACGACCTCACGATTGGTCCAAGTCTGGCTGGCCACCGAATCCAAAGCCCGTTTCAACATGTCCGGACGGTTAAAAGTCCGGATGATGATGGAAACTCGGGGCTCACTCATGAGCCTTCCTTTCTTTCGACTGCATTCATGTCTTCAATTCTTTGTGCGATCTGCGGCGCGAACTCGGCGAGCTGTTTTAGCGCCGCCTCATCTCCCAAGATAGCCTGCTCGAGGGTCGATCTCTGCTGCGATTGCCCGCCGACATACTGCGCGATCTCGGCCAGCCTTTGATTTCGATGCGCCAAGCGCTCACGCGTCAAGTCGGGAGCGCGTTCCGATTGACGATCGACAGCCACTTCCGCGTAGATTCCCTGCATCTGTACCGTCCAGTCCTCGAGGCTCACAAGACCGGCCTTCGACTCTAGACAAGTTTTCCGAAACCCAGGGTCGGCCATCTTCTCAAGAGCCGTGGCAAGAGCTGCCTCGTCATTCGCCGGCACGATCAAGCCGCGCCCAGCCACGCGCTCAGCGGGTGCCCCGCGATCGCTCACAATGAGAGGAAGTCCTAACTCCATCGCCTCGTCCGCGACCAATGAGTGGGTCTCATGGGCGAGCGAGGGGAACACAGCGCAATCGACGTCCGCCAAGAGCTCCGCGAGGTTTTCAGGGTCGTAGGCTCCGCCAAAGCTCACTGACCGATCGCCGGCGAGCTGTACGAGGCGATCCTCAAGACCGGGCTCAACGGTTCGACCCAAAAAACGAAGCTCAAGATGCTCAAGCTTGGCCAAGGCCGCGGCCTTGGCCAAGACCTCAACACCCTTGAGCGCATTAAGGTTACCCCAGTGGGCGACGACGAAGCGATCGCGCCTATCCTTCAAGGGCAGGGTTTTTCGATTCGGGCCCGCGGGACTCGTGCCCATCGGCAGGACGCGAAACTTCTCCCATATCGCTTCGGGGTAGCGCCCAAAGCGCCGAAGCAGATCAAGATGACTTTGACTCGAAACCGTCAGCGCCGACAACAGCGACAACTCCTGATCGCAGGAGGCCTGGCGCATCGCCAAGGCGAAGCCAAGCTCACTCTCGTCGACTCCCCACACTTGCTGCAAGCAAGGGATGCAAGGGTCTGCCGCTTCCATTTTTTCGCACAAAACGTCTTGGGGCAAACGAAAGTACCGCGCACAGGTGATCCAATGATCGTGCAGAGTCGCCAAAGACGGTATCCCCTGGCGCTTCGCCAAAGCACAAAGCCCGGTCGAAAGCTGCGACCAGTGGTGCAGGTGCAAGACATCGGGTCTAAACTCAGCGAGCAGAGTCTCGAAAGCCGCCTCGAATTGAGGATCATGAGCATCGACGAAGTTGTGGTAGCCGCCCGCTCGCTGCCACCTTCGCACGGGAACACCGCGCCACTCTTCACAGATAAACTCCGCAGGCGCATCATCGGCCCGCACTTCGGCCGAGCCCGTGACCACCATCACTTCAAGACCATTGGCGAGAAGCTGAGTAGACAAGGCCTCCACCGCGCGCTCCACCCCGCCGCGAAACTCGGGCGGAAAGTTGTGTACCGCGAGCAGCAATTTCATGCTCATGAAGTCCTACCCGCGTCTTTATCGCCCTCAAGGTGCCGAAATTCACCCACAAAGGCCTCGGCGTAGCGCCGATCGTGCGGCACTTCAGAATGCGGCATCAAGTAACTGCGGTGCCGATTCAGGCCCTTCACCAAGCTCGGATAATCGACGTAGCGAGTCTGCGTGTGGTAAAGGCTCATCGCCTCCATCTTTTGATCAAAGACTTCCGACACATCAACCAACACTTCCGGCAACAGCGTCGACCACACTTCGTAACCCATGACCGAGATCTCAGCGAAGCGGGCCGCATCGGCCTTCAACAAGCGCGTCATCGCCTCAGCGCAGGCCCAATGATCGGCGTGGACTTCGCCTTGCCAGGGATAGTAGATCGTCGTGGGATTCGTGCGCTCGATGTGTTCGCGAAAAAGCCCCGCCAGACCATCGAGCAAAGCCGGCAGCTTCTCTTCGGGATCGTCGGGAAGCCCCGGGTAAAAGCGATCCAACTCACCTTCGGTCAACCCATCCGCAAAGGCGTGAAAAAAGACATCCTCGGTCTTTAAGAACTGAGTCGCGACCAACCGGCTTTCGGCCTGCCGCAAGGCACAAAGGTCTTGGTCGGCGTAGTGCCCTTCGGGGTCGCCACGCTGGCCATCAAAGATAATAACCACGCTTACCTGGTCTCCCTGCGCGACATGCTTCATCAAGGTCGCACCGGGCCCGACGATTTCATCGTCGGGATGAGGTGCAAACACCAAGACCGGCCCGGCGGGCACCGTCGTGGTCACGCGTGGCTCTTTCGGTAGACCCTTCACCTCAGGCTCCGACGGGTTCAGACCAAGACTGTGAAAGCTCGGCTTGGTAGTCGAGACAGCGCTGCCACTTTTCGTGCCACAGGGTCGCGGGCAGTGAGTCTTGAACTAAGGGGCGATAGACCTCGCGATTCCAGGCGTCGTGAGCCTTAGATTGCATGCCACCGGCTTCAACCACCGACCACAAGGGCCCGCCAAAGCGCGCTTCGAAAGGCAAAATGCGCACGCGATCTACCTCAAGCGCTCGCAAAGTGGCGATCTTGGCGTCAATATCGGCGCCACTTTCGCCTGGCAAGCCCGCGGTGACTAAGACGCCAACTTCGCAGCCAGATTTTTTGGCAGCGGCAATGAGCTGCACCGTTTTCTGCGGGTCGCGCAGGCCTTTGTACTTAGCGGCAAACGCTGAGTCCACCGCGTCCCATTCAAAAACAAAACGCTTCACGCCAACGGCGGCAAAAGCGGCAATGTCGTCCGCCTGGGTCAAGTAGTCATCGGCTCGCATCGAAAAAGTCAGAGGCCGCACTTCATCAATGAGCCGGCCCAACACCGGAGCGAAGGTCACAGGCAAACTGAGATCTCTGATCTCGATGCCGCGTAAAAGAGGAAAATCACTCTTTAAATGCCGCAGGCGATCGGCGAGTTGCGCTTCCGATCGCAACTTAAAGGGCAGCGCGCGCGGTAAACGACGCACAAAAGACTCAAGCGCTGCATTGACCGGAGGCTCGCTGCGCTCGCCAACACTGATCTCGATGGGTGCCACCTGAGTCTCGGCAAACAGCGAACAGCCAATCCCACGACGAAAAAGCTCCGACCCCCCGAAGACCCCAAAGTCGGGATTCGGGAAATCGTCCGCGGACATCGCGGCGTCAATTTCTGAAGCCGCCGAATCTGGAGCTTCGCTCGGCGCGGCGGCCGCCCCGAGAGCTCGCACGAAGGTGAACTCCGAGATACCGCTCAAAACCAGCAGTCTTGCGGCTTCCTCTTCTCCTCCAAGCTGTCTCGCCAACTCGGGATCATCGAGGACCAAGGGCCCATAGATCGCAACGGCGGCCGTAACCCCCTGCTTCCGCAAAGTCTGGAGCACATGCGCCTGAGCCTCGAAAGTCTGCCGCGTTAGCCGCAAGGCAATCCAATCGGGAGCGCTCGCGATGATCCGGCCCAGCAGGGCTTTTTCGTCGCTGCCATAGTCCGTGGTGACAACTTCCACCGCAGCGCCATATTGTTTGGCAATCGCCGCCAGCTGGGCCGTTTCGGAATCGAACTGAATCTGCTCGACGAGTTTGATGAAAACCAAGTTCACGAAAACACCGACTCCACCGTGGGTGACAGGACAGGATTGGCCGCGACCCAGCCTAGATCTTCGACATTCGAGGCCTCTTGACTGCTCTTGGGCAAGAACTTGCGGGAGTCCGCGTCCCGTACACTAGGGGCCAAGAGCTCGGCAACACCCAAGCCCAGGACCGCTGGACGACCGCCCCCCGCGTCGTTAAGAATCCACCCAAGGCGTGGCCACCGGTCAAAAAGACCAGCGTTCGCAGTCTACGCCCTAGCCCGAGCCGCGCCAAACCGCGCCAGGGGCGCTTTCCAAGGGAGATGCTCAGAGTTCATGTCGAAGAATACGGCCGAGTCTGCCGCCGAACCTCTCATGGCACCGGCAAGCCACACTCCCTGGCGAGCGTTCGCGCTTTGGGTGGCCTTAGGGATCTTGCTTGGCCTCATCCTGTGGCGTCGCCAACTCACCCCTGAAGAAGCCCAGTTTCTCCTCGAGATGCATGAAAACCCAAGCATCCCGGCCCGCCTCCAGTCCTTTTGGTCACAATGGGCGGGAACCTTAGAAAAAGCCTCGCGCTCACTCTCGCTGCTTTGCCTATGGGCTGGCGCCGGTTGCTGTGGCTTGGCGGCCTACCGTCAACTTGGCGAGCGCGGGGCCGCGGCCGCGATGATCGCCGCCGTCGCCTGGCCCGTCGCGTTCCTCGACGGCACCGGCATCGGCTTATCTGCCCCCTTCTTCTTCGCCGCCAGTCTGAGCACAGCCTTTTTGACCTGGAGCCTTCCCGTCTTGGGTCGGCGCGGGGTCGCCGGGCTCGTGGGTCTGGGAGTAGCCCTCACTCCCTATTTCCTCGCCACCGGCGGGGATCCCAACAACCAAGAAGTCAGCACTGCGCTATCCCGCCTCGCCCCCGGTCACGGCTTGTGGCCCGCCACGATGTCCGGCACCGCACAGATGCTGATCTTCTCCGGCGCAGCTTTCGGGCTGCTCGCCCTTGGCGGCAAACGCGCCCTCGGCAACGCCCTCATCTTCGCCATCCCCCTCGCGAGTTTTTGGCTCAGCGTGAAGTCCGGCATCCACCTTCAATCCCCACCCGACTTTTGGGTCAGCGCCCTGCTGCCGCCACTTTCACTCCTCGTAGCCGAGTCTTTCGGGCCAGCGTCAGCCCCGAAGGTCCGCCGACGGATCTTCATTGCCTTGGCTTTGCTCTTGGCCCTAGCCTTAGCGGGCAGTTGGCAATCCACCACTGATGACCAGGAGCCATTCGACCCGCGCACAAGTTTGGATTGGTTAGCAACCGGCGTCGACCAACGCGCCTGGGTCCTCTTGGCCGGCTCCGACCGCCACCTCTATCGCTACTACGAAGGTCGAGGCCATCATCCCGGCCATCAAACTCGCCTCGTTACCGACATGGACGAAGCCAAGGAACTCGCAGAGCGCAGCGACTACTTCGACATCCCCGAGGTCGTCATCGTCGGCAGAAACATCGACCTTCAGTCACTCTTTTCCGCCCGCTACCAGCTGGCCGAGCCACGCGAGGCACAACCCCAAGACGTCGTCATCCTCCAAGCGCTTCGCTAACCGCACTTCCTTGACGGCCTCCGGCTCGCGCCCAGCCTCAAGTCAACTCGCGCCCGAAGGCAGCCAAGACTTGCCGACCGAGCCGGAGAAACTCACGCTTGTCTTGCAGACCGACGAGCCTCCAAAGATGCCAGCGAGACTCAGTAAAGCGGGAGAATTACGACTGGCACAGTATCCCTGGGAACCCGTTTTGAGTTTTCGGGAACCACAGGACGCACACCACTTACTACTCAACTGTAAATCGGATTCCCATAGCCTGGATGCGTAAAGCCCCAAAGAACTGCACCTCACGAACACCATCTTTGGGGACGCTAATATTGATGCCCTCATTTCCAATCTCAGGAACTCTAAGAACGAAAAACTGCATTACGATGAACCCTCGAAATAGCGTTACAACACTTCGGTTGAAATGCTTCAGGAAGAATGATCGATGTTCTTTTGCCAAACGCTTGTTCATCGTCAACAGCAACGCGGACATTGGATACTCCGAAACGGTAACATGGCGATCAGGAATAACCCGAGCAGAGGTGATTCCCCTCAACTCGAGGATATCCGCTCCGGAATCTGTATTGAGCGAATCAAGCGGTGCATCGAGTCGAAACCAATTAAGTGGTTCGATCTCCGACATGTCACGACTGTTCGGGTCTTGAGCCAATATCTGCCCCCATTTTGTTCGGAATCTGAGAGATTCCTCAATCGTAAGTGGAGTTGGTAAATCAGGAAACATAGATCCCTGAGATCGAGGAATCCCAACTTTGTAGCGTTCCAAATCGTCGCTACTAATCCGGTTATTCACCCAATTGCGTTCTACTACTCGAATTACAATTGATCCTGCCGATGTCAAGATCGCAAGAGCTTCCGTCAAGAGCGCCGAATCTGAAGCTACCAGTCGAATCGTGCCATTCTTAAGTAGACGCAACTCAGCGTACCCGTCTTCAGCCCCAATACACTCACGAAGAATCGCGTTTACTTCACTGATGCGCTGGGGATCAATTGCAGCACACTTTTCGCCTGAATCCAGCACTTCGGCAACCAATTTACACTCAGTACGAGCGTCCACGATACCGCTGCGTTGACCTCTATTGGATTCTGCCTTGATAGTGGAGTCAACTTCTTGATCGCCGCATGCTCCCAAGAAAAACAAGACGATGTAAACAAACAGCTTGGCCGCTGCCTTTATTGTCGCAATGCCAATACTGGAAACACACCCTCGGTTCTTGGACCAAAGCGGATTAGGCGATGAAAAATGAACTCTCTCACTGCCTTTCGAATCTGATAAAAGAGTAGCAGCGATCAAGATTGGAACCTCCGCGACAACTACATTCAAATTGCACCAAGACCCGCAGTAGCACCATGTCGTGCGCAGTTTTGAGCCTATTAATCTGGCCTCTCTGAAACGAACCAATGACGTCTCGTCAATCTGGAAACAGATTGAATCCAAGCAAATTATTTACCATGCTGCCAAACGACTCTCCCACCCTCGGTGGGCGCTCCGGATCTCCTGAGAGCCGTCGATTTTGATCCTTGATGAACGCGTCAGAACGGCGCGCCCTCTTTTTTTCGATCTCCACAATAGTATTAATAGCCCCGCTGATGCCTCCACCAGAGCCACCGGTACTACCACCGGAAGGAGAAAAACCACCTCCACTGCCAGTTCCGCCAATCACACATTTCCCACCGCATGACATCTCGACTTTCAGCTTCGGAATCAGCCTCCAAACATCCGTGGATCCTATCATTCCTGGGGTCCCGAAACTAGTTCCGTTATCCGAAGGCGCTCCAAGTCCTGAAAGCACGCTAAGCGCCCCGACAACTATGTTGAATCCTGAGGCAGCCCCGGTCAAACCGCTGTCGAAATACAGGGGATTGAGAATGCTGGGGTCGCTAGGCGTCCAGGAAAATGAGCCGGGTTTACAGTCAGATGATGGCAGAAGAGGCGCTGGACACACACAAGTGACCTTCAGGCGTCGGCTAATAGCTCTTCGCATCAGCTCCCTACGATCATGGTGTCCAAAAGCTCTGGGCTGTCCAGCGGCGAAATACTCGTTGTCTACCCAAAGGGGAGTTCCAAAATCAAAATCCTCCTCTGCCTTTGATCCACAAGTTAACTCTCGCGCAAATGAGACGCTCCCGTCAGGATTCCTCTGTGATCCTGTAGAGATTGGACCTATTCGCGGCGTGCCCTGAGTCGAACCAATAATTCCAGAAGACGCCTCTTCTTGTCCGCCAGGTGGCGGGTCAGATGCGGTTGCGCCACCTGATGCACCGTGGCCCCTGCCCGAACCACTCATGCCGCCACCAAGAACCCCCGGAATGCCAGCAATATCGGTCTCACCATCGAAATTGCAAGAACACCCGGAATCACTGGAGCAATCGCAGCCACAACCGCCACCGCAATTTCCGCCACAACATGACCCGGAAGACGTCGTTCCAACACCCGAAGGTTCGTAGGACGCGCCACCGCCAGCGTCGAAGCTCGACACGCCCATTGCCGATGCGACGCCCGCCGATGTTCCGGGTATAGGTGCAAAGCCACTGGAAGCGCCGCCACCACTCGGGCCGCCGTAGCCGCCGTGCGTCAATGGGTATCCTGGAATGTCGAACATGCTAAGTTCCTATTCTAAGCCTTGGCATCATCAAACCAAACCGGCGAGAGCATCCGAAACAGCACCCAATCGCTGCTCCCTTGCTTGGTCACTTCGAAGCGATAGCGGACCATCTCCTCGAGACCGTTCCATTCGTCGGAGAGCCGACCCACCAAGTCCCCGGTGATCGTGGTGGTGGCATCAGCATTGACGCCATCACCGGGATCGTCGGTGTTTTTGTGAAACACTTTGACGGTCAACTGCCCCTTCGAGGACTTATCCACAAGATCAAGCGTGACAATCAGATTGTCGCCGCGGCGGTTCATCCATGGGCTGAAGACCACGGAACCTTTGTTCAGGAGTTGGGCTTCAAACATCAGCCACCTCCTTAAGCCTTAACCGCGTTGTACCAGACTGGCGCCAACATGCGAAAGAGAACCCAATCGCCAGAGGCTCCGGTGGCTGTAAACGAAAACTCGTAGCGAACGAGTTCCTTAAGGCCCTCAGCCGGGCTCGATGTCTTGCTTACGGCGGTCGTAAAATCCAGCGTTGGCCCGCCAGCAACCGGGTCCCCGGACCCGGTGGTTTCGGTATTCTTCTCGAAGAGTTGAATCGTGAAAGCTGACGTTAGGTTCTTGTCGATGACCTCCGCGCTGAACACGAGGTTGTCACCGCCGCGCGCCATCCAAGGACTGAAGACCTTGCTGTTGTAGTTGAGTAATTGAGCTTCGAACATTTCCTTCTCTCCTATTTAGGCGCGCGATGCGCACGCCGGGTTGCCATTCACAATCGAGTTATAGTCTCCGTCGTTTCGAGCCCGAGCCGCCCGATGTTGGCCGGATCTGACCGCCGGTCTTCGCCAGCACCTTGGTCTTGGTACTCGGTGTTTGTTCAGTCGTCCTCGGGTCTTACTCGTGGACCGTCGCCGTCATCGCCAAGACAAAAGAACCCCGTGATCCTTCGGTCTTCATCGAAGAAGGCAAACCTTGAGCCAGGTAGTTGGCCTGCCATCTCGGGCCTGTGTGAAACGTCTTCGCTGACTCGGGGGAAATAGTCGCTGAAGATCGCTCCTCGGCCTTTTTCAGGCTCAAAAGATTCAGACATTAGATGCCCTCCCTCCTAGGCCTTGACGTCATCGAACCAAACCGGAGGCAAGATCCGAAACAACACCCAATCGCCCGGTACCGCTCCTTTGAAGCTGTACTTGTAGCGGACGAGTTCCTTCATCCCCGTTTTGGTCGCGGCATGAAGTCCAATGCTTTGGCTGCCGAGGGGCTCGGATCCTACCGCCGTACCGTCACCGGTTTCCTCGCTGTTTTTCTCAAACAGCTGCACCTGGAAATCCTGAGACAAAAGCTTGTCGATGATCTCAAAGGTGAAGGTGATGTTGTCTCCGCCGCGTGGCATCCACGGACTGAAGGCAGCGCTGTTGTTGTTGAGAATTTGGGCTTCGAACATTTCTTCCTCTCTCAAACGTGACGCGAAGACAGCGCGGCCGCAGGGCGGGGGTCTTGGGCGTCAGTTTCAAAATTGCCTGAGTGCTTAGGAAGATCACCCTACTCACAGGGAATGGGGGGGGGGGGGGTCAAGAAAAAGACTGCGGCGTTCGGAAAACCGCCGATCTGAACGGGGTCGGATGAACGACAAACGAAAGCGGTTTCGGCGTCATGGAGTCACCGCTCGAGTCGTCACTACCCAAGTCGTCACTGCCGGCAAAGACGTCGATCTGAGATCACTCCTTTCCGCCCGCTACCAGCTGGCCGAACTGCGCGAGAACCAACCCCAAGACATCGTCATCTTCCAAGCACTCCGATAGCAACACCGAGGACGGGAGGCAGCCGAGCATCCAATATTGATCTCATCTGCCGCGTTCCTTGTTCAAACGAGGCTTGAGAACAGCCCTGGTAGCTTTGACCAAGGAAGCACTTGAGTCTCTCGGTGTTGGATCTCTTCATCACCTCCATAGACCAAGAACTTGGATGAGCTGTTGACCAAGTCGTCCTTCGTGTCCAGGAGATGTGCGAAATGATCCAAGGGTTGGAGGAAGTCGGTAGCCATTGTCTTGCCGGACTTGACCTCGACAAGGGTCGCGTGGCCGCCACTTAGCGCAACAAGGTCGACTTCATGTCCTTTTGCGTCTCGCCAATGGAATAGGTCCGGGTTGATCCCTCGATTTACCTGAGCTTTGTAGCACTCAGAGACGACCCAGGTTTCGAAGATGGCCCCTCGCAAAGGATGAGTAGTTAGCTGTTGTGGTTCACGAATACCCAACAAAAAACACACAAGGCCAGAATCAAAGAAGTGTAGTTTGGGTGACTTTACCCAACGCTTGCCAAGGTTGTGAAAGAACGGTCGTAGGCGAAACGCAAGGAAGCTGGTTTCGAGGACCGAAAGCCAAGCTTTCGCTGTTTTCTGATTGATACCGCAGTCGCTCCCGAGGCTCGTTAGGTTAAGGACTTGCCCCGTCCGCCCCGCACAAAGTCCCATGAAAGTTTGGAATGAAGCTAGGTCACCGACATTGAGGACCTCTCGCACATCTCTTTCGATGTAAGTTTGAACGTAAGACGAAATCCACTCTTGGGGTCCAACTGAGGAGCTGTGAATCCTTGGGTAGCCACCACAAAAAATGGTTTGCCAAAGGTCGCCGACCTCGGGAATCTCTTCGACCGAAAGGGGTAGTAGGTGGCAAATGGCCGTGCGGCCGGCGAGAGACTGCGAGATCGAAGCGAGCAAGTTGAGATTTTGTGATCCGGTCAAAATGAATCGGCCGGGGCTTGGATCTTCATCAACCATGCCTTGGAGATAGGATAGAAGATCAGGCGTTCTTTGGACTTCATCGAGGATGCAGCCCTTCGAGAGTTCCCCTAAAAAGCCTCTTGGATCGTCAATTGCCCTCGCCCGAACATCAGGCTCTTCCAAGGAAACGTAGGCCTTATCTGGGAACAACTTCCTGCACAATGTCGTCTTCCCAGACTGGCGAGGCCCAGTAAGGGTTACGACGGGGAATTTCCCTGCGATGTTCAGTAAGTGAGATTCCATGGTGCGAGGTATCATGCGAACAAGATAGCATGTGCAAACAGGGAATCCAATTCCGTATTTGATCCATATTCTCTATCTCTAATTGTGTCAGTGGCGTACAGTCAAGCTACCCGAGCATGGTTGCCTCTTAGACCAGCTATTGTCCAAGAGCCTCCCCAGAACGGCAGCCATCCGCTTTGCTCGCTCGAGTCTCAGTAGCTGAGGTATAGGGTTGGCAAGAAACTGTCATGAAAGCCATCTCAGAGCCCGTTCTGGACTGATCGGCGTTTCGCGCGTACCGCTTGCTGTGGTATCTAGACCTTAGAGCTTGAGCATCCATGCTGGCACGCCTCGCCACGGTCTTGAGGTGGCAAAACCGACTCTTTGAGAACTTGCCCATGAAGATCATGACTGCTGTGATGGCCTTATTGCTCCTGCCGCTCCTGGGCGCCGCCAGTTTCCGTCGAAACCTTGCCGGCGATTTCGAGGCGTCCTCGCCCCGAAAATTACACGCTCTGAAATCACCGGGGACCGCGGACGGCAACAAGCCCCTGCACTCGGTTCGATCTTCCGCTTTGGCCACCATGAAACCGGCCGAACAGGCGGAAGAAAAGGCGTTGGTCATTAGCGGGCGCCTGGTGGACGAAAAGGGGCGGCCGATCCAAGACACAAAGTTGAGTTGCAGGTTCAGTGTCGACCGTAAGTTCGGCAACCCGAACGCTGGCGGCGGCGGCTCAATAACGACCGACCAAGAGGGCCGCTTCTTTCGTCTGGTGCCCAAAAATCTCTATCCAATGGCCCGTCGAATCCGCCCCCCCACCAGAATTTGTTTTGAAATGAGGAAACTGAGCCGCCCATCAAAGTCGGCATCCAAAGGTGTCTTCGTCGATATCACCAAACGCGTGAAAACTGGCGATCTCGATCTCGGTGACCAAACCTTGGAAGCCTTCGCCATTCTTGTGTCCGGACGAGCTCAAAGAACAAACGGACAGCCCTTGGCGGCAGCTATCATCAAGTTGAGGCGCAAGGATTTCATCGGCAAACACGAGCGCTACCGAACACCAGTGGGCATGTTTGATGACTGCTTGTCCAACAAGCAGGGACAGTTCGAGCTGCGGGGTATTCTGCTGAAAGAAACCAGCGACGAGCTGTTTGTGTCTGCGTCCAAAAAAGGCTTCTTGGACGCCAAGAAAGTCCCCTGTCGACTGAGCGCCAAGACCCTTGTCGTGACTCTAGAACAGGCTGGGGTTTTCCGAGTGCGCCTCCTTCCCACGAAGGGGATCTCTGTGACCTCTTGGTTTTATTCCCTTCGACCCGAAGCCGAAGTTGGCCGCCGTCGGGGAGGAAACAACGTCAGCAAAAACGGCCGAATCGAGATGAACGACCTTGCCCCCGGCACCTACCGACTCCAGATTTTTGGTCGCCAACTGGACCTTTTGTGGGAAAAGAAAAACATCACCATCAAAGGGGGAGCAACCGCGGACTTGGGTGACATTCTGGTCGTCGTCGATCTCAATGTCTACGACTTTGAATTCGTTGATGTAAAAGGACTTCCCATCCAGGGCGTTAGCTTCCAATCCGCCGGGAGTTCCAAAAGACTGGTCATAACAGTTAGCGGGCGTAATCTAGGGCCCAAACACCAGCTGAGATCTAAGCGAAGCTCCTTCGATATGACGTTTTCCAAAAAGGGCTACCTCGAGCGGGTTGTTGCCATCAAACCGGGGTTGACCCGGGTTGTCTTCCGTAAAGCCGAACGCGTCCTCATCAAGTTCCCTGAGCAGTGGCCTCGCCTCCAAAAAGGGGAGGCTATCATTCTCAGTGATAGGGGATTCAGACACATCCTCAAACCCGGGCCGAAGGGTCTGATCCAAACCACGGGCCCGCTCCCGTTCACGCCGCTGGCGCTAGGAAACACCACCTTCCAACTGAGTCTGCAGCGAGTAACTGGCTCCGCGACCAATATTCAACAGTTGAGTTCGATCAGCTTCAATGTCAACGGAGACGCCGGACAGGTCGTCGACCTCGTCTTGCCGGAGGATCTCGAAAAGCGAATCCGAAAAATGCGGGCGGCCAACTCAAAAAACTAAGCCCTCATGCGGCATCAAACACCTTCTTCCAGGCTAACGCATCTCCGGAGACGCTAGAGAAATTCAGGCAGGCGGAGAAATTACGGCTGACACAATTCCCCCCACGGCGGTGAGTCAAGAAATAAGGTGCGGCGTTCAGTGAACCGCCGACTTGAACGGGGCCGGAAGAACGGCAAACGAAAAGTGACCCTTAGAGAACTCCGTCGTCCTGGATGTGGTGGCCCGCTTCACCCTGGCTGGAAACTGGGGAAGGTTAGGAGGCATAGAGACTTTAGGTGGGAGGAGGCTCGCGGACGAAGGCGTCTTCCTGTTGGCCGCTTTGCGTTGCTTTGGCCCCGACAAGTCGCAGGTTGCGCCCAAGTCAGGAAAACCGATGAGCACAGATCTGTTCCAAAACTACGAGGGCCATGGCGATCTTTTGACCGAGCTCAAAGATCGCATCCGAAGCGCGCAAGTGAAGGCTGCGCTCGCGGTCAACCGCGAACTGGTTCTGCTCTACTGGAGCATCGGGCGAGACATCTTGGAGCGGCAGCAACTGCAAGGTTGGGGCGCGAAAGTACTACAGCAGCTGAGCAAGGACCTTCGAAGAAGTTTCCCGAGCATGAAAGGGCTATCCTTCCGCAACCTCAACTACATGAGGATGTTAGCCCGCGCTTGGTCCGACGAGTCAATTGTGCAACAGCTTGTTGCACAAATTCCCTGGGGCCACAACATTCGGCTCCTTGAGAAGGTCAAGGACCCCGCAGAGAGGCGCTGGTATCTCCAAGCTTGCATCAAGCACGGCTGGAGCCGTGACATCATGATGATGCAGATCGAAACCGGCCTCTACCGTCGAGAAGGGCAGGCCATCACGAATTTCGAGCGGACCCTCCCTGCCCACCAGTCAGACCTCGCCCAGCAAACCATCAAAGATCCCTACTGCTTCCGGTTCCTTATGCTCGACGGTGATTCCCGAGAGCGCGAAACCGAGCAAGCGCTCGTGAACCATCTGCAAAAGTTCCTTGTCGAGCTTGGCATTGGATTTGCCTTCCTGGGTCGACAACAACGCATTGAAGTCGGCGGCGATGAGTTCTTCATTGACTTGCTTTTCTATCACGTCAAGCTTCACGCCTACGTGGTCGTCGAACTGAAAGCGACCGACTTCAAGCCAGAGTACGCCGGCCAACTCAATTTCTACGTGACGGCGATTAACGAGATGCTCTGTACGCCCGAAGACCACCCCACCATCGGCCTTCTTCTTTGTCGAGGGAAGAACAGGCTCGTTGCCGAGTGGTCCCTCAAGGGCATCGACAATCCCATCGGGGTTTCTGAGTACGAACTAACCGAGGCTCTTCCCGATGACCTGAAAGGGAAACTTCCAAGCATCGAACAACTTGAGTCGGAGCTCGACCACTGAACCCTTAGACTCATCGCTCCCGGTGAGAATCGAACAAAAACCGTCGGCGATCATTCCTGGATTTCGTCGGGATTCGCCAGACGGTAGCTCGTGCTTCTGCCACCCCCGGCGTTTTTGATGAGGATGTTGCGTTGTTGAAGTTCGTTGATGTCCCTCAGGGCCGTGTCGGTAGAGCACTTTGCCAGCTTGGCGTACTTTGAGGTCGCAAGTTTGCCTTCGAAGTTGTCAAGCATTCGGTTGATGACACGGCGTTGGCGTTCGTTGACAGGGTGTGAGTTGATTTTTTGCCACAGCCTCGCTTTTTCGAACACGGTGTTTAAAGAGGCATCGGCGGCGTCCATCGTGCGATCGAGGCATCCAAAAAACCATGTGAGCCAGGGTGTGATGTCGAGGGTGGCGCTTTGGGTGTTCTCAAGGAGCGCGTAGTAGTCTTTGCGCTCGGCTTCGATTCCCGAAGACATACTGTAGTAGCGGTCCTGCGTGCCATCGGCCTGAGAAAGAGCCGTCTCAGCAATGGCTCTGGCAAGGCGACCATTGCCATCGTCGAAGGGGTGGATGGTGACGAACCACAAGTGCGCGACGCCAGCTCTAAGAATGGGATCGATGGCTGACGACGAGTTGAACCAGTTCAGGAACGCTGTCATTTCCTCCTCAAGCCGGTCGGCATCAGGGGCTTGGAAGTGAACTTTCTCTTTGCCGATGGGACCCGACACAACTTGCATGGGCCCGCCTTGATCGCTTCGCCAGCCGCCGACCGTGATGGCTTGCATGCCGCTTCGCCCGGTCGGGAAGAGTGCAGCATGCCAACCAAAAAGCCGCTTCGTCGTGAGCTGGGTGTCAAAGTTTCGGGTTGCGTCAAGCATCATGGCGACGACGCCTTCGACCTGCCGACTGGGCTTAGGCGAACCGGCCGCGTCGAGTCCAAGTCTGCGAGCGACGGACGATCGGACCTCATGAGGATCAAGGTGCTCGCCTTCGATAGCGGAGGTCTTAACGACCTCTTCTGTCAGCATTGAAAGGCTCGCTTCGGTTCGAAGTTGGAAACCCAAGGCCTCCATTCGCCCCAGATGTTTCCCTTGCTTGTGCCTCAGGGCCGCCAAGGGCGCGGCGAGGGTATCGCTGTCCCAAGTAAAGGTTGGCCAGTCTGGCCGTTGATGGATGTAAGTCATGATCGCCGCAACTCCTGCAGGGATTATAGGGATTTTGGCTTGCGCTCACAGCTATTCGTCGCATATTTTGCGGTGAATAGGGCCAGTATTCACCGCAGGCCGCCAACTGGGGAAGGCGAATCCCGATGCACGGAGACCTAATACAGCACAATTTTCTCTAGGACCGCGATGGCGCCTCGTAAACGATAACTCGATGGCGTGTCGCCCAACTGAACAATCAAGACCTCGAACTCGAAGCCATCGAGCCTTCCAAGCTCTCTTTGGTTCTCATCAATCGTGACCGTCGCGGATGCAATGACCTCAAGCGGCAAGAGCGTATCTGAGTCATGCCTCGCCGCAGCAGATGCGAAGAGGTCACCGTTCTCTTGGGAGATCCAGATCGTCAGATAATGCCCGTCAACCCAGGTCGGCATCATCGGGACTTTGAAGACCCAGATGCCATCAGGGCCTTGGACCTTTTGGAATCCTCGAGTGTCCCATCCCGGCCTTTGTGGTCCGTGGCGACCTGACGTCTGCCAAGATGCCGGCTGCCCCGAATGGGAGACAGCCCATTCCCAGTAATCAGTCAAAGGGCCAACATTGCCAAGAGCAACGACTTCGCAGCGACAGCCCACAGTGTTTCCGGGAGGAAACGAGTCTTGAGCGTTGATGTCAGACCGCGTCGGCACCTTGATTGCTAGTTCACTCGAATTTCTAGATTCCGTAGCGGGCGAGGTGCTCCACGACCGGCACCCGGCTACAATCAGAAGGAAGACGGCAAGACAGAGCCGCGCACTTTTCGAGGTCCCCGACTTCGCGCCCGTTGACACAGGGCGTCTAGCGAACTGGTTTGACTGGGATCGAGATACCATGGCATGGGTCCTCCACTATTCGCCAGGTTTGGGAAGGTCCCACCGCGTCCTGGGCACCGCTCGCCAGCTATCAATCAACCTCGAATCAACACCCGCCCGAGCGCGCCCACGACTTGCCGTGCGTGCTGGAAAAACTCGCGTTTGTCCTCCAAGTTGACGCGGATGCGGTTGACCTCGCGAAATGCGACGTAGATCATCGCCGACTTCACGATGAAGGCCCCGGCGAGGTGATAGTGCTTGCGATAAAAGTGCAGGCGGTTTTTGTGCCATTCGAAAGGAAAGGCCCCGAAGCGACTCGTGCTCGCCCCGAGGTGATGCAGGACCTCAGTTTCTTCGTGTAGATACCAGATGCGCCAGCCCGCTCGGCGGATACGCAAACACCAATCTACATCGTTGAAAAAGAGCCAAAGCTTTTTGTCCATGACGCCGACGTCGTCAAGGACTTCGCGGCGGACCAGCAAGCAAGTCCCCGGCGGTTGATCGACTTCGCGATCGCTATCGTGCGACCAATCCCGATAGTGGTATCGATCCAAAACTTCGTTCTTGGGTTTCCAGGCCTCCAAGAAAGTGTCGTACCAAAGCGCCACCTTGAGATCAGGAAAACGCATGCAGGCCGCCTGCGGACGACCGTCGGGATGAATCAGTCGCGGCGACACCGCCCCGACCTCGGGATTCTCATCCAAAAACGTCAGCATCCGGTCAAAGGTACCGGGCCGAACTTCGGTATCGCTACCGAGCAAGGCCACGTTTCGCCCCGTCGCGAGTCGCAGTCCTTGGTTCACACCCCGCGCGTAGCCGACGTTGCGATCGTTTTCGTACAAACGAACTTCAGGAAATTCGCGCTGGATCATCGCGACGCTGCCGTCTTCTGAGGCATTGTCGATGACGATGACTTCGTCGCCAAGTTCAGATGCCTCACGACAATGCCGGAGGGCATTGAGGCAGGCCTTGGTCAGCGCTTCCGTGTTCCAAGACAGCACGACGATGGAAAAGTCAGGGATGGTCATGGGTGTATTCTGTCACGAGCGAGCGCCGAGAACTACTGCGAGCGTCCGGTATCCCACGGTATCCTGAGACTATAGGGTTTAGGATCTATGCTGGCTCGAGTTTTTTCACCTTGATATTTTTGGCGCGACCATGTGCGGCCGCAAGATCAAAAGCCATTTGAAGGCGTAGCCACTGCTCGGCGGTGCTACCAACGCCGCGTTCCAATCGAACGGCCATATCAGGAGAGATCCCGGCATGGCCATTCAAGATTTCCGACAAGGTCTTACGTGAAATACCTAAGCCATCGGCAGCCGCAGTGATGCTTAGGCCGAGTTCATCAATAATGGCCTCGCGCAATATTTCGCCGGGATGGCAGGGGGTTTTCATAGGCATGCGATTGTCCTTTCTTCAATGATAATCCTCGTAGTCGACGTCTGTCACGTCGTGACTCTCAAATCTAAACGTCACCCGCCAGTTACCAGAGACTCTTATGGACCACTCTCCTTTCCGATCTCCCTTCAGCGGATGGAGGCGGTATCCCGGCAGGTCAAGGTCTTCGGGTTCGGTGGCCGCGTCTAAGTTTGTCAGCCTATGCCGCAGCCTATCGACGTGTTCCGGCCGCACGCCTTTTGGGTTGTCATTTTCGTACAGCCACTTCAGGCCCTTATGGCGAAACTTCAGGATCATCTGATATCGACTGTAACCCCAGGCGTTACAGTTGTCAACCTGCTTCGTTGAGACCGATTGAGGCGACTCATCGGCCTCAGGCCCAGCGATTCCGCATCGAGAAAAAGTGACTGAGGCGAACCTCCCGTAACCCTCATTTCGAGGCCGTTTTCAACGACTTTTGTTTCGTCGTAGACAAAAAGCAAATTCGCATCCACTTTGATCTAGA
>JAZGFI010000216.1:0-2532 GCA_036479435.1 Planctomycetota bacterium | reverse complement strand
GCGGCCACCCAGTTTTTGGTGAATAAACTGTTGCCGGCGAAATGCCGGTCACTGCGACTGCCATCGAGATTCGCCAGCATCAGCGCGAAGGCATTCGGCGTGTCATTTTCGACCGTCGTATCCCCGCCGCTTTGCTTATCAAGCATGGGCTTCATCCACGCCGGGACCGAATCTCGCTCTGCCTCCGCCGCATCGCGGCAAGACCACCAGCAAATGCCGCCGATGAGCAGAACCGCCACCGCGAGAAGTGAAATCCAACTTTTCGTCATGGGTCTGAGGTCCTTTAGCGCGGCAAGCGCGTTACCACGGGGATATCCAGGCGTTTGGCCATGCTGGTTAGAGACCGGTCTAATCTCGCTAAAGCATCCAAAGCGCCTTGAATGGCTTTGCGGCCGGGGCTTTGATCGGCACCTAAGATCGCCTGATCAAAGGGTGAAAACGCGGGCTGCGTGACGGCCTGCAAGACAGCGTCTAGGTCGGCGTCGATTCCCAATGCCAAGTCTTCATCAACTTTAGCCACGAGTTCGCGAACACTGGGCCCCTTTAACTTTGATCCGTACTCTCCACGCCACACGTTCCGAATTCCCAAGGCGTCGTTTTTGGCGTCGAGGTGGGTTTGATCGGAAAAGCAAGAGTGCTCGTCTTCTTGCGACTTGCTGAGAAAGGGCGCAACCATTCGTTCGCCCCGAAGCTCACCAATCGCGAGCGTTCCCATGCCGGTCATGATCTTGCTCAGCGCCTTTTTTGGCGGGTAAGCCAAGAACTCCTCGCGGTAGGCGCCGGTTTTCGGATGCCACTCTTTCGTCACTTGCTCAAGATCTTTGAGAATCATCGACGCCACCAAACTAAGGTAACGTCGCCGGCGCGCTGGCTTTTGCCCCTCAGCGCCGATGAAATCCTCGTGGCTTCTTGCGCCCGGGCCTTGCGCGTCAACATCTTCACCCCAAAGCATGAATTCAACGGCGTGCCAGCCCGTCGCGATGTTTTGTTCG
Organism: Planctomycetota bacterium; assembly: GCA_036479435.1. Classification (GTDB taxonomy): domain Bacteria; phylum Planctomycetota; family DRQF01; genus JAZGFI01. The sequence continues at coordinate 1,540 of JAZGFI010000216.1, read as the reverse complement.
CCGCCCTTGCCGTTTAAGGCCCGCAACAAAGCTTCGTTGAGCTGGGGATTTTTTCCGGCCCCGTCGCCGATGCCGCTGGCGCGGCCATCGAGGATGTAGCCGATATAGGCTTCGTCGAGGGGCCAAGGATTAAGGTCGCCCTCGGGACCATCCGGGGCGCGGTCGATGGGCCCGCCATAGAAGCGGAAGGCCTCAGATTGTTGGTAGGGCTCGCGAGCTGTCGTCCAGGCGGTTCGACATTCCGTAAGCCTCTGGGCACTTGGCGCCGCCACGAACTCTCGGACCTTGAGGTCTAGGGCGAAAGCGGTCGCCATTGATTCTTGGTAATTCGCATAGACGAGATCCGCGTAGGCAACGATGACCTCTTTTGCGAGGGACGCATCGAAACTCGCCTGCGCCTTTGGCGACGAGTGGTTCTCGTTTCGGCAAGCAGAATTGACGGTGAGCACACACATCAATGCGACGCACGATAAAAGACGTGCGAGACGGGAAGCAGCGGGACTCATGGAAGCGCCCTTAGGGGAGAGGTCAAGCCTCAAACTTCTGGCCCTTAGTTGTACGCAGCGGCGGGCTAGGGGGCAAATCTACAGCCCCGGAAAAACTCCGACTTTCTGTTAGTTTTCGTCCATGAGTCACCCTGACGCACCCCAAGCTGCCCAACGCCAACTGGCCGTCCGGAACCGGCCCGCGGGGCCCTGTGTGATGTACCAGCGCTGGCGCCGGCTCGCCTTTTTGCATTGGAGCTTTGCGCCGGAAGAAATCGCGCCGACGCTGCCCGCGGGACTTAGCCTGGACACCTTTGACGGCCACGCCTGGGTCGGCATTGTGCCCTTTGCGATGGAGGGCGTGCGCCCGCGATGGTCCTGCGCGCTACCTCTTTTGTCGCGATTTCCTGAGATCAACCTCAGGACCTACGTCATCGGGCCCGACGGTACCCCCGGAGTCTGGTTTTACTCACTGGACGCATCGAGGCTCCTCGCGGTGCTGGTCGCGCGCCTCCGCTTCCAGCTGCCCTACTACTGGGCTGAAATGAAGGAGACTCCAGAAGAAGACGGCTTTATCTACTACGAGTCTCGCCGCTGGCGCCGCCAGGAGTCGCAGTGTTTTCGCTACCGCGCGCAGGGCCCTCTTTACGAGGCCAAACCCGGCAGCCTCGAGTTCTTTTTGATCGAGCGTTATGCGCTGTTTGCCCGGAGGCGAAACGGACGGATCCGAAAGGGCCTGGTGCACCACCCGCCCTACACGATCCAGGCGGCAGAACTGGCGCTTTTCGACGACGGATTGTTCGAGTTTGCGCGACTTCCAAGGCCGGGCCGGGAACCGGACCACGTCCTCTATTCGCCGGGGGTCGACGTCGAGATTTTCGGTATCGAGTAGTTCGGGGCCGAGTCTCCTTTTCGCTACGAGCTATTTGTTCTGGCCCGCCGACTGGATTTCTTGCGCTCAAAGCGCAGAATGAAGGCGCCAGACCCGCAACGTCCGCCTCGAGAGTCTCCATGTTTCAACGCGAGTGCCGCCCGAATCTCGGGATGATCTGGCT
>JAZGFI010000215.1:0-16606 GCA_036479435.1 Planctomycetota bacterium | reverse complement strand
CCCGAGGTTTTCGAAGGCATGGCTCGGATGCCGAACACCAGGATGAATGAGGCTCAGAATCCAATGAGCCTCAAAGAGCGTGGCGATAAATCGCCGAATTGCCCTCGACTAAGTTGGCTGCTGACAGCGCGGGAGGCGGGCATCACCCAAGTCGGATTGAACAATAGTCGTTCTCTTCGGCGTCCTTTTCGCCTAAGCCGGCGCATGCGGGTCGCGACGGTGTCCCCGAGGGCGCTCAAGCCGACGATAGTGAGCCTCGTCAAAAAATGGCCGGGCCAAGCTCACGATGATCTTCTTTGGTTTGATGAAAGAAAGTCGGCGAGAAAGGGGCACGATGCCGTCTCGGGATCCGCGCTCATGCTGGCGGCCTTAGCCCTCCATGAGCAGATGGACGCGGAGGCGGTTGAACACTCCTTGGTTCGAAAGTGTCTGTTGTCCGTGATCGAGTCGGCGGCATTGAAGGGTCTTTCTGACGGTGGTTCACTGCGCCGGCACGCATGGCTCTGTTTTTCACTCGTGAAGATCGCACAGCTTGTGGACGTCGACGAACTGGCAGACCTATTGCCTTCGCTTTTGGAGGAGGTCGTTAAGACGCACCTTAAGAGTGGTGGTTGGCCCGAGACGGTCGGTCAACTTACGCCGGATTTGGTGACCTCAACGGTGATGGCGATCACCCTTCGAGAAGCCGCCGATCAAGATCTGTTTCCGCTCAGTGGTTTCATGATTCCAGGTGACGCGGCTTGGATGAACCCTCGCACGGATGCGGGGACCGGATTCTGGGCGGTCCATCCGGCGAAATTTGATTTTTCTCGAATCGATGGTGAAGCCATGCACCGGATAACACTCGGTTTTCATCCAGAAAGCCACACGGCTTACGCAGCGGCCTATCGGATCGCGCTTGGAGAGAACCCGAAAAAAGGCGTACTCGAGCTACAACTACAGCGGCTCTTGGACTTACCGCCACCGACGGCTGTTGCATCAAACTACTTTGACAGCGAGCACGCAATCATGTCGGCTTGGATTTGCGATCGATTGGACGACCGTTCGTGGCGTGCTTTCAACGGAATTCTCGCGACCGCGATGAACTCGCACATCAGCCGAAGCGAGCCCCTCCGAGTGAGATTGACTGGAGACCGGGAATTCTTCAGGTCGCGTTACATGACCGATGCTCGCCTCGCGATTGCCCTGGCCTTCCTTCTGGATTTCAAGCCGAAACGGCGCTAACCATCCCAAGTGGATCTTAGGGTACTGTCTTTGCCAGCAGATCGAGCGCAACGGTGATGACGCTGTCTGTTTTGGAACGAAGATCCGCTTTGGTGTTGAGGACTTTGTGATCCACCGGCACACCGTAGCGTTCGTAGCACACTCCTTTGGCGGAGAAGTACTTTTGATCCGAAAGCGTAAGCTCCCAGCCGTTTGGGAGTTCGGCGTCGAACATGTCCGAGAAGATCCCGTTGGTGCGGTTGCCGACGATCGTGACCTGAGGCAAATGACCCATGGCGAGAGCAAAGACTTCGGCGGCGCTGCAAGCACTGTCGTTGACCAAGAGGGCAATGGGGGCGAGAAAGGGCTTGGATCCTTTTGGTTCCAAGAACCAAGTTTCCGAGGGCCCGAAATCATCCGGACCTGCACCGATCTTGCTGATCTTGATGTGTCCGACTCTTTTCGCGGGTACAAAGCGATTTGCGATCGCGTAAGCCACGGAGTCTTCGCCGCCCGGGTTGTTCCTAACATCGATGATGAGGCCACGGACCCCTCGAAACTCGAAGAGGATCTGATCGAGAGCCTCAGCTATGCGGGCGACGGGGACTCCTTCGAACTCTTTGATGCGAAGGTAGCCGAGCTTCGGTGATCTTGAGTACTCAAGAACTTCAGCCTGCTCAGTAAGTGCTGCGAATCCTGCCCGCGACAGAGTCAGGGCGCTGATCTCAAAGAGCCGCTCAATATCGGCGTCATCGTCGAACTCCTCGTAGAACGGAGTGGGAAAGTCGGCGGAAAACTCGTCATCGTCGCCCCGGTCCAGCGTGACATGCCCGTCACCTAAGGGCTGAAGCATCTCGCAGAGCAGGTTGTAGAGTTCGTCAGGGGATGTGTCGGTCGTCACGCGTGCTCGAAATGAGCGGCCTTGCCGTTGCCAGTCGAGGCCGCGCAGCGCGAAGAATGCGTATTTTTCATGGAAGGTATTCCAAAGGGCATCAAAGACCGCCACCGGATCAGCAGCCGGCTTGCTCGGCGCGCTGCTTGCAACTTCCTCGTGCGGCAAACCAGAAGATGCACAAGCGGCTAGCAGCAACAGCAATCCTCCGCAACTTAGCCGGAGGCCAATGCTCGCGAACAGTCTCCTCTTGAGTTGGCGGCAGTTCATCATGCGGTGCGTTCATTCTATGTTGGTTGAGGTTCTGAAAGATCGTAGTCATTTTTTGGGAACGCTTGGGCAATCGGCGACGACATTCTTCATGATCGTGTCCGCCCTGGGAGATAACTAAAATGTCCGCGTTCGAAGATCTGCTGAAAAATGATGAGATTCTTCGCAGCGCCGCGCTGAGGCGGACACAGAACGCAAGCGACGCCGAGGATGTGCTGCAAGATGTGTGGCTTGCCGTGCTTCAGGCGCCGAAGTCTCTGCGCGGGCGAGAATTGCCGTGGCTACGGAGTCTGGTGCGGAATCTGTCGGTCAGCCGGTTTCGGTCGGAGGCCGCGAGACGTCGGCGCGAGGAGGAGGTGGCCCGCCAGCGCAAAGAGACTCTAACTGAGAGCGAGAATACCGGGCTGCGATTAGGCGTGGTTGACGCGATCTTCAAGCTCCCGGAGTTGTTCCGACAGTGTATCGCCCTGCGTTACTTCGCTGATCTTTCCCCAGCAGAGATCGCAGAGCACCTGGGTATCCCCGCCGCGACGGTGCGCACGCGCATTCATCGTGGCTTGAAGCAGATTCGAGAAGAAATGGGAGTGAAGACTCCCGAACGTCGCCATGCCGTCCTTGCGCTGCTGTTTCCGGGCTTGCTCCGGCGTGCACTGCTGCGGCGGGTCGCGACTATTGCGGCCGGTCTTGTCGCAATCGTCGGGGTTGGGGCCCTGATGTTTTCTTTGCGTCCTGAGCCGTCGAGTTCTTCCGAGTCCTGGCTGAGTTCCGAGATCGAATCGGTTCCGGTGGCGGCGAGGCGCGAACCCGCACCCGGGTACGGGTCAAGTCCAATGGCTGAGACTGAGGGCAAAAATGGGCCCGCTGTGAATCAGGCAGCCCGTCATACTCTTCGCGGCCGGATATCGGTGAGGCTGGAAGGGAAGTCCCAGGCGGCTCCGCTAAGCCTGATCATCTGGCCCTTTTTGACCGGGGCGGCCAATGAGTTCGCAAGCTTGGTTACCGGTGACCATCTTGATGAGCCGATCACTGAGCCCGGTCAAGTTGTTGCCCTTGAAGCCGGATCGACATTCGAAGTAGTGGTCGCGAAGGGCGGTCGATACCGCGCCTGGGTTGAAGTGAAAGGGGTGGCCGGGGGGAAGATGCTTTTCGTCGACACGGATCGAGAACTCGATAAGACCCTAGACCTTTTGCCTCGACTCGACATTCAAGTCACGTCGCAGCTTGACGTGATTCGAGCTGAACTCCTGCGCGTTGAAGCCCTGACTTCGCTTGGTCGGAATCCTTTGAATGCCGAGCTCATGCGACCCGGACACTGGCGGGTTGCGGGACCCTTAATGCCGGGTCTACGGTTGACACTCAAAAACAACGGTTTGCAGTGGGAAGAACTCGCCTACGAGTCGTTGTTTCAGATCGATTCTCCACGATCGAGAGGAACAATGATCCTCAGTTTGAGAGATGCCAGTTCCGGCCGGAGTCTGACCGGAGCGCGGCTTCAGTTGAGGACCTGGAATCGAGATTCAAGAGAACGGCTCTTTGATCTTGTCGTCAAGCGCGATGGGACTTCAGATTTCCCCCTCATGGCGCGGGCCGAAACCGCCTTTGACGATCGACTTGAGATACAGCTGATGACTGGCGAGCGCTTTGTCTTGGATCGAATGAACGGTTTTCTGACCTTCCTCCAGGGCAAAGGAGTTAAGGAGGTGAGGATTGAGTTCTGGCCCCGCTCCGGAGCGGCAGGCCGGCTCGTTGACGGTGAGGGGGCAGAGATTGCCGCGGCGGTCTTAGTATTGCAGGGCGAGGGGAAAGTTCTGCGATGGGCAGAAACGGATGCGAAGGGGCAGTTCAATCTACCTGCCCGCGGAGATGCTCTGGCAACCTTGATCAACGCCAAGGTCTTTTCGGATCACGCGAGCATGGTCGTCGGTGTGCCGCCCGGTCCGCGTTCGTTTATCGCGGTGCATGCTCGTCACGGTTACCTGCAATGGACTCCTAAGGGCAACGAAGAGTCTGATCTCGTGGTTCCTTGGGTCAGCGGCAGAGTGCGCCAACTCGCCGTGGTTGACTCCCAGACGAATGAGCCGGTAAAGGGAGCGTATATTTGGTTAGGAAGCTGGACGAAGAAGGGCTCGGTGCTTCTCAGCGGCAAGCCGAGAGCGGTCGATGAGCGCGGGAAACTCGATACTCCGCGAATTCAAGGTCAGTGGGGGGTGCATGTAGAAGCCGCTGGTTACAAAGCGACAGATCTTGAAATTCAAAAAGAGGGTCTAACAACCGTCGCGTTGTTGCGATCGGAGTCTCCAGTACGCGTCGAGCAGTCCTTCGATCTTGAGACAGAAACGGGCGAACCCATACGCGATGTACGGATCGCTCTTTATCAAGTGAAGGGGTCTGAGATCGTTCGATCGACTTCTAACGACGAAGGCCTGGCGAAAGCTCCCTTGATGCACGGCGTCGAATACCAGCTGAGGGTCTACGCACCCGGGCGCAGGCTCAGTTTGCAACAACCCCGATCATTTCGAGCTGACGGTAAGACGCTGAAAGTGAGAGTCTGTCGGTCGCGTGCGTTGCGGTTTCGGATCGTTCGCGAAGCGGGCTTAGACTTTGATCCGAGGTCTAGTTTCTTAGCGATTATCATGAAGTCAGCGTCGGCGACAGGCACCCATCGAGGAGCCTTTGTTGAAGGCAGCATGCGTCCCGTCGTTCTAAACTGCGAGCCTCAGCGCCTGGTGTTTTACCGGAGTGGCTGTCTACCCTTGGCGCGAGAGATCGACCCTAGCCAAGAACAACTGGGCCTTAGTCTGGCATTTGAACGCGGACTACGCGTCACGGTGATCTTAGGTGCCTCCGTTGAGCGAGCCCTGATCCGATTCGTTCCCTTGGCTATCGCGCTCGACGGGAATGACGATGCCGCAATGAACGGAGTACGCGATCGCATGATGGTCGACGCTCCCTTGCACGCAGGAACTAGCGAGCCGCGCGACCTGATTCCCGGACGTTATCGAGTCGAGCTTGTTGTCGATGAGGTGGTTGTCCGCCAACGCGAATACTTGATCGTCTCTGATCGCGAGATTCGAGACTTTTGACAGAAAAGGCGAATGCGGGAACACCAGGTCCAATGGCGACGAGTAAAGAGTGAGATCGCGACGCCAATGAGGTCGCTGGTCTTGCCCTTCAAAGGTGTGGGGTGGCCAGGATCTCTAATTTGAACCGAGGAATGAGATGTTTGAACGACTAAGAATCGGCCGACTCGCGGCCTTGTTGGGCACTTTGGCCCTACTGAGCAACGTCAATGCCCAATCGACTTTACTGGAGATCCAAGGTTCTCCGACCTACGCATCATCGATCGCTTGTGCAGGCGATGTCAACTCTGATGGTGTACCAGATCTCGCTCTCGCCGATGATATTGTCGGCACGATCGAAATCCGATCGGGTTTCGACGGCACGCTTATCCGAAGCTTGACGATGGACGCCCTTGGTCAGTCCTTTGGCAACCTCCCGGGCTATGCGATGGCCGAACTCGGCGACGTGGACGGCGATGGCAAAGACGACTTATTGGTCGCACAAGTCGGTGAGGCGCTGGCCGGCCTCATTGGCTTTGTCCCCATCGGACCCGGTGTGGCGAGGATTGTCTCAGGAGCCAATGGTGCCACCTTGTCTACGCTCAGCAACTTGGCGGCCGAGCACAGTTTCGGTTTCGAGGCTATTAACTGCGGTGACATCGACTTGGACGGCATCGCGGATGCTGTAGTGGGAGCACCGTGGGCTTCGACCAACGGGCTCTTCGAGAACGGTTTCTTGCGCTTTTTCTCAGGTGCTAATGGCGCCGTCATTCACACCGTTCACGGCAACAGTTCGCTCGAGAGGTTCGGGCAGTCGATGGCAACAGCCGGAGATTGGGACGGTGATATGCGGCCCGACATCGTCGTCGGCAGCAACTTGACCGGTGGATCAGCACGCATCGTCTCGGGATTTGACGGGTCTTTCTTAGCGACGCTCACGGCAGGTACGACGAATCCCTCACCCGCATTTGGACTTGGCTACGCCGAGACCGAAGTAGCCGGCGGAGCAGATGTCGATGGCGACGGAGTGCTTGATGTTGCCCTGGGCAAACGGGGTGGCAATCTTGGCGGATTTCGATCCGGCGAAGTCTTTGTGTTCTCGGGCGCAAGCGGGCAAGTCGTTCGGACTCTCGTCGGCGACCCTTGCGATGGCATCGGAGCGGTCGTGTTGTTGGTAGACGTCAATCAGGACAGCATGGCTGACGTCATCGTGTCGTCTCGAAACGACGCGGGCCATGACGACGATGTAACCGTGTTCTCGGGTGATACCGGTGACGTCGGGTTTGACACCGACCCCATCACCAACGACATGACTCAAATGGCTGTCGCCGGTGATGTCGATGGCGACGGTGTGGTGGATCTGTTGGGAAGCACCGATCCGTCCGGACAAAACCCGGGTCAGGTTCTCGTGATTTCCGGTGGCCCTTGGATTGGCCCGGCAGGACAAGGTGTCGTGGCGGATGCCGGCAATCAAGCCGAGGACATCCTCTTCGTCAATGGTTCCGAAGGCCGTGGGGCGCGGCACATTAGTGTAGACAAGACGGAACCCCTGTTTTTTGAAATGCAACAGCCTTCGGTTAACTCATCGCCCGCTGGCTTCCTCGTTTTCGGTCGTCTAGGCGCCCCGGCCGAAAGCCATGTCGTGAACTTGCCTTCGCAGATCGGCGACTTCGCGATCCGGCCCGCGGCGCTTCATCCCTTCGATGGACTGCTGTTCACTCTGGCCAGCAGCCTCGGCCCGATGCCGGGCGGCGAAGTTCTGCCCGCATTCGCAGCTCCCTGGAGCTACTTGGTGCCGGCTTTGAACATTGAAGCGACCTTCACGCTGCAGGCGGTCGTCGAAACCGCGCCCGGCGTTTTGAAGCCGACTAACGCGATCATCGTAACGATGCGATAAGAAGGAGGATGCCAACTCTGGCTGTCGGCCGCGGCCGGCGAATCAAAGTGGTGATTTGTTAGACGAAAACGATGCGCCCCGCTCAGTGAGAGCGGGGCGCATTTTTGTTTTTCCGAATAGGTGTACGCTGCTGGTTGTTCGGATGTGATCATCATTTTCCGCCTGCAAGGTGGGTTGATGGCAGGGTAAGGAGCAAGACGATGACGGAAAACTTCACTGAACTCGCTTTCACAGACAGCGTACGCAAGATGCAGGAAGACTACGGCACTCGCGCTACCTATAAGAATTTCGAGTCCAAGGCTCCGACCCGAAACGTCCTTACTCCAAAGGAGAAGGACTTTGTCGCTCGGCGCGACGGTTTCTATGTCGCATCCCTGGGGGAAGACGGCTGGCCTTACATGCAATTTCGGGGCGGGCCAGCGGGATTCCTCAAGGTCTTAGACGATAAGACTCTCGCCTTCGCCGACTTCCGCGGCAATGGCCAGTTCATTAGCGCAGGCAACTTCGATGCCACCAGCAAGAGCGTGCTTTTTTTGATGGACTACGCCAAACGCGAACGACTCAAGGTGTGGGCAAAGGCCGTGGTCCTTCGCGCCTCTGAGCACCCTGATCTTCTGGTGCAAATGGCTGACTCTGACTACAGCGCCAACATCGAGCGCATCTTCAAGTTCACCGTCGAAGCCTTCGACTGGAATTGCCCGCAGCACATCAGCCAGCGCTACACTCCGGCCGAATTCAAAAAGGCTGTCGAACTCGATCCCGAGTTACGTCGCTCCTGTTGCCCGGATAATGGCGGCGCAGCTAGCATTTGATGTTGGACATGGGGCCGCCGAGGCCTCATCATTGAACTGTCGCTGGCGTAACGCTTCATGACATTTTGGTGGACGGTGACTCGGGAAGGGCTGATGACGAGATGAGACAGCTTGAGATAATAACGCTCGTTTTGTTGAGTCTGGCTTTTCTTGGAGTCGCGCAAGCCCAGAGCGAGGCGGTCCGAACCCAATACCCTAGTGGGAAAAAGAAAGCCGAGTATCGAATCGACGCGAAGGGGCAGCATCACGGTGCTTATGTCGACTACTACGAGTCCGGGCAGTTGATGCGGCGAGCTAAGTACTTTCACGGGAAGCTCGACGGGAAGTTCGAGTCCTGGCACCAAAGCGGCAAACGGGCCGCGGTACAATTGTTCAAGCGGGGAGTTGTCGTCTCTGCGAAGCTCTTTGCAATCGACGGCGCGATTCTTCACGAGCTCAAGACAAAGCGCGGCAAGTTATTGTTGATTCTAGCGGAGAGGCGGCCCGTCACGGTTTTCCCGAAATCTAAGGCCGAGATTCGAAAGCGCTTGGCGAAGATCGACACGACGCTGACCCTCAACATGCTTGACGCCGGGTTGAGCTTGGGTCAAAGGCTGTCGGGGCGAGACGCCCACCTGAGTCGGAAAGCGACCGGCGGCAGCCGCGCTCTGATCTTTCGCCCCCTGTTTTCACCGGGTACCTACAAGCCCGGCCTTGCTGTTTTGGTGAAGATCTGCGGGCTCAAGCTGCCAAAAAAGCAAGTGGCGACCTACATTGTGTGACTGTTCAGTGTGCGAGATCCGAAGTAAGGCGCGTTTTAGTTGCGACAAGTTCGCGTCGTGCGCGGTCTTAGCGGCAAATTCATGGATAACCTATAGGCTTTGCGTTGGGAGTTGGGACACGGTCGATTCCCGCGCTGGAAAGATGGTGAACTCCTAACTGTAGTTCCTGAAGTGCTTTGAGTTGACGCTTGCTGGCAACATTTCCAGTGCGCGTTCACCATCGCGAAGCTCGCTATCTCGTCGCGCGTCTGCGGGCCGAGTTTGGGTCGCGAACCTGCAACTTGTCTGGTGATGGCACTTGCCTCGAATTCTCCGCTGAACCATAGTGCGCGGCGAGGAAGTAGATCCCATTCCAAACTCGACCCTCGACAGGCGTTGCCCGGCGACCGTGTGATTCAACTGTGATTCAGCCCCGCCGCAACCGAAAAACCAGGAGCCTTTTTCATGAAGACTAGATCTTTCAGCCTAGCGGCGGTGTTCGTTGCTTTCGTATTCGGCTTAATGAGCCCAATGGCGAGCGCCCAGATCCTAAACGTCCCATCGGTGGCCTTCCCGACCATTCAATCGGCCGTTGACGCCGCGGTGTCCGGCGACACGATCATGATCGCGGCGGGTACTTTCACGTCTGCGGGCGGCGGTCCGGGCGTCGTCAATGTCGTGGGCAAGATGAACATCACCATCATGGGGTCCGGAACTACGGCGACGATCATCGACGCGCAACAGACTTTCACCAGCGGGTTCTTCGTTGAGAGTAGTCCCAACATCACGATCCGGGAGCTGACCGTGCGTGAAATGAATCGCCACGGAATCATCAGCTTCAACTCGCCAGCGACGACCATTGAAGATGTCCGCGCTCAAGGCCTCGGCATCGCGACGGTCTCGACCAATGGAGTCATCTACGGATTCGGAATCTTGAACTCACCGAACTCGTCCGTTGACGCGGTGACAATCGAAGATTGTTCCGGTGGCGGGTTTCAGTTTACGGGCGGGAGCATCGCCTGTTCGCTTTCGAACTTCAGCATCTCGAACTCGGCCGGAGTTCCGGGCTTTGCCGCGATCGCTTTTGACACCGCCGGCGGCATTTCGATTCCGGGCGGTGATGTTGGCGTCGATATTAGTGGCGCGAACTTCATCATTGGAACTCCCAGTGGCTTTTTGTTCCTCGATACTCCCCTCGGGACGATCACGACGACTCTCACGGGCACGACGTCCTTTTTCGGAGTGATCGCCGAGGTAACAACTGTCGGCCTCGGCACGATCGTGGGCCTCAACGACTACATCACCGGTTTATCTTTGATGTATGTCCTCAGCAACGCCTCGGCCGCCGTCCCCACCGGTCTCGCTTATTTCTCATCGCTTGCCAACGCCGCTATTGGCGTTGCCTTGGCTCCGAACCCCGAAACGGCCGTGCTGACCGAGCTGGGAACCTCAACGATCTTCGTCGCGCCGGGAATGAACATCCAGGCGGCGGTTGACGCCGCGGGAATGAACGGAGTCGTTTGCATTCTGCCCGGTGTCTACTCCACGGTCGGCGGAAACGAAATCGTTAATATCACTCAAGACGGCTTGACCTTGAAGGGCACCGACCGCGACACGGTGATCTTGGATTCACAGTCGACGCACAACCTCGTCATTGTCATCGACGGGGCTTTGGACGTGACAGTGTCCGATCTCACCATGACCGGCGCTGACCGCCAACATCTGGAGGGCATCGATGCCGACGGACTCACGGTCAGCAATGTCCGGGTCGCGGGCCTCGGCAACATGGTGCAGGGCGTGAATGGCCGCATCCACGGCTTTGTCCTCAACACCGATTCCAGCGACGTACTCGTGGAGGATGTGATCGCCAGCGATCTATCCGGATCGGGTGTCCAGTTTTCACCGGGAACCGTTGGGATCTTGCGCAGCGCCACCTTGCAAGATGTCGCCGGGAACATCGGATTCGGCGCGATCAGCGTCTTTGTGGCCGGCAGCACCTTGACGCCAGATGGCAACTCATCGATGCGGCTTGAGGGTGCCACGACCATTGGCAACACGATCCCTGGCGGAGTAGGAATTCTGCTCGGCGACGCAGGAGACTTCGTGTTGGAACTCGAGTTGGACAACGCCGCGACGGTGACCTTCACCAACATCATCGCGCCCTTGGCACGATTTGGCGAGGGCTGTGTGCCGCTGCTTGACGATACTGCCGTCAGCATGGGATTGCCCTGGAGAGTGACTGGCGGTGAGCCCTTGGCTCCGAATGGAGCGGCTTACTTTGCGGACGAAGCGACCGCCACCATCGCCACCACATTCGCGACCAATCCGCTTGACACCGTAGTTACGGAAGTCTTCGCCGAAGTCTTTCCCGGCTCCCGCGAAGACTTTGAGATGCTCATTTTCATTAACGGTTTGGGCACGGGTCAAGAGCCCATGAAGAACGCGCAAGTGAACACAGATGTGATCACGGTGGAGATCTCCACCCCCTGCGGCACTTTTGTCAACGCGCCGGCGATCCTTGCCGTGCAGCTTTGGCAGGGCGTCTCGCCTCCCGGCAACGTGATCTTCCCGATCGCTCATCTTCAGACCCAGCAGGCGATTGTTCTGTATGACGGTAGTCCCGGCAGTCCGTTTGGGTCTTCGCTTTTGACCTCGCAGCCCTTGGTTTTGAACTACATTGCGCCGGTTGGTCTCATCGGCGTCGTCGGCCGCATTCAGGCTTTTGTGCTGTCCGGTTTGACCGACAACATGATCTTCGGTGCGTCGAATGCCCAGGAGGTGACCTTCACCAACTGATTTTCGCCGAACTGCTCTTGGCCCTCCCTCGCCTATCGGCTTGGGAGGGCTGTTTTTTTGCCGCCGAAGAGCTAGCCATTGGGTCCATCTTGGTCGTGGGTGTAGGATGCGGGCTACAGCAACCCCGTAGCGCGTGGAGCGGCGCGCGGGCAAAACACAAGGAGAATGATCATGATCCGTATTGCCCTAGTCGCGACTTTGTTGGTTTTCATCTTAGTCCCGAGCGCTAGTTCTCAAATTTCAGTGAACATCGGGCCGACGACCGCTCCGATTGGCTGCGACATCATTGCGAGCGTCACGAATGACACCCCGTCGACTTTTTTGATCGGCCAGATCGGACCGGTCCGGGTTCTCAACGCTTTGGGCCTTGAGATTTTCAATTTTCAGGCGTTCATCTTCGCCCCGATTCCAGTGAGTCCCGGTCAAGCGATTGTTCACTTTCGCTGGGACCAGACCGACAACAACGGCAATCAAGTGGCCCCCGGAATCTACAGCTACTTGATCGACGTCAATGGCGTGACCACGGCCCAGACCATCACGATCGGTGGTGTCGATGCTGCCCTGACGACCGTGGGAGTCTTGCGACCGGGTAGTGTCCGCAATCTCTATCTTTGTTCGCCACAAGACCCGGGCCTCATCTACGCCTATGCGGCCGCGCTCACGTCGAACACCGGAATCCCGACTTGTGGCGGCGTTATCCCGCTCGACATCGATTTTCTGTTCAACTTCTCCACGACTCCGGGCAACGGTGTCTTTTTGAACACCGTGGGATTGCTTGCGGGGCCAAACGACCTTTACCCCGGTTCCACGACGGCTCCGGTGATCGCGGTTCCCAACAATCCGGCACTTTCGGGATTCAGTTTCGAGGTCGCTTTTTTCGTGGTCGACTTTAGCGCCTTCTGTCCGATAGCACGGATTTCGAATGCGACGACGCTGACGATCCTCTAAGTCGATTTTGATACCGCCACTGGCGTTGGTGCAAGACCGTGTTCGTTGAGAGAATGAGCGCGAACGCGGTCTGCTCCTCCAGTTTTCACTCTGAACGACTCGGACGGGTCGCCGCCAATTCGGAGCGACAAGAGTCCATGTCCGAGCGATTGAAGGTCGACGCACCAGCGCCGCTCTTGGCTTTTTTGCGGTCCAATCTCGACAGTTGGGCCGTGAGGACGCTGAAAATGCGCCTGCGCCTGGGCTGTGTTCAGGTTAATGGCAATCCGGCTCGGCGCCACGATCATGCCCTCCAAGTGGGGGACCTGGTCGAGATCGTTGCCCGGGGAGATGGCGAGCAGACGCCCCAGAATCGCGTACCGTTTACTGTGCTGTTTTCCGACGACGAATTGATCGCCATCGACAAACCCGCGGGACTGTTGTCAGTGGCCTCGGAACGCGATCGTCGCCGCACCGCCCTCGCCTTGGTTCGAGACTCCTTGTCGACTCCTGAGCACCAGGCATCCCTGTGGCCAGTACACCGTCTAGATCGAGAGACCTCGGGAGTGTTGCTGTTTGCACGCTCGCGAGAAATCTGCGATGCCCTGCAGGACTCGTGGGCGAAGGCTCAAAAAACCTACTTGGCAGTTGTCGATGGCCATCCGCAGCCCAGCGAAGGCCTTATCGATGAACCGCTATGGGAAGACCAGAGCCTGAATGTACGGGTAGGAAGACGTCCTGACGCGAAAGACGCGCGAACGCGCTTTGTGACTCGAGACCGCGGACGATGGCGAGCCCTGTTGGAAATCGAACTCCTCACGGGGCGTCGGCACCAGATTCGCGCGCACTTGGCTTGGATCGGCCATCCGGTAACCGGTGACCGTCGCTACGGAGCCGCCGGTCCCCGCATGGGGCTGCATGCCTTGCGGCTTTGCGTCACCCATCCGGTCACGGATTCGGAACTGGTGCTCGAGGCGCCACTACCGAAGGTCTTTTCAGCGCTTCTCGCCGGCCGCGTCTAGATCTGCGGGTTGATCGTAGCGGCGAAACCACTCCAAGATGTGGGCGACCTTCGCAATGAGGCGACTTGGCCGACTCGCGATGGAATGCGACGCGCCCGGGATGCGGACCAAAGCAGTGTCAATTTTGCGCAGTTTAAGTGCGTGATAAAGCTGCTCCGATTCTGAAATTGGCGTTCGCCAATCCTGTTCTCCGGTCAGCAGCATGGTGGGCGTTTGGATATTGCCAACCAGTGAGATGGGCGAACGCTTCATGTAGTGCTCTAAATGCTCCCAGGGCGGGCCCGGAAACCAATACTTCGAAAAGTACGCAGGGCTATCAGAGGCCAAGGCGAAGCTATACCAGTTGATGACGGGTTTCGCGCAGACTGCGGCGCGAAAGCGATGAGTTTTCCCGACGATCCAAGCGGTGAGGACGCCGCCACCGCTGCCGCCGGTTACGAACAGTCGCTTGGGGTCAACGTAGCCGCGTTGGATGGTGGCGTCCACGCAAGACATCAAGTCGTCGTAGTCAAATCCGGGATAAGCGTGGTGAATCATGTTGCCGAACTTCGCGCCGTAGCTCGTGCTACCCCGCGGGTTGGTGTAGAGCACCACATAACCGGCGGCGGCGTAGAGTTGGATTTCGGCCGAGAATCGCTCCCCATAGTTGGCAAAGGGCCCGCCGTGGATCTCGAGCAACAGGGGGTAGCGTTTGTTGGCGTCAAACCCTGGCGGCTTAACGATCCAACCTTGGATGGGCTGCCCGTCGTGTGACGACTTGCACCAGATCTCTTCGACAGAGGATAGCTGTTTGTGTCCGAAGACATCTCGGTTGAGCTTGGTTATGACGCGAGTCTGCTTGCCATGTTCTCCGATGGCGACGTCCGCTGGTCGCAAGGGCGAGGTCCTGGTATAGGCGAAACGACCGTCTCTGGCCACGCTATAAGAGCCGCCGGCGTAGGGCCGGCCCAAGGTCGTGCCGCCGACGTCATTCGCTAAGACCTCACGATGCCCATCGAGTCCCATGCGAGCGATCATACCCCGGCCGCGATCATCAAAACTGATCCAAAGCGATTGGCCATCGGCAGCCCAGGTCGGTCGAAACAAATTGCGGTCAAGGTCTGCTCCGATGACTCGAGACTCGCTGCCATCGATCTGCATGATGTGGAGCTTGCTTAGTTGGTAACCCGCATGCTTGTCGTCAAACCCGAGGTAGGCGATGTACTGGCCGTCCGGCGAAACGACAGGGGAGTTGTCCGGCCCGTAACGCTTGGTGAGTGATTTGATCTTTCCCGTGGCGACGTCGACGATCTGCACTTCGCTGTCGAGACTCTCCAGTTCCCAATCCTTGCGCCGGTTCGCTGAGAAGACCAAGTTCTTGCTGTCGGGCGTCCAAGAGGGCGGACCGCGATGATGAAATTTTCCCCGAGTGATCTGACGAGGCGAGCCTCCCTCGGCGGGCATGACAAAGAGCTGAGCAAATCCGGGATTCAAGATCCCACTGCCGTCACGACGCCAACGCATCGAATCAATGACGATCGGAGCGGCCGCCCATTCCGCTCCCTTGGGAGCCTTGGGTAGTTTCGCAAATGAACTCGTCGGCTCTCTGACGAGCATCGAGAACGCAATCCACTCGCCGTCCGGCGACCAACTCAAACCAGATGGCGAAGACCCAAGCCGACCGAGCTTCACCTTGTGACCACCATCCATCCAGCGCACCACCAGATCGCTTTCGCCAGCTTTCGATGACGCATAGAGCAGTCGCTTGCCGTCCGGCGACCAGCGCGGGGCGGAGTCATTCCGAATACCGGTCGTCAAGGGGCGATGGAGCGTGCCGTCAGTCTTCAGCAACCAAAGATTGGAGCGTTTGCGATCCTTCATGATATCCATGAAGTTGCGCACGTAGACGACCCACTCCCCATCGGGAGAGATGCGTGGGTCGCTCGCATACTCAAGATCAAAAACGTCGAGGAGTTCGAAGCGCTGCAGTTCAGCCGGAGCTTGCCCCAGCAAAGAACAACTGAGGATGACGATCGAGGCGATAGTTCGGTAGATCATCGCCAAAATGTAACCGCAGGTGGCCACTGTGGACAGCCGCAAGTCATGGTCTTGGATCGAAGTCGCGCTGTCGCCATAGCACCACAGAAAGCCAGCAGATCGACTCGGCATCATTGTTGCGGAAGGAGCGCAATGCCCTAAGATCGTCAGAATCGGTGGGCGAGGTGATTTTCATGATTGACTACGAAGCAGCCGCAACAAATCTCGAGATAGCCTCGGAGCTTGCACATGGAGACTTGGCGAAAGCCAGCAGAGATTGGGCTCAAGATGTTGGGGAACTCGGGAGATTGTGCCCCAAAGGCAAGAACTCCTCCGTGCTCGCTTTCTTGGGTACGGCGATCTTGGCAAGAACCGTCGATTCGGAAGTTGACGTTCGGTCCATCAATCAAAGGGAGGGTTCAGCTCGCCCCTATTCCGCTCGCATGTTGGCTGAGAAAGTCTGGGTACCAGCACGAGCAAAGATGTCGGTCGATCTGGGAGCCAACGGCCCAAACCCCTTCAATAACTCACCATTCTTCAACAAGGATGGCCTCGAAGAAGTTACGTCTCCGAAGAATGCCGAAGGATGGAGTTTCTTCCTTGACTGTCTGGCGAGGGTCGAGCCGATGAGCCCTGAGGACGCGCAGCTCGCGCTCGTTGGGTTCATCAGTGCTCGCCGAAGAGAAGTTGTGCCTCAGGTGGTTCTCAAAGATGAGCTTGGCAATTCACTAGGCCTCGAACAAGCGTGGATTGCGAAAGTGTAATCGTAAAAACACGAAGAAAGCCCTCTCCGTGCGCGTAGATGTTGATGTTCAAAGCCAACACAAAACGCACTGGGGAGGGCATTCAAGTGAAGAAGAGGATACGCAATCATCTTGCTCGTGGACAGAGGCGGATTCGTGCGAGGTTGTCGCGACGGCAAATGAGTACGGCGCGCGAGCGCCCCGTACTCGGCTCGGCGACGTGCCACTA
>JAZGFI010000214.1:0-9169 GCA_036479435.1 Planctomycetota bacterium | reverse complement strand
TGTCGGCGCAGTTGAAGATCTGGATCGCGGCCGGACAATCGCGCTTTCGTTTTTGGTCGGCGGCGAGTTCGACGGGGGAAGAGCCCTACACGCTGGCCATCACTCTTCTTGAACTCGCAAGGGGCCTCGGCAAAAAACTCGACCTGAAGATCCTGGCTACTGACCTTTCGAACCGAGTGTTGAAAGAAGCTTCGCGCGGCGAGTACGCAGAAGCGCGCCTCAAAGGTGTCAACAAGGGACTTCAAAGCCGCTACTTTCGTCCGGTGCCGGGTGACGACAAGAAAACTGTGTGCGTTGCGGACGAAGTTCGGTCGATGGTTTCCTTTCATCGCCTGAACCTGTCCCAGATTCCCTACGCCATGAAGGGTCCGCTGGACGCCATTTTTGTGCGGAACGTGATGATCTACTTTGATGACAAAGGGCGTGACGACGTCGTTGGCGAATGCCACCGAATGCTCAGACCCGATGGCCTTCTGATCGTGGGTAAGTCCGAGAGCCTAGTCCGATCTGGTGAACTTTTTGATCGCGCGGCTCCTTCGGTGTATCGGAAGAGAGACTCTTAGTGCCCCGTACAAGCTCTGATATTGTGTCGACGGTGGAGATCTCGGGGTTTCTAGTTTCGGATCGCGCCGATGAAGTTCTCGTGACTTACTCGTTGGGCTCGTGCATCGGCGTCACCATCTACGATCCCGAGTTAAAGATTGGCGGGCTTATCCACTGCTTGCTACCGCTGTCCAAAGACCATCCCGAAAAGGCAGCCGAGAGGCCAGCTACTTACGTGGACACCGGCATTGTCGTGTTGCTGAACGAGCTATTTGCCCGTGGCGCGGTGAGAGAACGCCTTATCGTCAAAGTTGCGGGCGGTGCCAACACCATGGACGCCAACAATCGATTCAAGATTGGCAAGCGAAACGTCACGGTCTTGAAGAAGATCCTGTGGAAGAACGAACTCATGATTGCGGAAGAAGACACGGGCGGCAGCGAGCCGCGGACGATGCGATTCTACCTTGAGAGCGGCCGAACAACCCTTTCTTTTCGTGGTGAGGAAAAGGAACTATGAACCTCAATATTCTCGTGGTTGATGACTCAAGGACGGTTCGAGCCGTCATCAAAAAAACTCTGCGAGTCGCCAAGATCCCGGTCGGGGAACTCATTGAAGCAGAGAATGGATTGGTGGGGCTTGAAAAGGCCTCCTCGATGTCGATCGATCTTATCTTTGCCGATATCAACATGCCGATCATGGGAGGTGTCGAGATGATTGAACGAATCCGTGCGGATCAAAACCTGAACCAGATTCCTATCGTGGTCATCTCGACGGATGGAAGTGACGAGCGCATGAGCCGACTACAGAAATGCGGCATCAGCGCGCACTTGGGTAAGCCGTTTCAGCCGCAAGAGATTCGAGATGTTGTGTGCGAGATATTTGGGGACATAAGTTGAGCGATTCACTCAAAGACCTCGTCGAACGGACGTTGATTGAAATCCTGGAAGAGACAGCGATGATCTTTGCGGATCCCGCATCACCGGAAGGCATCGAAGGTCCGCCGGGCGACCTGGTCTACGCGACGATGGAGATCGAGGGACATGCCTACGGCAGTTTGAATGTCATCGCTCCCATGGATTTAGTGCAGGCGATTGCGGCGGGAGTCCTTGGCGTCGACGAAGACTCAGAGCAAGCGACAGAAAACGCCTTTGATGCCTTCGCCGAGTTTCTGAATGTGACCGTGGGTAAGATTACGGTCGAACAATTCGGCAGTGGTGCGACCTTCGATCTCAAGCCGCCGGTGACCGCGGCCTCCGACACTCAGCGCTGGCAGGACATCCTCAATTCAGATGATGTCGTAGCTCTTGATGCCGACGACAACTTGCTGCTGGCTTACGCTGTGCTCAATGAGACCGTGGGCGAAGCAAGGTCCTGATTGTGGGCGACTCCAAGCGAAAGAAAATCAGAGTTCTGATTGTGGACGACTCTGCTGTCGTTCGGCAAGTGTTTCAGCGCGAGCTGTCGCGCGATCCTCAGATTGAGGTGGTGGGAGTGGCGCCGAATCCCTACATCGCACGCGACATGATCATGGAACTCCAGCCAGACGTTTTGACGCTCGACGTCGAGATGCCGCGCATGGACGGGATTACTTTTTTGAGGAAACTCATGCAGTTTCGTCCGACGCCGACGATTGTCGTGTCGTCGCTCACGAGCAAAAGCAGCGCTCTGGCGCTTGAAGCCCTTGAGCTTGGAGCGGTCGAAGTTCTTTGCAAGCCGAGTGCTGCCTACAAGGTCGAGGACATGTCAGTCGACCTCATTGCCAAGGTCAAGGCGGCATCTTGTGCGCGAGTGAGTCAACTCAAGGCCCCACGCACGCCGCCCACTAGGCACAGCACCTCGCTGGCGTCGACCACCAACCAGATTATCGCCATTGGTACATCCACCGGTGGCACAGAGGCACTTCGAAGAGTGCTACCCGCTTTGCCCAGGAACTCACCGGGCATTCTCGTCGTTCAGCACATGCCCGCGCAGTTCACCAAGTCTTTTGCCGAAGGGCTCAACCGCGATAGCGCCATTGAAGTCAAAGAAGCAGAGGATGGCGACAGCGTTATTCCAGGCCAAGCATTGATCGCTCCCGGCGGGTTCCATTTACTCTTGAATCGTTCGGGAGCACGTTACTGCGCGCGCGTCAAAGATGGCCCGCTGGTGAGTCGTCACCGGCCCTCGGTCGACGTTCTTTTTAAATCCGTGGCGAAACACGCCGGTGCCAACGCCGTGGGCGTCATCATGACCGGGATGGGGAGCGACGGTGCGGCGGGATTGAAAGAGATGAAAGATGCCGGGGCAACAACCATCGCTCAGAATGAAGCGAGTTGTGTGGTTTTTGGGATGCCGAAACGCGCCATCGAGTTGGATGGGCACGACCGCATCGTTTCTCTTGAGAGAATTCCGCAGGCGATCCTGGACGCCGCTCAGCAAGCGCAAGTCTAGTTTGAGTGAGCTGGCGGGCCCCTGAGCCCACCAGCTGTGAATTTCTTTCAGGCTCGAATGATTGAGATGCGAGTGGCGGTGCCGGATATCGTTCCGACGTAGTCGTCGCGAGCTCCGGGAGCCGCCATGAAGGCTGCTTGACCACTCATGAGGGCCTCGGCCGATTCGATTGGGAGCGTGCGAATGTGTGGATTTCGCTCGACCTGGTTGATCGGCACGGTGAGGTTGTTGCAGACTTCCGAGGCCGCCTCCAAGACAATCTCTTGTGCCTGCCCCTCGGCGATCTGCTCGTCGACTTGACCGTCGGGCATCATCATGAGCTTAGATCCCAAGGCGACTGCCGCCGGAAAATCCAGGAGGATGACGGCGACCGGGGTGTCGGAATCATCGAGACATAGGGCCGCGAGGCTGCCCTTGAGATCTGATATCTCTGGGTGTTCTTCGACGGTCTCAAATCCGGGGTCGACGCCAATCAAGATTTCGATGATCTCGTTGACGGCGCTAGCTTCGGGTGCATCCATGGTTCAGCTCCTTCTAGTCCATGTGGTCGCCGATGACGCGTTCAAGGTCGTCGGCGGTGAAAGGTTTGGCGAGGAGAAATTGAGCTCCATTGACCGACGCTTCGGCCCGTTGCTCGGGACGGCCTTCCGTGGTGATCATGCCGAACACGACTTGGTTGCCGTCGGCGCGTACCGCCTTGAGAAACTCGATGCCGCTCATGTTGGGCATGTTCCAATCCGAAAGCACCAAGTCGGGGCTTTCAGATCGAGCCTTCTCGAGTCCCTCGGCTCCGTCGGCCGCTTCTACGACTTCATGACCGGAGAATCCGGCTTGCCGGAGTGTGCGGATAATTATCTTCCGCATGGCGGTGGAATCATCAACGATCAAGATTTTCATGAATTGCCCTTCTGCCTCACAGCAGGGCTACAACGCAGCCCCTAATTGTTACTCGGGCAGATCTAGGGGCAATCTTCAATCCAAATATTCTGGCGGCCGGTATTTAGGAGATGAAGGTGTCGGTGGCCTTCCACAGCGCTTCGGTGCGGTCGATGCGTTCGCGCGCCGAGTCTCGAAGGTGAGTTGCGACGTGAGCCACCAGTAGCTCAGCCGTCGCCACCGCTGGCAGTGAACTGTCAAAGGGGCCAATGGCAGGGACGCTCAAACCGCACCAGTTTTCAGTGAGGGCGGCGAGGGGTGATAGGGGGCCGTCGGTGATCGCGACGAGGTCAACGCCGTAGTCGGCGAGAGCCTTGGCGGCGTGTACGACATGGCGCCGGTAGCGAGCGAAGTCGATGACCACCAAGACATCACCCGGCGCGGCCTGGCTGAGGTCGCGGGCGCTGGAGTGTTCACGGACCAAGCGAACGTCGCGGCGGATGATGCCTAGGCCGCTCTGCAGGGCGTGGGCTCCCGCCTGGGAGGTTTCGCCCGAGATAATCCAGACGTTCTTGGCGGCGACGATAGGTTTGGCGAGCTTTTCGAGTTTCGCCTGATCGATCGTCTCCAAGACCGTGGCGATGGCACTTTCCACGGCGAGCCGTGCGGGCATCAAAGACTGATCTTGGTGGCGGATGCGCTGACTCGGCCGCGAAAGCTGCTTTGAGACGCCGTCTCGAAAATGGTCTTGGAACTCCGAGTAACCGCTAAAACCGAGTTTTGAGGCAAACCGGACGATGGAGGGCCGGCTTGTGCCAACTTTGGCGGCGACATCCGAAACGGTGCCGAAAGCTAGTAACGAGGGCTCGGCCAACAGCTTGGCGGCGATGCGCCGTTCCGTTGGCGTCAGCCGTTCGGCCGCATTGGCGATGAGATCTGAAATTGACATTTGCCTCGACATTGTTCGATAGCGTACGATGAGTGAATAGAAATGTCCAATCTGTTGCAGTTGCCCGTCGGCCCTGTGGCCGGCCCAAAGTGACCCTCGAGAACCGAAAGCAAATTCCATGACCAGCCCGAACAAGTACGAGCCCACCGCCCGGGAACGGGAGTTCCTCGCCAGCGTTGAAAGCCCGCAGTACGACCGCGAAAGCATCAACGGTTTGGGCCAGTTTTTGAAACACAAAGTCGCGAGTGATGTGGAGGGCTTTTACAGCGACGATGAGTTGGCGGTCCTTGGCGAACTAAAAGGGACCGATCGCGATGTCGAAGCGCGCATGCCAGTGAAGATGACGCGGCACTACTTCGAATTGACGCAGAAAAGCCCGGCTCTTCGCCGCCTCGTCAAAGCGAGCCCCGACGAGACGCAAGATCTCGCCGGCTCCGAGGACCCGGGTTATCAAATGGACTACAGCCCAGTTGAAGGCCTTTTGCACAAGTACGAGATGGGCTTGATGTACGTCGTCTCGACTTGCTCGGCACACTGCCGTTTTTGCTACCGAGAGGAATTGATCAGCCGCAAAGAAGTCGAGCGTCACGACGGCACCGTGGCGAAGAAAGGCATGGCGCAAATCAATGACGTCACGTCCTACATCCACTCTCACAATAAGTTGGTCGCGGACAACGGGGGCCGTCATCCAGAGACCGGGCGTGAGAAGCTCCGCGAGATCCTGATGTCCGGCGGCGACCCAATGGTCTTGTCCAACATCAAGATTGCCGAGTGGCTGGGCGCCTTGGCGGAGGCGGGTGTCGAGTCGATTCGCATTGGCACCAAGGAGATGGCGTTTTTCCCTCAGCGCTTTGACGACACCTTCATGGCCATGCTCGATCGCTGGCACGAAACCTACCCCGATGTCGGTTTGCGGCTCATGGTTCACTTTAACCACCCGGATGAGTTTCTCGCCAAGGGCGCTGACGGCAAGTACATCGAAGAAAATTCCGGCGTCTTGAAGTGGCATCCCGACACGAAACGCGCGATGGAAAGCGTCGTCAGCCGCGGCTGGATCAGCGTTGAGAACCAGTCGCCGATCATCAAGAGCATCAACGATGATCCCGATGCCTTGCGTGTCATGCAGCGCGCCCTGAAGCGGGTGGGAGCCGAGAATCACTACTTTTTCTGCGGCCGCGACATCGTCGCGCACAAAGCCTTCAATGTGCCGATCGAAACCGCCTGGAACATTCTCAACACCTCCCAAAAGGGCCTGTCGGGTGTCGAGGCTCACGCCCGACTTTCCATCACGCACTACAAGGGAAAGACCGAAGTCTCGGCGGTCACCAACGAGCCGATTCCAGGGCTGCCGGGAACCGAAAATGGCGTGGTGATCTTCAAGATTCTTCGCAACGCGGCCGATGCTCCCGACCGGGGTAAGGTCTGCATCGTCGGCCGCAACCCGGAGGCGATTTGGTTCGACGACTACGCCGATCGCGTCATCTACGACGAAGCGGGGCTTTTTGACTACAACCGCGTCGTCGATCCGGTTTCGAACTAAGAACGGTCCAACATGATCAACAAACAGGTGGCCAGTCTCGCCGAGGCGGTTGCGGACGTTCTCGACGGGGCCACGGTGATGGTCGGAGGCTTCGGCGAGGCCGGGAGTCCCATCGAATTGATCCACGCTCTGATCGACCAAGGTGCCAAGGATCTTACCGTCGTCAACAACAACACCGGGAGTGGGGAGGTGGGATTGGCTGCTCTCATCAAGGCCGGTCGCGTGTCCAAGATGATTTGCTCCTATCCCCGGTCGACGAACTCGACGGTATTTCCAGAACTTTACCGCAGCGGGAAAATAGAATTGGAGTTGGTGCCGCAGGGGACTTTGGCCGAGCGTATCCGCGCTGGCGGCGCCGGCATTCCAGCTTTCTACACTCCAACGTCTTTGGGTACGCCTCTGGGCGAGGGCAAAGAAGTTCGCAACTTCGAGGGTCGCGACTATGTACTGGAGTACGGGCTTTCGGCCGACTTTTCGATCCTCAAAGGCAAGGCCGCTGACCGCTACGGCAATGTTCTCTACAACAAGACCGCACGCAATTTCAGCCCGCTCATGGCGATGGCCGCGAAGACGACGATCGTTCAAGTGGCATCGGTAATGGCCGCGGGTGAGATCGATCCGGAAAACGTCATCACGCCTGGGATTTTCGTGAACCGAGTGGTGAAGGTGCCGCATCCCGCCCACGAATCCCAGTTAGTGGCGGAAGGAGTGACTTACCCATGAGCGATTCAGATATGGCCAAGATCGGCCTTTCGCGGGAACAAATGGCGCAGCGTGTTGCCATGGACATTCCCGATGGGTCCTACGTCAACCTTGGCATTGGCATCCCGGAGCTAATTGCGAAATACGTTCCCGAAGGCCGGGAGTTTATCTATCACACCGAGAATGGTCTGTTGGGTATGGGGCCTTCGCCGAAAGTTGACGAAGGAGAGCCCGAGCTCATCAATGCGGGAAAACGCCAGGTCACCGCTCTTCCCGGCGCTTCCTATTTCCATCACGCCGACAGCTTCGCGATGATCCGCGGTGGCCATCTTGACCTTTGCGTCTTGGGGGCCCTGCAAGTTTCCGCGTCGGGAGATCTGGCAAACTGGTCGACGGGGGCGCCAGGCGCGATTCCCGCAGTCGGCGGTGCGATGGATTTGGTGGCGGGCGTCAAGTCCATCTTTGTGGTGACGCAACACTGCACCAAGACCGGTGATCCGAAGCTTGTTGCAGCTTGTACCTTTCCCCTAACCGGTCTGGGTATTGTCAATCGCATCTACACGGACCTCGCGGTCATCGAAGTCACTTCGGCGGGATTTCAACTCGTCGAGTTGAGTCCAAACGTCAGCTTCGAGTACGTCCAAGAACGCACCGGCGCGCCTTTATTTCCCATTGCCAAAGACTGAGAGACTCCGCTTGATGGGCAAGTCAAAAAGTGCTGCGCTCTACGAACGTGCGCTGAAAGTTCTTCCGGGTGGCGTCAGTCGGAACACCGTTCTGCGGACACCGTATCCATTGTATGCGGTGTCCGGTCAAGGCTGCCGCGTGCTGGATGAAGAGGGCGTCGAGCGCATCGACTTTTCCAACAACATGGCGTCTTTGCTTCACGGCCACGCACACCCGGAAATTGTCGGCGCCGTGACGGAGCAACTTGCCAAGGGAACGGCCTTCACCTTGGCAACCGAGGTCGAAATCGAGTTCGCCGAGTACCTCACCAGCCGCAGCCCCTCTTTCGAGAAACTGCGCTTTGTAAATTCGGGGACCGAAGCCGTCATGGGAGCGGTGCGTGCGGCCCGCGCCTTCACTTCTAGACCCAAGATTGCCAAGGTCGAAGGCGCCTACCACGGGCAGTACGACTACGCTGAGGTTAGCCAGACTGCGGCCCCCGAGAACTGGGGTAGCGTCGATCATCCGGTCAGTGTGCCCGTGGTCCATGGCACGCCGGAGTCAGCTCTGGCCGACGTCATCGTGATCCCTTTCAATGATCCCGAACGCGCGCTTTCAATATTGGACGAGCACCGCGGCGAGATTGCCTGTGTCTTGTTGGATTTGATGCCACACCGAGTTGGCCTTCGCCCCGGCAACCCCGTGTTCATCGCGGCGATTCGCGAGTGGACGACTCAAGACGGGGCCCTCCTTGTGCTCGACGAAGTCGTCACCTTCCGCTCAGAGTTTGCTGGCGCACAGTCCTGGTTTGATATCAAGCCCGACCTCACGGCTTTAGGCAAAGCCATCGGCGGCGGTTTTCCGGTTGGCGCTATCGCCGGTCGCTCCGAAGTCATGGACGTCATGAATCCTCTGGCCGACAAAGTGCTTTTTCCGCACTCGGGAACCTTCTCGGCTAATCCCATCACGATGACCGCCGGGCTGACGGCGATGAGACTCTTCGATCAAGCCGCGGTCGCTAAAGTCAACGCCCTCGCCGATCGCGCTAAGGCCGGCATCCGAGAGGCTATCGCCTCGACCGGCGTCGAGGCTTGTGTCACCGGCGAGGGCTCGATGTTTCGCCTCCACCTCAAAGCAAACCCGCCTCTCAACTATCGCGAAACCTACGCCGCTCCCGAAGAAGCCAAACAGCTCAAGGTTCTCCTCGACCACCTCTTCGACGAGGGCCTCATCATGATCAACACCTGCAGCGCAGCTATCTCCACCGCCATGACCAACCGCGAAATCGACCACCTCATCACCGCCACCCACTCCGGCCTCCAAAAACTTCCTGCTATACGGCGTCAGTGCGCTGGGAAAGCTCAGTCAAGGAGGACGAAATGACTTAGTCAGATCTGAAACTTTGTTCGAAACCCTATGGGTACCCAATCCCATCCGGCCAAGGTCGACCACCAGCTGGAAC
>JAZGFI010000213.1:0-7023 GCA_036479435.1 Planctomycetota bacterium | reverse complement strand
ACGGCGAGTGGAAGTTTGGCGTCGACGACATCAATCGAGCGATTTCAGAACGAATTTGGATGTTCGATGAAGAAGTCGCCTTCGGTGTCGAGCTAGGCCATTCCTTTTTGCCCGCAGACTCTTCGGGTTTCAATCTGGCGGAGACTCACTCCCTTGAGAAAGTCCCGGGCATCGACCTTCGTTCTGCTTGGCGAACGTTGGCTTGGGCCGGACAGCAAGTGGACTTTTTTCGCGCTAAAGCCGCGCGGGAGGGCGATGCCATTTTTGCGGGAGTCCTGCGGTCCGGAGATGAGCTGATCAGAGCCATCATTTTTGGCCCGGAAACGGCGTCATCGGACTTGATTCAGAAACGTGCGGAGTCCGTTCTTAAGCGCGTGCGGTTTTTACCGGCCGCACAGCGCGATCAGATTTCCCGCCGGTTGCGATCGGGGCCCCATAGCCTGTTTGCCGACGAAGCTACTTTGTCCGCGGCCGGATCTGTCATTCGCGTGTTCGCTCCAGGGTTTAGCCTTCACCAGCCGAAGGGTGGCCAGTGGAATGTCGTTGGAGAACAGCGGCGTAAGAAGTCTTACCGTGATTGCTGCCTGTGGATTGACTTTTCTCACAGCTTCTACGGGGCGAGCTTTTTTGTCATCAACAGCCGCTTGAGCCCCCTTGAGTATTGCGAAAAGGTCCAGCGCAACCATCACTCAAGGAGTGCAGAGGAGGGATTTGGGGCCATCGTTGTTGACGGCAAGGAAGGATTTCTTTGGACGTCGACCGATTCCAGCTCAGTTCTGTGCCAAGCCGCCATCAAGATCAAAGAGGATGCCCTCCTTTACATCTCCGGACAATCGACTAGCCCCTATGGCAATGAAGTGTTCTTCAAGGCAATGCAGGACATGGTTTCGCAGATTCGATTTCACGGCAATCTGGAACGTGAGATGGAAACCGCGACGTCTTACGTTAACCACGGATGGAGTTTCCGGGTCGACTATCGAGAGGGTACAGAGAATAAACTCGCTGCTGGCGAGCCGGGTGGCACAATGGCCAAGTGGAGCTTCGACTGCGCTAGCAGCCACTTCGACGTTGCTGCCGTTCGCCTGACAAAAGATGCGCCCGTAGATGACATCATATTTGAGATAGCTCTCGATTCACTAAAGCGCAGCGGTGCAAAGGTGAGTGATCGCACGAATGAAACGGAGTTTCGGGGCTGGCCCGCTCGTTACTTCAAATTGAAGAGCAAAACCAAAGGTGTGGGCGAAGCTATCGTCTTTCGTCGCGGCAGAACCGTTTTTACGCTCGCATTCTACGCCGGCAGAGCTGCCGACAAATGGGACTGGCTGAAGAACGCAAAGTTTGAGTTATAGGCGTGGGAGTTGGTGGAAGACCCTAGAAGGTGAAGCCGAATCCGAAGTGGATCATGAAGTCTGAGTCGGCGGCGAAGCGTTCGCCGGGGTTATAGGCGAAATCCAAACGGATGGGGCCGACGGGCAAGTAGTAGCGAAATCCCAAACCGATGGCGTGGCCGTAAGGTCCGGCGAAGTCGAAGCTGTCCGCGTTGATGACGCCGCCATCATAAAAGAGCGCGACGTGAAAATTGTCGACGACTCTTTGCCGAAGTTCCAAGTGGACCTCGGCCGACGTGAGACCTCCGCGTGCTTCCCCGCTGGCGTCCACCGGGCCCAATTCGAATTCGCCGAATGAACGGACCGAGGAATCGCCGCCGAGGAAGAGGCGCTCTTGAATAGGGAGCGTTTCGTCGTCGTTGAGAATTTGTCGGGTGGTGACGCGAGCGCCGAAGGCGAGGACGGCTGAATCCCACAAGCCGACGTAGTGGAAGGTTGAGGCGCTGAACTCCAAAAAGCTCAGATCCGCGAGAAGTCCTGGCGTGCTCCAAAAAACTCCAGCGGAAGCTCGGCTGCCCGAGGTCGGGAGGATGGGGCTGTCGCGGTCGTCGAATCTAAAGGAGACGAACAGGCCTGCCTCCCGAGAGTTGCCCTCGTCGTCGAGTTCAGAACCTTCGAGGGTGACGTCGGAGAACCGAAAGCGATAGCCGCCGGTGATCGACGCGTGGCGGCTTAGCTCGTGCTGGACGGCGATGTTGGCAAACAAGGAGCGCCGCTGGAATGAAGGCTCGTCGCGATACTCCGCTCCGGCCCGTGCGATCAATTGGTTTGAAAGGCCCAAGGAGTAGGGGTCAGTGAAGACGCCCTCCAGCAAGCCGGAGCGAAGACTGCCTCTAAGGATGCCTTCGAGGACGCGGCCGCTACCGAAAAGGTTGCGGTCTTTGTAGTGAACGCCGCCTCGGAGCAACTCATAACTGCCAAAACCCAGTTCAAAGTCGACGTTGCGGGCATCGAGTTCGTCCAGGCTAATCTCAAGGTCGGAAGGGCGAGGATCGCTGCTGCCGTCTTCGGGCTTTGGGGCGACGCTCACCTGGCTGAAGATACCCGTGCGGTAAAGACGGCTGACGGCGCGATCGATCTGTTTTTGGCCCAGCACATCACCGCGCTGGATGTCGAAGACGTCGCGGATGAACTCGGGGTCGGTGCGGTCCTCTTCGGGGTCGAGGCCCTTGATGATGAGGTCTTTGAGAATGAGGCGCGGCCCTGGCGTGACTCTTAAGGTGACCAAGGCCTCATGCCGCTCCCGATCAATCTTGGTGTCTGGGACAACCTCCGCTAATTGATGCCCAAGATCGTAGAGCGCGTTTCGAAGTCGGCTGGCCAGCTCCGCGGGGCGTCGCACGTGAAAAGAGCCACCTTCAACTTCGTCCCATGACAAATCCTTCGTATCGAGGTCCTTGGGAAGATCCTGGCCTGGCGAAGGCGGGCTAAAACTCATTTCGTAGTGCGGCCCGGTGCTGATCTTCAGCAAGGGATCTGCTTGTTTTTTGTCATCAGAAAAGCGCAGGTCGAGTATCTCGGACGCAACCTCGTAGTAGCCTCGCAGCAGGTAAGCCGATTCGACTTCCTTCATGGCTGCCGTCAAGGCACTGGCGCGGTAGGGTTGCTCAGCAAGGTGCGCAAAGAATTCCGTGGGGTCGAGCTTTTTAACTTCGTTGTCGACCTGCAGTTCAACTTGGCTGCAGCTGACCAAAGGACCTTCATCGACGATTAATACCGCCGACTCAATCTTGCCGGTCGGGGGTGTCGTCTCGAACTCCACCTGAGCGAAGTGATAGCCCTCGCCTCGCAGCTGGCTTTTGATCGAAAAGGCCGCGTCTTCGAGATCGGCGCGGCGGCGGTGCTTTTTGAAAAGCCGCAGTTCGCGACGCGCGGCCGCCAACAGGTCGCGGTGGTCAAGGTCGTTGTTCGCTCGTAAAGATACGGTTTCATCGAGCGACTCTGTGGCCTCTGCGTTCGCTGGAGACTTCGGATCGGGATCTGACGAAGCGCAGGAAAAAAGGGGCGAAAGGGTGAGCATCCCCAGGCTCAACCACAGGCGCGGGAGAAGTGGGGATATCATTTGAACTTGAGCCTCCAAATGGCACCGAGATTGTAGTCGTCGTAGCGGTCGCGTTCGGCCCGCAGAAAAATCCGCTCGACGATTTTGTACTCCATCTCGATCGTGGGTTGGCCGGTGTCGGAAATACTGCGGCCAACGCTGAGATCGAAGCGATCGGCGAGGCTCTCTTGATCGGGGTCCGACGGGCCGAAGAGGTCACCAAGGAGGCTATCTGAAATCATGCTGCCGGCTCGCGTCAAGGCCGCACGCGTGAGGCCTTCGTCTTGAAGGCCAGTGCGTGTTGCCCCCACGGTCAGCAAAAAGAGTGCGTCTTCTTGAGGCAAGAAGGGCTCGGCCACAATGCCAACGGTTTGATTGGGGAGCCGGCCATTGATCAGCACTT
Source organism: Planctomycetota bacterium (assembly GCA_036479435.1). Taxonomy (GTDB): domain Bacteria; phylum Planctomycetota; family DRQF01; genus JAZGFI01. The sequence goes on along the minus strand of JAZGFI010000213.1, from coordinate 3,191 downwards.
TGAGGTCATAGCCCTGCATCCTCGTATTGCCAGCAATGTCGAGGCGAGGCGAGAACGGATTCCCTCGGTCAAAAAACACGGCGCCGCGAGCGATGTCGAGTTTCGAGAAGGGCAGAGTCACTCGAAGTTTGTCGATGGTGACGCGGCCATCGGGTCGCGGAACCATGCCGTTTCCCAAAAGTCGAAGGTCGGTGGATAGAGTGCCGCTCAGCACGTTGTTGCGAACAAAAATTGACTGATCGGCCAGAATAGCGATGTCGAACTTCAAATTTGAAAGCGGCGGTTCGCGGAACGAAAACAACTGGAACTTGTTGTCTGCCGTGCGCGCGCTAGTGCCGACAAAGCTCATCGGCTGGGTGTAGAGGGCGTCGCTAATGCGAACCTCCCCAGCAATCCCGATGGCATTGAGTGGCCCTTTGATGGCGAGATCCAGATCGCTACGAAATCGCAAGTAGCGCGAGCGCGCCAACAGTGCGTTTTTGCCGACAAGTCGAAGGTCGACGGCAAGTTCTCGGTCGTCGCGAGGCAAAGTGACTTCGCCCTCTAAGCTGATGGGGCTAAATCCGAGTTGCCCCCCGGCCTTGGCGATAAGCACTCGTTCGGCGTCAAAGGTCGCTTTGATCTCTCCTTCGTCGAGGCCGGGCAAGTCGCCTTCGAGGCGAAAAGACAGATCGCTGACGTCCAGTCGACCGCTATACTCGGGCTGGGTTGCGCTGCCCTTGAGCGCGACGTCGAGCGCCAACTTGCCTCCTAGGCGAAGGACGCCGGGAACCATGTCTTTGAACTTTGCGAGGTCCGGAGCCTTTGCGCTGGCCTTGCCGGTGAGGGCAGCGTCTAGAAGTCTCTGTAGCGTATCGGCGTCGTAGTGGTCGCCAATCCCCGCGGCGAGTTGAGCTTGGCCCTCAATGTTCAGACCATCGAGGCTAGAGACTTTGAGCGTTGACCTCGAATCTTCGGGGTTCAGTATCCCGTCGAGAGCTAAGTCCATCGGGATATCGGTGGTCGGATTGCCGGAACTCCAAAGGACTTGCGTTGCCCTAGCCTGAGTTTTCAAGGCGCCGTCGATAAGGCGGCCGCTAAAGGTGATCTGCTCCCAGTCCAGCTCGGGTGGTGAGCCAAATGCCTGCGCCAACGAAGAGGTCTTGTTGCTAACTTGAAACTCGATCTTGCCGACGCTCCAAGAGAGCCAGTTCAGTCCTTTTTGGTTGATGCGCGCGGGCAAGACCCCCTGGGCCGTTGCGGTGGTGTTGTGTTCGGGCAGCTCGAGCTTGAAAGACGACAACTCGAGAGTTTCAGCGTTTTGGGACAGCTGAAGGTCTAACCTGCCGCCGAGGTCGCGCCAGGTGAAGGCGGGGGCTGCAAGGCTGAGGTCAATACTGGGTGACTCAAGTTGGCCCGCCACGATCAGTCGGCCATCGAGTTTACCGGTCAACTCAAGTTCGCCGGGAAGGGCGGCCAAATCGATCGACTGAATGTCGAGCGCTGAATCGATCGTTGCGTTTTCTGCTCCCTTGTCATTCCCTTGCCAATTTAGGTGGCCCTCAATGCGTCCCGCAAAAGCTCGCAGCGAAACAGCTGGAAGTGACAAGTCGCCGTTCGCCGTCCAGCTGGCTTCGGCGGGTTTCTCAAGCTCCAAAGCGTGACCATCGATCTCGGCTTGCAGCGACTCAATGTTGCCGACGCCACCCCCGTCCAAGTCAAAGGTCGCACTTCCCTTGGACTCGAACTTGCCCCAGGGCCCTTTGGCAAAAAGTCGTTCCAAATCGAAACGACGGTGCATCGACTTGAAGACGAGGTCGATCTCGTCGCTGGTCACATCGGAATAGACGAAGCCCTTAGCTCGCGCCCTAAGTTGCGATTCGGTTTCCTGCCACGCTTGACCGGCCGGTTTCGTCAAGGACCCATCGATTCGCAAAGATCCACCGAGTGGCGGAATGCCATCGAACAGCTTCGACAGACCGGCGAGGTCCAAGATCTCCAAGCTAAGCCGAGGAACCTCTAAGGCCAGGTCTTTGAAGTTCTCCGACCGCGGGCTCTGGAGATTGAGGCGGGCTTGCGCTTCAAGGCTGACAACGTCGCCCTTCAGATTGAGAGTCGGGATCGACAGAATTTCGTCGGCGACCTTCAGCTGAAAATCTAGCGTTCCCCAAGATCGGCCGTCGAGTACCAAGCTGTCGCCCCGAACTTGAAGATCGCCGTGGAAGGCGGCATCCCAAGGTCCCGGATCTTTTCGAAGATCACCTTCGACCAAGACATGCCCCTGCCCGTTGAGGTCGGGGTCGAGCAAGTGCAAGAGTTCAGAGATGTTGGGGCTCTCAATCCGCAGCTGCCCGGCGGCGATGCTCTGATCCTCAAGGTTGGCCTCGGCCGAACCTCTCACTTGAACCAAGCCTCCGCGAAGGTCGACGTTCTTCAAGCGCAACTCGGGCCAGTTGAGGTCGAAGTCGATCTCGCCTTGGCCAGCGTCATGTCCTTTAATCCTCAATTCCTGAACCCTGACTTCCAGCCCGGCCAAGGGATTTTCCAAGCGCCCGTCTAGACGTCCTTCGATCTGAAGTTTGCCATCAGTGCCATCGAGGTCTAACTGCGGAGCGAGGAGCTGAGAGAGTGCGGGGATACGGCCGTTCAAGGCCAAATTGAGCGTGATCTGTTCCCAGGCGTCCTTCGATTCGGGCAGCTTAGCTTCACCGTTCAAGCTGATCTTGGCGTCGGCTACGCGGATGTCGAGTTTCTCGATTCGAAGGATCTCGTCGGTGGACTCCGAAAGGTGAACTTCAAGATTGAGAGGATGCAGTGGCCAAGGTGTGTCTTTGGGCGCTAACTCGAGCCGCTCCAAAGTCGATTTGAGGTCTGCCGCAGTTAGGGTCAGTTCGGTCAGCTGCGTCAAAGGGAAAGACTGGCTGAGTTCGAGGCTCAAGCCTTTGACGGCGGCCTTGCAGCCAGCCGCCTCCGCTTCGAGCGAGTCTACCCGGATACCTGTTCCTTCGGCTTGTCCTCGCGCCGAAAAATGTCCGCCGCCAAGGCTTAGTCCAGGCCCGGTCCATTCAATGTCTTTGGCTTGCAGCGAAAAGTCGATCGCCGCCGATGAGGAATCAAGTTGGCCGCTGGCCTCAGCCGCCAAAGTTCCCGAAGTTGGCAGCCCCTTGATGCCCTCGGTCAGGTCCGCAATCCACTGCGGCAGGCTTTGATAC
>JAZGFI010000212.1:0-2565 GCA_036479435.1 Planctomycetota bacterium | reverse complement strand
TGTGAGTTCCGGAAAGTCTGGCCGGGAGTATTCCGGAAAGTTTGGCCGGTCCTGAGTAGACTCGCTCCTCCGGGGTTTTGTCAAGTTGGCTATTCCAGGGAGTTATCTACGTGCCAGCCTGGAAGCCCTGCTTCCTAAAAAGCTGAGCACGAGTCGCGAAGCGGCGAGAGCTTCCTTCATGGGGCTTTAGCCCGCCCCCCCCCCCGAAGGGGGGCCCCCATGGGGGCCGCTTTTAGCCCAAGGTTTCTGGGTCCAATTGGAAGCGCGCGCGATAGCTTTTGCCCGATAGTTTTATGACCTCACCTCGTTCAAGCAGCCTGTCCACTATGGCTGCAGCTAAGTCTGGGTCGTGCAGCACCCCACCCCAAGTTATAGGGTCTTTGTTTGAGGTTATCAGCACTGGTTTCTTGGCCAGGTAGCGACGGTCGATCACCTGAAACAAACTGTTTGCTGCATCCTGCGCGTAGCTCAGGTAGCCAAGCTCATCGATTACCAGGACTGCTGGCCTCGTGTAATGCACCATGCGCGCTTCTATCGCTTTTGCGCTGCCACCGCTCGCCAGATCCGCTAGGAGCTCAGCGGCGGTCACGCAGCGCGCATCAAAACCGTTTTGAATCGCTTTGTAGGCCATGGCCACGGCCAAGTGGGTCTTGCCGCGGCCTGGCTCGCCCAGGAGCACCAGATTGCGTCCCTCGGAGACCAATTCAGGGCCAAGGAAGCGGCCGAGCATGGCCTTCTTGATGCTGCCTTGAAACTCGAAGTCAAACTCTTCAATCGTCTTTACGAAAGGAAAGCGCGCCTTGCGAATGGCCCGCTGCATTCTAGTTTCCGCACGGTTGGCAAGCTCTTCACCCACCAGCCGCTCCAGCATCTCGCGGTAAGTCCAGGACTCCTTTTCAGCTTCATCCAGGATGTCAATGTACCTCCGCCGAATGGTGGGTAGTCGAAGCCGGGTCAATGCCGCTTCCATGTCCACGCTTGCGCCCGGCATCATGATTGCACCTCCTTTTGCTTCTTCGGTTCGGCTTCAAGTGGTGAGGCCTGTCCAAGTAGCACCGCTTTCACATACTCCACTCCGACGAGTTCTCGAGCTGCTGCATCGGCAAATGCCTTTGCCATTTCTACATCTCCATATTCCTCAAGCAGACGATACATGTCGTCGATGTCCTGCTCCCATTTGGCTGGCCTGCGATGCCTCATCTCGGTGATCATCCAGTGCGCGGCCGGGCACAAATCCAGCAGAAGCTGGCGCTTGGCGAAGGGACGTGCCCCTTTCTTGCTGTGTTGTTCTTTGCGTTGAAAGGGCAGTATCGAGTACTTCCCGTTCTGGGGTATGCGAGGGTGGATCACAGGATCCTCATCCTCCGCGAGCTCAAGAAGCACGTCGTCTCGGCCGACCCGGACGTTGATGTACTGGCCCACCCGGCTAAGGGTCGCGAAGTATCGGGTGCCCTCGTATTCCACAAAGCCGTCTTGTCTGATGAGTCGGCTATAGCGCAAGCGATAGCCCGATGGAGAAATGCCTAGCGGATGAAGCCTGCCGCTTTCGAGCATCAGCCGGGTTCTGGGTATCTCCCCTGTGGCTCGACATTCGATCTCATCGTTACGCCGCTTGTGCCACTGCTCAAGTTTCAGCTCCATGTCGGCCCGGTCTATAAACTTGTGAGCCTTGAAGAAACTGTCCTTGACGTAACGCACCAAGTGCTCCACTTGCCCCTTCTCCTGGGGCCTGTAGGGAGCGCAAGCGTGGGGGCTAAAGCCGGCCTCCACGCAAAACTGCGCGAAGGTCTCGTTCCATTTCACGTCTTGATCACGCGGGTGCGAAATCACGATCGGCTTCGGGTTGTCAAACACAGCAATCAGCGGGACTCCGCCGAAGTACTGAAAAGCGTCTACCACGCCGAGGCAAACAGATTCGAGCTTTTCATTGGGGACCAGCGTCACCCGGCGCATACGTGAGTACTTCAGGCTTGATGCAAAAAAGTGCACCATCTCCTCAGTTCCGTCCCTGTAGATGACCCGTTGGTGTCCAAAGTCATGTTGGCTGAATTCGCCGGGCACCGCCTCAAAACGAACGATCCCTTCTTTCGCTTTAGGAGGCCGCAAAGTCTTTACCAAAGCAAACACCGCGCTCTTCCCACCGGAATAGCCGCACTCTTCCCGCAGCCGCTCGACGATCACCATCGATGTCAGGCGCGGGTTTTCTTTGAGCCATCGCTGAATCACATCGGTGTGTTTCTTGACCTTGCTCGGGCGCCCCATTTTTTGGCTGCGCTTGTGGTCCTCTTCGAGGGGCTTTTCGATCTCTTGCTCCTTGTCCACTCGCCTAACCGTACGCTCACTTACTCCAATGGCCAAGGCCGTCTCGCTCTGGCTAAGACCGCCGGAGCGCAGCGTCTGAATTTTCATCCGCGTCATGCTTTCATACATCCTCGTAGGGGTAATCCAGCGCGAGCCCACTCCGGCCCAAGATTCGCTCTTAAACTACCCAGATTGCGGCTTCCTAGCCGCGGTCAAGAGGCCAGACTTTCCGGAATTGGGCGGCCAAACTTTCCGGAACTCACA
>JAZGFI010000211.1:0-12187 GCA_036479435.1 Planctomycetota bacterium | reverse complement strand
CTCCGTGCTGGCCTATTGCGTTTTGCATTGCATAGGTAGCAAGGATGGCCCCAATTTTCTAGCCCGAAAAAGACCTAAGTCTATGTTTAGTAAGGATATAAGTGTCGTCGCAGAGGATCCGCACCCCATCGTCTTCAACTACGGCACCAACACCCTGTCGAAGATCGATCTTGTCAATGACGCCTTCGGCACCACCATCGCGCAGAGCGTAAGCCTTGGGTTTGACCCCGCTCCGGCGAGTGTGCGTCGTGGGCGCGGCATCCTTAACGATGCTGACCGTTCCGCTGGTGGCACCTCATCTTGCGCCTCTTGTCACATTGGCGGCCACACCAACCAGACGATCTACAACCTCGGCAATCACCTCCACAGAGTTGTAACTCCGGCCAATCAAATCGATCTATGGGTCGACAACAAGGGCCCGATGGTCACTCAGAGTTTGAGGGGACTTCCCGAAGGCGCGCCCTATCACTGGCGTGGCGAGCGCTCAGATCTTGAGGCTTTCAATGTCGCCTTCGAGGGTTTGCTGAAGGGCAGCCAGCTAACAGCTGGCGAACTGTCCGACATGTCCGACTACATTTCGGCTTTGCACTACCCCGCCAATCCGATTCAGAACCTCGATCGCAGTTCGACTCCCAACCAACTCGAAGGCGGGCGCATCTTCATTGAGGAACTTTCCACGCCCAACAACAGTTGCGCGGCTTGCCACTCCTTGCCCATCGGCGGTAGCGGCGAGGTTTTCCAAGAGACGAACGGGCAGGCGCAGTCTTTCGTCGTGACCCAGTTACGCGCTGTCGGCGACAAAGAACTCGGCAAGCACGACCTGGGATCGGTGGGCGGATTCTCCGCCGGGTTCAGCTCAGAGATCGGACCGTCCTTGCTCCACACCGGACGCATCGGCACGCTTTTTGATTTTTCCGAGGCTTTTTCCAACATTGACGCCACCGAAGCCGCCCGCCTCGAAGACTTCATGAAAGGCATGGACACGGGGCTCGCGCGATCGAGCGCTCATCAGGCGACGGTTACGTCGCAAAACTGGGCAACCTTTAGCGATCATCTCACTCTGATCACGGCGGCGGAAGCTGGGCATTCTGACCTCGTAGCCATTGGATCGGTGGACTTCGGTGCTGGGGGCATCGAACGCACCTCCTACACCTACAACCCGGGCACCGGGTTGTTCTTTCCGCCCCATCCGTCCTGGCCTCCGTTACCCCCATCCCTGATCATTGATTTGGCACGACTCGGCTACGGGGCTTGGACCTTTATCGGTACGCCTTCCGGGATGGGATTCCGCAAAGGAGTCGACCTCGACGGCGACGCCTTAACCGATCTTTTAGAGATCGACCACGGCACCGACCCCGAGAACCCGGACACCGATGGCGACGGATTTCCCGACGGCTACGAAGTGGCGCACGGCACGAACCCGCTATCGGCAATCTTTGAGAATCCCAACGACTCGACCGCTCCGGTCATCACCGCCGTTGAAGTCATCTGGTTCAACACGAACACGATCAAGTATCGCATCCGCACGGATGAACCCTGCCGAGTCGTGGCAACTTGGAACGGAATCCGCGGGCTCGAATCTCGCACGAGTCCGACTTTTGGGCCCTACGAGATCAAGCACACCTTCGTCGTGAACTTCTTGCCGGATGGCAGCACCACCCCGGTGTCCTTCGTCGCGACGGACCCGGCCGGCAATTCAAGCCCCGCCACGATTGGCAGCGATCTGACGGAAGCCCTCCAGGCTCCCGACAAGATGTTCGTGCAATCAGTCGCGGTTTCGATCGGCCCCATCGGCATCTCGATGGGCACCATACCCATGGCGACGACGAATGTCACCATGACGGCGCAGATTGACTCCAAGATTGGCTCGGCTTCCAATGCCAGCGCGCTCGTCACCGGATTCTTGTACTTCGACGACGGCAACAACGGTCTGCAGATCATTGATTCCAACCTGCAAGCCACCACGAATGCCAGCGGCTTCGCCACCTTTAATCGAACCCTAACTTGGGCATTCTTAGGCGGCGGCACCGGTCGTGAAATTTACTTCGGAGTCACCGAAGTAGATTCCAATCCCGCCATCCTCGCGGGCTACAGCGAGGCCTTTGACGTCTTGAATTTCACGAACCTATCGTTCTGATTTGGATTAGAGGAGTTGGTCGATATCCCGGCCAGCTCTTCGCCTTGCCGGCTTAGCCCGCTTCGCCATCGACGATGGTGATCTCGCCGCGGAGGTTGGTTTGCATCTGGGCCTTGACGCGATCGGAGGAATCGCCTCTGGCGAAGAGGTACATGAGTTTGGTCATCGCGGCTTCGGCGGTGAGGTCTAGGCCAGCGATGACGCCAGCTCGAGCCAAGGCGGCACCAGTTTCGTAACGAGTCAAATCAACGCGCGCTTCCAAACACTGACTGCAAGCCACCACTACCACCCCGCGTCCGCAAGCTGCGGACAAGACATCCAGGAGTTTTTCGTTGCGGACCGGTGCGTTGCCGATGCCGTAGCATTCAAGCACCAAGCCGTCGGGAGAGGTGGCCAAGATGCTCTCCAAAATGCCAGCGTCGATTCCCGGAAACAGACGCAGGGCGCCGACGCGGCAGCCGCTGATTTTCTGCACTTTGAGCGGCCCGCGCGGCGCGGCGCGCACGCGATCGCGAAAGACTTCAAGGCGGACTGCGGATCGGCCCAGCTCGGCGTAGTTAGGGCTGGCGAAAGCGTCGAGGTCCGCCGCATTCGTCTTGGTGACGCGATTGCCGCGAAACAAGCGCCCGCCAAAAATCAGGCTTACTTCTGGGATGGAAAACTGCGAGGCAATCAGCATCGAGTCGAGCAGATTCTGTCGAGCATCCGTGCGAATGCGGGCGAGGGGAATCTGCGAACCGGTCAAGATGACGGGTTTGCGCAATCCCTCCAACATGAAGGAAAGCGCGGATGCGGTGTAGGCCATCGTGTCCGTGCCGTGCAAAACTACAAAGCCATCGAACGCGTCGTAGCGGCTCGCGATGACCTCGGCAATGGTGTTCCAGTCATCGGGGCCCATGTTGGCGGAATCGAGGATCGGATCTAACTCGATGACCTCGAACTTCGGCAAGGTGTCCCGTCCTAGTTCCGGGAGCGTCTCCAACATCTTGGAAAGGGCGCCCGGGACCGGCGCGTACCCGCCTTCGGAGGGCATCATGCCGATCGTACCGCCAGTATTGATGATGGAAATTCGACCGCTCATAGCACAGGCATCCTCGGGAATACCGCGACTATAACAGCGTAAGGACCTCGCAGGATTGACTTTGGGAGCAAAAAAAAAGCGGACCCCTGGCCTCTCCTCCGAGCGATCCCGGCAAAAGGAGAAGAGAACCAGAGGCCCAGCTGGTCGAAGAAACGTCACAAGCTGAAAACTTGTTCCGAAATTCTTCGCGAAGGCTATTTTTTCTTCTGTTCCATCTCGGCCAGCAGTTTCTCGACGGCTTCGTCGAGCTTTTCGCCTTGGACGTTTTTGAAGCGGATCTTACCCTCGGCGTCAATCACGTAGATCGTCGGCCAGCCGGTGACGTTCCAAGCCTCAGAAATGGGGCCTCCAGTGCCTTTGGGTCCGTTCCAAAAGCTTCGCCAGGTGAGGTTTTCCTCTTTGACGGCCTTTTTGACGACCTCGATGTCAGAATCACTGTTAACGCCAATGATGGCGAATGGCTTACCGGCAAGTTTCTTAACGAGCGACCGCTCGTGGGGGTACATGGCCCGACAGGGCGGTCACCAATGACCCCAGAAGTCCAACATCACGACCTTGCCGCGGTAGTCTGAAAGCTTGAAGCTGACGCCGTCGATATCGGTCCCCGCGATCTCCGGAACGGTCGCTCCGATGTAGAGGTTTTCAATTTCAAAGATCTTTCCCTTGAGGCTGTCGGCGTAGCTGCGGCCAGCGCGGTCGTTCGGATTTTTCTCGTCGCCTTTTTCGGCCACCAGTTTCTTCCAGTGGGCCAGCATCTGCTTGCGTTCTTTGTCGGTCAGCGCGAAGCCCATGTCGGCTTTTTGTGACAACAAACCGAAACCGCCCGCTTTGGCGAGTTCCTTGACCGCGGCTTTTTTGGTCGCCTTGGCAAGCTCTCGGTAGTAGCCCGCGAACTCGTTGACATCATCGGGACGGAGCACCCGCCACTCAGCCACGATCTTTTTCAGACTGCCCGTCGAGTTGGCGTAGCGCTTAATGACCAGATCCATGGCGCCGCGGCGCAACTTTTTGCGCGTGGCGCCGTCGTCTTCGCCGTACCTAGCGACGTAAAAAGTCCAAAGCGTCGCGTCAAAACCAACGCGGCCTCCTTTGGCTTTCGCTAAGGCCAGGGCGCGCCCGCCAAGGGATTTCATCTCATCGTCGTCAATGAGGTCATCGTCCTGACCCGCCGCCTGAAAATCGGCAGAGATCTTCGCGATTGAATCCGCACCTTGGGCGATCAGCCCCGACGGCCACAAAAGCGCCGTCGTTATGACGGCCAACAGTAATTTCATCGATCACTCCTTTCGATGGAAGCAAGTGCTATTGAGCTCGAAAAGCATAACAGTCCGCTCCCCGACTTATAGACGAGGCCAGCCGCCTTGTGGCCGAAGCCAGCCTCGGCTGGCGATTCAACGGCGAGATGCTGGCAGACGCGCTCTTTCTTCGGCGATTCGCTTTTTGGTCGCAGCCCATGAGCAGATCTTGCAGGTCCGCAGATCGTGGCTACGCGCCGGGCAATGTTCGCGCCCAAAAAAGATTATCCTTAGATGCAGGGCATTCCAGGACTCCTCGGGGAAGAGACGTTTGAGGTCGCGTTCTACTTCATCCACATTGCGGGCTTTTGACAAACCCCAACGAGCCGCCAGGCGGAGGATGTGCGTATCGACGGGAAAAGCGGGAAACCCAAAGGCCTGAGACATCACGACGCTTGCTGTCTTATGCCCCACGCCCGGGAGCGCCTCCAGAGCTTCGAAGGTCTGAGGAACCTGCCCACCGTGTTGGTCCAAGAGAATCTGGGAGAGCCCGCGGATTGCCTTGGACTTAGACGGCGAGAGGCCGCAAGGCCGAATGATGGCACGGATCGCGTCGACTGGTTTTCTCGCCATGCTCCGGGGATTGTCGGCGAGGCGCCAAAGCGCCGGAGTCACTTCGTTGACGCGAACGTCCGTGCATTGGGCCGACAACAACACGGCCACCAACAAGGTGTAAGGGTCACGATGGTCCAGCGGAATCGGCGTGCGGGGATAGAGTCCGGCGAGAATCTCGGCAATTCGATCGGCCTTCTCCTGGCGTTTCATTCGTTCTTCCTTGCGCCGCTCAGCGCTTAGGTCAGCTGAACAGTTTGGCCCAGCTCCGCGATTCTCACGTCGCGGTGCCCGAGACCAAGGAGGCGCTTTTGAAAGGGCTCACTTTGGACGCGCTCGCCGTGGACGAGAAACAAGGTCTGCAAACTGTCTTTCAAGTGGGCAACGGACTCCACGAGATCATCACGGTCGGCATGAGCCGAGAGCCCGTTCATAGTTTCGACGCGTGCGTTGAGCTCATAGGTCTTGCCAAAGATCCGTACCTCGCGTTCGCGTTCGCGAATGCGACGGCCCAGAGTATTGGGCGCTTGCCAACCGACGATCAAGATCACGTCGTTTTCACGTTCAACGCTTCGTTTTAGGTGGTGCAGAATGCGCCCGCCCTCGCACATCCCCGACGCCGAGATGATAACGGCAGGACCGTCGACGTCGTTAAGAGACTTCGATTCCTCGACGCTCTCGACGTAGCGCAAGCCCTCAAAATGGAGCGGATTCTTGCGATCGCTAAGCAAAGCCTTCGTTTCTTGGTCATAGCACTCGGGGTGGTTGGCATAGACTTTGGTGGCTCGCCTCGACAGGGGACTGTCGACGTAGACTGGCATCTGAGGCAGTGTCCCCTTCGAAAAGATCTCATGCAGGTGATAGAGGATGTTCTGGGTACGGCCGACTGAAAACGCGGGGATGATCGCTCGGCCTGGGCGCTCAACGAGCGGTTTCAGAACTTCGGCAAGCCGCGCTTCCATGTCGACGGCGTTCTCGTGACGTCGATTGCCGTAGGTCGTCTCGGTCAAAAGCACGTCGCATTCGGGGTAAGGTTGCGGGTCGCGAAGAATTGGTTTGTGTGATCGTCCGCGGTCACCGCTAAAGACAATGCGAAAGGGCTTTGCGCCGCGCTCCACCGTGACCAAAACCGAAGCAGAGCCGATGATGTGGCCTTGGTCGAAGAGTTCGATAAAAATTCCGGGCTCGATCTCACGCCGTTGCTGGTAGCCAATCGTTTTGAATTTCGCATCGCAAAGAGCCGCGTCTTCGACGGTGTAGAGCGGTTGGATCTCGAGGTCGGGGTTGACGTGCTTTTTTCCCTTGCGACGGGCGTCTTTCATCAGACGTCGATTGAAGTGCCGTGCATCGGACTCTTGAATGTGCCCAGAGTCGCGCAACATGATCTGGGCCAAGTCGACGGTCGCACCGGTACCGTGGATAAAGCCGCGAAAGCCGTCGCGACAAAAAATGGGCAGCGCTCCGCTGTGGTCGATATGGGCGTGAGTCAGCACCACTTGGTCCACGGTCTGGGGATCTACGCCGAGATCCCGGTTGCGCTCACGCGCCTCGCTGCGGCGGCCCTGAAAAAGCCCGCAGTCGACGAGGACCCTGGTGCCGTCGACGTCCAGCATGTGTCGCGAGCCCGTGACTCCCTCGGCCGCGCCGAGAAAACTGATGGAAATGTTGGTCAAGTTGTTTCTCCCTGCGTGATCTTCCCCGATGCTTGCCCCGGCGTAAAGCTCTCCCACAAACTCGCCTCAATGAGTCCGCCGCGAAATCGGGTATTTGACTGCCGTTTGAGGGAATACCCTCTCATGAGAGGCTCGAGATCGTGGAGCTCGCGAGCCTCCAGATCGACGGTTCGCCGAAAAAACGCGTACAAGGCGAAGAGCCAAGCGCGGCTCCGCCAGCGTGCCCACCGGGGCGTCTTTGCCTCGCGAAAGTCGATGTGGAGCCAGTGTCCACCCGGCTGCAGGCTGGAGGCGATGCTCGGCACGATTTTTTCTAGGCTCTCAGCGGAGAAGCAATCCAAGACGAAGGGCGTCACGACCAGATCAAATCGCTGTTGGCCGAGATCAGCACCACGCAGGTCTTCTGGTCGCCATCTAATACCGGCGATGGCCTTAGGGTCAATCCCCGATCGTTGCAAACGCTTCTTCGCGAGCCCCAACATGCGCCTGCTTGAGTCCAGGATCTCGATGTGGCGCCCTCTGGGCGACGAGGCCCTTAACAGAGCTTCGACAAATCTGCCGTCGCCTTCGCCGAGAACTAAAATGGATCGGGCATCTCTAACTTTCGACAGATGGCACTCGCGCGCGCGTTGCATGGAGTCTTGAAACAACAGCCACTCCAAGGGGCGAAAGTAAGGAGCAATGCGATCAAAGTTCATAAAACAGCATGAGCCAAGGAGCGAGCAAGGCGAGATCCGCGGCCACGGGCTTGAGGTCGGTTGCGATCTTCGATCGGTCGACCCACAGCAAGCCGGCGAAGGCGATCGCCAGAATCGCCAAGACGACCGACGGTGCTGCCGACGAAAGGGCAAACCCCGCCGCCAAGCTGATCGTCGCGCTGGTGGCCATGGCAATCCACAAAAATGGTCGCAGTTTTTCCATGACTCGGGGCCACCGCGTCGCCGCGCTCGCCTCTCCCAAAAGCAAGTCACGGGGATGCTCGCTGCGCGCAATGACCAAACCATTGGTGGCAAACAACAAAGCGATCGATGCCGCGAATACCATCTTGGGGAACAGGGATTCGCTTGGAGCCTCAAAAGGAAACAGGCACACCGCAGCCGCGACTAACGATCCCACAATCAACTCGCGCGGCAGCCGCGCTCGAAACAGAGTCGGCGACGTAAACGTCCCGGCGATAAACACCAAGGCGGTGCCAGCGAGTAACCAAGAGGAAAAAGCAATTCCTCCGGAGAGTTCTCTCCCCGCGATGACGAGCGCCGCGGCGATGCCTAGGAACAGAACCACTGCCATCTCAATACGAAAACGCCGCGCGAAACGATGACGTGGGGAAGCACTTTTGGACGTCAAGCGAAACCCGTCCAACCAACGATCTCCGGCGTAAGCACACCAAATCGCGAGGGCTAACAAGGCGACACGCGAACCGCTAAGTTGAATCTGAAAAACGTCTGCGGCGAACGCTTGCCAAGTGACGGCAACCAAGGGTGCATCGAGACAAGACAGGTTTAATGCCATCAGCAGCCAGCGCACAAAATTGGCGCCCAGAGCCAAGGACTTTGCAAAGGCCGAATCAGCCGGAGAAGTGAGGTCTGTTTCTGGCAGCGTGGTGGCAGGCGTGGGGAGCGAAGTAGCCATGAGAGCGTTGTAGCGAGATGGCTGCTCTTTGGGAACTCAGGGACGCCGGATACGGCGCGAACTCTTCATGTCTTCCAGGGCCGGTTCCCAGGCTCGGTTTAAGAAGTCGTACAGGACTCTGGCGGACAAGCCCCAAATGAAGGGCATATCTCGGGGCCCCTCGGCGGCTTCCAAGCGATGTCCTGCGCCGCGCTCGGGAAGCTCGCCGTCGATTAAAAAGGGCGAGGGATCAAGATCGTAGCCGGCGTCGATCGGCAAATCCCACACATCTTCAACTTTGGGCAGTCTTGCGTGGAGACCTTGCAGGAACGACAGAGGTATCTCAAGGATGGCCTCGACTTCCGACGGCTGCCGTCGCCACCGAGGATTGCCATCTACGAAACCGACATGAACGTCGACTCGAAAGCTCGAAACGTGGGTGTTGTATTCACCCAGACCACTTAGAGACTCCACGGGGTCCTCCAAACCGATTTCTTCGCGTGTTTCGCGAATTGCGGTTTCCCAGGCATTTTCATCCCCGGCTTCGACACTGCCCCCCGGGAAACAGAATTGTCCACCGTGAATCCCGTGCTGAGCACGCCAAATACCGACGACCGCGGGTTCGATGCGATCGACAATTGGCAACAAAACCGCCGCAGACCGATCCCCAGGACGCGCGGGGTTCCGCGTGAACTTCTCCGTGATCCTTCGGCGCAAAAGGTCGCGTTGGAGTTGGTTCATAGGATACTCGAGTCACCGGATTTGGGTTTTGAGCCGAGGTACGACATCGGAAAGGCCTGAAAACAAATGAGTTGCCGTGATCTGCGTGCTGGAGGCCTTAATCGCCGTCAACTGCACTGGATAAATGATGGCAAACACTGAGTATCTGACCCATTCGGAATAACCCGCGAAGCGACAAATTGTGTCGCACTGTTATGAAAAGTCCGGGGAATGCACAGCGGGCGGAAGTTGGGATAGACTTGGACTCGGTCCCCACCCGAGTGAGCCAATCGGCCCCAACCTGGCTTTCTTCATCTTCAGCCCCAGCTTGGAGCCGCATTCCGTGTTTAGCCGTCTTCGCTTCGTCGCCCTTGCGCTCGCCCTGGCCACCCCTGCCAATCTCCCCTCACAGGCACTGAAAGAGAAACAAGCTCCGCCGGAAGTCTCCAAAGACGAGGCGGGAGGGCTCGAGCTCAAGGACCTGTTCCCAAAGAAGGGTCTCTTCGGGCCCTCGGCAAGAAGCGCTCAGTTTTCAGCCGATGGACTCTACGCCGCCTTTTTGTGGCGGCCCCACGTGGAGCGCCGACACGGTTCTGATCTCTATTTGTTCGAGGTCGCCACCGGTGAACTCCGTCGTGTCACATCCGCCGCGAAGATGAAGATCTACCGAAAGACCGCACGAAAAGTCACGGAACACCGAGTCGAGGCGGCTAAGAAAGCTGGGAAGGAGGCGGCGAAAAAGACTAAAGATGAAATGGCCGCCAAGAAGGGCAAGAAGGATAGCGCCGCCAAAAGAAAAAACGACAAATTGCAAGGCGACGATGAGAACTTCATCGCGAAAGACGACCACAAAAACAAAAAGGACCCCAAGTGGGATGGAGTCTCTTCATTCAAGTGGGCCCCTGACAAATCGGAGTTAATTTTTTCGTCGGGTGGTGACCTTTATCGATTCCAAGCCAAGAGTGAAGCCATCGAGCGACTGACCGCGACCCGTAGCTCATCCGAACGCGGCTATGAGTACACCCCTGACGGCGAAGGTTTCGTCTTCCGCGAAGAAGGGATTCGACGAGTTAAGTTTGGCTCTCACTTCGTCGAGGAAATCGATCCCAAGCTCGCCAAGGGCGAGAGCCTCTCCGCTTTTCGATTGAGCCCCGATGGCAAAAAACTGGTTATTCGCGCGTCTAAAGGCGCGCGGCGAAGTGGTTCACGGCACGTAAAAATCGCGCAATACCGCAAACGCTTCATGGACGTCAAAGAGGTTCCTCGAACGGTGTCGGACGATCCGATTGGCGACCGTGAAACCTCCATCTACGTCGTCGAGATCGGCGACAGTGCGCTCGAAACCTCTCGGCACCGCCGCACTTGGTCCCATAAGTTATCTGGCCCCCGCGATGTCCTGAATACGCCGTCTTGGTCTTTGGACTCGAAGAAGCTCGTCTTTGTCGAATTCGACCAGAAAACCGAGAAGGTCCGCGTTGTTCAAGTCGACCTTGAACCGAAGACGCCGAAGAAGCCCGCGGCCAAAGAAACCGCGAAAGCCGACGATGATTCGGCGGATGAAGACAAAACGAAGAAGGACGACTCGAAAGCCGCCGACAAGAAAAAGAAGAAGGACGAGCTGGCTGCGGAAAGCCGTGTGGTCTACGAATTCTCGCACGACGGTGGGCCCAATACGCCGCGCATGATGCGCCCTTACTTCAACCGCGATGGTACCCGGATCGTTATCCTCAGCGAGCAGAGCGGTTTTCGCCATATCCACCTCATTGACCCGCTTTATGAAAGCTGCGACCAACTCACTCATGGCCACTACGAGGTCTACCCCGTCGCCATCAGTAAGGACCATCGACAGCTCTACGTCACGGCAACTAAAGAAGACTCAACCTGTCAAGACCTTTACTCCATCGAAATCGACACCGGGACCATGGTGCGCCTTAGTTCGAAACGCGGGGTCTATAACGATGCGGCCGTGAGTGCCAATGGGCTTTTTGCGCTGGCGAATTTCCAGTGTTTCGGGCAGCCAAAAGAACTGGTCTTCCTTGACGTCGAGAAATCCTCCCAGCGCAAGCTCACCGATTCTCATCCCGAATCGACCTTAGAGCTGACGCGCTTGGCTCCCGAGTTCTTCAGCTTCAAGAACCGGCACGGCCATCGCATTCACGGCCATGTCTTCAAACCCGACGATTGGACAGATAGCGACAAGCGACCACTTTTGCTCTACGTCTACGGCGGGCCTCTCGGCACTCGCAAACAGGTCACCGAGGGCAACTACCACTACGACAGCTACTTTCTCGCCATGTACATGGCCAAAAAACACGGCTGGGTCACCGCGACCATCGATCCCCGCGGAATGTCCGGATACGGCGGCGCTTTTGAGAAAGCCAACTTCGAGCAAGTCGGTAAGCCGCAAGTCGAGGACCTCGTCGACGGCGCCCACTTTCTCTGCAAAGAGCACGGCGTTGACGAAAAGAAGATGGCGCTTCACGGCTGGAGTTTTGGGGGGTTCCAGACCCAAATGTGCCTCTACACCGAACCCGATGTCTTCGCCGTCGGCATCGCCGGCGCTGGCCCCACGGAATGGGAAAACTACAACTCTTGGTATTCCACCGGAACCATCGGCAAGTCGCGCGAAGGAACCCCCGATCTCAAAAAGTACTCGCTCTTGCCGCTCGCCAAAAACCTCAAGAGCAAACTCCTCCTCGTCCACGGCATGGAAGACTCGAATGTCCTTTACCAAGACACCGTCCGCGTCTATCGCGAGCTCCTAAAAGCCGACAAAGAAACCCTCGTCGAACTGTTCTTAGATCCCACCGGTGGCCACGGTCTCGGCGGCGACATCCAACGCCTCAATCGCGCACGCAAGTACGAAGCCTACCTCCTCCAACAACTTGGCAAGGGCCCGCAAACAAAGCCCCAACCCCCACTCCCGACCAGCAACAGCAAGGCCAGCCAAGAGGTCGACAACAAAACCAAAGCCAACGACTAAGAACCTGCTGTGTCGCGGTAGGGACCTCGGTCACCCGAGGCCCCCCGCACAGATCCCAGCGAGCGGAATTATCGCACTGGGCTCCTGCCTTAGGTAATGACGCACAGGCGTTGTTCCGGGTAGGGGTGGAAGATT
>JAZGFI010000210.1:0-2600 GCA_036479435.1 Planctomycetota bacterium | reverse complement strand
AGCTCCACTTGGCCGACCAGAATCAAATTGTGGTTCTTTGGAAAATCCTCCAACAGTAGTCTCAGCTTGCGAAGGTTCTCCATGTCCATCAGGTGGGCGTCGTCGATCACCGTGACCAGCATTTTGCCGCCCCGGTTGAGACTGAAGGCCTGCTGAATCAGCTTGCGTTCGCATTTGAACGCGGAGCTTTCGAATTCAATCTTGAACGCTTCGCAGAGGATTTTCACCGTGTTGGTGTAAGTGTGCAGCGTTCGAGCGATCGTGGCGATCAGATAGTCTTTCTCGGGGAGTTGCCTGAGCGACTCCTTGATGACAGATTTTCCCGTGCCGGGATGTCCGACGACCAGGCACAAACCGCCTTGTTGGCTGTGCACGCGAAGCGTGTCGTGGATTTCTTGCTGAGGGGACAGCAGTTCGATATCGCGCAGTGCGAATGGGTCTTGAGTGAGACCGAAGTAGGAACGGATCATGTTTGGAAGTTTGAAGTAAGGAGTTTGAAGTGTGAAAGGATGAGAACCGCGAGCTAACGCTCGGGGGCTGATGTTCTGCGCGCCAGGCCATTGGCAACGGCGTCGAGAAGTCGAGCTTTTCCGATACGTCGACCGTCTGCGTAAACGATCACCGCGCCGTCGTGATGGCGCTCGTGACGCAATTGGATTTTGCGACCGCGCAGGTCAACGGGAGTCTCGTACCGCTGGCCACGAAAGCTGAACGTGTTGTCCTTTTTGACGTGACGTTCCGCTTCGGCATAGAACAGTTCGTCGGTGTCTTCCGACGGTGACAGAAAGCGGATCCGCGAAAGGTCGACCCCAAATCGGTCGATGGGCTTCATGCCCAGTGTCGAATGCACCGTCGCGTTGTAGTCGCTTTCGACCCAATGGCTGAACTGTTTGTTGAGCGACTCGAGAGAAGAGAGGTCAAGGTTTCGGATCATGAACTGGTCACGAACACGACGGAAGAAGCGTTCGATTTTCCCCTTCGCTGCTGCGTCTCTGACCGCCGTGTGTCGCAGGATGCAGCCCACGCGGGCGCAGATCAGCGTGATTTCTTGGCAGCAGTAGATACTGCCGTTATCGACCAACAACTGCTCGGGAAGACCACGCTTGTAAAAGGCACCGCGAATCGCCTTGACCATCGAATCGACATTTTCTTCGAAGAAGAATTCGCCGTGGCAGATCACGCGACTGGCGTCATCGATAAAGGCGATCAGCTTCGCCTGTCGAGAGCCGATGTAGGGCCCGAACATCGTGTCGGCTTGCCATAGCTGGTTGGCGTACTGCATGCTGAACGCCAGGCGACGTTTGTTTTCGCCGGGGTCTTCTTTGAGCAGCTCGTACTTGTTGACCATCCGGATGAACGTGTTTCTCGCAATTTGATTCGCGTTGAGAAGTCCATTTTCAATGCAGAAACGGTAGATCGCTGTCCTTGTCGGCTTCTTCTGATGAAAGTGCGGGAGCGCGGCATTGATCGCTTCGAGGGCTTCTTCGGGGCTGACCTTTCGCGTGCGTCCTTTGTCGGATCGCGATTGGTTCTCCATCGCGGTGATGCCGTGGTTCTTGTAGCGGTAGTACCACGTTTGAATGGTTCTCCAGGTGAACTGGTGCGGTTTTCCCTCCTCGTCGGTAAACGTCATCGCCGCGACGTTTTGGATTCTTTCGTGACGCGATTTTCCCGGTGCGATATCGATCGCTCCGAGGACTTTGATTTTGACGTAGATCGATGGCCGTTTCATTGGCGTTTCTCCTTGGGGGACAGTGAACTCGTGTGGATCGAACACGTCGGTTCGATTCAGGGCGAGTTTAGGAGCGTCTGGCCGTCAATCAATCGTCGGGTTGTGTTGCTGAGTGAAAACTCATTTTTGGGTCTCAGCCAATGCGACATCAAACCGGTACACGACGAGTCTTTTTGAACGCCTAAGTCACCGCTTCAGGGCGCTACGTGAGAGGTAAATCAGCCAGAACGAAATGAGTCTCCATTCCACTGGATCAACGGCCAGTGAGAGGCAAGACCTGGAAAGAGAAGCTCTGCTAGATGAAGAATCGCTGCGTGGCGGCTTGGTAGGCGGCGATCGGGTTGAGTGCCGCTTCCTTGAAGGCTTCTTTGAGATGCGCAATGGTTGCCTGTGCCGCTGATCGACAGCCACCATCGTCTGTCGATTTTGGTGGCGAGCAAATGGCTGCCAGTGTTGTTCGAATGGCCGATTGGGATTTTAGAAAACGCTTCCAGATACGATAGGTTGCCGAGTGTCCCAGCGAGGACCGGAGTTCAGCAAACGCCCTGGACCGGTTACCGCTTTCTGCGGCAGTCTGAAGAAATCGCCAGAGCGACTGTGCATCGAGAAACAATCGCTTGACCTTTTGTGCGATCCAGACGCTAAAAGTTCTGCCACAGCCTCGGGCGTTGCCTCGGCCCGAACAAAAGACACGCAGAGCTCGAATGGCCTTTTGTTTGAAGTTCTTCTCGTCGTAGCCTTTGAGGTAGCCATGACGATTCAAGGCTCCGGCATGTTTGCAGTGCGGACAGCGGTATCCTTTGAGACGCGCGAGCTGATCGTCGCGTTGCTGCGGTGAGGCGAAAATCCACACGACCATGATCCCCCG
>JAZGFI010000209.1:0-28092 GCA_036479435.1 Planctomycetota bacterium | reverse complement strand
CCTCGAAAAGAGAGTGGGATGAACCGAACGGTGTTTCCGAGTACGCTTGTTCTGATGACATTTGGGGTCTCCGTGCTGGCCTATTGCGTTTTGCATTGCATAGGTAGCAAGGATGGCCCCAATTTTCTAGCCCGAAAAAGACCTAAGTCTATGTTTAGTAAGGATATAAGTGTCGTCGCAGAGGATCCGCACCCTGTGCCCATTCGACGGCTTCAACGTATTCGCCGAAGTGCTCGCTGCCTTCCGAGAAGTACGACAAGTTTTTGTCCGGCAATTGACGGTCTTGGCGCTCCATGTCTTTTTTCGCCAGTTCGATGAAGTAGGTACCGATTCGGTTGCCGACCCCGCGCGAACCCGAGTGCAGCATGATCCAAACTCGCCCCGCTTCGTCGAGGCAAACTTCGATGAAGTGGTTGCCTCCGCCCAGCGTTCCCAGCTGCTGAATGTGCTTGCCGCGATCGAGTTTAGAGTGCTTGACGATGATCCCTTGGTAGCCGCCTTCCATCTCGGCCCAAGCCTTCTCGGCCCGCGAAGGCGGCGTCGACCACGAGCCCTTGTCGCGCGATCTGCGCGGCGAGCTTCCGTGTGGAACGGCTCTTTCGATGGCCGAGCGCATCGCCTTCAGGTCGTCCGGCAAGTCGTTGGCCCTTAGTGACGTTTCGACCGCCATCATGCCGCAGCCGATGTCGACGCCGACCGCCGCGGGGATGACCGCAGCAATAGTGGGGATCACGCTGCCGATGGTGGCTCCCAATCCCCAGTGGACGTCGGGCATCGCCGCCACCCACTGGTGGACGATCGGAAGTTGCGCCACGTTGAGGAGTTGCGCCAAAGCCTGATCCTCGAGGTGGACTCCGTTGATCCAGGCCTTGATGGGCACGCCGCCGAAACTGTCGAATACTCGATGCCGTTGCATGGGTCTTCCTTTTTTCCCGCAAGGTAAGAGACGACACTGGAGGCTACGAAGAAGACAGCTGTGTTCGGTCTCCTAAGCGTTTGGAAGGATCAGCCAAAGCGGGGGTAAACCGCCTGAGCTACCTAGCGGCCCAATTCATGTTCATAGGTCGCGAATTTACTATACAACCGACTATCCCGGAGGGTTCATCAATCCCGCACCGGTCTTGGCTTTGGTGATCATGCCGAGCTGGCCGATGTGGTAGCTTTCGTGCACGACGGTGAGCGCCGCGAAGTCTTCCATGGTGGAAGAGTCGTCCCAGGGGAGTGGGAAAGGTGAGGGCTGTGCCAGCTGCTCGTCGCTCGTCTTAACTAGTCCGCTTCGAAAGACGGCCGCCATCTTGTTCCAAGCGTCATGAATCGTCGCGAGGCTTGGGAAGTCGTCGGTGTCAATGAAGCCAGCTTCCATCCCTTCGCCGAGATCACCCCAGGGGAGATCATCGACGGCGATGTCGAAGCTTTTGCACAATCCATGGCGCGAAATCACCAGGTGCGCCGCGATTTCACGAAAGCTGTTGGTGTCTTTGGACAAGCGGAAAGTCGCATCTTCCTCTTTGGCCGTCTTGAAGGCCCAGTCGAACATCATTTCGTTCATCTGGATCGAGTTGAGATGAGGCCGTAAGCGATGAGTCATGTCGAATCTCCGGGCTGGGATGTTTTGGGAAGCAGTTGGTCAACGCTTGGCGGCACCGTTGCCCTTCAAGTTTTGATGACTATTATTGACGCTCAAAGACGAAGAGCACGACTGGCTTGACATAAACGTAGATCTCAATCTTGTCGCCGCGGATGGTGCCTTCGAGTTTCGTCGACTTGAGCGCATTGGCCTGCCCCCCGGATAGGAGCTGAACCTTGTCGCCGCGTAGCCGGTATTGACCCTTCAGGTTTGTGGGATTCTCGCCCGGAATGTCGAGGTCGAATTGGTATTCGCCTGTCGGTCTTAGGACGAGTCTTGCAGCGACGCTCTCGACGATTCGTTTTAGTTCCTCGGCGCGTCGCTCGCGGGCGTCGAGCGAGATGGATCTCAGCTCGGCCGAGTTTCCAAGGGCGATGACGTCCACGTTTTTTTTGGTGGCAACAACATCGAGCGAATAGCTACCGGCAATGGTGCCAAAATTAGGTCGGGTCTTAGCATCCTCTTCGTCCCTGCTACAGCCGACGAGGAAGAGCGCAGCGCACAACAAAAAAGAGGTGGCGAAGCGATTCATGAAGTCTCCTCGCCCTGGCGGCAGGCTTTCGATGGGTGGCGAGGGGCACTTTAGCCCTTTTCGTGCCTGCGGTAAACCGTAGGCCGCCTTCACGTTTCGTTGTTCGGCCCGTCTTCGACGCGCCGAGATTTGTCCGCTGGAAGCGGGGAGTGTTTCGCCATCTCCGCCGTGATCACGAATGTAAATTCTTTCAAACGAACGCTTGTCTCTTCAAGTCGAGCGGCTCGTCTGGTAGAAAGTCACGGAGAGCAGGCGGTCCTTCAATGACACGGCGACCAGGGTGCGAGCATCGAAACCCCAGGGCGTTTGTGGGGACGACAATCATGAAACACCTAGCAGATGGCGCGGACGCTTACGACCTTGTTTTGCGTATCGCCAACGAGGCGAAAGACGCTGAGTCCGCTTGGGGATCTCTAGTCGGGTTCTTGAAGAATCAGGTTGGGGAGGGGCTCTGTGTGGGGCTTTCGGCGGTCGAGATCACCAAGGACGTGGCCCGCGTGAACTCGCAGCTCACGCGCCTTTTTCGGGATGAGGTGCCCGATGAGAACCTCGAGGCTTTCTATTTCGGTCTTTTTGACGCAGCTTCGCAAGATCCCGATGGCAAAGACACCACGGTCGTCGGCTATTACGTGTCGGGGATCGAGTACTACGACGACGAAGACAGCGACAATCTGTGCCGCCCCGCCTGGTGGCCCGAGGGGCGCTACCTCGGCAGCGAGGCCTTAGAAGCAATCAAAAGGGCGGAGGTCGTCGCGAAGGTCGAAGGTGAGTTCGAGGCCTCGAGCTGTCTTTCATACGGCGGCCAGCTCGGGGCAGCGCTGATCGTCTCCCGATTCGCCATGGAGGGCCTGGAGCAGGGGCGACTGCTGCTTGTCGGGTTTGACTCTGGCGATCACGCCGTCTTGCGTCCCTAACGGTAGACACCTTGAAGCACGTGATGTCCGGATTCACAAGGGAGCATTGACCTGATAGAGCAAAGCGCGAAATAGCTGCCCTTGTTCTTGTGTCGAAGGAAGGGAAAACGAATCGCCAAAATGCCCATCTCAGATTCGGGAGCTCTCGCAAACCCCGAACCCAGCTTGCTTGATCGCCTACGGGCGAATCGACGGGCGATGGTCTTTGGAACGGGAAAGCGACTTCGAAGGCCCTTGCGCCGGTTCTTCTCCGATCAATCAAAAGTTGGCGACCTCGCGATTTTCGACTCCGCGGTCTTTGATTGGACCCAGCGCATTGAAGGCGAGTCATCCGTCATCCGAAACGAACTAGACCGCGTACCAAATTCCCGCGATCGTCTTCCGCGCTTTCAGGACATCAGTCGTGACAACTCCCGCATTGCCTACGGCAACCAGTGGCGGGTGTTCATGTTGTTCGGCATGGGCGTGACTACGAGGACTCGGTTAGGGACGCGGTTCGCGGCGTTGCGAAGTTGGGTTCGGCCCAACGCATTTGGAAGCGATGTACGGCCCCATTGTTGGCTCTCATGAAAAGGCGTGTTGAGGGCTTTAGCTCCGAGCAACTTGAACCGCGGCGTCAAGCTGGTCGCGTGCTGTTGGCGAGTCTTCCTGACTTGGCCGTCGCTCCCGGTTCTAAGAACGCATAACACAACTTTTGGGCTTTCCCGATTTGTGTTGGCGATCCGCTTGCGGTGATGGAGGACTTGCGCATTGAAGGTCTCGATGCCGCGACTCTAGGCCGGTCCACGGCCATTGCCCCTCCCGAAGATCGCCCGCACCTCGATCCCGTGATTACCCGTGAGATGCTGGCGCATCTCTTGGTGCTGCCGTGCTACCCGCGCATGGGAGCAAAAGAGCTGGAGCGACAGGCCAAAGTGCTACGAGATGCCGTGGTCCACCCGGATCCTGATGCCTTGGAGTCTCAACCGGCCGTCTGACTAGGATGCTACGGGCTCGGTCTCGCGAACCTTGGGACGCGCCGATTCGCGTTCGAGAAGCTCGGACAGTTGCCCAAGGTCGGCGCCTTCGTCAACGGCCTTTCGAATGGCCTCCAAGATGGCTTCGCGACTTTCCATTCTCAATGAGACGAGACGGCAAGTCTTGGCAAGTTCGCAGAGATAGTCGTGCTTTCGAAGCGAGAGCCTCCGGCGGTGATCCCCGACGACGAAACCTTCAAGAGCCGTCCGAATGACGTACTCCGCCCCGAAAACACGGTGGGTCAACAAGACGGCGATAATGGTCGTGCCGGCGGTGGTCGCCAGCAAGAACGACGCGGCGACGCCAACCAATAACCACTGGATTTCTATGCCGCTGAGGGCTTCGAGTGACGCGTTGTTCGGAACAAGGAAGACAACCGCCACAAAGGCGGCGGCGATACTGAAAGGCAGTAGGGCGCCCCAGTACATGATCGGTTTTTGAAATCGACCATCGATGATGAATTTACGGCGCTTGATCATGATGGAATCTCCGACATGAAGCAGGATGCCGGGGGGAGGCATCATGCTTTTCGGAATTTTCAAAGTCTCGTTCCGGAGCAATCTGACTTTATTGTCGAAAAGTGGCGATTTGTCGCCTGGTTCGGGAAAAAACCCAGAGGTCTCGGTTTGACGGAATAGGTCAGGTGATCGCCGATGTTTCCAGGGCGTTCTCCCAACCGTGATTTCCGAAATCCCCCCGAAGGTCTTGGCTCATGAATCGAAAGTGGCTTTTTGCCCTCATTGGGCTGCTGTTAATCGGCCTCCTTGCTGCCGGAGTTTGGGGATACCTTTACTTTCAAACTCATAGCGACCCCTATGACGTCGACATCGACGGCAAACTGATCCCGCTGTTCACCGAAGTGCCCTTTGATTTTAGCCATGAGTTTGCCGAGGATCGCTCCCACCCTTTTTTGGGTTCCGCCATCATCGACATCGAAGGAGATGGGATTCCTGAGGTGTTCATCGGAGGCGGGTCAGATCAAGCCGACGGTCTGATGAAATTCGAGAACGGAGCTTTTCGCAATATCGCCGCCGGTCTTGGGCTCGACAAAAAAGACAACGATGCCACCCACGGCGTCAACGTCCTCGATGTTGACGGGGACGGTCTCCCAGACTTGTTCGTTGCGCGCCAGTCGGGCGTCTATCTTTACCGGAATCTCGGCGGTAGGTTTCAGGGCAAAAACCTCAACATCGCCTTCGATGAGAACTTCATTCCCTTGTCCATGACTCTCGCTGATCTCAACCGAGATGGCCACGTGGACATGTTTGTTGCGACTTACATCAAAAAAGAGAAGATGGAAGGGCAGCGCATTTTCAACAAGGATGGCTACGGTGCGCAAAGTTTGTTGTTGCTCAACAACGGTGACGATACCTTTCGTGACATCACAGCCGCGGCGGGGCTCAGCTACATCCACAACACCTTTCAAGGTGTGTTTGTCGATGTGAATGATGATCGCGAGGTTGACCTTGTCGTCGCCTATGACACGGGCCAAGTAAAAACCTACCGCAACTTGGGAAACTTGCGTTTCGAGAATGTCAG
This sequence comes from Planctomycetota bacterium, assembly GCA_036479435.1. Taxonomy (GTDB): domain Bacteria; phylum Planctomycetota; family DRQF01; genus JAZGFI01. The sequence goes on along the minus strand of JAZGFI010000209.1, from coordinate 22,463 downwards.
TAACCCGACTTCCAGCGTCTATGGTTTTCCCATGGGAGTCGGTGTTGGTGACTACGACAACGACGGTCGCGTTGACTTCTTCGTTTCCAACACGGGTCGTACGATCCCGGAATCTGCTGGCCGCGGCGATCTCACGGACGACCACGGCTTGATGATCGCGCCGAGTCCCTGGGTGCCGTCGTCCAGCTCACTACGGCTTCTGGCAAGACGCTCACTCAGCACTTTTTGACGGGCGAGGGCCTCGCTTCGGACCAAAGTCACGTCTTGAGTTTCGGCCTGGACCAAGAAACTGAAATTGCCAAGGTCACCGTTACATACACGAATGGCGAACAGAAGATGGTCAGCGCTCCGAAGGTCGATGCAACTCTTAGTCTCTCCCGAGGTGATTGACGTTCAGGAACGAGGGACGATCAAGGCCACCGGTTGGCTTGGTCTCGCGGCAGCTTCTTTAGTTGGTGTCGCAGAGTTCGCGCTACACTACGATGCCGCTGGCCGCTACGGCCAATCCTATGAGTTTCTTCGTGATGTGCCGCAATGGCACATGAATTTTGGACACTTCGTCGCGGTACTTTGCTTTCCGATCTACTTCGCCGGCTATTGGCACCTTTATCTTCGCTTGCGACCAGCGGCCAAGTCGTGGCGTTTGGCTTTTTTGTTAACCGGGGTCTACTCGCTTAGTCTCGGCCAGGTCTGGTTGGGCTCCCGGGTGTATCTCATTCTCTTGCTGCAGTCGCCGGAGCTGCTCGAAAGGGCGAGTTTCTACAACGAGGCCCTTCTGAGCTTCATGCGACTCGCCATGTTCTTATCCTCTGCTGTTTTTGCCTGGCTGGTGGCCACGGGGCGCAGCAGTTTCCCCCCTTGGTTGGCCACGCTCAATCCGATCTTGCTCGTGGAAATTACAGAAGAATTGTTGCGTCATCCCAGACAACGGTGTCACGAGTCCGACTGCCGCGATGGCCTTTAGTGCGTGACGTCGTCTCGACCCCGTCCCATTGCGAGTCAGAAGACCGGCGGATCTCACTGCTTGTGGTCCCGTTTGGTCGCCCGCGAGATCGCTTTCGTCGATGATGAATCGGCTCCGTATTTGGAGGCGAGTCGCTCCTGGTGACGTTTCGTCTTGTTCCGTTCTGTGATTCAATTCTCGATTCGTCATCTTTGTTCTCTGATAGCTTCGGTGTGGGAATTCACGGTTGGTTGGACTCCTCTACGCTTGCATTGCGATCCAGTAACTATCGTCGCGATGCGCTAGAGCCACCAGGCATTTATGCAGACGTCTTGCCTCGCGACTCGGACCCAGTTTTCGAAAAGTTTCCGTGTTCTTGGGGAGGTAGGATCAGCGGCGTTGAGCTGCGGACGCAGGCTAGCGGTGGCCATGGTTGGTGTAGCTTGTTCGCGGCGATGAGCCGAATGCTGACACGGTGCTTGGCGGCCTAAGCCACTAGGACGGAGAGAGCGTGGGCAATGCCACCCAAACTAACTGAGACTTTGATGATGCCCTTAAACGACGTAGGAATCCGATAGCACAACAGTGATGTGCCACCTGGCTTCGTGCTTCCGACGAGGCCTAGGTTCGTAGTCCCGAATCCGATCGTTGCTGTGACGCTGCCTTGCGACCCGTTGCTGCAAACGCTGAGAATTCCGGGTTGGCCATCAGAGATTCCAAGCTCATCGATCCTCTTGAAGTTGAGTTCAGCGACTCTCCGGACTCCAGCTTGGATAGGGTCTGGACTTGGGGTTGTGGCTTGCGTACGAGCGTAGAACCCAGTCCCGCCGATCAAGGAAAGGCATGCCAGGGCTGAAAAGTATTTTAGGAGAAGGCGGCGGTGGCCACCGCTCTTTCTTTGCCTGACGTCAAGTCGTGACTTTTCTCTGACCGCGGCGACTTCGGTTTCTGTCGAGTTTGCTTTCGTCATTGTCTTCACTTCAACCCATGTTCCCTGTGCGGTCATAGACGGAGAAGTGCAGCCGAGGCGCGAGATGGCAATGCAATCCCAATTTGCTGTCATCATCAACAAAGACGTTGGCCTGAGCTGAGTGGACTCAACTTCTTGCGAGAAACGAAGTTTTTCGTTCAGGATCTCACCAAAGGGAGAGTATCGAAGAATGGCCTTGCCGAAATGAGTTGGGATCAGCCAACCAAGACGCTGGGGAAGCTAACCCCGCGATTGTCGGAAGCCTCAAGATCCCGCCCAGCCTCTAAAACTTCCAGCAAGCCTAAAACACGCGGTCGAAGTCCCGTTTGGCATTGCGGTCATTTGAGTGCCAGCCGCACTGTGGTTCGATACTTCGAGGCAACTCGAGGGCCGACTCTACAAAACGAAAACTTTCAGCGTATCGGATGTGCGCTCATCCGACAGAGTAATATCAATGATGCCTTTGTGGGAAGCTGGCAAGCGAAAGCAAACCACGGTGGTCCCATCCGATTTCGCGGTCACGCTGGCCGTGACGCCTCCGAGCGAAATGGCGGTACCGACCATCCTCCGTGCCCTAGTTACGTTGAGCGTCAACTTGGACCCTCGAGGCGCCAAAGATGGTCCGGTGACATTCATCAGGGATTCGTGACGTGCACGACGAGATCAGTGAGGACAGCCTGCCAGGTCGGATCAGTCTCGGTCTGCAGCGCGATCTGAATCGAAAGCAAGTGAGGCTTCACGACGTCAAGAACATCAATGGATTTCGGCGCTGCATCCTCCGCATCGTCATCCTCTTCGAGTTCTTGCGCAAATCGTAGTTTTAGCTCTTCGAAGCACGATAGGGCTTCGGGAGTTGGTTGGTTTGGCCAGGGTGGTTGTGCGGGAGGAGTGAAGCCTTGTTCGGTGATTTGTTTTGCTTCGGCGAAGTGTTGGGCGAGGCCCTCGTCTTGCTCTTGGGAGGTTTTGAGGTGGTCGCCTTCGCCGTGGATGATGGCGCGGCAGTATTGGCAGTCGTCGATGTGACGAAGCGCTGATTGAGTGTGGAGGCCTTGGGCCCACGCTGTGATGTAGGTTTCACACTCGAATCCGCCAGGGGCACCTGATTTCATGTTGATTTCTCTCTCGGCTTGAAACGGCTCTGCCAGCCTTGATGGGGATCGTGGCCCTGTCAAAGGCAAGTTTGTGGGGAGGGCAATGGAAAGAGCGGCGGCTAGGGGGCACCGCAGACTAACGTGGGTCTCGTGGTAGGCATGAGAAGGCGGTCATGGGGGCGGTCTTGGGCGATTCGGGGTGTAAAGGCGGGACTGAAGGCGAGGGGTTCCGAATAGGCACCGGAGAGCGGCAGTACGGCTTGGACAAAGGAAGAACATGCGAATTAGCAAATCCGACTACTTGATTGGCAGGCATTGCTCGCGGCGGCTTTGGCTTCGCAAGCGTAGTGAAGAGCCGGAGCCCGCCACGAACTCGGCGGCAGAGTGGGAAATGCGGCGGCGCGAAGGGGTGGCGATCGAGGCCTTGGTAGAGGGTTTGATTGATGCGGCGGAAGTGGGGCGAGAGCGAAGGGAGTTCGAACGCCGAGATCCGCAACTTAAGGACGTCGATGCGCGCGAGGCTCGGACTAGGAGGCTCATCGCGACTCGGGATGTCGTCTTTCAAGCGTACTTGAAGACGGATGCCCTTCTCGCTGTGGCCGATGTCTTAGAGCCTCGGGACGGGGGCTGGTACCTGTGGGAGGTTAAGGCCTCGACGAAGGTGACGCCTCTATTCGATCATGACTTGGCATTTCAAGTTGAGGTCGCGCGCGCGAGTGGTCTTGAGATCGTGGGCGCAGGAATTTGGCTTCTCGACAAGACCTACGTTCGGCAGGGTGATCTTGAACCCGAGCGACTGATGATGGCCGTCGATCGCAGCGCTGAGGTGGCAGAGCTTGGCGACTCGACTCGAGTTGAGATGGCGCGGCAGCACGCGCTTGTTGCCAACGATGAGATCCCCATGGCCGCTCCCGGGCCGCGCTGTAAAGAAAGTCGAGGAAACGCGGCTGGCGATCGGCCGAGTACTTGCGGGCACCTTGGCCGCACGGGGTACTGCGGGGCACAACTCCCGATGCATTGGATTGGGCACCTACCCGAGATCTACAGGCCCACCGCCGCGCCGTTATTGCGGAGGGAAGACCAATCCATCGAGTCTTTGAGCTTGGATGATCCAGAGCTGGTGTTGACGACACACCAACGACACGCAATCTTGGCCGTGCAGACTGGCGAGCCTTGGATTGGCGTCGACGGCTTAAGATCAGAGCTTGGAAAAATGCGGTGGCCTCGCACCTACGTCGACTTTGAATACGACACGGGGATGGGAATCCCCCGTCACGACGGCAGTTGGGCTTACGCCACGATGCCCTTTCAGTGGTCGATTCACATCCAGCGCGAAGCCGGCGCCGAACTCGAACAACCGGAGCCATTTTTGTGGCTGAGCGAAGAAGACCCACGACGGGCTTTCACGGATTCACTACTCGCGGCGATACCCAAAGTGGGGAGCGTCATCGTTCACTACCGAAATGCTGAGAGTACGGTTCTCAGCCAGTTGTCGGCATTTTTGGGTGCTGACTATGTGGCTCGGATTGAGGCCATCCAGGCTAGGCTCTACGACACCATTGATTTACTGAAGGCCGGCTATTTGCACGCCGACCAGCAAGGGAGTTTCTCGATCAAAAAAGCCGCACCGGCGATTCTCGGCCACGGCTACGAAGGCTTGGGGATTCAAGACGGGATGGCAGCCGTGGTGTCTTGGAAGAAGTCCCTTGATCCTGAAACCGATGATGCGACTCGCCAACAGATCAAAGATGACCTTTTGGTCTACTGCGGCCAAGACACTTTGTTGATGCACGAGATGGTGATGGAGCTTCAGCGGCTCGCGAATTAGGTCGGGAGCATGCGGGCGGCGGATAGCTTGCCGCTTTGGCGGGGACCAGTGAGGACGACCGCGGGGAAATCTGCCGACGCCTGAAGGATCTTGGAGCTGATGTCGCGCTCAATCATCGTTGGCAACAGCAGTGGCGATTTCGGCTAATTCAAAATGGCATTTTGGATTAGCCGAAAATGGGGGCTTTGCGTTCCGTTTCAGGCTTGGACTTAAATCCTGATATTAAAGATGTTTATATCCAATTGAGGCGAGCGGTGGTGGGCGTGGTCTAATCGTAGGAAATGTCTTGGTGCAACTCTGACTCCTTGCCGAGCACGGTCCACTCGTGGGGTCCCAGCGACATGCGTGATTCATCCAGAAAAACGCTGGCGCGATATCGGGGTGCCCGAGGAACCGCGACGGCGTAGCGCCCGTCGCTTTGCGTGCGGTCTGTGCTGGACCTAAGCGTTAGCTGCATGAAATATCGCGGTCGGTCGTAGAGAGCGTAGATGTACACTATTGCGTCGGGCAGGGCGCTTCCGGATTTTAAGACCTTGCCCGTGATCTTGACTTCTTCTAGTTCCCCGCGTTTGCCGACGGAAAGTGGGAAATTGATGTCTAGAGACTGCGGTGGAGAAGTGGGGGCATCATGCATCTTGAGCCAGATTGATCGCACCGGGGTCTCCAGATTCAGCCGAGCTGAAGTTCCAACTCTCCGTGAGCGTGGGGCCTCGATGCGGAAATTGTAGTCGCTGTCTCTTAGTCCGCTGAGTTCAAAATGACCGTCCTTGTCGGTGGTGGCTTGGTAGTGGGTCGGCTGTCCTTTGCCGATCGGCGTCGCTCGAACGATCATGCCTTTGAGCGCTTTGTCCCCGGACCAATTGAGGACGCGTCCGGCATATCCCTTGCCACCCTCAGGTATTCGAATCTCCCAAGCTTCGCCGAGATTCTTCGGGACCGGGAATTCCCAGATCTGTCCCTTCGGACTCACGATCTCAAGGCGGCGCGCTTCGTCTGCCGGGATGTTGATGGGGATGTCGCCGTTGGCGGCAATCTGAACTTTGGTTCTTGGGAGAGTAATGCCGTACTGGGCAATCCATCCTTCGAGCCTCTCTTGGCCTTCAACCACGAGGCGCGGATGAATGGAATCGGCGGCCGAAGGAAGTGTGACGTCGATTCGCTTGTTCTCGGATTCGTTGAGGACTAGGGGCAAAATCTGATCAGGACTGAAGGAGCCCTTGGTGGTCTTGTTGGGCACCAGGATTTCGAATTTGCCGCCCGGCAAGCGCTCGAAATGAGCGTTGCCTTTGCTGTTCGTGCTTTCCCAGTGGTTGCGCCCGTCAGACCCTTTTAAGACCACCGTGTGGTCTGTAACCGGGTTGCCGCGCGTGTCTTTCATCAAGACGACGACGGACGCAAGCCGGTCGAGTTCGATAGTAAGGTCTCGCGAAGACGGAATGCTCACGACGCGGCAATGGACATGGCCTTCGTGCTTGATGCGAAGCAAGTACTTTCCCGCGGGCATGGCGAATCGGAACGCGCCGTTGGCTTGGGATCGGGTCGCATCGATGAGGTAGTTGCGGTCTTCGCCCCATTGGCGGGGGCTATGACCGAACAAAGCGATCTCGATGCCGGGCGCACCTTGGCCTTTTTGCCGCACCGTGCCTGATAGTTCGCTGAGTGAACCGCGGTCCAATTCAACGACGATGTCTTCTTTGAGACTGAAGAGCCTCGCGACTTGGACGGTCTTGCTCTCAAAGCCAGTTGCCCAGATTGTGAACTCCCGCCGCGCGTTTCTTAGTTCCTCCAACCAGACTTCAGAACGAGCCGCGCCATCGGATCTATCGAGTTCGATCAGTCCGCCCGGCGCGAAAATGTGGCCGCTCAATTGTGCGTAGCCGTTCTGTGCATCCCGAGACTTGAAGAATAGATCTTCGATGGGTTGCTTGGTCTGCGCGTCGCGAACCCTAATCACCGCGACTTTGCGCAACACGATGTAGATCGGGCGATCCTTGTTTCCCGTGCGATAGTTGTTGTGAGTCGTCCATGGACCCGGTCGGCTTGGGTGAACCCCCTGAGTAAGCATCAAGTATCCCGGATTCAAAACTCGAGCTTGGACTTGTGGTGCGCCGACCACGACCTCGAAGTTTCCCGCTTCGTCTGTTGTCGTGGTCCAAGGGCCCAAGTTTTCGCCGCGTCGATGGTCGCGAAACACCAGAGCGACTTTCTCTTTGATGGCTTTGCCTTTGGGATCGATGATCGACCCGTAGAGCGTTTGCGCCGGCCACATGCTGATGACCTTGGCTTTCTTCGCGTCTTCGCCGACGACGAATCGTTCGACATACCCAGCGGCATGACATCGAAGAATCCCGCTGTCTTGGCCTAAGGGCAAAGTGAAAGCCCCGTCGGCATCGGACCGAGTACTGGCCTCGGGGATGTCGTTGGGAGCGGGAGGCTCGCTAACGGCGAACTCTTCTCGCCCGGCTTGGGCTACATCGCTCAACCAGCTTTCGGGAGCAGGCCAACCTCGGTTCGTCGCTAAGAACCGCGGCGTGCAACGAGTCAGGCGTCCCCACTTTTTTTGCAAGTCGATCGTCCGAACTTTGTGCTTTAGGTGGACCTCAAAAGCGACGTTGGGAATAGCCTCGCCGCTGACGCCATCGATGACTTTTCCGACCAAGTACTCTTGGCCAGGATTCTCATTGGTCTGCTCGTCACCGACTTCACTTTCGGCCTTGGGAATCACCTTGGCATGGCTGCGTTTGGGTTCGAGGCTCGCCGAAGTCGTTGAACGGTGGTCGGGCTTGACTGAGACTTCGTTCTCATCGGGCGTTTCTTTGACCACCAGCCATGTGGCCAAGGCCACCACCATCAGGATTCCACCAAGGACTAGAGTTTTCTTCGTCACGAGGGCACCTCCATAGAGCAAAGATGTTGAGGTCGAAAACAGGGCGAGTTCTTTCGCCGCCTGAGTCATGACGACTTTGCGGACGGCGGCCAGAGTCGGTGCGGCAACCATCATCGAAACGGCGATACTCGCCGGGAGGATTTTCTTCAATCGCTCAATCCCGCGGTGGATGCGAACTCGAATGGTGCCGGGGCTTTCGGCCAAGACGTGAGCGATCTCCGCCGGGCTAAGACCGTGTTGCAGGTTGAGAATCAGGGTCTTGCGATAGGGCTCTTCAAGCTGGTCGATGGCCGCAGCGATTCTTTGCCGTTTTTCTTTGGTCTCGGCCGCGCGATGTGGATCAATCGATTGGGATTGTCGAACTCGATTTTGGTCTGGAACTTTTCTTGTCGAACGGCGCTGGTTATTCGCGTGGTTGCTCAAGATGCCCATGAGCCAAGGCCGGAGTTTGCGATCTGGCTGGTATTCGCCCGCACGTTCGATGGCGGTCAAAAAGGTGGCTTGGACCAAGTCCTCGGCACTGTTCGCGTCGCGTTCGAAATGAATGGCGGCCGCCAACAAGTCGGGAGCCACGGCGTCGAACACTTTAGCCAGAGGTTTTGGGTCGCGGGTGCGCTGAAAGTCGCGGAATAGCCGCTCGATGTTGATGGTCATGACACCCCTTGTTGTTTGGAGTTGGCCCATCGTTACCGATTTTCTGGAACTTGTTGTCGGCTAGGCGGCGATGGGGGCCATTTTGTTGGCCGAGCTGAGGTGGCGCTCGACTTGGAAGGGCTAACTGAGGTACCCTGGCAACCTCAGCCTACTCGAGGGTCAGGACCGGAGTCGATGTGATGTTGCGAAGCCTCAGTGTTCAGGGTTTGTCGCCTGTGTAAGCACCCACGCATCTTGAGGCTCACAGCATCGCGCTATTGAGGCCACCCCTGGTCTTATAAGTGAGGCCCACCCGAGTTCCCTCGTCGTGAGCCTCTTTACCCGAAGGCTTCCGAGTCCCGCTGCCCCTTGGCGGGTTGCTCCTCAGCAGAGCCCACTTTTGTTTCACCAGGAAGTGACAAACATGGTCACGAGCCCGCGTTAGCTGGCTTCTTCTTCCTTCCTCTTGGCCCTTTCGCAGCGGCGAAGACATCAAAGTAGAGCTGCTCGTCGATCTCGATACGCTCATCGACCGCGGCATCCAGCAAAAGCTCTTGAGCCCTATTCATGGCCGCTCGCCAGTTACCAAAGGAATGCTCGGCCAAGGTTTTCATGACCTCCACGGTCATGAGCTTCGCGTTTCCAGCCGCGGTGATGGCGTGCTGAATACCATTAAACAGATCCGTGGCGGACATGGTTTCCAAAGTCAGCCTGGTGCGAATGCGGCTGCCCATCGGGATCAGCTCTTGTTGCCGAAACTTGTCAGTAAGCCGGTCATCGCCAGCCAAGACTACGGTAAGGAGCGACAGGGAGTCCAGCCGATCGCTGGCCAAAAGCCGCAATTCAGAAAGCACCGCCGAGGGCATTTCTTGCGCTTCATCAATCAGGATCGCCGGACGACGAAGGCTTGACTCGAGCTTCGTCTTCCATTTTTCTCTGTGCACTTTGAGTCTACCCCAGCGGTTCGCTGAGCCAAGGCTGGTGCCAAACACCTCGCCTAGTTCCCGATAGAAATCGGCAGTACCACTTTGCGGCCTCGTGATGCAGCTCTTGCGTCATGAAGCTGGTGGCGTGGCAGGTAAGGGTGACAGAATACCGCAGCGGAGCATTACTCTGCCCTCGGAGCCGCTAGCCTCGGCGTCCGAAAGGTATTCCGAATTGGATCAGCCAGATTCAGTCGCGAGTGCGTCGAGGGGGCAGAAACCGCGGAACGATGGCAAGGGCGGGGACTTTTCCCTCTCGCAGCAAGATCGTCGCTCACGACAATGGAGAAGACAACATGGATTTTGAGTTCTTGGTGCTCGTTCTCTTCTCCATCACTCTCGGCGCCTGCTCAAGCCCTCGATTTCAAAACGAAGTGGCTCTGGGTCCCAATACCGTTCTTCGGCAAGACAGTTCAGATGGGGTCATTGTTGTCGACAACGCTGGTCCAGGCTTGAATGAACTACAAGGATGGGTCGGCTTCGGACGAAATCCAGATCGGATCTCAAAGGGCCGTCGGCATGACGATGTCCGCTGGCGACCAGTGGGGCGTCGAGAATCGATCCCGGAACCTCGCTCGCCTCAAGGTATCGGCTTACGACGATTTATGGAAGTTTCACTCGAGCTGAAAAGTCATGAATCAAGCGTCATCCGCGATGTAACCGCTGGCTATGACTGACTCGGAGGAGAATGTGCCCGATGACTATTCTCAAGTTCTCAAGAGACGGGTACTGAGGTATTGGATTGCGGTGAGGTACAATGCCGCTTCGCCGACTGGATCTTTCCTCGAGACGAACAATGCCCGCCAAAGAGATCAGCAAAGCCGAGATTTGTCTGCCCTGTACGAGTATCCGGGAGATCCAGGAGTTCTTTTGCGAGCGCTTGGGTTTTCGCTGGGAGGCGGTGTTTCCGGCCGATGATCCGGGGGTCTTGGTGCTCTCGGGCTACGGCTTGCGCTTGCGATTTGAGCGCGGCGATTGTGATGGGGTTCCACCTTCTCGCCTAAGGCTGGAGCATAGCCCTCGACTTGGCGTGTCTATTGATCGCCCGACGGTGGGGCCCGACGGGCTGCAGATTGAATGGGTCGACACCAGTTCTGATGCCCCGGCGTTTGTTCCGCGCTTGCAGCCCGAGTTGACTTGCAGTCGTTTGGGCGAAGGAGACGCTTGGACGGTTGGGCGCGCGGGCATGCTCTACCGCGATCTCATACCCGGGCATTTGGGCGGGCGCTTCACCGCGTCGCAGATTCAGATTCCTGAAGGTGGCTTGGTTCCCGACAGTCCCCACTTTCACCGAGTGCGATTCCAGATGATCTACTGCCATCGCGGCTGGGTGCGCTTGGTCTACGAAGACCAAGGGCCGCCCTTTGTGTTGGAAGCTGGCGATAGTGTTTTACAGCCGCCACTGATCCGGCATCGGGTTTTGGAATGCTCGGCTGGGCTCGAAGTCGTCGAAGTGGCCTGTCCCGCACACCACGAAACTCGGGCGGACTGGGACCTGGAGCTGCCGACTTCGGTGGTGCAAGAGACTCGAAAATTTGGGGGCCAACGCTTTGTGCGTCACCTTGCGGCTGGTGCCATTTGGATGCCTTGGCGACAAGAGGGCTTTGAGGCGCGGCCTTTCGGATTCGCTTCTGCCACGGCAGGGCTTGGCGAAGCCCGAATCGTAAGACGTTACGGAGTTCACCATCCTTGTGATCTGACTTTCGACGGAGAGTTTTGTTTTCTTTTCGTTACCGCAGGCAACATGAGCCTCGAAGTGAGCGAGAGCCTCTTTGAGAACTTGGGCGCTGGCGACGCGCTTGTTCTTCCGCAAAGCATGAGCCATCGGATCGAAGAGCCCACTGACGACCTTGAGTTCCTCGAAGTGACGCTGCCAGCAAGTCTGGATGGCGACAACTAATCAATGGAGGATTTCGATGAAGCGTCCGATTCTTGCCTCGGGCCGCTCTTGCCAGACATCTTTTTGCTGCAGGCCGCAAGGACGCTATTGTTGCTCTAATTACTCCGACATGCTTCAGCTTGAAGACGGGGCGACCATCAATGGGCTGTTCCAAGCCCACAGTTTTGAAGACCGAGTTCTCAAGACCGATTTGGTTTTTGTCCGCAAGGGCGCGACCACGAGTGCGGGGAGTGTACTCTTGTACGGCGCGGCCATCGCTGAAGGCGCTACCGTGACGGCGAACTCGGTGGTCATGAAAGGCGAGGGGCTCCTAGCCAATCGAACCTATGAAGGTTGTCCTATCAAGGAGCGTTAGCGGCGCTTCGCTTTAGCTTCCCGAAGACTCATGAGTTTGGCGAGGGTACGAGATCGCAAGGCATGGTCTGCGTCGGGGCCGAAGTAGTCGATCAAAAAACGTAGGCGCTCAAAGTCAGTCCAGGTCTTCGTGCGACGGTTGAGCGTGTCGAGATCGCGCAGACACGCGAGGTCTTGGCGCCGCTGGCGAGTCTTTTCGAGATCGATGAGGCGGATTTCAATTTCGGCGCCACCCAGGGACAAGAAAATGTGCTTCGGATAAAGGCCATTGTGTTGGAAACGCGCTTCGTGCATCCGCCGCACGATGTGAGCGATGGCCTTGATGATCCGCGACTTGTTCTTTGCTTCGGGCCAGTCTTTTTGTTGCCAACGGAGCATCCATTCTTCTAGTGAAAGAAAGCGGTCCGGTAAGGCGGTGGTCATGAGCAGAGCCCGGCGTCGGCCCGGGGCGCGATCGCAGTCGAAGTAGATCAGTTCCGGCGTGGGGAGATGCAGTTGCGAAAATTCTCGCAGGTTTCGAAACTCGCGAGCAAAAGTCAGCTCACCAAAAATGGGGTGTCGCCAACTGCGGGAGGCGTAGTTCTCTTGGCACTTCAGAAAAAATTCAGCCGTCGTGCCGGCGGGGAGATCGAGGCTGATCTTTTTGACTCCGCTCCAACCGCCGCGGCCTTCGTTGGGCGATTCGATCCAAGATTCGGGGCGATTCCAGAGCGCCTCAAAAGTGAAGGCGTCGTTGCGAACGAGACACTTGCGCCAGGTCTCGGCGGCGTAGATGGGCGTTGAATTTGGCTTGAGCATGGTCGTCGCGGTCTTCGTGCGGCCCGTTCTTAGCGGTTGTTGAATTTGATGACTCGCCAGATCGCCATGATCGCGAGGCCACAAAACATGCCCCAAATGGCGTAGTTCTTCGCCTTGTTCGCAGCCGCGTAGGCTTCGCGGTCTTCCCCGTGTCGCCAATGCCCGTCAACCTTGATGGCGTAGTAAATCGAAACGAAGCCAAGGGGGAAAAAGCAACAAAGCGTCGATATCAGGGCGATGGCCAAGTTGTTGGATGGTTTGCGCTCGCGCGATTGATGCGGCGTGCTTTTCGCTGAGCCGGGGGATGCTTGGCGGGATCTTGAGCGGCTCTTTTTGCGACGACGGCCTTTGCGGGACCGGAGTTCCTGGGGAGCGGAATGCGCATCAAGGTCCCCTGAGTCCCCGGGTGGCGGCGATGCCGAGGTAAAAAAGAGCGTGCCGCCCGGCGTCGCATGGATCACATGAATGGCACCGCAATCGGCACACTTGATCTTTTTTCCCGCAGCGTCTTCGGGGAGCTTGATGCTCTTGCCACAAGAGCTGCATTCTGTTGTTTGTGCCATGGAGTCCCTTACGGTCGCTGCCAGGGATGGATTGTGGCAGCCGCTCGCAGGCTGTCAACCGCCCAGGAACTGGCCGAGCCCTCGGGCAATTTGGACCTAGGCATTGCTCCAGGCCTCCTGGCGAAAGAACGTCGTCGGCAGGGCCGTGGTGCCGACGAAGGGTCGCAGGACCCAAGCGGCTTGCGTCGCCACGAAGACGAAAAGAAACAGCCACAGATTGCGGCAGCTGCGGTGTCGCGGGTTGCGAGCAATGAGCGGGCGGTAGTGGCGGGCCAGCGTGACTTGGCCGCACAAAGTCGCGAAGAGAAAGGGGATGCCCTGATAGTAAAGGGCCAAGGGATAGCTCGAAGTTGAAGCGTAGACCACCAGCGTCATGGGAGCGAGGGCCGCCAACACCAAGGCCAGCGTGGCTTGAGCGGCGAGAACTCCGCCGAGGGCGTCCTTGAAGTCGGCCCGCAATCCCAAAATTGTATGCATCATGAAGAACTGGGGTAAACACACGAGAGTCGCCACGGCGACGAATAGCGGGAGTTTGACGGCTGAGTAAAGACACTGCTGCCAGCGAAGCGAGAAGCTTCCCATCAACATGCCGTAAATGGCGCTAGCCACCGCCGTGGCAATGACGTAGTCACGGTGGTGATGCCCAAGTGTTGACGGTCGAAAAAGACCGTCCGAGCGCAGCATCGCGCCCAGCTTCTCGCCGAGCGAAACGAGGCCTCGCTTCAAGAAAAGAGCTCGACAATGGCCTCGACGACGGCCGCGGCGAAGTTTGATTCGTGCGCGCGGAACCAGGCAAAGGGGAGCCTGGGGTCTCCGATGAAGGGGCGGAGAATCCAGGCCATCTGGGTGCCCATCGGGCGATGGATCTTTGGCTTTTTTTTCCGGCAAGCTCGCAGCTGGCCGTGCGGGCGTCGAGCCATCGAACTCAAAGACTTAGCCCAAACTGCGAGCGAGGAAGTTCAAGCCCACGAGGCCCGCAATCCCAAAGAAGAAGACGTTGAGCAGCACCATGAAGGCCTAGCTCGTCGTGCTAAAAGTGAAGAAGGCGGTGATGGGAGCCAGGCTCGCCAACAAGGCGAGGTTGACGGTGACCAAGAGCAAGCGAAGCGTTGATTGCCCCCGTAGCCGCGAGCCAGCCAGGGCCGACAGGACATAGAGCGAAGGAAAGGTCACCGCGAGGGTTGCTAAAAACAGGAGTGGGACTTTCACGGCTGTGGCGATCAAGGGCATGAGGCTTGCGTTCTCGGGCCTCAAGGTGGCGTAGAGGGCCATGAACAGGCCGTAGAAAAGGCCCAGTGCCAAGCTCGTGATGGCAGCTTGCGACTGGGGACGTCAATGCGCCCCGATCGGAGATCGTCGGCTTTCGTGAATCGGCCGCGAAGCAGCTCGTCGCTGGTCTTGAAGAATCTCAATGCGCCATCCTCGCCTGAAGTCCAAACTTGCTGAGGCTCCACCCTAGTCGCGAGCTTTTAACTTTGCAATGAAAAGTTAAAGATCGCTGCGACGGGCCCCCGAAACCGCTTCGCCAATTCTTCACAACTTAATTTTGTCACAAAGCGGATAGGGCTGTGATACAGCTATTGCGAACCCGGAGATACCGGGACCTCATTTCACCTTTTTCTGGCTTGGATCCCAAAATGCAACACCTAATGACCTTGAATCGAGTTGCCCTGGTGCTCTGTCTGGCCGCAAGTGCCCTGACCGCCCAAAGCAACAGCAGTTTTGAAAGCGGACTCGCGAACTGGATTGCGACTCCCCCGAGTGCAACCACCCTTCTCACGGGTGCATCACTTTTATTTCCCAGCGACGGCGCTCAGTACGCCCGCGTTAGTGCCGGATCAACGAACTTTACGTCGGCAGGACACGGTCCTCATACCGCGGGAGTTGGCTTCGGTAGGGTCTCCAAACTTCAGCACAATTTCACCCGACCGGCTGGTCCAAACTGCTTCGTCGGTATCGACTGGACTTTTGTTCAAAGGGAACATGAGAACAACTCCAGCAAGAACGACTTCTTGTCAATCGATATCATCGATGTTCTGAGTGGATCGCTCGTCAAGAACATGGTCTTCGTTGACAACGGTACCAGCGGGGGCACTCCGGCCTACAACGGTGTTCCCGGTGCGAATGGTGGGGAGATCGCTTACGTGCGTTCGTCGGCTCCGTTTGCACTCGTCATCATCGGCGACAACAATCGTCGTCGGGAGCCCGCGCCCTCCGGTTACAAACGAGCCCAAACGGACATCAGTTCCCTTACTGTGGCCGGCCAGCTTCTTAGGATCGAGATCTCAGTGGCCAACGGTGGCCCCAATGACACCAACGACTCGCAGGCCTACGTTGACAACTTCACCGTACGCAGCGGTGGCGCCAATACCCGCGCCGCTTCGATGCGCTTGATTGGCGACCAGAATGACGACGACTATCAAGTTGGCACGCACACTGAAGGCGACCTCGTCAACCTGGCTCCCTATGAGATGAAGCTTACTCCGGGGCAGAACGCGACCCTTCATTTTGGATCAGATCCTTCGCCGACTCCCTTTGCGCTTCTGACGGGTGTTTTCAACCGCGGTGCTAGTCAGACCACTATTGGCGAGTTTAGCTTGGTGCAGTCTGCTCCAATCCAGGTCGTTATCGACGGTATCAACCCGACATCGCCAGGTGACGTCCTTCTGGGAACCATCGGAGGCGGCGAAAAATATCTCGACATCACGATTCCTGAGACGACTCCTGACGGCGTATTCGCCATGCAATCGGTCATGATTGATCCCACAGCCACTTCGGGTCTTCGACTGACCGCAGTGACTCGCGTCGTCATCCAAAACGAGCTTCAGATTCCCTTGGGCGATACGATTGTCGAGGACTCCTCAGGAAATCCGCTGGGAGATGATAGCTCAGGTATTGTCGATTTAAGTGGAATGAACGGCGGCGACGGCTTTGAGTTCTACGGGATCGACTACACCGAGTGTTTCGTCAATTCGAACGGCAACATCACATTTGTCTCGGGAGACAGTGACTTCAGCGAATCCGTGTCCGAACTCTACTCTGACCAACCGCGCATCGCTCCTTTCTGGGATGACTTCAACGCCAACATTGGCGCCCAGGCTCAAATTCGCTTTCGGTCGAACGAAAACGGCGGCGTCTTCGGCGGACCGGGTCCCACGACCGCCGTTACGATTTCCTGGGAACGCCTTTCGGCTTTCTCTCAGGCGGCCAACGGCAATAGCTTTTCTGTGGTGCTGTACGAAGACGGTACGATTGAATTCCACTACGATTCACTCAACGAGAGCGATGGCATTGTGGGGCTTTCACGGGGTGGCTTGACCCCGCCGTTGACCGCCATCACGGGTGCGGATTTCAGTTTCCGGGCCGAGTACCATGAGGGCGAAGATTCCGTCTCCAGTTCGGTGTTCCCGATCTTTGAGCGCTTTGACGGTAACCAAGATCTGTTGACATTGGGTCTGAACGGTCGCAACACCTTAGTGTTCGAACCGATCTACTTGCCAAACCCCGAGTTTCCCATTTTCATCCAGTTCAGCGGTTATCGCGTGTTTTCCGGCAACGGTTCGCACTAACCAAGCCCTGTTGTGAGCGATTGCGAGTTATTCACTCGCTCACTTCGTGACCGATAGCCCGCTTCGCTGGCCAGGCGAGGCGGGTTATTCTTTGCGCTCGATAAGTTCGAGATACTGAGCCTCGAGCAACAGCCCACTGAGTCTTGAGTTGGCTGCGATGGAGATAGGGCTTTCCACGCCAGCATTGAGCGCGCGTCTGATGCAGCGCAAAGTCCCCTCAAGAGTGACTTTGGCATGGGCGTCTCGAGGCTGCTCGGGGGACCGAGCTTGTTTCCAGTAGAGTTCCGCAATCCAGCGTTGTTCTTCGGGTTCATTCTCGAAGAAAGTCTCGACGCGCTTCAGCAACGAGACCGTGGAAACGGGATCATTCAGGGCTGCGTAAAGCGCGATCAACTCGTCAAGATGAACACGCAAAGTTGACCGGATGCGCAGAGAGCGTTTGTTGAGCGCGAAGGCTCTTTCTTGGGCGTCGATCGCCTCAAGGATTACTTCGACGGCCTCGCGGGGTCGATTCGAGTCCATCAAGGCATTGGCATGGTTTTGTAGGAAGCCGCCGAGCATGCTCAAAGACTCGGCTTGAGCCGGCTGAGATTCGATGAGTTCCTTGAGCGCCGAGATGGCCTGCTCCGAATATTTGGCGGCCCGGCTTGGATCTAAGCGAAGCTGCGCGATGCTAAGGTTGTTGAGTACCAAGGACCGCGTCGATTCCACGTCCGCTAGTTTGTCGTGTTCTTTCGGCAGTTCGTCTAGGAGACGTAGCGACTGCTGCAGTTGCTCAGTTGCGCCTTCGGGATCATGCCGCGCGAGATGTGCGCCATAGTTGCTGAGCGCCAGTGCCAAAGTGACGCGCGCTACATTGTGCTTCGGTTGCTCCACAAGATCGAGCCGCCGCAGTTTGACGACCTCTGCGAGGTAGGGCCCGGAGTCGCTAACGGATCTGTTTTGGCCAGATAGGTGAATGTCCTGGGCAAGGACCTGCAAGAAATCAATGCGTTGTTTTCGACTCAAGCCCGATTCTGGGTCCTCTAACATGCGCTTCATCGCGGTGACACAGAGTTCTTGCAAGCTCGCGGCCTCTCGCGCTCGACCCTTCGCCCTCAGAACAAGCATCTTGCGGCCGCGCAATGAAATGGCCAAGGCTTGCAGCTTGGGGTTTGAATCTGCCATTGAGATGGCCGTATCCCAGACTGCCAGTGATTCCTCGACTTGGCCGATGAGCCGGTGAGCATTGGCCAACTCGCCGAGCGTCCCCGCCAAGCGGCGATCAAGTAGGTTGTGCTTGGATCTGTCTAGTTTGGGGCGAGCGCGCCGAAAGTATCCCGCCGAGTTTCTGAAGTGCTTAATTGACTCGTCGAGCTGCTTCAGAGAAGCACTTCGGAGGGCCGCTGTGCGTTCGAGTGCGGCAAACTCCGCCAGAGTTTGTCCAATCTCGTCCCCGCGCCGCAGTCGTTCTTTGTAGGCTCTGAGTCCGTTCTCTAGAGCTTGGTCTGTTTCGCCCAGACTTCCGCAGGTGTAGTTTAATTGCGCCAGGGTTTTCATCGCGACCGATGCGTCGGCGAGGGCGACTTTCGGGATGTCTTTATCGGCTCGGTCGAGAAAAGGCGCATAGAAAGTCAAGATTGCGCGGTTGATCTCCAGCCTCTCCTCCAATGTCACTTTTTTGCCAAGGCCACGTCGGTCAATTGCAGAGAGTCGACGAGCAAGTTTCGCGGCTTCTTCCATTGAGAATTTGGGCCCTAAATTTTGGACCGGCGGCCTTGGTTGCGGTGCCTTGCCGCGCAGACCCCAAGTGAGCAGCGCGCCGAGGGCCAAGGCGATGCCAAGTGCGAGAGCAGGGTGGCGGCGGACAGCCTCCATCGACCGATGAATAAGAGGAATGCGCGGTGGTCTCGGAGAGTTCTTGGCAACCACTCTCTCCAAGTCGTCCCTCAATTGCGCGGCGCTTGAGTAGCGGTGTTTGCGTTGCGGCCGGATCGAAGCTTCGATCACGATGTTTAAACCACCAGGTGCCAAATCGTCACCAGGGTTGGAACCCGAAGTTCCTCGCTCGTCTTGGGGCCGCGGCGGTTTTCCGGTGACGAGTTCGTGAAGCGTGGCGCCCAAAGCATGGATGTCTGCGGTCGCGTCGAGATCCTGCATGCCAGCGCGCTGCTCGGGGGGCATGTAGGCCAGTGAACCCATGGGTGAATCCGTCGCCGTCATGCGGCTTTGCAGTTCGTCGCGCGCGAGGCCAAAGTCAATCAAACGCACTTCGCCTTTGGGTGTGATCAGGATATTCGAGGGCTTGATGTCGCGATGGAGAACACCGGCGGCGTGTGCGGTGGCGAGAGCGTCGGCAACGCTCGCTCCGATGTAGGCGACCGAGCGAGCGTAGTCCAAAGAAAAGAGCTTGGCGTCTTGGTCCAAGTCCCCGATACCGGCCTGCTCCAATGCCAAGGCCAGGGGAGAGGCGCCTTGTGAAACTCCTGGAAGAACGTTGAGCAAACACTCAAGCGAAGCCCCTAAAACTCGCGGCATCGCAAACCAGGGACCAAGGACATTCTCTCCGGAGTCGATGACCGGTACGATGACTTCGTGTTGGAGCCTGGCGACCGTTTCAACTTCGCGTTGGAGTCGTTTGATGAGGCGAGGTGAATTGAAGAGGTCACAACGAATGGTCTTGATGGCCACGGACGTGCCGGTTCGAAGATCGTTAGCGGCCCAAACTTCGCCCATACCGCCGACACCAATACGATAGGAAAGCTCATACCCTTGGATGGACGGCGGGGCGGGAGGGCTCAAGAGCCCATTGTCAGACAAAATTGCCAGATGCTCGCGGACCTCGAGTCGATGCGGGTTGTCGGCAAGAAACTCGTCTACGCCACCGGCGCCTTCGCAATCGAAGAGATCGATGCAATGGGCGACAAGATCCTGCACATAGTTGGTGTCAGATTGAGTCATGACGGCGGCTCAGGTCGCCGCCGCGAAGCGATCCGCTCGGCGAGCGCGGCCAGGGCCCGGTGAAGCGCTTGCCGCACGGTGGCCTCGCTCATTTTTTGTCGTTCGGCGATGACGCGATGGGGAATCTTGGCGATTCGGGCCAAGAGAATGAGCCGCCGTGGCTCTTCGCCGATTTCATCCAAGCAGTCGACGAGTTCGTCGAGTTCTTCGCGAGCCTCCGCGTGGGCACTAGGCGTGTGCACGCCTCGAAATCCAGCTAGATGTCGCGCTGCGTCGTGGGCGGAATCCATCGGCCGTACTCGCTTGACGTCGCGGCGTTGGGCATGGTTGTGGCGGCGTCGATTTTTCAGCTTGCGGTCGGCCGTTTCGTAGAGCCAAGCCCGAAAATGACCCTCCCCGCCGTGCTGGAAGCGGTCGAGATTCTCGAGGATCTCGCGGCAAGTCGATTGGGCCAAGTCGGTGACTGACTCGCGAGGCCCAACAAGATCCGGGGAGCGGAGACGAATATAGGTCTCAAGCGTGGGGAGGTTGCGTACGAGCAAACCCTGAAGAGCGGCAGGATCGCCCGCCAAACTTCGCTCGATTAGGAGGTCCTCTTGTGTTGGGCGGTGGGGAGGCATCTGCTGATCTTACTCTTTCTATCGCAGGTCGCCGCCACGGTCGATTTGGCCTTGGTATTCATGCAATGGGGCTGGGCTGCTGCTGAGATATCAATTTAGCTTCTTGGGCTTGGGGCCGTCGATCGCGATTTTATTCCGATGAAATCAGCCCTGAATCGGGGATGGGGGCCCTCTCGGCTCGATTAGCAAAAATCGGTCAATTTCGCGTGATCCTATTCACAAACTACCCGTCACAATGAAGGTATCGATCTTGAAACGACGGAGGTAAAGGAATGAAATCACTCGGATTCTTGTTGCTCGGGCCTATTTTGGGGCTGTCGGCCCTCTCGATAGCTGGCCAAAGCGTCATTATTTCGCCCGATGCCTTGGCGCTGCCTTCGCTTTGTCACTACGACCTCACTTTTCAGCCTCCGGCTGACAAGCGGCTCGTTGTCAGCTATGAGGCCACCGAAAGCTGGAACTACGTCGAAAAAGACGGCAGGTCTGGCATGTCTGGCAAATCTACTAAGACCGCGACTCTGCATTGGACTTTCAAAAAGCAGGGGCGTCAAAGCCCTTACCTCACCTCGGGCCGTTTCATGGCGGCGAGCTACCTCGGAAGTTCGACCAAAGCGGGCAAGAAGTCAGCTTCGGACATTGTGTGGACGCGCGGTGGCGGCTACGAAAAAGGCCAGGGCTGCCATACCGACAAGACTTGGTTTGCCGGCGAGATGAAGGAGACCCTCGCGTTTCCCATCGACCGTCGCGGCGAAGCCCGTCCCGGTGAGTGCTGAAAGCTCATGACCACCCAGCAAGGTTTGCTGGGATCAAGCTTGGCCGGATTTGGCGCGATCTTGTCCGGTAAGAGCACGGCGGCGCGCGAAACTTGGACTTGGAAAGGTGATCTTTTGAACGTCGCCAATTGCGGCAAGCTCGTGGCGAAGTTTCAGCTCGTCAACGTCAAACGCGAAGGTAGGAAAAACATCGCCTACATTCGTGGCTCGATCGTTTCGGGTTGGCCCAAGCAAAAAACCGGTAAGTCGGCACCGCAGACCAAGTATGAGCTTTGGTATTCGCTCAGTGACGACACGCCACTCAAAAGCCGTCTGAGCTACAAGAGCAAGTCGCGCACGAGTGTCATCGAAACCACAGCCTACTGGGAACCGATCCAACAAAAGGCCCAACTGACTTCGCTTAAGAGGAAGGCAGCCGTCGCTCGATAGCTACACCCTCGGCTAGCGTGCGAACGTCCAACCTCAACCGAAGAGCGCGCGTTTAGGAGAGATCCTGAACGCGCGCTTTTCTTTTTGCGTGTTGACTTGCCTCGATGGCCTGGTCTTACTCCAGGCGCCACCTGCGGTGACGATCACTGCTGGCGGTGTGGGGACCCATGCCCTTGGGTTGCAGGCAAAGGCCTTTGGGGCCTTGGTGAAGCTCGAGCATTTGGCCTTCGAGGGGGCCGACCAGCAGGGCTTCAAGCTGTTCTTGAGACCGTGGCCACTTGCCCCTGGCTTTTGCGACGGAATGAAGCGCCAAGGCCGCAGTCGTCAATGTCCGTCGTTGCTGGCTGCGTTGGGCGCAATCTCGGACATGTTGGAAGCCCCTAGCGAACAGTTCTCGAACGACGGGCTCATCGTCGTGTTGGGCCAGCGCTTTCGGGCCGTTTTCGAGTTCGGCCTCAACTTGCTGAAGGCTGGTCAATACGGCAGAGAGGTCATCCTGGTTTTCGTGGCCGAAGTCGCCGAGATTGAAATGGGGCTTCGATCTGCCGTCTCGTGCGTTGAATTGAGTCAGAGCCCAGCGCAGGTCCTCAAGCCAGACTCGCCAAAAAAAGGCCCTGCGATTGGGTTGGCGGCCGAGGTGTTGCAGCCAGACCCCTAGAAATCCCTCGACGCGAAAACCGTCGTAGCATGAGATCTGCTGTAAGTGCGCCACAAGGATCTGCTCACACACGTCGGCGATGAGTTGGTTGATGAGCTCATGGCTTTGAACCGCGACTAAGTTGATGACTTTGAGAGCGGCCTCGCAGTCCACGGTGGCCTGATCCCAGTCGCCGTTCTCAGCGTGGCGCCGGCCGCTCAAACTCAAGATATTTACCGCGCGGCGCGAGGCCGACAAAGACGTAAACGGCGTCGACAAAAGATAATCTTGCTGCTCTGGTCCCGAGCACTCTGCAACGCGAGTCATGAGATCAGAAACCAAGGGGTCGAGTTCGAGCCATTGCTCCTTGGACACGATCCCCGTTTGGACCAAGGATTCGAACTCAAAAGGCAATGCCTCTAGTCCTCGAACAAGCGCGGATTGGTGAAGTGTAATCGCAAAAGCACGAAGAAAGCCCTCTCCCTGCGCGTAGATGTTGGTGTTCAACGTCAACACAAAACGCACTGGGGAGGGCGTTCAAGTGA
>JAZGFI010000208.1:0-8319 GCA_036479435.1 Planctomycetota bacterium | reverse complement strand
AGCGGAACCCAAATCGGTGGTCCGGAAGAACAAGGGCTTGGAATCGCGTCGATGTGGTCAGACTGAACCCGAGACCAGGTGTGGCGTAACTAATTTGAAATTGGGACAACTATCTTGACATCCATCGTTACCGGCAACGGCAATGACGGCGAGATCGTCCGGGTCACAGATTCTGGAGCCACGGTCATGAACCCATGGGTGAGCTTGCCGGGTAGCGGTAACGGACTCATTCGAGGCAGCCTCCACATTGATCGGACCGGAGTGTACGGAGGCGATCTCATCGTCTGCACGACGGGCGGAGAGGTGTGGAGAATCGACAGCCTAGGGAATTCGGTGTTCATCGCGGATGCGAACACCCATCTGGAGGGCCTGTTTACAGTTCCTGACGACGCCGCGCAGTACGGCCCCCTCGCGGGGTGCATCCTCGCGGGGGCAGAGACGCAGGGCCTGCTGTATACATTCGACCTCGCGGGAACGGTGACGACTTATTCGTTGGGCGTCAATATTGAAGATATCGACCTCATTCGCTCGGGCGAGAATTTTTACGGGATCAACTTCGGAACCGGAGACCTTCTTGGCATTCAATCGGCGGCCTTCGATCCTTTTACTGGCGACATCCTGTTGACCCAAGAGTTCGGAGGAGGTTCATCTGGGCTGACGGTTCTGAGCTGGGATGGAACGAACCTCGTGACGACGCCTCTTCTGATAGGGGCCGGTTCGGCGCCGATCGGCCAATGGGAGCACGTCACTTTCGCGCCTGCACCGATTGCGCCTTTTCCCCAGTGTTTCGTCGCGGCCGATGCGACGATTGAGGTGACCCTTGGTGATGCCGTGACGTTTACGGTTATGGGTGCTGACGCAGATCCCCTTGACCAGGTAACTTTGACGTCCAACGGTGTGCCCATTGCTGCGACGTTTTCGAGTCCCTTGCCACTGGTCGGTAATCCGGTGTCGACGGTGTTTTCTTGGACGCCGACCGAAGTCGGCACGACGGCCCTAGATTTCACGGTCACGGATCAAAGCGGACTGGTAGACAGCTGCGGCGTGGTGATCAATGTGAGCTGTGGCGACGAAGCTAGTTTCGCGAGTTACGGCGCAGGCCACCCTGGCACCTTGGGTGTACCCACCTTGTCCTTGGACGCCGACCTCGTTCTGGGCACGACAGTGACGCTCGATGTCAGCAACTCGTTCGGCCAGCCGACCTTTACTTGCCTATTGCTTGGACCGGCTCAGAGTTCGCTGTCTATCTTAGGAGCGGGTGGCCTAATCTTGGTCGACCCCATGCACCCGGACCTCATGACATTTGAGTACAACGCCCCGACGAGCGGCCAACAGTTCGTCTTCTTCATTCCGCCGGTGCTCGCTTCGTGTGGAGCGGTCGCGTACTTACAAGCCATCGTGCATGATCCCGGGGCGGCCGGCGGTCCATGGGCCTTTAGCGCCGGGCTTCAAGTCATCTTTGGTTTCTGATCAGTCGGGAATTCAGTAGCGGCGTCAAAGGAGAAACCGTGCCACCTGGCAGGGTTTTTTCTTTTGGCGATGCGCATTCCCCTGCATCGGCGCAAAGGGTGGTGACTTTGGTCTGACCCAAATGTTCAGGGTTTGCTGTCGGAGGCGATGAGAAAGGACCGGCATCGCCAAGGAGGCGTATCGCTGTGCCGTCATTAATCGCCGACTTCATACACATAAAAAGACCGGCATCGCTGAAGGAGGCGATGCCGGTGGGGCAAACCACTTTGTGAGGATGCGGTTTTGCTGTGGTGGTTGTAGCCGGCGCGGATCTGAATAGGCGCGCGCGGATACGGACTGCCGAGCCTGAGTGAGGGATTCAGATCGGACTTATGCCACCAGGAGATTAATAAATGGCGAGTACTCCCGTCAACCATCAACTCGTTTAGAACGATTTTCGAAGTAGATTCTTCGCGTTTGGGCCACCGAAACCGGATAGACCCGCGAGCTCATGCTCGCATCGTGGGCGTGATTGACATGCCCTGGGGCTATTTTTCCACTATTTGGAGTGGGAGCGAGCGGAGCCACGCCGACCGTCCAGTAAAAGGGCTTGCCAGCGAGTTCGAGGTCCCGGTCTTCGAAACGAACGCCGTCATGGCCCTCCTCGGGCCGAATACTCGTTCTCCAGCTCCAGCGCACCCAGCCATCTTGCCCCTCACTCTTCTTCAAGACTCGGGGGACGAGGGGTCTGGCCGTCAGTTGGCTTCGACCGCGGGGATTCCTCCCGCCCTCGTAGATCCCATAAAAGACAAAAACTGAGTTTTCTCTCAGTTCAAAGTCCGGCGCGGTCTCGAAAACGAAGGTCATATCCTCTTCGATGGTGCCCGGGACTCGCAGTTCAAGCTCAGCTTCGGGCGCGGGCGAGACTAAACGCAGGCGCTGAGTTTCGATCCCCGAGCTGGGACTGGCGACTAAAGGACTGATGATCCAACCCTTCGGCCGGGTGCTTGCCGCCCACATCACTTGGGGGCGCCACTCGCAGATGAGGGTCTTTCCTTTGTCAGCAAAAAGGGCGGCGTCGAGTCGATTGACATGCCCCTCAGCGCGTGCGCGCAGTACCAAGTCACGGCTAAACCAAGGACGGCGGGCCTCTGCCGGTAGAGCCTTTGCCCATTGTGCCCGTGGGAACTTAGCGTCGACGCCGAGCAAGAGCAGACCGTCGATGTCTTCGGGAACCTTGTTGAGGTTCTCCACAACGAGGCGGTACTCCTCGGGAAAGACCTCCGAATCTCGTGACTGCCGTAGTTCCTGGGCCGCGTTCAGATGGCTGTAGATCAAAAACACCAAGAGCCCCAGCGCGATGAGTTCGCGGTTGCCTCGTTTGGCGGCGGCATCGATCCCGAGAGCGAGGAACAAACAAAGTCCGATGTTCGCAAACGCGAGCGTGCGGATGTCACCGTAAGTTGAGCTGATCCCAAGGGAGCGCCCCGCGATCAAAAGGCAGATGACCATCGTGGCAAATGCGGCCAGAGCCACGCGGCGTTGCCCGGGGCGTCCGCAGAAATGGCCCCATACCACGAGGGCCAACAAGGTGCCGGCAAAACTGATGCGATGGGCTAACAAAGCGCGCTCGCCCAGCCCGGTTTCTGAACTGACCGGCACCGCGAGAGCACTGGCGTTGCGCCAAAGGCTCTCTATGAATCCGAGACTAACTTCGCCAACATCGCGTGCGCCGCTCAAAGGCGTGCAGAGGACCAGTTCACTGAGGCGCGCCAGCAGCAAGGCGGCAGCAAGGATGGCTAACCCGCGTTGGCGACTCGCCTGACCCAAGGCATCCGGACGAGCGCCGAGAACGACGATCGGAATCGTCAAGAACGCAAGGCCTCCTGTTTCGGCAAACAGCAAGCTCAAGACCAAAGGTACAAAGCCCAAGGTTATGGGCGTCGGCCTTCGGCAAGCAATTATGGTGCTCAGGGCATAGGTTGAACACGCGACCAAGATGACGTGACCGGGAAGACTCACCACGCAATCAGCCATCAAGGCGGAGGCAGGGAAAAGAGCCGCCGTCATCAGCCCGATATCGAGGGGTATTTGACGGTCACCCGGATCGCAGCGCCGCGCCAAACGCCGTGCCGCTAAACCCAGGGTCGCGCCCGCAAAAGCAAGAAGCAAAAGGCCCCACAACATGTAGCTGGCGTGCGAGGCACCAAAGGCCAGCTGTTCCAACTGGTAAAGAAGAGGGCTTAAGTCCATCTCGGGGACGGCACCCGGCCCGTCGTGCCCGAGATCAGGGTACAGCCCGATGGCGCGGCCGCGGTCGGCGCCTGCGAGCTCTTGTTTGATCGCGCGATGATGCACGAGCGCGCTGGTGGCGAGCGCCACCAATAAGAGCAAACTGACTCGCCTCATAGTCCCAAAGTCCCTCTGGATTAGCTGCTTCTCCTTCTTCTATCGGAATTTAGGTCGATCTGAGCAAGGCCCCCGGGACGCTTGGCGCCGACCTTGATCGCGTCCCTGTCCCGAACTGGCGTTTGAAGGCCTAAAACGGCCCCTCTGCGCCGCTTGCAGGGATCGGAACCTGCACCTATCATTCCCAACCCATCGGTTTTCTTTTCCAAAACTCCGCTTCGTCAGAGTTTTACCTCACCAATCGGATCATCATTCCATGAAGAGCGACCTCGAAATCGCACGCGCCCACCCCCTGTTTCCGATCGAGGAAATCGCTAGCAAAGTCGGCATCGAAGCCGACGAACTCGCTTTGCACGGGCCGGCGAAAGCCAAGCTCAACCAAAAAAAGATCATGCAGCGCATCGGCGACCGGCCACGGGGCAAGTACATCTCCGTAACTGCGATCACGCCGACGCCCCTGGGTGAAGGCAAGACGGTGACGACGATTGGTCTCAGCCTCGGTCTGAACCACATCGGTAAGAAAGTCATCACGACTATTCGCCAACCATCGATGGGACCGGTCTTTGGCGTCAAGGGCGGAGCGGCCGGTGGTGGTTTCTCCCAAGTTGTTCCGATGGAGGACTTCAACCTTCACCTCACCGGCGACATGCACGCCGTTAGCGCCGCGCACAACTTGCTCGCGGCCTGGGTCGACACCAGCATCCTGCTGAAGGGCAACATCTTCGACATTGTTCCGGAAAAGGCGACGTTTCGTCGCGTTGTCGACATCAACGACCGCGCCCTGCGCGAAATTGAAATTGGTCTCGGCGGAAAAGCCAACGGCGTGCCGCGGCACACCGGGTTTGACATCACGCCAGCTTCGGAAGTCATGGCGATTTTGGGCCGCAGCACAGATCTCTTTGATCTCCGCAAGCGCCTCGGCCGCATTATTGTCGGCGAAGACTCCAAGGGCAAAGCCGTCACCGCCGAGACGATGAAGTGCGCGGGTGCGATGGCCGCGATCATGAAAGACGCGATCAATCCCACCGTCATGCAGACCACAGAAGGCACCGTCGCGTTTATCCACTGCGGTCCTTTCGCCAACATCGCCTACGGCAACAGCTCGGTCCTACAAGACGAGATCGCCTTGCGCCTCGCCGACTACACCGTGACCGAGAGTGGCTTCGGCGCGGACATGGGTTTCGAGAAGCTCATCAACGTCAAGTGCCGCGGCACGGATTTGCGTCCCGACACCACGGTCATCGTCGTCACTGTGCGCGCCATTAAGTCGCACGATCCGCGGTTTAGCATCAAGCCCGGCAAACCTCTCGATCCCGCACTGCTCGTCAATGACATCGGCGCGCTCAAGGCCGGCCTCCCGAACCTCAAAAAGCAAATCGAGAACGTCCGCGCTCACGGCGTTCCCGTGGTGGTCGCTCTGAATCGTTTTGCCACGGATCACGACGAGGAAGTTGACTACCTGTTGAAGGCGGCACTCGAGTTCGGCGCAGAGGCGGCTGAAATCAGCGACGTTCACGCGAAGGGTGGCGCGGGCGGCGCAGCCTTGGCTGAAGCCGTGGTGCGCGTGGCGGAGATGGGAAGTGACGTCACCTTCCTTTATCCCGACAGCGCCAGCATCGAAGAGAAAATCGAGACTTTGGCCACGAAGATCTACGGTGCCTCGGGCACCGAGCTTGCGCCCGAAGCCAAAGAAAGCATCAAGCGCATCAAGTCCTACGGCTATGGCGACTTGCCGCTGTGCATGGCGAAGACGCACCTCAGTATCAGCCATGACCCGAAACTGAAGGGTGCGCCGACGGGATATGTCTTCCCGGTGCGCGATGTGCGGCTTTCAGCGGGAGGTGGTTTTATCTATCCCTTGGCGGGCAACATGAAGCTCATGCCAGGTCTGGGCAGCAAGCCCGCCTTGCTCAACATCGATATCGACGAGGACGGCGAGATCATCGGGCTCTTTTAGTCAAGCCTTGGCTAACAGAGGAGATTGCACTGCGTATTAGCGCAGATATTGGTCTGTCTTGATCTAGGAGAAGCGATATGGGATTGGGTTACATCGTCGTCATGGTGCTCACGATGGGCCTTTCGTGGCTCACGTCGATGTGGGTGAAGTCGGCTTTTGCAAAGTACAGCAAAGTCCAAGCTCAGAACGGCATGACCGGGGCCGAGATCGCGCGGGCGATCTTAAGCTGGAATCAGGTCACCGAAGTCCAGGTCGAAGAGACGCCGGGTAAGCTGAGCGATCACTACGATCCGCGGGCCAAGCGTCTGCGTTTGTCCAGCGACAATTATCACGGCCGGTCCATCGCCGCGCTGGGCATTGCGGCTCACGAAGTGGGGCACGCCATCCAGCACGCCGAGGGCTACATGTGGTTGGGCTTCCGCTCGGCCATTGTGCCCTTGCTGGGCGTGTCGTCACGCTTCTCGTGGATCCTCATCATGATTGGCTTCGCGCTCGGGGCCGCCACACAATCTGGCCTGGGCTTTTACGCCGCGATGGCCGGGGTGGCGATGTTTGCGGTGACCACGGCTTTCACCCTGGTGACCCTGCCGGTCGAGTTTGATGCCAGCAACCGTGCGATGCGGGCGCTCAAAGAGGGCCAGATCCTCAACCCCGACGAACTCTCAGGTGCTCGCGCCGTGCTTCGCGCGGCGGCTTCAACCTACCTTGCGGCCGCTATCGGATCGATCATGCAGCTTCTCTATTGGCTCTGGCGACTCGGCTTGATCGGCGGGCGTCGGCGCTAAATGTCCGGCCCCTTCTTGAGACCAGCAAAACGATGAACCGCCGCCCCTACATGATCATGATTCTCGACGGATTCGGTCTGAACGACTCGACCGTCGGGAACGCGATCAAGGCCGCCAAGACGCCCACTTTCGATCGCTTGTTTGCCGACTACCCGCAGGTGGCGATCTCGGCCCACGGGACGGAGGTTGGCATTGAACCAGGTCTCATGGGCAACTCTGAAGTGGGGCACATGAATATCGGGGCGGGGCGCGTCTTGAAACAAGACATCCTCCGCATCGGTGAGGCCCTCGAAGACGGGCGTTTCTTCAAAAGAGATGCTTTCGTCAAGGCTATCGAGCACATCCGAAGCAGCGGTGGACGCCTGCACCTCTTCGGGCTTTTATCCGACGGTGGCGTGCATAGTTCCGATCGTCACTACGAAGCCCTCATCGACTTCGCGAAGGCCCAAGGCCTAAGGGGCGATCAGCTCTGCTTCCACGCCTTCCTTGATGGTCGCGACACGCCGCCGCGGTCCGCCGACACCTACCTTGAAGCTCTGGAGAAAAAGTTATCCAGCACCGGCACGGGGGTTATCTCTAGTGTCGTCGGTCGCTATTGGGCGATGGATCGTGACCAACGCTGGGAACGTTTACAAAAAGGCTACCGTGCTTTGGTGGACGGCATGGGCAGCCCCTGCGCTTCGGCGCGCGAGGGTTTGGCGGCGGCCTACGCCGCTAAACAAAACGACGAGTTCGTTGAGCCGCGAATCATCGAAGGGACGCCTCGCATCCAAGACGGCGATGCCATCATCTCCTTCAACTTTCGCTCCGACCGTGTGCGGCAGATCACCGAGGCTTTTGTCAGTGACGACTTCAGTGGTTTTAAACGGCGCAAGCTGAAGGATCTCTACTACGCCACGATGACCGAGTACAAAGCGGGCTATCCCGCAGAGATCGCCTTTCCCAAGCAAAAGCCCGAACTCGTCTTCGGTGAAGTTTTAGAGCGCGCAGGTCTCAAGCAA
Source organism: Planctomycetota bacterium (assembly GCA_036479435.1). Classification (GTDB taxonomy): domain Bacteria; phylum Planctomycetota; family DRQF01; genus JAZGFI01. The sequence goes on along the minus strand of JAZGFI010000208.1, from coordinate 718 downwards.
CTTCGCATCGCCGAAACCGAAAAGTACGCGCACGTCACCTTCTTTTTCAATGGCGGTCGCGAGGCTCCCTTCGAAGGCGAAGATCGAATCCTCGTTGCCTCGCCCAAGGTCGCTACCTACGACTTGCAACCCGAAATGAGCGCGCCGGAGGTCACCGACAAAGTCATCGCGGCGATCGAATCCGGCCAGTACGACTTCATCATCATGAACTACGCGAACCCCGACATGGTGGGGCACACCGGTAACATGGAGGCCGCGATCAAGGCCATCGAAGTGGTCGACCACTGCGTCGACCGCGTCTCCAAGTCTGTCCTCGCCGCCGGCGGCGGCATCCTGTTGACCGCCGATCACGGGAACGCCGAAGAACTCATCGACGAGGCCAGCGGCGGCACCAAAACCGCTCACTCGACCAACCTCGTCCCCCTCCTTTTAATCGACGACCAACTCAAGGCCGCGAGCCTCGCCAAGGGCGGCCGCCTCGCCGACGTCGTCCCCACCGCCTTCGCCATCTGCGGCATCGAAAAACCCAGCGCCATGACCGGACGCTCCCTCCTCCAAGTGTGATCAACTCGCCCGCACCAAGCGAAAAAGTGGCTATACGGCGTCAGTGCGCTGGGAAAGCTCAGTCAAGGAGTACGAAATGACTTAGTCAGATCTGAAACTTTGTTCGAAACCCTATGGGTACCCAATCCCATCCGGCCAAGGTCGACCACCAGCT
>JAZGFI010000207.1:0-10261 GCA_036479435.1 Planctomycetota bacterium | reverse complement strand
TGCGGGCAGTCCACTCGGTCCTCATCACTTAGCGAACCCGTCTAACGAGGAGCCGGATGCGTCAATCGCGCACGTCCGGATCTGTGGGGGGCTGGGGAGAAAAATCTCCCTGGTCTACCCGACGACTTAATTCTCCCGCTTTTTTAGGTCAAACCTAAAAAAGCGGGAGAATTAAGTCTGACGCCGTATAGCCGATTTTCCTTAGCCAGGACTAAACGCAGGCACGAAAAAACCCGCTGGCGACAGCGGGTTTTTTCGTCATCAGTCGGGGCGAGAGGATTCGAACCTCCGACCTCTTGGACCCCATCCAAGCGCGCTAGCCAGGCTGCGCCACGCCCCGAATGCGTTCGGGTTCGCGGAGAGTGGGGTAAAATCGGCCTACCCGCGAACGGACGCAGGTTAGCACGGGGCGAAATGAGGTCAAGGGATGCCGTGGAAGGCCTCTCACCGTGAGATAGAGGGCTTTGGTGCGCGCTAGGCTGGAGCTATATCTTGACCGTCTTCCAACCGCCAGCGAGGAACTTAGTGGCCATCGCGGTGTACCAGCAGAGGATGTAGACGACCCAAGAACACCAGATGACGGTGAGATTGTCGGGGAAATACTTGGTGAGGAAAAAGGCGGTCGTCAGCATGCAGCCCAAGGACACCACGAACTCCATCGACATGACGTAGACCACGCAACCAGCCGCTGAGAGAGTGCGCGACATGATGATTCCGGCGCTGTCAATGACGATGAAGATTCCCACGAGCCGAAGGGCGGGCGTACCAACGGAAACCACGGCGGTGTCTTGGCTGAACCAACCTAGGATGAGTTGCGGGAAAAAGATAACGATCAGTGACACGCTGCCCGTCAACAAAACGCCGAGCTTGACGGCGGCGCGCGCGGTGGCGTCGGCACCTTCGGGGTCATTGGCACCCAAACGTTGACCTACCAAAGTCGCGGTGGCCGTTCCGATCGCGAGCGAGACGAGCACCGTGGTGCCGAAGAATCTCCAGATGACGGTGGAGGCGGCCAAGGCGGTCGTGCCCGCGTGGTCGCCGATGAGTTTGAAGTACAAGATCGCAGCGCCGAAAGCGAAGCCACTGAGAGCCCGGGGAAGGGACAACTTGAAGATGCGGCCGAGCAAGTCGCGATTGATGCCGCCGCGGTAGAGCGAAAATCGCAGACGGTACTTTTTCTGTAGGCTAAAGATCATGTAGCTGCTCGCCGCGAAAGCCGTCGCGAGAACACTGGCAAGAGCGGCGCCGGCCAAACCCATCTCGGGCGCGCCCCAGTGCCCGAAGATGAAGATCCAATTCAGCAAGATGTTGAGCAGGTTCATCGCGAAGGCCAGGTACATGTCGAACCAGGTGACGCCGATGCCGAAAAAGAACCCCTTGTAGGCCCAGAGCGTGGTCAGCGTAATGACCGCTCCCCAGCGCCAAGAGAGATACTCTGCCGTCATGCTCGCGATCGAGGCGTCGCCGACCAGGAAATTCGCGACTGGTTCGGCGGCCACGATGCCCAGGGCTCCCGCAAACAGACCGACAAGAATCGAAACCCCGAGCCCGTTGGTGAAGACTTGGCCCACGACGTCGAGCTTCTGCTCACCGAACCGCCGCGCGCAAAGCGTTTGGATGCCCATGAATCCGGCGGAGAAAATGAGGAAGAGCACCAAGAAAAACACGCTGGCCGGGCCCATGGCCGCGAGTGCGTTCTTGCCCAGTCGGCCGACCATGGCCGTGTCTACCCAAGACAACATGGTCTGGGCGAGGTTGGCGAACAACAGGGGAACGGCGAGACGGAGCAGAGCGCGATTCAGCCTCGGCGGCTGCGCCTTCGATCTAGACAATGGAACCTTCAGGGTGGCGCGGCCTGATCTGCCGGTCCCAGAGTTTCCTGGGAGTGAACACTATGCGCGGCGTCTGAAGAAGCTGAAGAACCCGCCGCGCTGTTCTTCTTCGAATCCGGCGGGGCGGTCGGGGGCTGGGACTTCGTCGATGAGGCATTGAAGAATGTCCTCGACGGTGCGGTTGTCGGCGGCGCCCAAGAAGTTCATGACGACACGGTGGCGCAACACCGGCGCGACGAGGTCGCGGACGTCGGCGCAGCTGGGCTGCGATTCTCCCCGCATCATGGCGAGGACCTTTGCCCCGAGGACCAAAGCCTGAGATGCTCGCGGACCGGCGCCATAGGAGACGTACTTCTTGACGATCTCGGGTGCGGCTTCATCATCGGGTCGGCTGCGTCGGCACAAGGTGGTGGCGTAACGCGCGACTTCATCCGGCACCGAGGCCTGCCTCACTGCCTTCATGATGTTGAGGACGGCGTCTTTTTTCAGCACCGGTTCAGAGGCGGGTAAGTCGGGGCGCGTCGTCATGCGCACGATGGCCGCTTCGTCCGCAAAGTTCGGGTAGTCGACGTTGATGCTGAAGAAAAACCGGTCGAGCTGGGCGGCGGGGAGGGGATAGGTCCCCGCTTGCTCGATGGGGTTTTGGGTCGCGAGCACAAAAAAGGGCGGGTCTAAATCGAAGCGCTTTCCGAGTGAGCTGACTTGGCGCTCTTCCATCGCCTCCATCAACGACGCTTGAGTTTTTGGCGGCGTCCGGTTGATTTCGTCGGCAAGGATAATGTTGGCAAAGATCGGGCCCTTCATGAACTCGAACCTGCGCTCGCCGCTGACCTTGTCTTCTACAATGACCTCAGCTCCCGTGATGTCGTTGGGCATGAGGTCCGGCGTGAACTGAATGCGGGAGAAATCCAACTCTAAGAGTCGCGCGAGAGTCGCGATGAGGCGGGTCTTTGCCAAGCCCGGCACTCCGATCAACAGGCAATGGCCGTTGCTGAAGATGCCGGTCAATAACAGGCGGATGACCTCATCGAGTCCCACGATGTCGCGCCGCAGAAGGCGCCGAATTTCCTCGTAGCCCGAACGAAGGTCTTGAGCCGCTTGCTCACTCATCTGCCGTTCACCCCTGCAAGTTTAGCCCTACATCTCTGTCGCCTTCTGCGAACCAAGGATGCTATTCGGGCCGTGATCGTACGAAGAAACCACAGCTCGTAAACGGCGGCTTTACCTCGCGAGGTCATCATGCCGATAAATCACGATGCCGGGAAGGGCATCCCGCAGGCCGTCGGGAGGACGTCATGACTACAGTTGAACCGCAAGAGGGCCGGCTTGAAGTCCTCCGCGCGCTTGCGTCCAAGGGGCTCAAACGCCGTGTCAGACCAATTCTTGACCATGGAACGACGATTTGTCGGAAGCTCTTTGAGCTAGAAGACGAGATCATTTTGAGACAAGATGCTCTCGACCTGCTCCGCGAAAGTTACGCGGCGACTCGCGACGAAGACCTCAGCTCACGCGATCGACGCATCTACGACCGTGAATTCACCCGCCGCCAGAAGCAACTCGATGTGCTTTCTGCAAAACGCGACTTGCTCTTGGAGCAATACGGCGAAGAACTTATCCGCTCGACCTATCAGCACCCCGACCTTATCGAGCTGGCTCGCGTCGTCCCCAGTCCGCAAGAGAGCTAGGCCTAGCCCCCTGCAAGCTCACCGGCTTGGCGAGCGCGCCAAGCCCCTAACCTCCCGAGCATCGTGCCCACACGGTCCCAGATTGTGTGTGACTCTAAGACTTTTTTTCGCCCTGCTTCGGCGATCATTAGCCTTGCTTCGGGATGGGCGCGGTAAAAAGCAATCTTCTCTTTGAGTTCATTCATGCTGCCGTAACTCACGAGCTCTTTGCCATCCGCGAACAGTTCGAGGAGGTCATCGTGGCGTTCGGCAATCAGGAATCCGCCGCAGGCCAAGGCCTCGAAAGTTCTGAGCGTAATGATGTCGGGCTGGTAGGCCCGGTTGATGTCAAGGTTGATGTCGGCGCGACTCATCAATCTTGAAACCGTATCACCATAGCCGGCGGCACCGGCGTAGCAGCGAGGTGGTATAAGATCACGCCAACCTTCTTCGCCAAAGACGAAAAGTCCCTCCTCGACGAGATTGCGAAGAACCGTGATGCGCTTGGTCGAGGCCATGCGTTCACCGGCCAAGGCTAAGACATCGGCTGGCGCATCCTTCACCATGATCGTTGCGGGGAGGTTCGCCGCAGTCAGAGCCTCTTTGATCGAGGCTCGCAAGTCCCAGCCGCAAGGCTCCGCGATGATCTCTTGCTCGACTCCCTTTAGCCGTTCCAGAAAACCGCTCCAGCTGGCGCGTTCCGCAGCACTGGGAAGGACGGTTATCGCAGAGGAGAGCTTGTTCTCAAGTTCTCTCGCCCGATCCAGCATGCAAGAGCCAATGAACAACAAGGGAATGCGCGCTTGGTTTTGTTTTCGCCGCGGCCAAGGGCGTCTCAATCGCGGGTCCACTCCGATGGCCAAGTGCCGAGTCTCGCGCCAGCCCGCCGCACGCAATTCATCGCAGCGGGCTTTGCGCCAACAAAAGATCAGCGTGTAGTCCGCAGCAGTATCGTTCGTGTCGAGCTGAGTTATGGCGTCCGCGGAAGGGTCGATCTCCCAGGCGATGTAGGGGACTTTGGCATCGGCGGCGATGCGCGCAATGCGCGCATCAAAGTTGATGCCGAACAAGCCGTAAGGGGCCAGCGATGGCAGCTCCCGGCGCATGGCGTCTGGCGTCCAAGCCGCAGGGTCAATCTCATTGACGTCGTATCCGAAATCCAGCAAGGCTGCTGTGACCTCACGTTGCAAAAGCTCCCCGCGGAGGACCCCGAAACGCCCGCGGCTTCCAGGTTTCGGCGACGCGGGTAATAGTCGGTTGGTGACGAAGGCCCAATCCCCTGTTGTCCACAGCTCGAGCTTCGAATGCAACAAGGCGCGGCGCAGCGGCGGCAAGTTGGTTTCGCGGATGTCGGCACCCAACAGCAAGCGCAATCGACCTTCTAAGAGGGCCGAACTAAAATCGTACTTGGAGAGGGCCAGGACGAGTAACCCTGGATCACTTTCGCTCAGCCAAAGACATGCCTTGGGATCTTGCTGCTCCAAAAGTAGCTGAGCGCGTTCCCCGGTGCCGCAACCGACCAAGAGCTGATCCCTGGCCGTGGCATCTCCCTCGGCGACCTCAATGCCGCCGCAAAGATCCTCATCGAGTTCCTCGATGGGCAACCAACGCCGGCGGAAAATCCTATAGACCGAGACGCGCCCGTCTGGGTTGCGGCCAAAACTTAGTCCGTCGTGCACCAAGGCCTCTGGAATTCGGTCCGCCAACGTGGGCTGGGCGGTTCTGAGCGCCTCAAGGTTGCGGTTGAAGGTCTCTGTCGCAAAGCCGAGATCGCGCCAACTTGTCGGTTCCGCCAGGGTCGTGGACATAAATCCCTCCGAATCCATATCGACCAGCTTCGGGTGAAAACCCAAGCGCTTGGACTGGTCCCGGGGGCGTGGCAAACTCCAAGACCATGGCCTACCGCTCCCTGATTCGCCCCATCTTGTTTCGCATGGACCCCGAACGAGCCCATCACTTGGCTTTGGGGGCCCTAAGGTTTGCTTCGGCACTGGCCCCCTTGCGGTCATTTTTGGCGGCTCTTTACCGCCCGAAAGTCGCTGGGATGTCGCAAGAGATCTGGGGGCTGCATTTTGAGCATCCCGTAGGCCTTGCCGCCGGGTTTGACAAGGACGCGCGGGTCGTCCCGGCCCTCCAGAGTTTGGGTTTTGCCTTCGTTGAAGTCGGAGCCATCAGCTCGCAAGCTCGCCCCGGCAATCCGCGGCCGCGGATTTTTAGACTTCCCGCCGATCGCGCCCTCATCAACCGCATGGGCCTTCCCAACGACGGCGCGCGCGTCATTGCGTCGCGGTTGGAGCAGCTTTCGCGCCCGAGCGTGCCGATTTTTGCGAACATCGTGAAAACCGCAGACTTGGAGGGAGATGCGGCCACGATGGCCGCAGACTACGTTGAGACTCTGGAGGCCGTCTTGCCCTGGGTCGATGGCTTCACCGTCAATATCAGCTGTCCGGCCACCCCTAATCTGAGGACTCTCGGTCAGCAAGACGCGATGTTTGAGCTGCTGAAGACCCTGGGCGAAGCACGAGACCGCGGCGTCCGCGATTGCGGCGGTGCACGGCGACCTTTGATCTTGAAGGTCTCGCCCGATGTTGACGACGCCGAGGCCGCCGCGATTGTCGCCGCTAGCAAAGAGGGGCTTTTGGATGGCCTCGTCTTGACCAACTCGACGACCACGCGACCGTCGAGCCTCGCGGCTCCCAGCTCGGTGACTTCGCAAAAAGGAGGTCTTTCTGGCCAACCCTTGTTCGCAATCGCCCTGAGCCGGGTGAGGCATTTTGCCGCGGCCACGGAAGGTCAGATTCCCATCATCGCCGTCGGCGGCATCTCAAATGCCGGCCAGGCTCGGGCCATGCTCGACGCGGGAGCGTCCTTGGTCGAGGTCCTTACCGCGTTTGTCTACGAAGGCCCCGGTCTCGTTAAGAGCATTGCGACCGGCCTTGAGAGTGGCGGCTGGAGGCCGATGAGGCCCGACTTTTGCGACTGATACGACAGTTGTTTTTGGGCGATATTACTTTGGGCTCGGAGCGACGAGCCAGCCGCCCCAAGAAGAGGGCCGCGTAGAATTTCAGCCAGAAGAGCCATGGCGCGATCGCATGCGCGCGCCCGACGACGGGGTTTTATCAATTCCTTTTTCGTTTGACCGGTGAATTCACAGCCTTCCTGCAAGAAGACGCCGCGGTCTAAGAAATCAGCTTTCGGAGTTTTCGCGTTTTTCCCAGGAGCGGCGCGGACTTGGTGCTTAGCCAATCTTCGAGCAGGGCGGCATAGACCGAACGGAAGTCCGTGGTCATCTTGAGGTCGCCCTTATCGAGGTTGGTGAGGCTGGGGTGCTTGCCGTAGGTGCCACCCTTGATGTGATTGCCAAGCAGCATCATGGGACCGGCGACGCCGTGATCGGTGCCGCCAGAGCCGTTCTCCGCCACGCGGCGACCGAACTCTGAGAAGACCATGGTGACGACGCGGTCGGCTTGGCCCATGCGCACGAGGTCTTTTTGGAAAGCGCCGAGGGCGGCGTTGAGCTGGCGCATGTTGTTGTCGTGGCGACCTTTTTGATTCACATGGGAATCGTAGCCGCCCATGGTGCAGTAGATGACACGAGTTGGGAGCCTCGCCGCGATGATCGCCGCCGCCGTCCGCAGGTCACCACCAAGGCCGCGGCCCGGGCCGTAGTCAATTTTGCTTTGGTAACCGCTGGTTGCACGCCGAATGCTGTAAGACGATGACTTGGCGCTCTTGGAGACACGTCGCACAAAGTCGAGGTTGCTTTCCTCGGTTGTGGATTCGACTTCGTTGAGCTTGTCAAAAGTGTCGAACTGGGCGGGGTTCGCGACGTAGCGATAGGACTGCGGTGTGGTGAACGCAACCGGCTTCACTCGCTGTCCGATGATGGCGCGTTCGGCTTTCTTGCCGATTCCGACCAAAGTGTTGGCGTCGGCAGTTTTGGCAGCACCGAGGCCTTGGTCGGCGAAACGACCCAGCCAACCATAGGGTTGGGCGTTGCCGCGGAGGTCCCCAGTTTGCCAAATGTCCATCGACTTGAAGTGAGAGCGGTTGGGAGTCGGGTAGGAACAACCTTGGACGATGGCGAGTTCGCCGCCATCGTAAAGCGCCCGGAGCGACTTCATGCCCGGGTTAAGGCCGATGTACTTGTCGAGTTGCAGCACATCCTCGGCGCGGTGTCGCGTTCCCCGTCGCGCCTTGTGGTAGGCATCGTCGCCGTGAGGCACGACCATCGACAGGCCATCGTTGCCTCCCGACAACTGAACGACCACAAGGACGCGGTCGTCGCCCAATCCACGGAGGCCCGAGTTGCCCGCGGCAATGAGCTCATCAAGTGACCCAAAACCCAGCAAGGCCGCGCTGCTGCCCGCGATGATGGAAGACCTCAGAAAATTGCGTCGTGAAGAGTTTGTTGTCGTCATGGTGTCGGTTCCAATCTCAGTTGATCTGGTATTCGGGCGTGCTGAAGAGCAAGTGCAACATGCCCTTTAGGCGGCGCGAAGCATCCCAACGTTCAATATCGAATGCTGAGGACTTGCCGAAGGTGTCGGTGTTGAGATAGCTGATGAGCTCCGCTCGGGAGGTGCTGGGCAGGTTCACCGCGAGAAAAGTCCGAGACAGCACATCGACGATCTCGTCGGGTTGACTGAGATCCTTAGCTTTCACCATCTTGGCGGCGGGGAAGGGGAAGCGCATTTGCAGCGCTCGGAAAGTCTGGCTTCGGTCGCGACGAGCCTTGCGGTCATCTGGCTTACCGTCGGCACGAGCCGCCTCCATGCCTTCCATGGAATCTTCTCGCGGGGAAGTCGGCACGAATTCTTCACCGCGTACTCGACCGCCGACGGCACCGGACGACATGGAGGCTTCCGCCGACATCTCGTTAGGCGCGGGCGTTTGCATCCGAAAAGTGTCGGCCGAAAGATCTCGTGTCACCAAGCCGGCGAAGTTGTAGCGATCGTAAAGGGCAGAGGTCGAAATCCACTCGCGGCCCCCGGCCCAACCTTTGACGTTCGGCGGATCGAACAGGGTCTGGCCCATCTGGGCCGCCATGGCTCCGCCGAGTCGGGCGGCTTTGTCCGCCGGCAGCTCTAATTGCCTAATCGCGCCGACCACGAGTTCGATGGGGCTTTTGATGCGGCAACCCATGCTCTTTTCATCGTAGAAGGCGCGACTTTTGAAGATGGTCTTGAGGACGGGCTTTAGTTCGTAGCCCTGCTTTTTGTCGCCACGGGGTGTTCTGAGCTCGGCGGCGAGGGCTTGCACCAAGACCGGATAGGGCTTGCGGTGGCCAAAGTAAGAAAAGAGCTTGCCGCAGATGTAGACCGCAGTGCGGTCATTGGCGAGCAGGGTATCGATGACGTCTTCGCCAGTTAGTCGACCCTTCTTGCCCATGAAGTTTTTGAGGCCGAAGTCGTGTTGCCGTTGGTTGAACACAAAACCGCCACTCTGGTCAAAAGTCCAACCCGTAAAGGCGCGGGCGGCTTCTTTGATGTCTTCTTCGCTGTAGTTGCCGATGCCGAGCGTAAATAGCTCCATCACTTCGCGGGCGAAGTTTTCGTTCGCCTGGCCCCGGCGGTTGCGGTTGTTGTCGAGGTATTCCAGCATCGCGGCGTCTTTGGCGACGTTGTGAACGAACTCGGCGAAGTTGCCCGAGGCGTACTCGCGCAAAAGGTCGTTTTGCTGACACATGTGCAAGGTGTTGCGAACGTCGCGAAACCCGCTGGTGAAGTGCCCGTGCCAAAACAAGGTGAGTTTTTCTTCTAGCGGCCGCTTGGTCCTAGCCATGCGTGTGATCCACCACTGGCGAAGCTGTCCCAAAAGCCGCCCGTTTTTGCGTCGGAGGGTCTGTCGCTTCTTCTGAATCTCTTCTCGGGACAAACCGACCATGGCGACCCGGCGCAGCGCTTCTGGGAATTCACCCGCGAAGTCGGGGCCGCTCGGGGTGCTTTCGTAGTCCACCAACAAGTCGACGGCACCCTCGAGGCCGAGAGCATGCAAGGCATCGATCTCGAGCTTGGTTCCGCCGAATCCGGCGCGGAAGAGAAGGTGTCGCGCCTTGTTCCAATCCCATTCTGCTTTGGGAAGAGCGGCCAAGGGGCTGCGGTCTTGGGCCATCGCAGCGCAACTTGCTCCCAGCGTCATCGTGAGCACGAGGACCCACTTGACCGCGACCGTTCTTAGCCCATGATGGGATGAAAATCGGGATGATTGAGCGAACATCAGTGAAGTACTCCTCGTAGGCTAGTCGTCCATCTCCAACCCTGCCTTTCGCCAGAAGTTTCGAAAAGGCCTCTTAGCCGCGAGAATGATGCAATAGGGTCGCATTCCTATCGTCAAGGCTAGGGCTTAGGTGCGAGAACACCCTGGTGGCCGGTCGCTGGTCTTGAGTGTTAGCTGTCGTCAGTCAAGAGGGTCCATGCAAATGATGGCTGTCGTCATGATCGCCCTGGGGATTCTCTTCGTCCGCATGGCGCAATTCGAGGGGAAATCCGGCCTGCTCTGGGGCGCACTGAGTTGCGCTGCGTCGGCTCTTTCGATGTTTGGCTACGGTTTCTTTGGCCTGTTCGGAAACCAACTCATCCTCTTCGCCGCTTTCGCCCTCTACGTCAACCTCAAACCAAGTCGAGACCGCCGCTAACTGGCTATACGGCGTCAGTGCGCTGGGAAAGCTCAGTCAAGGAGTACGAAATGACTTAGTCAGATCTGAAACTTTGTTCGAAACCCTATGGGTACCCAATCCCATCCGGCCAAGGTCGACCACCAGCT
>JAZGFI010000206.1:0-78296 GCA_036479435.1 Planctomycetota bacterium | reverse complement strand
CAGGCCATCATCTTGGATGCGACCACGCCCATCTCCGGTCGCGTCGTCGACGTCGCGGGGAAGAGCCTCGCAGGAGTTGAGGTCGGAGCTCAGCTGGCAAACGGAGAGCTACGCCAGGTTTTCTCCGGCCACGACGGCTTGTTCTCGATGGATCTTCCCACTGGCCAAATCGTGGATTTGGTTCTAAGCGGTCGGCGCAAAAAGCGAGCGGCAGGTCTTAGATTCGGATTTGACGAGGGCCGCTATCGAGGTCGCCTCGACGGGGTCACGGTGCCGTCGAGTGGCCTAACGATTCGGGCCGAGGAGCTGGCCAACAATCTTGAACTCACCGTCCATGTCGTCGACACCGCTGGCCACTCGGTGGCGGGCGCCAATGTCTACGCCTTCGCCGGCGAAAACTCGGGTCCCCTCAAATCGGACCGCCGCGGCCGGGTTGTGTTTCGCAAGCTCAGATCGACTTTGCTGCGGGTCGTGGCGACCCCGTCGGCTGAGGACGGCGGCCGGCACTATTCTTCGATCGGCAAAAAGGTGCTGCCAGCAAATCAGGAAATCACGGTGGTCCTGCGCGACGCCCGAACGCTCAAGGGCCGCGTCATCCTTGAGGGAGGCGAACCCGCCGTGAAGTTCGTGGTTGAGGCCTATGTTGGCAGCGACGAGCACTACCGGATCCACACCGACCAAAACGGCGCCTTCGAACTGACGCTCGTAGAAGGTCTGCTCTACACGCTGAAGGCCTACTCTCCAGATCGCAGCTTGAAGGGGCAGCTCGAAGGCGTCGATCAGGGCCCGGTGATCATTAAGGCGCTGAAATGATCGGCTGAGCCTTAGGCACCTCTGCTTGCGTGGCGCGCAGACCTAACGCCAAACTCTGCCGTAGAGGTAGTAGATCTCTAAGCAACGCAGGGCTATCGCGGTGGATTGTGGAACTCCGAGTTTTTTGGCGGGGCCGTTGCTTCGCGCCCAAGAGCCGTCTTTGGTTTCGTGATCAAGAAAGGCCAGATCCATCTTCGTGTTGAACTTGGTGTAGTGATCTCCGCCGGTCTGATAGGCGACGAGGGAACCGAATTGCCAAAACGACAAGTCCTCGGCGCCTTCGTGGTCGATTTTGTCGATCGCGCATTCTGCGAGGAACTCGCGGGCCAAACCGAGGGTCTTGTCGTGTCTTTTTGCGCCACAAAGGATACGGGCAAAACTGGCCATCGCGGTGGTGCAGGCTACTGAGGGCTCGCCACTCGGGACGGCTGCCCTGCGGCCTTTGGAACGAAACCCGGTAAGGCCGGTGATGGGGTCGGTCAACGCATCCAAGGCTAGCCACGCTCCCTTGAAGACCGCATCATCAATTTTTGTTCCGCCCGCCTTGGAACTACGTGCCGCTATAACGGCCCAGGTTGTGGCCACTGAATCGCCTTTGACGGGCAAAGGAGCCGAACCCCAGCCGCCGTTTTCTCGCCGTTGGGAGAGGAGGTAGCTAAGAGCCAAACGATAGGCTGCGGCCAAATTCTCGTCTTTTGAGATCGCGTAGACCTCTGCGATAGCTGCCGTGGCCATCGCGTGACTTTTGATCGAATCCCCAAGGCTCCCGTTGGTTTCTTGCTGGTTTATCAACCAGGTGATGCCAGCTGCCACCAGGGTCTTAAACTTGCCGCTCTTGGTGGTTTCTCCCGTACCCACAAAAGCGAGCAAGACCTGAGCCGTGGCTTCGATTCGCGAAGCTTCGAGAGAGTGAGTCGGCCAGCTACCATTGCTCAGTTGAGTTTTCGCCAGGTAGTTGAGGCCTTTGCTGACGAAGGCTTGGCCTCTTTTACCGCGGCCCTTGAACAAACGTTTTCGGCCACGGCTTCTACCACCAAAAGCGCCTCCAGCTCCGCTGCCAAGCCCGATGGTGTTAGCAGAGCGCGTCTTTGCTGCGGCCTTTGCACTGGCCGATGCCATCACCGCCCCAAAGGTCTTGCGCGCCCGCCGAGTAAAAGATGTCTTCAGGCCAAAGGACATGACCAAGACCACTCCCTTGGTCACGAGGTAGGGACTCGAGGTTCCCGAGTGGAGACGCCTACCCTTGAGGGTCGTCAGTTCAAAGGCGAAGCGAGTGCGGGCGGGTTCGCCTTCGCCGAAAAACCCGACCGCGTAGTAGCAGCGTTTTCTCCGCTCTTGCAAAAAAAGGACTCGGTAGTCGCCAGCCTTTGTGCCCCAGGTCCTAAGCGCATCCAAGCTGGCGGGGGCCTCGCACCAGGCGTCGATTTTGCGGCTGAGTTCGTCCCGCTTGGCGCTGGCTTTGTCGGAAAGTCGGCCGCGTTTTTGGATGTCCTTGATGCAGGCCTCGGCGCTTTCAGCAAACGCGGCCTTTTTTGTTTCGCTGGCCGGGGTTTGTGCGGCGACTTGCATCCCAAGAGCCATTCCTAGGCTGACCACCATAATCGTTAGCAGCAGTTTGGTCACCGAATCTCTCCTTGCCAGCATTTCGGATAGCTTACATCGAAATGCGTCCAGTTACTTGCTGCGACGACAGCAAGCTGAGCAAAGTCTAGGGAAACTGCTTGGAGAATGAGGATGTCTAAGATCAAGAAGAGCGAAATCGTAGGGCTTGAGTTTGAGTCCGGGCATTTAGATGAAAGGACTTTTCATCTGGTAAGACTCGCGAGTCATTTGGCGGCGGGCAACGGCTACTGTGCCAAGTGGAGCGTTGAGCCCTTGAGAAAACTCGGGGTGAGCGACGCGGAGGTTCAAGAAGCCATCGGCCTCGCGGTTCGAGCCGGTGCCTCCAAGATTTGGCAAGAGGCCATCGACAACTTCCCCGACGACGTGACGCCACCTAGAAAGTAGCCGGCGGAGGGGTCTTCCGGCCGGAGTCCGCTCTGTATGCCCCCGCTAAAATCCGCGGCGGAGAACTGTTGGCCCTGGTATCATGGACCGCGGTTGTGGGGGAGCATGTGATGGCATTGATCAATAAGTTCGGGTTCCTGTTGGCTGCGATAGGTCGTGGGGCGGCTGTTTTCTTCGGCGTGTTGGCGGTCATTGGCTTTGTCGCGGGGCTTCGCGGCATTGAGGGGCTCGATTTGTTGTGGATCGATCTTCGCCGAATCCCGTGGATGGGATCTTGGTTTTTGCCCCCGGTAGCCCTGGTGTTTTTCATGCACGGGATCGGGTCGGTCGGGTCGCGTTTTCGTCGGACGATGGTCTTCGTGGTCGCCGGTGCGATTGGGCTGGTCGCCCTTGAGAATTCCTGGGTGGTGATGGGATTGCAGGAAGCGGGGCGCATTCAAAGTTCCGCATTGCCGCTAAGCCTGCTGATCGTGGGCTCGATGGTGTTGATCGGGATCTCAGCTTTGAACCGTCCCCTCAAAGGAAAACGGGTTGGCCTGGCTTCGGTAGTCGTGGCTAGCCTGTTCGCAGCTTCGTTTCCTTGGCTCCAGATTCAAACCTTGGGCCAGACGGACTACCGGCGGCCAGCGGCGGCGATCGTGGTCTTGGGGGCTCGCACCTACGCTGATGGGAAACCATCGCGTGCGCTTGGAGATCGCGTCAAGACGGCCTGTCGCCTTTATCACGATGGGCTCGCAAGCCAGCTCATCTTCTCCGGTGGCCCCGGAGATGGTGATATCCACGAGACGGAATCGATGCAGAATCTGGCGATCGAGTTGGGCGTCGATCCTCGCCATATCGTTTTGGATCGCAAGGGATTGAACACTCGTGCCACGATTGATTTTGTGCAAGCGCTCAAGGTCGATGGTCGGGTCCTGTACGTGAGCCATGACTTTCATCTGCCGCGCATCTGGCTTGCGGCGCGCTTGTCGGGGATTGATGTCTTGACCGTTCCCGCCGAAACGGAAAGGCCTTTGCCTCGACGTGGTTCCCTCCTCGTCAGAGAAACGGCAGCGTACTGGTACTACCTCGCACAGGGCTTGTGGTCATGATTCGGCCTTGAGGCCATTGAGGATCAAAGCGCATCACCATGAGCGATCGAGAAGACCATGCGCCAAATCCGGTCCACTTGGCCACGCTCGATGACCTCAAGGGGGCTAAAGCCGTCGAAGCCTTCGTTGGGTTCGCGAATCCACCTTGCGACGAAATCCGGTTTCATGATGCTGCCGACTTGGTCGAGTAGATGCCGGATTTCAAGAAGCCGACGGGTGGTCTGAAGGTCTGCGCTGCTGTCACCAGCTTCAAGTTTTGCCACTTTGCTCAAAGACATGCCGACCAATCGAGCCATCACCTCGCGAGTGATGCCGAGCTTCTCTCGAAAGACCCTCAGTTCTAAGCCTGGGTTTTTGTGTTGACTCTTTTTGCCGAGACCCATGGCGGTCTTGATTGCTGCACGGCGGGCACGCGGCTTGGTCTTCGCTTTCTTTTTAGTTGTAGCCATGGTGCACCGCTCCTGTTCCAAAGAATACCACCCGAGGAGTTAATAGGCAACTAATTAAACATGTACTTATACATGTTTATTCGTCTCATGGGAGCATTTTGATGGAACTTGATCGTCTAAGGGAACTCGGAAAGATCGCAAGGTTGAACCCTTTCGCCTGCGTTGCGGGCGGAAAGATGAAGCCCTCGACTCCGGTAGCGATCATCGCTCGGCCGAGTGCTTGGGTAAGAGACTCTAGGCCGTCGCCATTCATGTCCTGCCAACGTTCCTCGACCATTCTTTGCGAGCTGAATCGAAGCGAGCTTCGAAGGGCGCCGTCGTTGAGGTCGAGCAGAGCGGAGATCTTCACTTCGACTCCGGCGACCACAAGGGGCATCGCCTGCCACTCAGGGATGCCAAAGAGCCGGAACTTTCGGAGGGCCTCGGCCATGGCCAGCTCAGGAGTACTTGAGAGGTAAAGGACGGGAGCAACGTGTTGGGCCATCCATCGGGAGCCTTTGCGCCAGGTGCCTTGGCCGCTCAGGAACTCCTTAGGTTTGGCGTATCTTGTGGGCGCGAATCGAAAACCACGGCCCGTCCATGGCGAGCATCGACCCCTGTCGATACACCGCCGAACGGCCTTCTCGAGCCGGAGAAACTCGGCGTGTCTTTTGAGATGGTCATGCATGGCTACTGGCCGTCAGTTCCCGCCGAAGCGGAGCAACCTCTATGCCAATGTGATTCCCTTCTCGTCAGAGAAACGGCAGCCTATTGGTACTACCTCGCACAGGGCTTGTTGTCGTAAGCTGCGCCAGCGAAGGCCGGCTAGAGGAGAGGATCAAAATCATCCCATTCATGGCCGAGCGGATTCTCGAAGATCTCTTTGGCGATTCTCGCAATTACCAAATAGTCGCTGGGCACAAGATCGGCTTTGTCGCCCTTGAAGTAGGCCTCCAAGAAAACGACGTGCTCGGTTTCGTCCACAACTCGCCGGCTGTAGATGCAACGATACCCCTTACGTTTTCCGAGCTTCAGCTGGGGAATCGCAATTCGCATCTTCCTGACTTCAGGGAACTTTGGGACTGACAGCCCGAAGATGAGGTTCGTTGAGAGAACCAGTTGAACGCTTGGGCATTGTTCTTCGACCGGGTGTCTTGCCTTCCTGCAGCGCCTTCTGAATTGGACGGTGCAGTGGAATCGAATGTCCACTTAGAGCCCGTCCGGGTCTTCCTTTGCTCCGTAATGCATGAGTTCCGTTGATAGTTTCTGCTTCGATTCGGCGCCAATCCAAGCGGGCTCGCGGTGACTCAGTTCCGAGAGTTCGCCAGCCGAAAGTTTGCCGAACTCCAAGCAGACGGATTCCAGGGTGTTCAACTCGGCCGGGGATAGCAGTGTGGGGGGGCGAAGGATGATGGGGATAATCTTGGTGAGCTGAAAGTCCCCGACTGTCGTCGATTCGGTTCGGAGCACGTGCTCATTCAGAAGCTGCTTTAAGGCTCGTTCGGCACGGCTTGGCACCGGGCCGTGTTGGTACTTGATGTACTCAGAGCCGGTTATCGATGAGCCCGTCGCGCGGAGATGTTGCACATCCGCGAAATAAGTGAGCTTGTAGAGTTTGGTCGGACCCAAGTTGTCGACGGACAGATGGCTTGCGATCACCTCGATGACGTCTTTGAGTTTTTGAATTTCGAAGGTCATGCTTCTCTCTTCAGAAATGTACCAAACGGTGGGACTGCGGCGAACGACTCATTCGGGGCGATGAGGCGGGAAGACGCAAACGCCGCACTCATTAGTCGAAGGTAGTCGCCTGATTCGCGATGAAATCTAGAAAAGATCTGGAGACCAGCAGGGTTTGTCGGCTCGCAGCTCTCATCGCGCTGCCGCCCGGGCTTGGGAGGAGTATTCTCTCTCGCTACCTGAGCTGCCGGAAGAGTAGGATTAGGAGGGGCCTCGCTTGAGGCCTTGGCTCGGTGTCTATCTCTCTTGCCGGTCGCCCCTGAAACCTAAGGGAACATGATCACGTCATGGCGCACTTGTTTGAGTTTTCCAGCATCGCGTTCGACCCGAGGGATGAACCGAGGAATTCGATCAACCCGATTTCCGGGTACGCAGTTCTTGATTGGCTCGCGGGAGAACTCGAACAAGTAGGATTCGAGGCGACGCGCCCCCCTGAAGAAGAGGACTGGGGTTGGTATGCCGAAGTTTCAGATGGAGGCCGGGCTTACCTTGTTGGTGCTTCCGGTCCTGAGGATTTGACCGACGGTCGTTGCGATTGGATCGTTCAGATCGAAAAACGCCGGTCCCTTTTGGAGAAACTCACTCGTAAGAACGTTATGCAAGATGACGAGCGTTTGTTGCAGGAGATCGAGGGTCTTTTGAGACGATCGCCCGACCTGAAAAATTTGTACATTGAGGCTAATGCCTGAGCGTCGGCGTCGTCCAAGAGATCTCAGGGGGCATGGGTAAGGCGAGTAGAGGAAGGATTTGTGCGCATTATTGTCATTATCTTGGCCTGCAGTTTTTGGGTGGCACCGAGTGCGGCTCAAGAAAACCACTTTCGCAATCCGTCCATCAAGGGGCCTTCGGCTTGGGCGCAAAGTTCAAGGGTCGCCGGAGTTGTCTTCAACCTCGACAGCAAGGTGGGCAAATCGAAGAAGGGCAGTCTCCGCATCAACAATGAAAGTGGGTCGCTTGAGACTCCCTTTAATTGGCGCCAAGTCTGCCGCGTTGACAAAGCCAAGACGCGCCGGTTTCGGCTGGCGGCCTACGTCAAGACGCAAGGATTAAAGGCCGGGACAAAAGTCAATCTCATCGCTCAATGCTGGGATGCCGACGACAAGACGATTCACTTCGTCCAATGCGCGCCCCAGAGCCAAGATGGTGACTGGCGAATCATCGAAGTGGTGTTCGAGCTGCCACCCAAGGTGAAGTCCCTTTTTGTCATGGCCTACATCGTTGGGCGCGGCGAAGTTTGGTGGGATGACTTCGTTCTGAGCGAAACCACCAAGCCTTTGACGCCAGCGGCAAAACCGAATGCGTCTCGGTCCCTTGACGACGAAGCCCAGAAATTAGCGCGCGGCGTCGGCAGTGATATCCCCTGGCAGTTCGACGCGGCTCAGGCAAAAAGCGTGCGAAGCGAGAGAAGAAACCGATCTTGGTGTACGTGCGCTGCACAGATGACAAAGCGGGAATAGACTCAGCTCGCCGAAGCATTCGCGCCGACGACATCGGATTTCGCGACGATGGTTATCGCAAGGATCTCCTTTTTCGCGCCGGGCCCCTAACCGACCGCAAGGTTGTGGATGTCATCTCGCGGCGCTTTGTGCCGGTGTGCGCCACCTACCACTTAGCGACAGAAGGCCAGGGTCAGGTCAGTCAGACTTGGCGGGAGCATTCCGTGGGCAAATCCGTTCGCTTGACTCGCGACTCAGAAATCGGCGCGAGCGAGGCCGGGTCACTGAGCGTTGACGTTGAGAAAAAGGCGTCGGTGGGAACTTGGTACCAGATCTGTACGGCGCCGGCGGCCAAGACACTCTCGCACCCTGGGGTATGAAGTCAGCAGAGATCGTGACGCCCGCGCTCTTGGCGCTCGACAGCGAGGGCAAGGTGATAAGGCATTTGCATCGAATTGGGGCGCTCTCGTCTGACTTCATTGACCGTTGGCTACGCCAAGTCTTGAAGGACCAAGGGCAAAAGTCGTCAGCCAAGACCGCGGAGGAGGCACTCCGCGATGGCGATTTGAAGCGAGCCAAAGTGCTCTTGGGGGCCGCGCGTGGCCCCGGCGCCCGCGTTCTGCGGGGACGGTTGCGGTTGCGCCAAGGGAAACTAAGGGAGGCGCGAAAGACTCTCGCCGCCATCGACAAGCCTGACGCGGCTCTGCTTCGAGGGCATATCGCGATGCGCGAAGGCAACTGGTCGCGCGCCGCGGTGGAGTTCAAGAAATCGCAGCAGACCGCCGGTCCACACTTTGACGAAGCAAGCTACTGGCTGGGCGCCTGCCTTCAGCGCCGCGGTCAGCTAGATGCGGCGATGACCCAATGGCGTCAAGCGACGAGTCGAAGTCCCTTCGGGCTCAAGTCGGCTTTGGCCTCCCTCGCGGGTGGCCCGCGCCCCTGGCTGGCGGAGACCCTGAGGACTTGGCCGGAAAAAGGGAACCTTCCGACGCAAACCGAAACAACAGCGCCGATGGCTTTCGATGGACCCGAGAGCGTGCGCCGGTTGATGGAGTTTCAGAAACAGGATGGCTCTTTCACGGGTCAAGACGGCGTCGTGGGATACTGGGACCCCGCTCTCACCGCAATCGCCGTGGATGCGCTCGACCGATGGCTAAAAAAGCTCAGCTCCAAAGACCGGCAGGCCGCGAAACAAGCGACGGACATGGCTCTGGAGTGGTTTGAGGCCTGGGCGCAAAAACCAAGCACGCGGCTCGATCCTTTCAATGCTCCTTATGCCTTGTCGACGCTTCTTCGGCACCAGCGAACTCAGGCGGCCAAGCGCGTGACGGCTCGGATTCTCGAGGGCCAGGGTGAAGACGGCAACTGGACGGTTTATGGTCCGAAACGCCCGGCATCGTTCAGCACGGCTCAGTGTTTGTTGGCCCTATCCAAGGCCAAGAGCGCCAAGATCAAAGTCCCCGCGAAAGACTTTCGCCGAGCCTGGCTCGCGCTGCGTTCAATGCGGACTCCAGGGAGTCTTTTTCCCTATTCAACCGCTAACGGTCACGGCTGGATGACCAACGATCACGGCGCCATCGGGCGAGATTCTCTTTGCGAAGACGCGCTCTTTGCGGCTGGGAAGGGCGACAAGAAGAGTCTCGAAGCCGCCTTGCGACGCTTCATTGAGCACCACCGAGAGCTGCGCATGCCGACGAAAAAACTCTACGACTACTTCAATACTCGCGGCCACGGTGGCTACTTTTTCTTCTACAGTCACCGCAATGCTCTCGAAGCCAGCCGCCACGCGAGCCCGAAGACGAGGCGTGAGCTGGTGGCGGCGGTCCAAAAATCGGTCCTCGCGGCGCGTGAGGGTGATGGAACCTTCATGGATCACTATCTGATTGGACGCGCCTACGCGACGGCGATGGCCCTTTACATTCTCGCCGAGCCCCTCAGCCGCTGAGACGGGCTTGCTGATGCCCGCGATCTCGCAGGTCGGTTCTTGACCTTTGCGCTCATTCGAAATACTCTCGCAGCGCCTTGAATGGTCCCCTGTTGCCTTGATTGGCGTACGCCAGAGAGTTGAGTCTCTCGTCCACATATCTAAGGGGAGCTGCAAGATGGATACATCTGCACCCAGGTTTAATTCGGCGAAGATTCAAAAGGCGGTCGAAGCCGCCACGAGGAACTTCGCGAAAGCTGACGTCGCCCGAAACCAGATCTCGGACGACATCAGAACTCTCGAAAGCTATTTGCAAAGCAGCGCAGTCGAAATCGAGTTTCGCTTTCGGCTCGGTTCACCGATTCTTTCGTCGATTCCGCACGAAAGCTGTGCGCCAGGAGAGTTGCACGAAGAGTTTTTGTCATGGTCGGCCAACGCTGGCGGCCAGTTTCGTCTGACCTACGAGTTGGGAAAGTTCGAAGACCACGAAGTGCTCGCTGAAGTCGGAGACAACTCACTTTGGGAAGTTCCTTCGGGATATTGCGAGGCGAGGCCGCTCATCGAAACACCTTTCGAAGTACGGCACCGCTTGTACCCAGCTCTGAGTGAGTTCATCGACGCACTCGCCGAGGCCCTGTCCGTTGAGGATGAGCCCGACGAGAAAACGAGTCTGCCAAGCTAAAGGAAATTTGAGCGAAGCCCTGTGCGGGTCCTTCACTTCGGTGCAGGGCCCGCTCTTTTCATGGCCCTGGCAAAGGGCTTTTGCCTGCGGCGTATCGGCTGGCAAGGTCTTAGATTTGTTAGGGTCGAGGGGCTCGCTGCTACCAAGGTTTGTTGCTCCCGGAGGATGAGATGAAACGTCTGCACCGAGAAGACTTGTACGGCTGGTCCGTGTTTGACGAAGAGCGCAACATCGATTTTCACAGCTTGTTGTGGCTGCGCCCCGGCGGCAACGTGGTCATCGATCCCTTGCCAATGAGCGAGCACGATCAGGCACATCTAAAAAGCCTCGGCCCCCTAGGCACGATCGTCATCACCAACTCGGATCACGAACGCACCGCATCAGCTTTGGCCGAAGCCACGGGTGCTCGCGTCTTGGGCCCGGACCAAGAGCGTGACCAGCTAACTTGCGATGCCTGGCTCAAAGACGGTGATGAAGTCGTTCCGGGCTTGAAGGTCATCACCCTCGACGGCTCCAAAACTCCCGGAGAGCTGGCCCTCGTGCTGGAAAAAACGACGCTCATCACCGGCGACTTGATCCGTGCCCACCAGGCCGCCAAACTCTGTCTACTGCCGGACCAAAAACTGACGGACAAAAACAAAGCCGTCGATTCCCTAAGGCGTCTCGTCGCCTTACCGGCCATCGAAGCCGTCTTGGTCGGCGACGGCTGGCCGGTGTTCAGCGGCGGCGCGCAGGCTCTGTCAGAACTACTCGCAGAGTTGGAGTAGGCCTATAGCTGTGTGCCGCCGGCGCCGCGTCATCACACGTTTGGTCGGAATCGAAGCTGTGTTTTCGTTCTGACTTCATCCAGTCAATCTCCATCTGATCCAGCGTACCGCCAAAGTGCTTCTTGGCGAATTCGGACAAGTCGATAGTTCGATGTTCGCGTATTTCTTGAGAGCTTCCCAAAGTCGACCTCGCCGGCCCTCTCCCTGAGCGGAATTGATCGTGCCACGGCATATGCCGCCCGTGGCTAAAGGTCAATAATGACGTCTTTGGTGTCGTTTGCCGCCAAGCCGATGACTCGGCGGTGCACGCCTTCATCTTTGTCGCCGAAGATAATCTCGTATTGCCCCGGCGAAAACGGGGTTTTTACGTCGGCCAAACAGGGCCAAAGGTCCGGAGCGATGCCCTGGAAGGTATGTCGAACTCCGTCTGGAGACCGGCACTGAACTACCAAAGCAATGAACTCGCCGTCGACCGGACGAATACGCAGCTGCCTGGCCACAAACTTGCCGTTGCGGCGTATACCAACGCGGAGCCTTGCCCCAACTTCGAGTCGGATGGTCTGTTCTACCTGGCCAGACTTGGGTACCACCAGAAGCGTTTCTTGGCTCACCAAGGGCTGCTTTCCTTTCGATCGAACCGTGACAGAGTAGCGGCCAGCTCTCAGGCATTTGACGAGATGGACGCCGTTCTTGGCGTGGCTGTAAAGCCCAGCTAAGCGGCCTTGGTCTCGCGACTCGAAACTCAAAGTTACGGCCTTCACTGGCGTGCCTTGGCCGTCAAGAACTGTCAGCTTTACATCTGCCCTCTGTTCTCTTGGCATCGTGAACTTGACGAGGTTTAGAGTCGTGGAATCCGCAATCCTAATCTTGCACACCTCGGTTTTACACAATCCATGGCTGGCCTCGATGGCTAAAGGGCCAATGGGGACGACGAACAAAACACGCCCTTTGTTTTCGGTGACTTGCGGCTCTTGAGGGTCACAGTCGAGCTGAATCCACGCTCCATCGATCGGGCCCTTCGAATCAGAAACTTCGACGCTGAGCAAGGCGGCTTTGATCTTGAGTTCTAAGCCTCGGGTGGGGGCGATCGTTTCCCTTTGTGCAGAATCGATGACCGAATTCACGAGGTGGGCGAGATCGCCAGAGGGTAGCGGAAACGCGGGGCTGTCTTCGTGAAACCAGGTTGTCGTTTCGGGT
Source organism: Planctomycetota bacterium (assembly GCA_036479435.1). Lineage (GTDB taxonomy): Bacteria > Planctomycetota > DRQF01 > JAZGFI01. The sequence goes on along the minus strand of JAZGFI010000206.1, from coordinate 66,214 downwards.
TGGCTCGGGTCCAGAGTGAAGGGGCCCCCAGTCAAGCCGGGTTCGACGATATAGGTCTCGGCGCTAAGACCTTTGATTTCAAATCGTCCCATCGAATCCGTCGTCGTAAGCTTGTGCCAGGGAGCTACGATACCGTCTTGCCAGCGGTAGAGTCTGAAGTGATCGCCTTCCATGACGAGGCCCCATCCCCTGCTCTTCGCTCTGGCCGCGACCTTGATTCCGGCCAGCGGATTGCCGCGAAACATCACGATCCCAGAAACCTCTAAGGCGGGCATACATCTAAGATCGCCAACTCTTGTCATTTGATGGGCGGTCGGTGAAACCACTATCGAAGCAGGTAGCTTCTCTGTTGGCGCGGCCATCACCAAGAGCGTTGTTTCGCTCGGAGCTATGAGCCGAAACTGGCCCTTTGCGTCACTCTTGACCTCGGCTACGGCGTCTGGACTTACCGGATTTTGATCCTTGAACTTGAACAAGCCAACGGAGGTTCCGGGTAAGGGTTGTCCTTCGTCATCGACAACGCGCCCGCAAATAATCGTCTCGGTCTTGACGCTCAGAGCCAGTTCGAAAACCAAAAACTTGCCTTCGCGTTTCGCGTCAGCCGCAGAGTAGCGGTGGGGTCGTAGGCCAATGTCGGAGTTAACCAAGGAAGCCGTCAGGACTGAAGCTTTTGCATCGAATCCTTCCGGAAGGTCAAAGGCCTTATTAAACGTGCCATCCTCGTCTGTGAGCAAGAGCAGAGATTCGCGAGTCCGGAGCCGGGCTGTGGATGATTCATCCGGGGAAAATCTCAAACGGAGTTTAACTTTAGCGCTAAGGCCAATGATCTGTCCCCGCACCAAGAGACGCGTCGCGACGGATGGTGTTGGGATCGTAGGTTCCTGTTCGGCAGGGTCATCGCCTGAATCGATTCGATCGGAGACCTTGGCATCAACGTGACGCTGAGGAGCGTGGTCAAGCAAGCTCAGGTCGCCGGCCACGGACAGATCCTCTAAGGCATCATCGTCACCCGCAGTTCCAAACCACCACCAGGCGGTGGCAGCAAGGCCCGCAAACAAAATGAGCAACAAAGCTGGTCGCATCATCGACTCCTCGAAACGCCAGTAAGCACCCGACAATTAGACGACATTCGTCCGCGATGTCCAACGAGCATCTCTGGAGAAGGCTCTTGACTCCAGAGAATCGGGTCGGAGAGCAAAAAAGCGGGTCTTCCTTCGAGAGGATAGGATCTAGGTGTTCGCTCGGTTGAGTCGATCGCAACGGTTTAGGTCGCTTGACGGTCTGGGTGTGGAGCCGAAGAGCGTTAGCCATAGGAGGGGATTCATGTCGCAAACGATTGACGTAGATCTTGACGAGGAAGCGTGGGTAAGCGACTCGACGAAGAAGCTCTTGGCGGGGATGATCGTGGGGTTCTTTTTGATGGCGATGGTCGCGACGCCGGTCTTCGTTGAGTACTACCAGGAGACTTACCATTCTGGTTTTGCGGCGGGGCATTTGGATGGGAAGATTGAGGCGTTTGAGGCAATCGACAGAAAGTTCGGATCGCTTCCGGTTCCGCGACGCTACGAGACCTTGTTTTCGCTGAAGGCGTTTTCGGTGGTGGGCGTTAGCGACAAGGGCGTTCGCACCTTGCGGGTGCTTCGCTGATGTCTGGCGATCCGCGGCGGCCGAGGGTCTCGGAGAGAGTTAAACACTTCGTTGTTGGGGTGGCGGCGGGGGCGGCTCTTTTTTTTGTGGTGGGTGGCGTATTGACGCATCTCGCGTCTGGCGAGAAGTTTGAGTACGGGCACTTGCACGGGCGGCAGGAAGCGCTCTCTGAGATTGCGACCATCCTGCGGACCAAAGTCAGTTCGGGCCGAAAGAGCGTGATGATAGAGCACCTATTTGGCGTGAAGATGACCAGTGTTGACTACGTTACCGTCGATGGCGTCGCGACGGTGAAGGTCAGCAACTACTAAGAACTGGATTCGATCCCCGATCTCGACTGGCCTGAATGGCCCTTAGCCAACATCATGAATTGGACCTCGACGCTCGCGGCCCCGTCCCTATCGTTGGGATCTGGTGAGTGAAGAGGGCTAGGGGTTGAGGGGAGTGGCTGGTTCATGCCTTCCAAGACAGATCTGAACTCGGGCCGGTCGGGGTCGATTGCTGAGGTGTTCTCCATCTTTTTGAAGTTGGGGCTGACGTCGTTCGGGGGGCCGATAGCGCACCTGGGCTACTTTCGTCGGGAGCTGGTTGAAAAGAGGAAGTGGCTCGACGATAGCCAGTACGCGCAACTCTTGGCTTTGTGCCAGTTCCTTCCGGGCCCGGCGAGTAGTCAGGTTGGTTTCAGTCTGGGGTTGTTGCGCGCGGGCTGGCTGGGTGCGCTGGTCGCGTTTTTGGCCTTCACTTTGCCCTCGGCTTTGTTGCTGTATGCCTTTGCGGTTTTCTTGCCAAAGATCTCGGGCCCTGTTGGCGAGGCGGCGGTGCATGGCTTGAAGCTCGTGGCGCTGGCGGTCGTGGCCCAAGGGGTGATTGGGATGACGCGGAAGCTCTGTCCCGATCTCACCCGGCGGGCGCTGGCGATTTTGGCGGTCGCGGCCCTTGTCGTTTTGGCGCAGGCCTGGGTGCAAATCTTGGTGGTGGCCTTGGGCGGGGTGGCCGGGCTCTTTTTTTGTCGAGCCGCGAAACCTCTGACCAAAGGCGGTTGGTCTTTGCGTTATGGAGCGCCGGTGGGTATCGGCTTGCTGGCGACTTTCGTCTTGTTGCTGTTTGGCTTGCCTTGGCTGGCGCGAGGTCAGGATGGACTGCTTGCGGTTTCGGAAGCCTTTTATCGCGCCGGTGCTCTGGTGTTTGGTGGCGGCCACGTTGTTCTGCCTTTGCTGGAAGAAGCCGTGGTGAAGCCCGGTTGGGTTTCAGCGGATGAATTCTTGGCGGGGTATGGGGCGGCGCAGGCAGTGCCGGGGCCAATGTTCACGCTGTCGTCTTACTTGGGGGCGCGACTACCCGGGGCCTTGGGGGGCGTTTTGGGGGCCTCAGTGGCGCTGGCATCGATCATGTTGCCGGGGTTCTTGTTGGTCTCTGGGGTCTTGCCGATGTGGCGGGCCTTTGCAGGGCGGCCCGCCGCGGCACGGGTGATCGCGGGCGTGAATGCAGCGGTCGTGGGGCTTTTGGCGGCAGCCCTCTACGATCCTATTTGGAAAAGCTCGGTGCGCGGGCCAGTCGATCTCTTGATTGGATTGGCTGGACTTGCCCTGTTGTGGAAGTGGCGAGTATCTCCGATTTGGGTCGTCGTGTGGTGTGTTGTCGCTTCGGTGGCCGCGGCCCTGCTCGGTTTTGGCTAAAGTCGCCTAGCGCCTTCACCCGTTTCGAGAGATCCCATGATTCGTTTTGCGATCCTTTCCTGCCTCTTCGCGGCCGGTCTGTTGGCTCAATCGGCCTCTCCCTACATCCGCATCGATCAGTTTGGCTACCGGCCGCTGGCCAAAAAGATTGCCGTGTTGCGCGACCCGGTGATTGGGTTTGATGCGAGTGGATCCTTTACGCCGGGGGCCGTGATCGAAGTGCGAAGGATGAATGGCAGCGTTGCTTGGACGGGTGCCGCTACGGCCTGGAATGGTGGTGCGGTGCATGCGCAATCTGGTGACCGGGTGTGGTGGTTCGACTTTAGTGCCCTCGAGGAACTAGGCGAGTTCGTGGTGGTTGATGTGGCGTCGGGAGAAAGCTCCGAGCCCTTTGAGATCGCGTCCGGTGTCTACGCACCTGTCCTGCGGGATGCGGTGCGCATGTATCTTCATCAACGATGCGGCGTGGCGAAAAGCACGCCCTTTGTCGATGGCGCTTGGAATGACGGCGCCTGCCATCTTGGGGCTGAGCAAGATCTTGATTGTCGAAGTGTTCTGAACCCAGTGGCTTCGACCTCCAGAGATCTTTCTGGCGGTTGGCACGACGCGGGTGACTACAACAAGTACGTGAATTTCGCTGACGATGCACTCCACGGGCTTTTGGCTGCCTATGAACTGGCACCCGCGGCTTGGCCCGATAACTGGGACCTTCCCGAGTCCGGAAACGACGTGCCGGACTTACTGGACGAGATCCGCCACGAGCTTGAGTGGCTGCTCAAGATGCAGAATGCCGATGGGTCTTTGCTGCACAAAGTCTCGGTGACCGACTTTAGTGCATCCAGCCCGCCGAGCGCGGACATTGGCCCGCGGCGCTATGCCCCCGCAACGGCGTCGGCGACGATTTCTGCTTGCGGCGTTTTCGCACGAGCGGCCGAGGCCTTCGCTCGTCTGTTTGTGACGTCGAGTTTTGCCGCGGTCTTGGATCAAGCCGCGCTTTCGGCCTGGGCCTGGCTCGACGCCAATCCGGGCCTCGTGCCTTCAAGTTACGACAACACGGGTTTTGTGAACGTCTCCGCTGAAGACTCGGCGTACTGGCAAACCGCCAATCGGGTGCGCGCGGCGGTTTGGCTTTATCGCCGGACGGGGCTTGCGGCCTACAAGAACTTTGTCGAAGCGAACTACCAGCAACTAACTTTGCTGCAGGTGAATTGGGCTTCGATGTATGAACAAGAGCTGAACGAAGCCCTGCTCCTCTACGCGACCTTGCCGGGGGCGACGCCCACGGTGGCCGCCGATATCTTTGCCGCCTACGAGGGGAGTCTCGCCAACTACCACCTTCCGCCGCAACTGGCGGGCGATGATGCCTACCGCGCTTGGCTCGCCGATGCCGACCACACTTGGGGCAGCAATCGGACGAAGGCTTTGGAGGGATCGGTTCATCTGGCTTTAAGCGTCTTTGGCCGCGACGGGCAAGGGGCCGAGCAGCGGCTCGAAGCCGCCGCGGGGTATTTGCACTACCTCCACGGGCTTAACCCCAATGGCTTTTGCTACCTCACCAACATGTCGGCCGCCGGTGCCGACGGATCGGTGAATGAGACCTATCACGCTTGGTTCGCCGACGGCACAATTTGGGACAGTGCTAGTGCGTCCTTGCACGGTCCGCCGCCGGGGTTTTTGACGGGCGGGCCCAACCCCTCTTATGCGCCAGCATCGGCCTACACCGGGCCGGTTTTGTCGCCGCCACAGAATCAGCCGATTCAAAAAAGCTACCGTGACTGGAACACGAATTGGCCGCAGAACTCCTGGGAAGTCACCGAGTGTCACATTCCCTACCAGGCTGCCTACATCCGACTCTTGGCTGCCTTCGCCGTGGCGCCGCCGCCGCGACTGGGGCTTGATTTGCCCACGCTTCAATCGGGGGCCTCGGCGGTAATGACCGTACACAGCGAACCCGGAGTTCCGACGGCCTTGCTGTGGGGATTGAGCCCGGCGGTGTTTGCAGCCTCAACGCCTGGCTGGTGCGTCGAGTTAGGCATCGACGTCGCCGCCGATCTCGCATTTCACTTGGTCGGAATTGTGTCGCCGGGTGCTAATGGCGAGGCGAACTTTCTCGCTGGAATCCCGCTCTCGGTGTCGGGCATCGAAATCTATCTTCAGGCCACCGCCGCCTTCTCTTGTCCCGAACCAAGGCAGTCGGCGGTCGTCAAAAGAAAGATCGGATAGCCAAACCGGGAGAATAAGGTCTGACGCAGAAAACCTGCTGTACGGAGTCAGTGCTGTACGGAGTCAGACACTTTTCTCCCGGTTTTAGCCCCCCGATCTATCGACAGCTCTCCTACTTCACGCGCAGCGTGAACTGCGCCTCCAAGGCCTTGGTGATGCGAGCCTGCACATCCTCAAGATGCGCGCGCGAGTAGTCATCGAGGCCCGTCGTGCCCTTCGGCAGCATGCCCGTAACGCCTGCTCCGATGCGACGCAGATGCATGCGCGCCAAAGTCGCGATTTGTTTGTGAGCTGAGTTGACGTTGCCCTTCGGGTAGCTCAGGTCGATGAGACGCTTGATGTGCTCTGATTGAAGGTTGCGGCGGATGCTCGAAATACAGGGCTTGCGAGCCGTGTAGGTCTTATCGCTGTCGCCGGCCTTCAGGTCACTCCAGATGGAATGCGAGACCTTGCTCATCATCTCGGCGAGGGTGAGAGCATCTTCGTTGTCGGTGAGGCTTTCGTTGTCGAGCACGCGGCGTAAGGTCGTGGGGTTCAAGATCATCGTCAAGACTGAGTTTTGGATGCCGACGATGCGATCGTGAATCGGAAAGGTGACGTCGGCCATCGTGGCCGAAGTATCGCCCGATCCGAACCACTTGTCTTGCGTCATGTGACGCAAGAGGTCAGAGCTCAAACCGAAGGCCTCGTCTTTGAAACTCGACTTGATCAAGAAGTCGAGCGCTTCGCGTTGTTCATTTCCCGAGACCACGGTGATGGGAGGTTGGTCGCCGTCACCTTTTTTGTGGCGCCGAGTGTGCGCGCCGCCGATCCAGTTCGCCATCATGCTAAGCGAGCGCATCTGGAAACTAAGCGTGATGTTGTAGCCACGGCTCGCCTTGGCCCAGCTGTCACCCTTTTTGACGAACTTGTCGAGCAGGTGCTTGCGGTGGAACTGTGCAAGGCGCATCTGGTTCTTGGCGTAGTCCAAGGGGTTTTTGGTGAAGTCGTAACGGCGAGCCTGGGGGTCGGGCCCGGAGGTGTCTTCGTCCGTAAGATAGGCGAGCTCGGATTCGGTACAGCGGGCGAGAATGCCAGGGAGGGCTTTTTCGTCCAAGGTGTAGCCGTACTCGATGGCCCACATGTCGTAAGGCCCGATGTCGATCATGCAGTAGTCACCCTGCACTTCGCCATCGCCAAGGTTGATGTTGATGGGGTTGTAGTCCATCACCGAAGCGGTGAAGGCCTTGCCTTTCACCTTGTTGCTGTTGATTTGAGCCATCGTGTAGATCGATGACGCGACAAAGTTGTGACGCAAACCAAGCGTGTGTCCGCACTCGTGGGCGACGAGGTCCGCGAGCAGCGGGCCGATGAAGGAGGCGGGCATGCCGTCGAGGATGTCCTCGGCGCTGTCTTTTTTCTTCTCGTCATCGGTGGCGTTTAGAAGCGCCAAGACTTCGTAGTGCATGCGGGCCATAGCCAGGTCGAAACCCTTTCCGGTGGCGGCCATGCAGAAGCCGTTCTCTTGGCAGTTGGTGTTCACGAGGCCGTCGAACTCATTGTCGCCGTAGAGGATTTTTTCCTCTTCTTCGTGCTTGGCTTCGTGGCCTGGATGAGCACGTTCGGCGAGCATACGGGCCCGCTCGCCAGCTTCGGCGAAGATGATGCGCGGGTCCCAGTTCGGATTGGCGTGCAGCCATTCCATCGTTTCTTGGCTGAAACCTTCGGTGGCGAGAGTCGGCAGGACTTTTGAGAATTGGTAGTCAAAGCTGCGAATCCAGCCGTCGGTCAAGATGATGTCAGCGTCGAGGATCTGTCCCGTGCGCGGGTCGACGCGGCTGGGCCCGATGGCGGTGCCGACGTCGTTGTTCAACCAGCGCACGAAGTTATAGCGGACGTCTTCGGGATTCTTGTCCATGTGAGCGCCGGATTGGGCGTCTTGGTAGTGCACCACAACGGCTTCGTCGATGCCGATCGCGCGGAAGGCCTTGTTCCAGTAGAGGATGCCGTCGCGAACGAATCGGCGGTAGCGCACTGGCGTGGTGTGCTCGATGTAAAAGACGATCGGCTTTTTAGGCGGTGAGAGTTTGAGCTTGGGATCTGCTTTCTCAATGTGCCAGCGATTGATGTAGCGCTGCCAAATCGAATCGTCGCGGTACTTCGCGAGGTCTTGGTAGGAAGTCACAAAAAAGCCAACGCGTTGGTCGGCTTTGCGCGGCTTGTAGCCGGTCTTTTCGGGAAGGCTCGAGATCGAAAAGTGGAAGCGCTTGAACTTGCCGCCCGAAACCGGGGCTTCGTAGGCGACTTCAACGTTTTTTGGGAAGGCCTTTGAGACTTTTAGGGCTGCGAGCTTCTTGTTGAGCCCGGAAGCCTTACTCCCAAAAAAGGCGGAGGCTCGTTTCAGCAGAAGATCATCGAGGTCGATGACCGGCCCGCCGCGCTTACCGATGCACAAGATTGGGACGTCAGCTAGGACGCGGTCGGTGAAGATGCGGTTGACTGAGGTCTTGCTGTCGGCGTTCCCGCTCGATCGTTTGCTGAGTTCAGGAGCGATGATCGCGAGGCGCTTGTCGAAGCGCTTCAAGTACACAAAACGATCGCCAGAATGTAGGCCGGCGAAAATCTCGCCGGTCGAAACCGTGAGGGCCAGAAAGTACTTGGTCTTCGCATAGTTTTCGGCGAATTCGGCGAGCGTGTGGCCGTCTTTTTTGCGAACCCAAAGATCAAAGAGCGGCGATTTGCCGTCAGTCGTTGAGACGACTTTCTTGTAGCCCTTGGTGACGTCGGCGTACTTTTTGAATCCGTCGCTGGCGTTCTTTTTGGCGCCGGCAGAAAGCGCGGCCTTTTTGGACGGCTTGGGGGTCGGCTTCTTCTGGGCGTAGGTGTCGTTGGCGATCATCAGCCAAGCTCCCAACGCGATTCCGATTAGCAGTAGTTTGCGCATCTTGTATTCGACCTTTCTTCGCTAGGTGGCGGTCAGTTATCTGGATTGCGAGGAGTATAGTCCTGCGAGAGCAAGATGTAACGTGCAGGTTCTCCAAGCGTTTCATTACGACCAAAAAGCTCTTCCGCTCCGCGAATCCTGGCCTTGGACTTTGGCATCGAGGCTGCGCCAGTCGTTTCCCTCCTGCTGAGTGGCGGGAATCGAATTCCTCCCGGTCAAAGTTGACGCCCACCGAAGGCACCCGGAGTCGGAGTGCTCGACGGGGGGCCCCCTCATCTCCGGGCTGAAATTGTCGCGCTGGGGTTCCTCAGATGGCAAGGTGAGGTAACCCGCGCCGGTTGGGGGTGTCGTGTCTCGTTTGTTTTTGGGGGGTCCGGATTGAAGTGGTTTGCCAGATTTGCAGGTAGGCTCCTGTTCGTGGCCCTTGGCACCTACGTCGTCTTCGTGATGGTCATCTACTTTTCTCAGCGCAGCATCCTTTATCAGCCCAGCGAGTCGTACTCAAAGCCGCAGGATCTCGGCCTGGTGGGCGTGAGCGAAGTGTCGATCCGAACCAAGTTCGCCCATCAGCTCGTTTGTTGGCAAGCAGAACCAAGTAAAGGGCAGCCGACTTTGCTGTTTTTTCATGGGAATGGGGGAAACGTCTCCCATCGATCCAAGAAATTCCGGCAATTGATGGCGGTGGGCTACGGCGTTTTCATGCTCGGGTATCCGGGCTATGGGCCAAGCGAGGGTGAACCATCGGAAGCGTCTTTTCTTGAAGCTGCGCAGCTCGCCTACGACTATTTGCGAAGCGGCGGCATCGCTGAGACGCAAATCGTCATCTATGGTGCGTCTTTGGGGTCTGCGGTAGCGGCGCAGTTGGCCGCCAAAGTCGTTTGTCGGGCTTTGATTCTGGAAGCCCCGATGAACTCAGTCTTGGAGATTTCGCAGCAACGTTTCCCATTTTTGCCGGTGGCGTGGATGCTGAAGGACACTTATCTGACGTCTGACTTCATCAACAAGGTCGAAGAACCGGTGTTCATGATCCACGGCCTAAACGACAATATTATTCCCCCGGATAGTGGCGCCAAGTTGTTTGAGCGCGCCAATGAACCCAAAAAGCGGCACCTTGTTCGCAACGCGGGCCACAATAATCTCTACGATTTCCCGGTCGTCGAGGCTCTGAAAGCGTTTTTGGACGAGCTTCCGCGGCGACCCTTGCCGCGGTAAATTGATGCGGCGCAGATCCCGCAGAGAACGAATCATATTGTCGCCGAGTGAGAACCCCGAGAGAGCCGATGGCCGAAGTTGAGATACGCGAAGCCGGTGTCGAAGACGCAGCTCTCATTCTTCGATTCATCACCGATCTCGCCCGCTACGAAAAGGCAGAGCACGAGGTCAGCGCCTCGCTAGCGGAGATTGAGCATTCTCTGTTTGGGCCCAAGGCGACGGCCAAGGCACTGGTGTTTGGCATTGCGGGTGAGGCGATCGGATACGCGGTCTACTTTTTCAATTACTCAACCTGGCTGGGCAAACCCGGCCTCTATCTTGAAGACCTGTACGTGTCCCCGGAGCATCGGGGCAAAGGTACCGGCAGATCAGTCCTCCAGCATCTCGCCAAGATCGCCGTGGTCTCAGGCTGCGGTCGCTTCGAGTGGAGCGTGTTGGACTGGAACGAACCCGCCATTCGCTTCTACAAGTCCCTAGGGGCAGAACCCCAGGCCGAGTGGGTCGCGTACCGTTTGGATGGCACCGCTTTGACCGAGTTTGCAAGTGCTTAAGATCAACTCATGACCGATTCACAACCCAACAATCCTCTGCACGGCATCACCTTGGAGAAGGTGTTGACGCAGCTTGTTGACTACTACGGCTGGGACGACCTCGGCGACATCATTCAGATTCGCTGCTTCGCCTACGATCCTTCGCTGAGGTCCAGCCTTAAGTTTCTACGCCGAACTCCTTGGGCGAGAAAGAAGGTCGAAGACCTCTTTATCGCCACGGAATTTTGAGTTTTGCCGTCTCGATACGCTGTGAAGCCGAACGGCCTGAGACTCGAGGGCTGAGGGAGCCGGGCCATTGAGCGGCCTGTTTGACAACGAACCGCTCGCTCCGGTTTCGATCGTTGGCAACGACATCACTCTCATTCAGAACGCGAATCTCGGGCGGAACTACGACGAGCTGCTCGAAGAGCTCATTGTGGACACGCCTTGGCGACAAGAAGAAATCACGCTCTTTGGCAAGACGATGCTCCAACCGCGCCTGATCGCTTGGTACGCCGACGCTGGCGTCAGCTACAGCTACTCCGGCACTCGTCTGCGGCCCTTGCCGTGGTCTGAGACACTTTTGGATCTAAGGCGCCGAATCGAGGCGGTTGCGGGACATTCCTTCAATAGTGTCCTTTTGAACTATTACCGCGATCAGCACGACAGCATGGGCCTGCACAGCGACGATGAACCGGAACTCGGCGTGCAGCCCGTCATCGTTTCCCTGACCTTGGGGGCAAAACGCAGTTTCCAGCTAAAAAATCGATTCAAGCGCGAGCTACCGGTTCTCAGTTTGCCCTTGCCGGCGGGGAGCCTCCTCATCATGCGCGGCAACTCACAGCACGATTGGAGGCATGGCCTCCCAAAGAGCCGCCAAGCCTGCGGGGCCCGCGTGAATCTCACTTTTCGCCGCACTGGCGTCGAATAAGCGGTCTTAAGCCCCGCTGGCCCTTGTCCTGGCTGAGGTTCGCAAGGTACCGTGTTAACGGTGCGCCGTTGAGATCGTGGGACGAGGCCAAAATTGGGCTTCCTCTGCCTTTTTGCCGACCCACTCGATGGTGCATGAAGGATAAGTTACGACGGGGCAACCATGACCGAACCAATCGCGTCGAGTTTGGACGTATCAGCGGTAGAAACTCGGGCTGAACTGCACGAGTTGCTTGGCGAGAGTCTCGGCTTCCCGAGTGACTACGGTGGCAACTGGGATGCTTTTTGGGATTGCATTCGCAGCACCGAGCAAAGCACCATGCCGCCCTTGCTGCGGATTTCGGGCTGGACCAACTTGCACCGCCGGATGCCGCGCGACGCACGCGCTTTACGACAGTGCCTGAATGACCTAAAGGCCGAGCGCGACGACGTTAAAATCGAGTGGGGCGCCTGAATTGACCGAGGGGTCATCTGTGCCTCGCGATAAGAGCATCAACTACGTTGAGCTTCCCGCTTCGGATTTTGCTGCGGTCGAGGCCTTTTACTCCTCGGTTTTCGGCTGGACTTTCAGCTCTTACGGCCCTGAATACCACGCCTTCAACGACGGGGTTTTCAACGGCGGGTTCTTCAAGTCCGACCTGCGGTCACGCCAAGATCAAGGCGCGGCTCTCATCGTCTTGTTCGCCAAGAACCTCGAAGACACCCGCGATCGCGTGACCGCCCAGCAGGGTGAAATCTGCAAAGGCATCTTTTCGTTTCCTGGCGGCCGCCGCTTCCACTTTTTTGATCCCCACGGCAACGAGCTTGCGGTTTGGTCAGACGCCAGCTGAGTTTTGGCCAGCGTTGGCAGGGAAAGGGTGTTGACTTTGGTCTGACCCTAATGATCAGGGTTTGGATTTTGGCTTGGGCGTTTGAGGCCTCGTTCTCGGTACCAGCAGTACATGACGGGGACGATGAACAGCGAGAGCAGTTCGGCGAACATGCCGCCCACGGCGGGTAGGGCCATGGGTTGAGCGACGTCGCTGCCGCGACCGGTGGAAGCCAAGATGGGATAAAGCGCGATGATGGTTGTCATCGTGGTCATGAGGCAAGGCCGGATGCGGCGCAAGCCCGCTTGCACCACGGCTTCGCGAACTTCCGAAATATTGGTCGGCTTTGACTTTTTGAAGCTCTGCTCCAAGTAGGTCGCAACGACCACGCCATCGTCGGTAGCGATTCCCGCCAAAGCAATAAAGCCGACGATGACTGCCACCGTGATGTAAATCGGGCCCGATGAGGGCTCATCCCAAACGCCTATCGAAAACAGAAAATCCCGCAGGCCTGGATACACCGCGAGCATGATCAAGCCCCCGGCAATGCAGGTGGGCAAAGCCGACAACACCAGCAGCGAAACCCCCCAACTGCGAAACTGCAGGTAGAGCAAAAAGAAGATGATCGCGAGGCAAATCGGGATCAAAATCATGAAGCGGTCGCGCGCCCGCTGCGCCGATTCGAACCGGCCGGCCGACCTAAGATCGACTCCGGCAGGTATTGGATCGGCCTCGCCGCGCGCGGTGATTTTGCGCCGCCAAGCTTCGATGCGGTCGAGCGCGTTGTTCATGACCGTGGCTTCGTCCGCCCCGGCCGCCGCAAAAGTCACGTGCAGCCGCACGCGGCCATCTTCGGTTTTGATCGCGGCCGGGCCCCGCGCGAAGCTGATGTCAGCCACTTGTTCCAAAAAGACCTCGCGTCCGGCGCTGCTTCGAACTCGGAGGCGGCGGATCGACTCAAGATCATCGCGCCGCTCCCGCGCCCAAGCCACGCGGATGCCGTAACGCTCGCGGCCTTCGACGGTCTGATCGATCTGAGCCCCGCCAATGGCGAGCTTCACCGCGTTCTGCACGTCGGCGACCGACAGTCCCCAGTGGCCAGCCTTGATGCGATCGACTTTGATCTCAAGGTAGGGCTTGCCGCCGAGATTCTCGACGTTGGGGCCCGCGACGCCGGGCACAGTCTTGAGCACATCTCGAACCTGGCGCGCGGCGGCTTCGAGCACTTCGATGGAATCGCCCGCGTCCAAAGAACGGCCTTCTTTGTCACGCGGCTGGCCAATGAGCTGAATGGCCATCGGCGCACGGAGCCCACTGTTGAGCATGATGACGCGCGTCTCGATGGGTTGCAGCCAAGCCCCCGCGCCCTCCAAAACTCCCGGGACGTGAGTCTTTCGAAGCAGCTCGGCAACGATATCTCGCTTAAAGACATTCGGCCGCCACTCCGACTTGGGTTTCAAGATGACGACGGTCTCGATCATGCTGATCGGCGCGGGATCGAGGGCAGTTTCAGCGCGCCCGAGCTTACCCACGACTTTCATGACTTCGGGCACGGTCTCCATCATTGCGTTTTGTCGCTTCATGACCTCAAGCGCTTGCGACAACGAAGCTTGGGGCAGCAGCGACGGCATGTAGAGCAGGCTGCCCTCGTCGAGCGGAGGCATGAACTCCTGGCCCAGGCCGGGGAAGCGCTCCGAAAACCAAGTAGCGAAGCGCGTCTCTTGAATCTTGGGACCGCTTAGGGGTTCAGCCCAACGCAGAACGCTTTTACCACCAATGGCGACCGCGATGCCGAGGAGCACAAAGAGCGCCATCGAGCCGATGAAGGGCAGTTTGTGGCCCAAAAACCAGCGAAGCATAGGCTCGTAGATGCGCCTAATGAAGCGGCTGACCGGATTGCGATCAAAGGGCACGAGCTTTTCCACCGCCGCTCGCCACCCCAAAGCCCCCACGATGATAAGGCCAAGAATGGCCCCGATCGCGCCCGAATACTGCAATCCCAACGCACCGCCGACGGCGGCGGCAATCGTCGTCAAGGCAATCTTTCCCCGCGGCCCAAAGCGTCGATCTAAGAAGATGCGGCAGAGGACAGGGACCAACAAGATCCCCGCGAACGCCGCCATTAGCAGCGCGAGAGTCTTGGTCCAGGCGAGCGGGCGAAACAGCCGCCCCTCCATGTCGGTCAGAAAAAAGATCGGCACGAAGCTCACTATCGTCGTCGCCACTGCCGTCAACAAAGCCGGCCCGACTTCAATCGCCGCCGCCTCGATTGCCTCTTCTCTGGAGACCCCAGGCTCTCGGTCGCAAACGCCGCGGTAGACGTTTTCGGTCATGACGATCGCCATGTCGACCATCGTTCCGATCGCGATGGCAATACCCGTCAAGCTCATGATGTTGGAGTCGACGCCGAGTGCATCCATCAAGATGAAACTGACTAAGACTGCGGCGGGCAGGGTCACCGCGACGATGAGAGAGCTGCGTACGTGCAACAAAAAAAGCAGCACGATGACGGCAGTAATGAGGAGCTCGTCGCGCAGTGCCGTCTCTAAGGTCACCACCGTTTGATCGGTTAGCTGGGTGCGATCGTAAAAGGGGCGGATCTTCACCTTGTCGGGCAAGATGCCCGCCTGCGGATCGTTAAGGCGTTGAATACGCGTGCGAATCCGGCCAATGACGTCGCGCGGGTTTTGTCCAAAGCGCATCGCCACAATGCCGCCGACCAGCTCACTCTTACCGTCGGCCAGCGCCCCGCGCCGAAAGGCCGGACCCACCGTCACCTGGCCGAGGTCTTCGACATAGACCGGACGGTGAGGACGCAAGCGGTCGCCAACCGCCTTTGTATCTTGGGTCTGGGCAAGAGCGGCGGCTTTTGAATTCATCGCGCCAGACGCCGAGCCCGACATGGTTTTGCCGCCCATGGGCGTCATGCCTTGAGCGCTAAATCCAGTTTCGGTCATGTAGCCGACGACCACTCGCTCAAGGTCTTTTCGCTCCCGCACGAATCCTAAGCCGCGCACGATGGTCTCGCCGCCGCCTTGCTCGATGGTCTTGGCTCCGACATCAATGTTGGAGCGCTTGATAGCCGCGGCGACTTGTTCGATCTTCACTCCAAATCTTCGCATGCGATCGACATCGAGATCGACTTGATACTCGCGCTGCATGCCGCCGATGCTCGCGACTTCGGCCACGCCCTTCACCGCCTGAAGGTCGTCGCGTACGACGAAGTCTTGGATGCTGCGCAGCGTCGCGAGATCGTAGGGGCCCTCGACGCTGTACATAAATATCTGGCCCAGCGCCGTAGCATCGGGACCGAGCTCGGGGGTCGCGCCTTCGGGGAGCTTGGGCGTCAACACCGCGAGCTTCTCGAGAATACGCGTGCGAGCTTCGTAGAAGTCGTCGATGGCCTGACTCGGCACCAGGTGCATTTTGTCTTCAAAGACGACGTAGACCTGCGAGAATCCAAAGCCCGAAAGTCCACGGACTTCCGCGACGCCGCGGACCGAGGAAAGCCCCGACGCCAAAGGCTGCGTGATCTGATCTTCGACGTCTTCAGGCGACCGGCCGGGCCAGCTCGTCACGACGACGACTTGGTTGTCGCTGATGTCGGGAATGGCGTCGACCGTTTTGGTGTTCCAAGAATGCCAGCCCCAAGCGAGCAGCATCGCCACCAAAACCATCGTGATGCCGGGGTTTCGCACCGAGAAGCGAATGAGTGATTTCAACATGAGCTAACCTCGGTTTCAATGCCCGGCGTGGGGGTCGGATGATGATGTTTCACTGCCCTGCGGAAAAAACAGCGAGGGCGAACCGGCAAGCTGCGCTTGAGCGTCGAGCATGAGAGCCCCTTTAGTCGCCACGACCCAGCCTTCTTTCAGCTGGCTCGGGCCGTCTTCGATGACCCAGCGGGCCGCTCTCACCGGGTAGAACTCCCGCCGTACTTGGGCTCCGATCTCATAGGAAAGGGGTCCGAGGTCGAGTTCGATGAGTTCGTAGCCCACCCTCATCGGCAGTCGGTCGGAATTGAGCTCACGCACGGTGCGCTGAAAGGTCCGCCCGCTGGCTGTTTGCTCCTGGCGACTCGACGTCATCACAAAGGCGACCTTTCTTTTACCGGTGCTGAGCACCGCATCGCGCGGCAAGGCCAAGACATCTTCGGGTGCTTCCAGGTCCGGATTGGGAGCGCCGGTCGCATCAATGGCCACGAGCAAGGTTGCCTCTAAGCGCTGGCCGATACGAAACGGTCGGTTGCCTTTGGCGTCGGCGAGGTTTTCCAACTCGATGCGCGCTCGCAGTACGCGGGATTGCGTGTCGAGGATGGGGTCGATCCAGTCGATTGAGGCGCCGATGAGGGCAGACCCATCACCGCGGTCCAAAAGCACGCGACCATTTCTTCGCAACAGGGGGGCGTCGGGTTCAAACACTTCGAGCTCAAACCAAACCCGGTCGAGGTTGGCGACCAAAAAGAGGCTCTGGCCCTTTTTGACGTACTCACCTTCGGTGATGCGGCGTCGCACCAGGGTGCCTTTTTGAGGTGCACGCAGTGCCGTGAGACGCGGAGCCTTTCCGAGTTCCAGAGTCTTTTTGATGTCGACGGCATCGACGCCGAGCAGTTCGAGCCGCTCTCGTTGAGCCTCTTCAAGGGATTTGGAGCCACTGCGACGCGCGACCAAAAGCTCCTCAAGGGTCGAGGTGGCTTCGGGCGCGTCGATCTTGGCCAAGATGTCGCCAGCTTTGACTTCTTGCCAGGTTTGCTTGGCTTCTAGCTGAGTGATCCAGCCCGCGCTGCGCGCGGAAACGGTATTGAGGCCTTGCTCGTCGTAGGTGATTTCACCCCAAATCGAAAGGCGACGCTCAAGGGACCTCGTCTCGATGCGCGCAACCTCGAGGCCGATCATCGAGCGCTCTTGCTCATCGACGACGAGCTCACGAGAGATCTCTCCGAGTTCCATGCCGCAAACCGGGCACTTTTCGTCCGCTGGTTTCTCCTTCATGACCACGCAGAACATCGGGCAGGCAAATCCGGCGCTTTCGGATTCGCCCCCGTCGGACTCAGATGACATTTTGGATTCGGCCTGCCACATCAAACTTTGCGGCAAGGCGAAGGCGATTCCAAAACCGACGACGAACGCTGTGAGGCCGACCAGGATGTAGAAGACGCGTTGGCTGGTGAACATGATTAGTTGCCCTTTGCGGCGGCCAGTCGATCTTGTGGGATTTCCCCGGTCTTGGCGGCCTTGATCAAGAAGCCATCGGGGTCGTTGCCAAACTTGGCGACGCAGTCGTCAGAGCTCAGCGCAATCCGCACGCCGCGGTGAACGACATAAGCGGGCTCTTTTCCTTCCGGAATGTCTTTGCCATCGACCGGACAGATTCGATTGTTGGCCCGAACCAGGACTGGGTTTGCGGCTTCAGTCAAAAGGCGGTCATCGACCGTCACGCCCATCTCGCGGATCAAGCGCAGGTTGCCGACGGGATCTTCAAGAAAGTCCACATCGCAACCCGGGCAGCAAAAGTGAACTTTGAGGCCGTTGTAGACCAAGTACACATCACCTCCCGGAGCCGACTTTCCGCCCATGACGGGGCAGCGCGGATTCTTCAGATCCAGAAGTTTCGAGTTTTCCTCGGCCTTCATGACCATCGGCTGACTGTCGGGCATGTTGTGACCCATGGGCTCGTCGGCACCCATGGCACCGGACGAAGCCGGGCGGCTTGTCGCCGGAGGGGCGCTTTTTTGGCCTTCGCTCTTGATGCGAACGCGCACCAACCAGCCGGCAATAAAACCCGCCACCACAAGGCCAGCGAGCGCGAATAGGATTTTGGAGCGATTGGAGTTCATAGACTGTCTCCTCTTTCTAGGGTGTGGGCAATGGACGGCCGTTGGCGACGGTGGCTCGCGCCAGGGCTATGGCGAGGGCGCGTCGTGCAAGCACTTCACGGTCCTCGGTGTTGATGAGTTGTTGTGCAATCTTAATGACGTCGAGATAGCCAGCATTCCCGCGGCCTAGACTCATGAGCTGCGAGTCATAGGCGGCTTTGATGCGCGGCAGGATCTCTTCGCGAAGGGCTGTGAGTTCCAAAGCGCTGGTTGCAACGGCGGTTCGCGCGGACTCGCGTTGACGTTTGACTTTGAGTCTTGTGGCTTCAACTTCGGCTTCCGCAGCAAAAAGCCTACGACGGGCCTCTTCGATCAAGGCCAGTGCGGGACCGATCGCGGTTGCGCGAGGATGGGGACGTGGGCCGATTCTCGAAAGAGACTTTTTGCGGCCCACTCCGCCTTCTGCGGACAGGCGACGTTCAAAGCGCGCCGTCGCCACATCGCTACGAACCCGCACGACGGTTTCCGCGAGGCGAAGCCCCGCGCGAATGCGGTCGACACGCGCTCGCGCTATTTCGGTTCTTGGATCGTTCTTCGCATCCGACCACTGGGGCTTTTTTGTCGGCGACCCGACAAGGCTCGGGAGCGGGGCATTCGCGGCGAAACCGAGGGCTTCTTTCAGCGCAGACTCCGCGTCCGTTCTTTTGAGCTCAAGATCGCCGACTAGTCGAATCAAGTCGGCAAATCGAGCCTCCGTGGCAAGGATCTCGGCTTGGAGCGAGGCGCCGGATTTGAGCCGCGGATGGAGGATCTCGGCGATGTCGTTCATGAGGGTTGCGTGGCGTTTCGCCAAGGTTCGTCGTGCCTCGGCGGCTTCGAGTTTTCCGAGGCGCTCTAAAATCTCCGCCCGGCGTTCGATAACCGCCATGCGGAGCCTTTCATAGGCCACGCGAACGTCTTGGTCGGCGATCTGGCCGCGTAGGGTTTCAACGGCGGGCCAAGGGCCAAGCGCGCCTTCAAGGCGAAGGGCCGCAGAGGGCGGCCCGCCCCCGCTGCGGCCGAGCCGAAGAGTGGATTCAACACTCCGTACTAAATCTCCGAGCCAGTCGGTTTGCTGATAGCGAGCGTAGCTGGCGTGCAGGCCGCGCTTTTTTGCCAACAACTGTGGATGCTGTTTCCAGGCCAAATGGAGCAAGGCATCGAGGTCGTGAGCTTCGGCGGAGGACAGGACTGTCGGTTGCGGCTTACGCAGACCTTGGGCGAGGGCCAGATCCGCGCGGTAAGCGCGGAGGCCATCTAGTTCTACCGGGTTCCGGTCGCGGAGGTTACCCGAGCTTCCTTGGGCTTTGAATCGCGATGACGTGCTGGCCGTCGCGATGAAGCGTTGCCCAAAATCTAAACGACTGCGATCAAGTGATTCATCGGGGCGGCTGGTGCAGCCCGAGATCAAGGCGAGGGTCAGGAGTCCCAAGCCAACGGAGATAGGACGTCGATGCGCTCTCATTTTTTGGCTCCTGTTTTAGGGTCGCCGCGGCTCGCGAAGCTCGCCATCGGCGTTCCGACGCGGCGTTCGAGTTGCAGCATGGCCAATCTAAGATCAGCCTCGGCGCGCCCTGCGGCCAGCTCAAGGTGACTCCAGTTGGCGACCGTCTCGAGCAGCCCGGCGAGGCCACTGGTTCCGGTTTGCGCGAGGTCTTCGGCGGCCCGGGCCGCGCGGCGGACCTGGGGCAAAAGCGAGTCTTGGTAAAGACGGACGACCCGCTGCGCGTTGATGACTTTCCAGTACCAACCCGCAATATCTGCGTCGATCTGGTAGCGAATCGCATCGCGCGCGTGGCTGGCCGATCTCGCGCGCAGATCCGCTTCTTTGACTTCGGCGCGGCGGGCTTTGCGGCCGAGCGGGATGGTGACGCCCAGCTCGACGAAAATGGGGTCGTTGCCGTTGTATCGGGGGTCGGCGTCGCGACGTTCGCGCGTCGGAATGTAGCGCCCCGAAACGCTGAAGGAGGGTCGGTCACTTTGCTCGGCGAGGGTGATCTTTTCGCGTTGCAATCGCAGGGTGACCTGGGCCAAGGCGAGGTCTTGGTTGTGCTCTTGTGCCGCCTGTTGCAACTCATCTAGGGGCGCTAAGGCGGAAACTACGGTGGTTTTTGCCGGCACCCCAAGCGGCGACGAGCGCGGCAGAGATAGGTGTGCTCGGAGCTTAGCGCGTTCAACTTCCGCGAGTTCACGCCAGGTCTGAAGGTCGTACTGCGACTGCGCCAGTTCGGTTTCGGCGCGTAAGGTTTCCGCGACTCGGCGCTGGCTGGGGTCTTTTTGGGCCGCGGCCAATACCCGCTTCCAAGCATCCGTGATCGTGCTCGAAATCTCGATGGCTTCGGCCAGGTAGCCGTACTCAACGTAGGTGCCCGCGACCTTGACAAGGACGTCGCGCGTCGCGATGAGGGCTTTGAGCTCAGCCCGGATGGCCTTGATGTCGGCGACGCGGCCTTTTGATTCGAGTTTTCCGGGCCAGGGGATCATCTGGCTGACCCCGATCGAAAGCACTTGGTCGCCAGTACGAGTCCGCACTTCCTCCGCAAAGTAGCCGAAGCGAAACACCGGGTCGGGGTACTCGGTGGCTTGGGCCCGAACTTGGCGCGATGCCGCCCACGCGTCGCGCGCGGCGAGAATCGAGGCGTTGGCGTTTTGGGCGCGCTCTAAGACTCTGCGGTAGGACAGTCGCCCCGACGCATCATTGAGCGAAACCTCGCGGCTAGTTTTCAGCGTGCGTAACTTGGCCGGGGCCTTACCCGAACTCGCTTCGGCTTGGAAGCGATTGGGGGCCGAGGCACAAGCCGCCGCGACGAGGATGGCAATAAGGCACATCCCCATGCGTAGAAAAGGCATGGATCTTCTCCTGAACTCGAAATCGTCGACGATGGGTCAACATCACGCGGGGTCAGCGCTTAGAAGCGATGACGCCGAGTCTCGGTTTCGAGTGGAGATCAGATAGTGAGGGGTAGATTGATCGGCGGCAGATTCGCAAAGACTGGGCTCTGCGTGTTCGCAAAGTCCAGACGGCGCGTTGCCAAGTCCTGGGGAACTAAGGTGCCGCCACAACTAAGAGCTGGGGTCAGATCGGGAAGCTCAAAGCCGGAGCGGTCAAGAATGTCGGCGGCTTCCGATTCGGACACCTTCAATTTCTTGCAGGCATGCGGCGTGGATAGCGGGGCCGTCTTGGTAACAGCCACGTTCTCTTCGGATTTCGCGGTCGCGCTAGCCTTGCAGCAACAGCAACTCGTGGTCGCTTCACTGCCGCTGTCTTGGTCTTGGCAAGCCGAGCCACAAGCACACTCTGCGGGCGCGCAAAGGCAAAACGAGCCACCTTGAGGCAAAAGAGCCAGCGGAGCCAGGGCGCAGAGCAAAAGCGCAATGATCTGGACGCGGGCTGATTGCAAGGCTTTGACCCCCCGGGTCATGCACGTGAACTTGGACGCAAACCAAGAATACCGAAGTCCCTGCGAATCTGGCAAGGACCAAATGAGTATCGTCTACAACCGCCGTGCTGGCGGTGTTATTCCGGGTTTCGAAGCCACGACATGAGGCCTCGTATCTGAGGGAGAGTAAAAATGGTGCCCAAACTCAACGCCATCGACCACATTCACGTCTATGCTTGGCCCAGTCGGTCGTAGTTGAGCCGGTGCCAACGATCGCCGACTAAGACTTCGTTGAAAGCGTGAGATGCCCAGCTGTTTTTGAGCCTCTCGAGCGAAGCGCTGATGTGGCGGCGCACGGTGGCGGCGCTGATGTTACTGAGCAATTCGAACTCTCTTTGGTCTCCAGCATCAATTACGGGGATGCAGAGGATGGTCGAGTAGGTATTCCAAGCGCTTTCAAACAGCCGGAGAGGTAGACGCAGAGGACGTGCAACAGCCCCTGGTGCGGTCCAAGCCCTTGCCGGAGACTCTCTTTCCCATGGCACTTTGAGCGTTCGCTTGCGCTCTCCAAGGTTCGATTCCTGGTTCCTTTGGAACATGTCGGGAAAGTCGCGCAGCCCTTTTTCATTCCAGGCCGTGAATCAGAAAATCAAAATGGATGTGCTGTTCGTGACGCGGGGCGCAACGATGTTGCCGCCGCCGTCAAGTTCGATGATCGCGGCGGCGAAGTGGATAAAGCCACCGGCGACACTCGGAGGCAGGGCGGGCTTAAAGAAGACGGCTTGTCCCTGTCCGAAGGCGTCGAGCGTTCCCGCGAAGTTTTGGAAGATGGGGGCTCCAAGAAGTCCGCCCACGACTTGGTCGCTGAGATCGTCCAGGGCGAGATCTACGAAGCCGACGAAGGGGCCCAGCCAAGATCCAGGACCGGTCGTGGGTGTTACCGACGGCACCATGATGAAGCCACTCCCACCGTACTCGCTTCCGACGTCGATCGACAAGGTCGCACTCGTCGCTGCGGCAGCGGGCATGAGGCCAGTCGTTGATTGCAGACTGCTCGCGTTGTTGAAGGGCAGCGGTGTCGTGTCAACAGCCCGGTTGTTGTTGTCGTTGGTTTCGGTCAGGGTTTCGAGGTCGTCTACGATCATGCCGATGTAGGCTTGCGTGGTTGCGAAAAGGAAAGTCGTTGGCAGTCGCACCGACTTCGTCAGAGACACCGAAGTGCCCGCTGGGATCGGGGCCAAGTCGCGGACTTCGATCAGGGTGTCCGAGGTCGTGATGTTCGCGTCTGTCGAAGCGTAGTAGCCGACACGCACGACGGGCGAGGCGGTCGACCCCGAGTTGCTGATCGTCTCGTCGACGGTCAACAACTCTCCGGCATCGTCGGCGGGCGTGTTGATTGAAAACGAGGTGACTTCGAAGTCGACGATCACATCCGTGACCATCCACTCGACGTTTGGCAAGGGTCGGTAGGGCTGAACCTTCAAGTACCAAGACACGGCGTCTGTGATGCGGAATGTGATTTGGTGTTGTCCGCTGTTGGGAGCCAGTACGGTCGAGGGATCGAAGCTGTAGGTAGTTACCGCGCCCACGGTGTTGGTCGTTCCCGCCGCCGCTTGCACGACGCCATCAATCAACCATTCGGCTTGCATGGCATTGTGCGTGACGTCAGGCAGCGAAACGCTGAGAATTTGGTCGTAGGGGTAAAGGTTTTGACCCGTCGTTGAGGGCGTCACATCGTCGTAACCGGTGACGTAGTCCCACAGGTCCTCAATAACCTCCTCGCGGCAAACGGGGCAAAAGGGCTGCCCGAGATTGCGCATGAGGCAGTTTGACTTTGGCCGCCAAACGCCGAAGGGGTGGTAGGCCGCACCTTCAAAGGCGCTCACGCCTTCAAGGCCGATCCAGTAGTGCCATTTCGATTGTGCAGCCGTCATTGCGGCGGCATCTTGGTTGGAGACGTTGACCTGGCTGAATTGTCCGCCGGTGTAAGTCGGATTGGAAGAGCCGTAGTCGTACTCGTCGGCAAGCCCGAACACGGAGTGGCCCAGTTCGTGAATGGCGATGCCGAGCGAACTCGAATTCGCCCCGGCGTAGCAGGCGACGGAGCCGCCGCAGCCGCCGTAGACCGAGTCGTTGACGACGACGATGACCTCGTCGTACATCGGCACGTTAAGCGCCGCCGTACCGTGGGCGGTCGTTGTGTTGCAATAAAGACAGCGTTGGGTGCCGCCGGTGCAGTAGCTCGCATCCAAAGTCGTGTTGACCATGACGGGCGTCGTGAAACAGGCGCTCGGGTGGTCCGCGCCGCTATCGGTTGATTCGACTTCAATGCGCCAGATGTTGACGTGTTGTTTGTACTCCACGACCGGCGTCTGGTTGAGCCAGGCTGCGATGAAGTTGGAAACATGCGTGCGAAAAAGTGGCATCTCCGCTGCGGTGTAACCGTCGCCCATGATCACGATGTCGAGACGATTGCCGGAGTCGCCGGTGTCCCATTCTTTGACGGTGGTCCAGACGCTTTGGCCGTAGCTTGTGGCGCTAGAGCCTAAGACGGTGGCGAAAATCGCCGTGGCAATGAGGAGCGGAGTGAGCTTGTTGAGGGATTGCATTAGTGGCCGTGCTCCTCGTCATGATGGGCCGTCTGGCTGCCGGCGAGCGTGATGCGGAGCCTTTGCGCCGCGGGATGGAAGACGCATCGGATTAACATGCCGTGATCCTGAACGGTGGACTTAAGACAGGGGCCGTTTTCAGTGCTCGTGTAGAGCGCGATCTTGTCGAGGTGTTTTCCGCTGTCGAGCAAGATGCCACGACTGTCTAAGAGCTCCCATCGGTAGGTGCGTGCCGAATCAGGGTGGGGTCGAAATCTCGGCGGGCTGCCGCGAAGCTTCCAGCTGCGTTTGAGCTCCGGAATTCCGAAGGCGCCGACGTCGAAAAGGAAGCCGAACATCTCCTCGGTTTCGCCTTCGCGCGGGAGGTCTTGAATGTCGTTCAGAATGAAGGTCCAGGAATCCGCGGCGGCCGCGGCCGGGTCGAGAGTTTTGGCGAGGGCCGGTTGGTGACTATCTCCGGGCCCGGACCACAGCAGTGCTGCAGTGGCCAGACCGAGAATCAACAAGACCGTGGATGCGCTGCGCACCATGGTGGGCAGTCTCCTTGGGGAATTTCGTCGCTCGGGCGCGCGAGGAACTCGTGTTTTGGGAGATCATAAGGGATCGACAAATGTTCGTGAACCGTAGGGGTTAGCCACCCTGCGACCAAAGCGAAAAACCAAACTTCAAAGTTAGGGATGATGCTTTGGCACAAAGAGGTTATCAGAGAGCGGAAAAGGCCGAATTCGGCGGTTTTCACCCAAACTCAACGGAACGCGACATGAGCGAAGCTACCACCGTCCCCGACGGGGTTGAAGACAACCCCTTCAAAATGGCCCAGCGCCAGCTGCGCGACGCCAATCAGTATCTGAAGCTCGACGAGGGCACTTTGGCGCTTTTGCTTGAACCCCTGCGGGAACTGCATGTTTCCTTGCCGGTCAAGATGGACGACGGCAGCACGAAAGTCTTCAAGGGTTTTCGGGTCCAATACAACGACGCGCGCGGCCCCACGAAGGGGGGAATCAGATTCCACCCCGATGAGACCATCGACACCGTGCGCGCCCTCGCCGCCTGGATGACTTGGAAGACCGCCGTCGTGGACATTCCTCTCGGCGGAGGCAAAGGCGGGATCATTTGCAATCCCAAAGAGCTGAGCCTTGGCGAACTTGAGCGCTTGTCGCGTCAGTACGTGCGCCAAGTCGGTCGGATCTTGGGTCTGGAAAAAGACGTCCCGGCTCCCGATGTCTACACGACGCCGCAGGTCATGGCCTGGATGGCCGATGAGATTTCTTGGCAGCGCGGCTTCAATGCGCCAGGCACTTTCACCGGTAAGCCACTATCCTATGGCGGTTCGCATGGCCGCGGTGACGCGACGGCGCGCGGCGGTGTTTTTTGTTTGCGCGAGGCTCTTAAGGTCACCGACGTTGGTGACGGGGCTACTTTTGCGGTGCAGGGTTTTGGCAACGCGGGCCAGCACATGGCCCTATTGGTGCCGGAGCTGCTCGGCCGCGACAAGAAGCTCGTGGCGGCTTCGGACTCGAAGGGAGGGGTGTACGACCCCGAAGGCCTTTCAGTCCCCGACCTCATCGAGCACAAAACTCGCACCGGTAGCGTCATTGGTTTTGGCAATACGCAGGCCGTTAGCAACAAAGAGCTGATAGAGCTCGACATGGACATTTTGGTGCCCGCGGCCCTAGAAGGTGTGATCACGGGCAAAAATGCCGCCCGCGTGAAAGCCAAGATTGTCGTCGAGCTGGCTAACGGCCCGACGACGCCCGAGGGAGACAAGATTCTCGCCGCCAACGGTGTTTTTGTGATCCCAGATTTTCTCGCGAACGCTGGCGGGGTGACGGTTTCGTACTTCGAGCAGGTGCAGAACGGAACGCAGTTCTACTGGGAGCTTGAAGAAGTCCACGAGCGCCTCGACAAGAAGATGACAAAAGCCTTCCACGCCGTTTACGATGCCACCAAGCAATACTCCGTGGACATGCGTACGGCGGCCTACGTCGTTGCCGTGGCACGAGTCGCGGAGTCGATGAAGGTTCGAGGCTGGGTCTAAGCCAACGAATGTTCGAGGCTGGATCCTAAACTTCTGAGGTCTGTTGAGGTCTAAGATGAACGCTGTGACGCGGGCTGCGGCCCAGGACATGATCGACTACATCGATGCGGCCCCGACTCCATTCCACGCGGTCGCCGAGACGCGGCGTCGCTTGGAGGGCGCGGGTTTCAGTGAGCTGATGGAAGGCGACGCTTGGTCTTTGGCGGTCGGCGCTCGTCACTACGTCATCCGCAACGAAACCACTATCGCCGCGTTCATCGTCGGTAACGAGGAAGCGGCCGAGGCGGGGTTTCGTGTGGTCGGTGCGCACACCGATAGCCCCAATCTGCGCCTAAAGCCCCGCCCGGACTACGAGCGTGAGGGCTACCAACAGCTCGGCGTCGAGATCTACGGCGGCGTTTTGCTCTCGACTTGGTTCGATCGCGACCTTGGTATCGCGGGGCGAGTCGTTGTCGGCGGGGCCAATGGCCAGCGCTCAATCCTCGTGAAGAGCGAACGAGCTTTGGCCCGAGTCCCACAGCTCGCCATTCACCTCGGTCGCAAGGCCAATGATGAAGGTGTCGGAAACCGTCAAGTCGTCATGCCGCCTATCGTCGGCCTGAGTGGCGGAGAAGTTGATTTTCCGGCTTGGCTCAAGGGCCAAGTTCAACTCGAAGGCGGCGAAGAAATCCTCGCCTTTGAGCTGATGTTGCACACCATCGAACCCTCGGGCTTTTCTGGTTTGAACGAAGAGTTTGTCCACGCCCCACGCCTGGACAATCTGGCGAGTTGCCACGCGGCTTTGGTCGCGCTGTTGGCGAAAGCCGATGTTGCGACCGCGACGACACGCATGCTGGTGTTCTACGACCACGAAGAGGTCGGATCTAGTTCGGCTCAGGGGGCGGCGAGTTCTTTTTTGGCTGACGTAATGCGGCGCGTGACCTGCGTCCAAGGTGGCGGCACCGAGGCGGAATGCCGGGCGCGAGCCAAAACCTTTCACCTGTCGGCGGACATGGCTCACGCCGTCCACCCCAACTATGCCGCCAAGCACGATCCGCACCACAAGCCCGCCATCAATCAGGGGCCCTGCATTAAATACAACGCCAATGCTCGCTATGCGACCGAGGCGGACTCCGCCGCGTTCTTCAAGCGCCTCGCCGCGGAGGCAGGCGTGCCGGTACAAGAATTCGTCATGCGGACCGACATGCCCTGCGGTTCGACCATCGGCCCCATCATCGCGGCCCGGCTCGGTATCAAGACCGTCGATATCGGCAATCCGATGCTCTCGATGCACTCCTGCCGTGAAATGGCGGGCCGCGACGACCAAGCGGCCATGATCAAAATCCTGGAGCGCTTTTTCGCCTAAGTCGCGTTGTGCCTCGCCTTGAAGGTGACAAAATCAAGCACAGCAACTAAAAGGTATCCGCATGTACAACACCAGCGACCTCAAGCGCGGCTTGATCATCGATTTCGAAGATGCACCCTACATCGTCGAGTCCTACCAATCTTCAGACCCCAGAGCGCGAGGGGCGACGGTCATCCACAAGGTCCGCCTGCGCAATCTGAAAACCAAGCAGAAGCTCGACAAGTCTTTTCGCAGTGGTGACACCTTTGGGGTCCCCGACTTCTCACGCCAAAAAGTCCAGTTTCTCTACGCCGACAGCGACGCTTTTCACTTCATGGATCTCACCAGCTACGAGCAGTTTTTCCTGCCCGCTGGTGATCTCGAATGGGAGTCGAAGTTCCTGGTGGAAGAAATGGAAGTCTTGGCTTTGATCTACAAGGAGTCACCCATCGCCTTGGAACTGCCGCCTACGGTGGCTTTGACCATCACGCAGACCAACCCTGCTGTCAAAGGCAACTCGGCGACCTCGCGCACCAAACCCGCGACTCTCGAAACGGGTCACTCGGTGCAGGTTCCTGAGCACATCAGCGAAGGCGAGCGCCTCAACATCGATACCCGTACCGGCGATTTTCTCGGAAGGGCCACAAAGTGAATTACTGGCTGATGAAATCCGAGCCCGACGTCTTCAGCATCGAAGACCTCCGCAGCGCCAAGGGCAAGCGAACCTGTTGGGACGGCGTCCGCAATTACCAAGCTCGAAACTTCATGCGTGACGAGATGAAAAAGGGCGACCTCGTCTTGTTCTACCACAGCCGCGTCCAGCCCATTGGCGTCGCCGGCGTGGCTGAAGTCGTGAAGGAGTCGTATCCCGACCACACCCAGTTCGACGCCAAGGACTCTCACTTCGACCCCAAATCCAAACCCGAAGACCCGCGTTGGTTCATGGTCGACATCAAACACAAAAAGTCCTTCGACGACATCATCTCCCTCCAAGACCTCCGCCAAACCAAAGGTCTCGAAAAGATGCCTCTTCTGCAAAGAGGCCAACGCCTCAGCGTCCAACCCGTCGCCAAAAAAGAATTCGACATCGTCACGAAGCTGGGCAACTAACCCGCCAAGCCGCAGGCACCCCTACGCATGTCTTGCGGGCGAAAGAGAGGATGGAAGTTCGACTTTGGGTTTGAAAGGGTGCTGACTTTGGTCTGACGCAAGTGTTCAGGGTTTAGGATTTTAGGTCGGAGTTTTGGATGCGGGAGGCGAGGTCGGCGAGGAGGGCCACGCCGAAGCCGGTGCCGCGGCCGTCGCGGAAGGCGGGGCCGGCGAGGTCGACGTGTAGCCAGGGAATGTTGACGTCGTCGATTTGGGCGTAGATGAACTGGGCAGCACAACTCGCCTGCGCATTGGAGCGGTTGGCCACCGAGTTTCTCATGTCGGCGACGCGACTGCTAAATTCGGACTGATAAAACTCCGGTGCAAAAGGCAAAGGGTGCACCAAGTCCCCGCTTGCAAGACCCGCGCTGACCGCTTTTTTCTCCAGGCCTTCTCGGTTCGAAACTACCGCCGCGTGCGCGTAGCCCGTGGCGACAAGTTGCGCGCCGGTCAAGGTCGCGGCGTCAATGATCAAATCTGGCTTGATCTTGCGCGCCAAGTAAGAACAACCATCCCCCAAGAGCAAACGCCCCTCGGCATCCGTGTTGTTGATTTCAACCGAGTGGCCGCTGTGCATGTGGATGATGTCGTCGTTCCGAAAGGCATTGGGGCCGATGGCGTTCTCTGCCAAGGGAATGGCCACCGTCAGTCGGTCCGAAAACCCAGACGCCACGAGCGCACGGAAGGCCCCGGCAACCGCCGCGGCACCTCCCATGTCGCTTTTCATGCCCGGCATCCCCATCTTGCCCTTGAGGCTCAATCCGCCGGTGTCATAAACCACGCCCTTGCCCACCAAGCCGACGTGACGCTTGGCCGCTTTGGGCTTGAACGAAAGCAGCAGCAATCGCGGCTCCACCACGGCGCAACGTCCCACGGCGTGGAGGCCGCCGAGCTTGTTCTCCAACAGTTTGTTGCCACGGATCTCTGAGACGCTGACTCCCGCAATGCCGCGCAGCGCCTTTTTCGTGACCCGCACGAAATCGGCCGCACTCAGTTCGGCCGTCGGCGTATCAACAAGTTCGGCCGCCCAGCGGGCAGCGTGCACGGTTTCCTGGGTGAGCTTAGAGCAGCGCAAGGCCGCTCCCTTGGCGTCCACCGCCGCGAAACTCAAATTGCCGCTTTTCCCGGCCCCCGTCTTGGAGGAATAAAGGCAGAACTTTCGACCCACCGCGTTCGCCAGAGCGATCTGATGGCCCGGCTCGTCCAAGGCCGCTATCACCGCCACATGGTCACTTTTCTTCAGCCCCAGCCTTTTCAGCGACTTCAGGGCCGCCTCGTGGCGAGCCGGGGAGTTATGGCGCGAAACCTCGTCGGGCAGGGAAATAGCGATAACGCGTTGGAGCACTTTTTCGCCGGTCAGGGTCGACGTGGCCGTGCCCGCAGGGCTCGTCCCCGAATTTCGAATTGCCTTCTCAAGGGTCGCCAACCAGGCCTTGCCATCCAAAAAGCCACACCAGCTCTTTCGCCAAGTACGGCGAGGAGCGATCAAAATCAGGGTTTCAGCGCCCTTTAGGGCAGAACTCGGACTGGTGGCAAATCGAAGACGGCTCATACCCTACTCCTGGCAAAGCTAGACTAGTTCGTATCGACCTTCATGGCGATGGCGGATCATAGTCCGAGCCAACCCCCTCGTCAGGGCGTATCAGTGCTTTTCCGGCCGCTGATTCCCGGTATCATCCAGCCGGTGTCCAGGAACTCTGGCGCCTCGATGAGGAGTGAACCCCGATATGGCCGTCCCCGTTTCCCAAATGGCGACCGTGGCAAGTTACGTGATGGGTCAAAAAATCCGTCGCAACAAACGCTACCCCCTCGTGCTCATGTTGGAGCCGCTTTTTCGCTGCAACCTGTCTTGCGCCGGCTGCGGCAAGATTCAGTACCCCGGCCACATCCTAAAGCGCCAACTCAGCGCCGAGCAGTGCCTCGCCGCCGCCGACGAATGCGGCGCGCCCATTGTTTCCATCCCTGGCGGTGAGCCCTTGATGCACGAAGAGATGCCGGCCATCGTGCGGGGTCTCGTTGAGCGCAAAAAATACATCTACTTGTGCACCAACGCGCTGCTCCTAAAAGAGAAACTCGAGGCCGGTGACTACCAGCCGACCAAATATCTCTCCTTCAGTGTTCACATGGACGGACCTAAGGCCGAGCACGACTATTCCGTCTGCCGCGATGGCACCTACGACCAGGCGATCGAGGGCATCAAGCTCGCCGTCGAACGCGGCTTTCGCGTCACGACCAACACCACTTTGTTTGCTGGCGCCGACCCCGAGAAGATGCACGGCTTTTTCGACGACATGATGGACCTCAACATCGAAAGCATGATGCTGTCGCCGGGCTACTCCTATTCCAAAGCCCCCAACCAAGAGAGCTTCCTCGGTCGCGAAAAAACCAAGGGACTCTTCAAACGCATTCTCGGCAAGCCCAAAAAGAGCTGGCGCTTCAACCACTCGCCTATGTTCCTGCGGTTCTTAGAGGGCAAGATCGAGTACGACTGCACGCCGTGGGGCAACCCGACCTACTGCATCTTCGGCTGGCAAAAGCCCTGTTACTTGTTGCAAGAAGGCTACGCCGACAGCTTCGCCGAACTCATGTCCGAAACCGACTGGGATGCCTACGGCCATCGCAACAACGAAAAGTGCCGCGACTGCATGGTGCACAGCGGTTACGAAGCCACCGCCGTCGACGACACTTTTTCGTCACCCATGGGAATCTTCCGCACGGTCAAGGCAATGGTGAGCTAAGCATGTCCGAAGATAAAAGCATGAAGGGCACCCGCCTTTCCCCCCGCAGCGATGCCGATCTGCGCTACGCCGTCGAGCAAGCCGTCGACTACCGCGGTGACGTGACCGTCGAACTAAAAGACGGCACGAAGATCGAGGGTTTCTTATTCAACCGCGATTTCGCCATCGCCGAGCCCTTCGTTGAGTATTACCCCAAGGCGGCAGACTCCGAAAAACAGCGCTTTCTAGCCGCCACCATCGCGGCCATTGACTTCGATGGCCGCGACACCGCTGATGGCCGCTCCTGGGAAGCCTGGGTCGCCAAGCAAGAGAATAAGACCGGAAGTTAGTCGGTCCACGAGCGCGCCACGAGCGCGCCACGAGCGCGCCACGAGCGCGCCACGAGCGCGCCACGAGCGCGCCACGAGCGCGCTATCCCCTTGTCGCCCTTCGATATCCCAGCGCGTGCCCGCCCCCCACCTTGGCGATGAGTCCTAGGTCCACAAGGCTCTTCAGGGCTCGTTGGACGGAACGCCGAGAAACTCCATCCGTTGCCAGCGTGAGGACTCGAACTGGCGTTTTGTCGGTCGGCGAAATGAGATTGAAGAGTTCTTTCTCAAGCGCTGAGAGGTCGACATCTCCTATCAACGCTAGCGGAGCGAACGGAGCTGAGAAGATGACCGCGAAGAAGCCTTGCTCTTCGAGAAAATCCGGTTCAGGAAGCCCCGCACTAACGCAACGTCTAACCAAAATCTGAGTGCCCCGGCCCCACTTTTCAATCAGGCCACAGTGCCGAAAAGCGGCGGCGATGTTCGGATTGCGGCGGACGGACTTGTGCTGTTTTTTGAGTTGGTCAATGCGGAGGCCCTCGGGAAGCTCCCCGATGCTCCAGATTTCAAGCCGGTCGGCATAGATCGCGAGGTCAATAGAGCCCGAGACGTTGGAGTAGTCCCGGTGAATAAGCGCGTTCATCAAGGCTTCACGCAGAGCCTCCCAAGGGATGAGCGGGACCTCTCGTCGTTCCATCTCCCCCTCAACAATTCTCGCTGAGACCGGCATATGGCGTCGGATGAAGTTCTCAGCTTCCCCGAGCAAGTAGAACGCGCCACCGGCCACTTCACGCTGGTCAATGAAGACACTCTTCTCGATTCCCTCGAAACAAGCGAGCTGGAGCGAACACTGATGCATGCTTCTGCGAGGAGAGTTCGAAGCGCCAAAAAGAGCAACGGCAGAATTGAGAAGCTCTCCATTGTCGCCCAAGACCTCAAAACCTCTTAGAACCTCCCTTACGTCCAAAACAACGTCGCCAGGGATACTTCCCTTTGCTTGGGCGAGTCGCCCCACTCGCTCAATCTCGGTTGTATCGAGATGCTCAATGGCAAAAGACTCAGCGACGCGAGACTCCCAAAGGCTCTGATTCTCAGGTCGGCGAAGAAGCAAGCGGTTGTAGGTGTCGGATGACATTCGGGAGGTCGTTGGGCCTCGCCTTTGAAATGGGCGCCCGTCGAACAAGTAGGGTTTCTGGCCTTTTTTTGGATGCACCTTTAGTGCGATAAGGCTGAGTCGACCTTTCAAGGGGATCTCGGTCTGAAAGACAGCAGGATCTGGCTCGATCTTGGCGAGGGCATCAGCGATGTCGCAGCGAGTCTTGTCTGACACCTCTAAACCAGAGAGTTTTCCATTGGGGCTGACGCCGATGATGACCTGGCCACCGTTACCATTCAAAAAAGCACAAATCGTCTCACACGCTGGCTTCAGCTGCGCCGTGCTCTTTTTGAACTCTAGCGTTTCGGATTCGCCAGAAGCGACAAGGGCCTCAATGCCTTTAATTTCGATGTGCTCTTTGTCGCCGCTCATGTTTCCTGCCGCCGCTTGAGTTCGAGCAGCATGCCGCTCTGGTCTGACAGAATCAAAGAGCAAGGAATGAACGAAGGCGCGAGTTCTCACCAGAGCATTCGGGTTGTCAGCTTTCGTTGAGTACCGAAGCGACGGGCTTCATGCTCGAACAAATGGAAATTCAAAACGGAAGAGGCCGCGACTCTTGGGAGTCGCGGCCTCTTTTGGAACGGAGGCTCGGCTTTGCTTAGGGAAGGTCGAGGGCGATGGCGTCCGAGATTGCCAAGTCGAGAAAGAGACCGCTGCCGGGGGCGGCGGCGAAGACCTGGAAGATGGCGGAGAGGCCCATGCCGACGACGGTGGGGGGCACATCGAAGGGACCAAAGTCGAAGCCGAAGGGGCTCACGGTCGGGATCAACAGGGGATTGGTGGGGTTGAGGCCATCCAGCGGCACGAAAGTGGGCAGTGTGAATGGGTCAATCCAAACGTCGAGGGGGAAGCCTGCGCCTTGGATCGGGATGCCAGCTGGCGCGGCGCCGGTGGTGTAGACCGAGTAGATGAGGGCGAAGCCGTTGTTGTTGGTGCTGCCGAGCGGTGACAGAATTTCGAAGGCGAAGTTGTCGCTGAGACCGATCGCGACGTCACCGGTAAACGTTGTGACCTGCGAACCGTTGACCCGGATGTTCAAGGCGACGTCGCCACCGTTGCCGGGGTAGTTGTAGCTAAAGGTCATTTCGCTGGCGGGGAGGTAGGGCGTGGTTCCATCGCTGTGGAAGCCGGGGCTGGCGCGTAGGCCCAGGCCGGCCACGGTGTGGAAGCTGAAAGCCGATCCGGGTGCTTCGGGATCGCGGACGACCGATTCGCCGTCACCGATGTCGCTGCCACCGCCGTCGGGGTAGGTGTAGCTGTCGACGACGACGGCCAGGCTGTCGGCGATGGTGATGGTGTCGCCAGCAACGTTAAAGCTGGTGAACCCGCTGGACGCAAAGACCCCAAGGCCAGCGCCTTGAGCATTGAATGTCGCGAGACTGCTACCGCCACCGAAAACGATAATGGCGCTGCCCGCCGGGAGCATGGTGCCCATCTGAAAAGTGTGGCGAACCGCGACGGCGTCCGAGACGGTCCACCCGCTGATGTCGACGCTAACCGCGCCCGCGTTGACGATCTCGACGAATTCGTCTTCGGCCGAACTGCCGGTGCCATCGAGGTTGAAGTCGCCGGTGGTCGGCACGAATGCCGCGCCGTTTGGATCACTACAGAATTCGTTGATGTAGACCTGTGCGCCCGCCGAGGCCGCAAAGATTGCCAGAACGAGGGACGCGAGTGCGAGACGCATGCGCATGTAAGATCTCCCGGTTGAGGGGTCATCGGAAAACGCGCAGACAATCTTTCGACGACGAACCTAGGATCCAAGATTTGAAACGTAGTTTTCGAGGCTTAAATTGTGTTTGGCATCACGGTGATGATGGCACGTTGTGGCGAGGGATTTGGTCACCCCCGCGAAGTCCCAAACTATAGCGTTGGGGCGCGAGTAGAGAAAGAATACTCATTCGATGCATACCGAAAGCTTGGCCTTCTTTGGGTGGGTGAACACCCATCGGTTCTCAGAATGCACCTAGCGTTTTCTTTCAACCCGACTTAGGGCGTTTCACTATCGGGGGAAGCAAAAAAGAAAGCGCTGGCGGATATTCTCGAAGTCTTGTCGAGAAGGCCCCACCGGCGCTTTAAAGGACCTTGAGAACGGTCTAAATCCTAGAGACGGACGTAGTCGTAATCAAAGGGGTTGTTGTTGATGCCCTTGCTCGGCGGCGCGATCCAGCCCGCGATCTTGCCGGGCTCGGTGACGCTGACCATCAGGCTTTTGACGTAGGCCTCGTCTTCTGCCGTCGGCAGCCATTCGGCGCGCTGCGATTTGAACTCGCTTTCGCTGATCGGCTTGCCCTCAGGCGTGATGAACTGCCCCGCGTGAATTCCGACCTGACGATTGAAGCAGCGGCTCGGCAAGGTAACGGTGAAATCGACACCGGTCTTCGCAATCGTCTTGTTCCATACCTTGCAATGGCGCGCGTTGTCTTCGGCGTAGGAGACACGGAGGACTTCATTCATCGCGTTGCGCAGGGGAACCTCTTCGCGAATGAGCTCGCCCTTGTCGTTGTACTTTTCGATGGTGTAGCTGTCTTCGAGTGCCGTGTGGTCTTTGAAGTCTCGGGCTTCGTAGGCGCGACCCTTCAAGCCCTGGGCGAAGAAGTTCGCGGCGTTGCTGGAGACCTCAGCGCCGAACAAGTCCAGCGACGAGGAGTTCCAGCGGTTGATGTAACGCTGCACGAGATCCAAAGGCATCACGCCGTGCTTTTTGGGATCGTCGCCAGGGTGCTCGTTCATGATTTCGCAGGTGCGTTCCATGATGCGGTTCAGGCCCGTTTGCCCCACGAACATGTGGTGAGCTTCTTCGGTGAGCATGAACTTGCAGGTGCGTGCCAAAGGATCGAAGCCACTCTCGGCGAGGGCGAGCAACTGGTACTTGCCGTCACGATCGGTGAACATCGTGAAGCAAAAGAACGATAACCAGTCAGAGATCGGCTCGTTGAAGGTGCCGAGGATGCGCGGCGAATCCGCGTTGCCGCTGCGGCGTTCCAAAAGCTCTTCGGATTCCTCGCGACCGTCTTTGCCGAAGTAGGTTTGCAGCAGGTAGACCATGGCCCACAGGTGACGGCCCTCTTCGACGTTGACCTGGAAGAGGTTGCGCAGGTCATAAAGGCTAGGTGCGGTGTGACCCAAAAGGCGTTGCTGTTCCACTGAGGCGGGCTCGGTGTCGCCTTGGGTCACGATCAAACGGCGAAGGGCATTGCGATACTCACCCGGGACCTCCTGCCACGCGGGTTCGCCCATGTGGTCACCGAAGCCGATCTTGCGGTCTTTTTCTTGTTCGGTGAGGAAGATGCCCCAGCGGTAGTCGGGCATCTTGACGTGGCCAAACGTCGCCCAACCTTCGCGATCAACGCTGATAGCGGTGCGCAAGTAGATCTCTTTGTCGTTGAACTCCGTAGGCCCCATCTCTTGCCACCACTGCAAATACTCGGGCAGCCACTTCTCCAACGCGCGTTGCAGACGACGGTCCGTGTGCAAGTTGACGTTGTTGGGGATTTTCTCGGTGTAATCGATGCCCATGGTTCAGGTCCTCTTGTAATCAAATTCAGGTTGGACGGGCGAGCCGTAGCAGGTCAACGCACCCTTTTCGCCGACGGCGTTAGGACGTTGGAAGATCCAGTTCTGCCAGGCGGTCAAGCGGCCAAAGATCTTGGTCTCCATCGTTTCAGGGCCAGCGAAACGAAGGTTGGCTTCCATACCGGTGAGGGCGTCGGGCGAGAAGCTCACGCGTTCTTCGATGGCCACGCGCAGCTCGTCCTCCCAGTCAATCTCATCGGGGGCGATCGTTGATAGTCCCAGCTCATCGGCGCGACTCGCGTCGAAGACGCCTTCGACTTCCAAGGCCTGTCCTACGCATTCCGGCTCGCCGAGGAATCGGCTTTCGAGTCGGGTAAGCCCGTTGCCCATCGGGTAGGCGCCGCGGTTCATCGGCCCAAAGGCCATGGCGACCGGAAAGTCCGGGTCGGTCAAGACGTAGAAGCGGTCGCTCGCCAGTGCGAGTTCGAGCAAGGTACCTGCGAAGGCCGAGCCCTCTTCGGCCAGGGCGAAGAGGCTCTTGGCCATCATGTCGTAGCGTTTGAGAACGC
The DNA here is from genome assembly GCA_036479435.1 of Planctomycetota bacterium. Classification (GTDB taxonomy): domain Bacteria; phylum Planctomycetota; family DRQF01; genus JAZGFI01. The sequence continues at coordinate 29,623 of JAZGFI010000206.1, read as the reverse complement.
GTTTCAGTTGCTGGCGCACTTCGTTGACGAACCAGTCGTCGGCGAATTCATCCAAGCTGGCATCGGCGGCGAGGACGGTCTCAATGGACCCTTGCGTCCTCAGCAAGATCAAGCCGATATCGAGGTAGTTGATGCGAAGCTGTAAGAGCGCGTCGTCGAGCTCGCGGAACATCTTCAGAATCCACCATTCACAACCGAGATCGCGGGCTTCCGCGGCACTCTTGGGTTGCTTGGGGTTTTCGGGAACGCGCAGGCAAAGTTCGGCCACTCTGCCTTCGTGGCTGAAAGCGACTTCGACGTACTCGTACTTGAACCCGGTTTCGGTGGAGCTGCTTTCGACGGCTTTTAGCTCGATGCCTTGGCGGCCGGACTTGTCACTGATCGTCGCCGCGAGTTCGTCTCCAATCCGCAGCGTTTCGTCGGTGAACTTCGAAAGGGGAGCGAGGTCGTCGACGAGGTTCCATTCGACAGCGCGCTTGCCTTTGATGCCTTCGGCCAGGGTTGAAAAGTAGTCGGCGCGGTCGCGGCGCACGAAGCGCTTGTCGACGAGGCGCGTGAGCCCCCCGGTGCCGGGCAAGACTGCCAGCAACGGCGTTTCGGGAAACGCCACCGTGCTCGAGCGGTCATCGACCAGCAAGATGCGGTCGGCGGCGAGGGCTAACTCGTAACCACCACCCGAGGCGGTGCCATTCAGTGCAACCAAGGTCTTTAGATGGCTGGATTCGCTGGCTTCTTCGATGTAGAGCCGCGTCTCGTTGGTGAATTTGCAAAAGTTCACTTTGAAGGCGTGGGTTGAGCTGCGGAGCATCATAATGTTCGCGCCCGAACAAAAAATGCGGTCGAGGCCGCCGACGATGGTCACCACTTTGACTTCGGGATGTTCCCAGCGAAGCCGTTGGTAGGCATCGGCAAGTTCGATGTCGACCCCCAAGTCGTAAGAGTTGAGCTTAAGAACGTAGCCTTCGTTGAGGGGCTGCTCTTCATCCACCTTCATGGTGAGAGTGGCGCGATCAGCCGAGATTTCGAGGTCCCAGTGGCAGTAGCGGGAGGGGTGGGTCCGAAAGTCGACGGGGGCCATGCTGGCGGATTCGGCCAAGGCAGTTCTCCAGTGATTCGAAAAGGTCTGTTCATGAACGCCGATAGGATAGGGAAACATTGTGCTGGATTCAATGCCGACAGGGAACTATAGTGCTCATTGCGGTGGGCATCGGAGTGCCTCCCTACCTGGCCATTAGAGGCGGGAGAGCTTGCCGTGAACGAAGACAGCATTTTGGCCGAATTGGGTCGGCGCATCCGCCGGGCGCGGGAGTCGGGCGATCGAACCGTCGGCGATTTGGCCTCGCGCGCGAAACTGTCGCGCCGATACCTGACCGAACTCGAAGCGGGCCGCGCCAACATCTCGATCCTGAAACTCGCCCGCGTGGCGCGAGCGCTCCGGCAACCGCTCGGTGTCCTTTGCGATCTGGAGCTGTCGTCACCTCACCGCCGGGTGGCTCTTGTCGGTCTGCGCGGCGCGGGCAAGACCACGGTGGGCCGACTGCTGGCGCTCGAGCTCGAGTGCCCCTTCGTCGAACTCGATCGGCGCATCGAAGACCGCAGCGGGCTGGACTTGGCGGAGATCTTTGCCTTGCATGGAGAGCCCTACTACCGCCAGCTCGAGGCCGAAGCTCTCGAAGATCACCTCGAGCGCTCAGGTGCCAGCGTCTTGGCGACGGGAGGGTCGATCGTCACGCACCAAAATTCCTGGCGACGCCTGTTGGAAACTTGTTTTGTCGTGTGGTTGCACACCACGCCCGAAGAACATTGGCGGCGGGTTGTCGAGCAAGGAGATACGCGGCCGATGCAGGCCAATCCCAAAGCGCAAGAAGAGCTGAGGTCGATCCTTGCCGCACGAAAAAAGCACTACGCCGAAGCGGATTTCGCCGTCGACACCAGTGCGGTCGATCCCGCTCTCGTGGTTCGCCAGATCGTGGCTAGAGCCTTCGCAGTTGGCCGAGAAGTCTTTTGACGTGCTGGTCGCCAGGGGCGAGCTCGACGAATTTTTCAAGCAAGGCGATGGCGCGATCTTTCCGGCCTTCGCGATGGAGAATCTGGGCGAGATAAAGGTATGGCTCGGGTTTCGTCGGATCTTTGTCGATCACGAACCGCAGGTGAGCCTTGGCGAGTTTTGGGCGCGCTTTCCCCAAAATCGCGCCCATTAACAGTCGCGATTCAATGTGGTCTGGCTTGGTCGCTGCGATCTTTTCTACGACGCCCAAGGCCTCGGCGGGGCGAGCGAGGTCGACCAGCATCACGGCCTTTAAAAACGCGGCTTCGTGATCGTCGGCGTCTTTGTTTAGGAGCTTCTCGGCCATGTCGTAGGCGCTGTGGTATTGCCCACGGCGACCCATGATCCGGATCAGGATGTGGAGCCCGGTGGGCTCCTCCGGCCGAATCTGAAGGGCGTCCTCAATGGCGTTTTGGCCTTCAACAAGGCGATCGGCATTCAGCAACAAGCCGGCGTAGCGGGCGAGAGCGAGGTAGCTTTTGGCTTCTTGGTAAATCTCGACTTGGATGGCATCAGCGATACCGGTCGACATGCTGAGCGACTTCGCGATGGCCTGCGCCTTACGGGATCTGATGAGGTCCCCGCTCTTAGTGTAAGCGCGTGCAAACAAGGCCCAAAGGTCGCGGTCCCTGGCGCTGATCTGTTGCGCCTCGCGGGCCAGATCTAGGGCCTGCGGGATCTCGTTTTCTGCCAAGTGGATGCCCGCGCGACCGAGGAGGGCCGCGGACGTCCGCTTTAGTTTGAGGGCGCGATCAAAGTTAGTTCTTGCCGCCGCCGAATCGCCAAGGTCTTGCGCGAGCTTCCCGCAGGCGAGGTGGAGTGGCAAGTAGTTCTTGCGCTCGTTGCGCGCTCGAGCAAAGAACCCAAGCGCGCGAACGGGGTTTTTTGCATGCAGACAAGTGCCCGCCAAGTAGAGGTCCTCAAAGGAATCCTCGGATCGCTCGGCCGCGACTTCGTAAGCGGCGACCGCCTCGTCGAGATAGTCGTGTACTTGCAAGGTGCGGGCGTATCGGCGATAGGCGCTCGCGTCACCCCGACTTAGCTCGGCGTGTTGTTCCTTTAGCGCTGCGGTCACGCCCGCTTCGGCGTTCGACAGGTCTGGTAACGCAAGCTCAGGGAGGGCTGGCGGGTTCTCGTTGCGGCAGGCAGAAAAGAGCCCCGTCAAGGCTAAAGCCAAGACCAGCAAGACCGCGAAAGGTCGCCCGCAGGTTGTCGTTGTCACATGGCGATGGCAACACCGGTTCACTTGGAAATCCCCTCGCCTTTGACGATTCGGTAGAGCTGGTCGACCGCGCCAATTTCGAATGACTCGGTTTCGCCGTTTGGCCAACGGATCTGCAATGCCTCTAAGCTCGTTTCCGACCCTAGCGACATCAGCAGGGGCGCGTCCACCGCGGTCTGGTAGCTCCCACCTTGGCTAGTATCGGCAATGAAGGTGCGGCTTTTGCTGCGCGCGGTGACCAAGGCGCCGAGCGCTCGCCGTTTTTCTTCGCCAAGATACAAATCTAAGGCCAGCCAATGGCCTCGAAAACCCTGATTGTCGTAGATGCGAGTCGTGGATCGCGAGTTGCCGATAACAAGGTCGCAGTCGCCGTCCGCGTCCAAATCCACTGCGGCCAGGGACCGGGAAACGGCGAGGCCCTTGACGAAATCACCGCCCCTCACCGGGCTGACCGCGAAGCGGCCCTTGCCGTCGTTCAAAAACAAGCGGTTGGGTTCGGGGTAGCCGCGCCATTCGTCTTTGGGGTCCGTCCCGGGGTGCGGCTCCGCCCAGCCCACGCGGCCATTGGCGACCACCAAATCAAGATCGCCGTCGCCGTCGGCATCGAGGAACGATGTGCCAAAACCGGTGTCCGCTAAGGTCGGGACGTGCAAACCGAAAGCACCCGTTGCGTCTTCAAAACCGGCTTGCTCGCGAAGGTAAAGCGTGTGGCTTTCGTTCGTCAGATGAGTACACAACAAGTCGAAGTCGCCGTCTTGATCGACGTCTCCCCAAGCGATGCCCATGCTGGCCTCATAAGAGCCTTGGCCGTTAACTGCGACACCAAAGCGGTAGCCCGCGTCACGGAACTTTCGGCCGCCTTCGTTCAACCACAACAAGTTGGCTTCGCCATCGTTGGTGACGAAAATGTCGGGGTAGTTATCGTGGTTGACATCCATGACCTTTATTCCCAGGCCGTTCAGCGCCGCCGCGCCGATGCCGGCCGCGACGGTGGCGTCTTTGAATTTGCCTTCGCCCTGGTTGCGGTAAAAAGCGTCGGGGATGCCATTGAATACTTTGGGGCTACAGTAGTCTGTGCGGCCATTCGCCAGCGTGCATTCTTTGCGCTCATCGAGGTGAACGTAGTGCACCGCGTAGATGTCGAGCCATCCGTCGAGGTCGGCGTCGAACATGGCGACGGAGGTCGTCCATTCCGCGGCGAAGGTCTGGCCGGAGTCCTTGAAATTCCCGTGGCCGTCGTTGAGATAAAGACGATCCGGACCCCAGTTACCGACGTAGACGTCGAGGTCGCCGTCGTTGTCGACGTCGCCGATCGCCACGCCGGTGCCGTAGCCGAGATCATCTAGCCCTCGGGCCCCGGGGGCCTCTTCGTAGTGGCCGTTTTTGTCGCGCAAGAACAGTTGATTGGCAGCGCCGTCGTCGCGGTGGCGACCGGCGTTTAGAAAGTACAGATCGAGATCGCCGTCTTGGTCGGCATCAAAAACGGCGAGCCCCGAGCCCATGATCTCGGGCAGGAGGAGCTTTTCGCCCAGAGTTAGCTGGTGAAGGTGATCGAGCTTCGCGGCCTCGGTGATGTCGAAAAAAATCGCCATCGGGTGAGATTCATTCGCAGTCGTTGGGCCTGCGGATGGGTTGTCGCTCCCGCAGGCTTGAAGCGAGACGGTGAGCCAAGCCAGCAGCAGGTTGTTAAGGAAAGCCTCTCGGCGGGGGTACCGCGGGAATCTGGGATGCGAATCTGAAGAGCGATGCCTAGGGGTTTTCATGCAAATCACCACAGAGCCGGAGCCTATCAGAGGGCTCTCATGAGCGATACCTAAGAATCTCTCCCTAAAGTGAACCCAGCTTGGGGAATTCTTGGCTTGGTGGTGCCGAGGAACGTATCCTGCTTGTCATCTCGTTTAGAAGGATCCGCCGATGCGCATCTTGCCCGCTTTGCTGTTGTTGACTCTTTGTGCGACCGCCGCCGCCCAGAACCCGGTCCTTGAACTCTCGGAATCCGGATGGGATTTCGGTGAGAGAATTCAAGGTGAGTTCGACCAAAAAGTCATCACGATCTCCAACACCGGCCAAGAAACCCTGGTCATCAAGAAAGTCGAAGTCACCTGCGGGTGTATCTCGGTGGACATGCCCATTAAGGTCATCGCCGTCGGAGAGTCGGCGGACTTGACGTTGAAGCTTGACACCCGCCGCGGCGAAGGCGAGATCAAAAAATTCGTCATCTTGCACAGCAATGATCCGAAGGGTTCGAAGTTGAAGATGCCGATGACCGGCACCATTCAGACGATCTGGAATATTTCGACTCACATCATCAACCTTGGTGAGGTGAAGAACGGGGCCCCGTTCAAGACTTCCTTCAAGGTGACCGTGCGCAAGGGCTACAAGATCAAGCTGCTCAATATCCTCACCAACAGCGGTTTTCTGCTGACCGAGCCGAAGCGCTTTAAGAACGAAGACGGCAGCTACGGTTGGGATGTCACGGTGACTCTGAGTGACAAAATCCAAACGGGATACTTCGAGGATCTCATTGCGGTTCAAACCGATGACAAGGTGATCCCGCAGCGGGCGATGCGGGCGGTGGGGACGATCCTCTCGTCGACCAAGATGAGTCCCAAGAAGCTGAATTTTGGCGTGCTCATTCCCGGCAAGAAAAAGACGCTTACCGTTCGCTTGGAGAAAGAGCAGGGCACCGGGCTCGAAGTGGTCGAGACGAACTGCAGCGACAAGATGATCTCGACCGAAATCATCGTGATCGAAGAAGGCAAGATTTATGAAGTCAAAGTCACGGTGAATCCCGCGGCCGATCAGCGCGAACTTCGCGGTCGCCTTCATATCACCGTTGAGGAGCCGGGCGGGGTGGTGCTTAACGTCGACTTTTATGGCCGTATCCTTCTGCCCTAGCTGATTTTCTGGAAATTGAAATAAATTCTGCCGGGGCGCGGATCTGCAGGTCCTGCGGAGAGTGCCGGTATTGCCGGTGAATGATCGCTATCGCTGCCGAGTGTTCGCATTTGCCGCAGATTTGAGCGCAGGCGCTCGTTTCATGGCCCGCGTGACCTCCTCAAAAGGCCCTTTGGGCGGCTTCCTCGCCATCTTCTCGATTCAGTTGCCAGCCGGTTCGGTGTAGGCTCTTCAGTCTGAAGATAGGTGCCGCCCGTTCGGTCTGTATTAGAGGAACCCAAAAATGAAATTCAGTCGCCTCGTTGGCTTGGCCATGATAGTGGTCTGCTGCGTGTTTGTTTCCGCCGCCTCGGCTCAAGTCAATCCCGACGTCATCGTTGGGGACCTGCCCAACATTTCGAACTATGCAAGCGTCGGAGGCATCGACGCGATTTCAGTCGGCACTACCTCGTGCAACATTGGCACGACGGACTTGTCCTGGATTTCAAATACGCCAGCCCACCCGGTCATCGGCCAAAATCTCTACCGGCTCGACAACGGTCGCTTTGAGCAAATCGGTCAGTCCTGGCTGAAGCACGGTTTCTTGGCTCTTAGCGGAAACCTTTGCGATACCTGCACCGGCAGTGGGGGTTCAGTTTTGAATCCCGGGTGCTCTGACCCCTATGGCTCCGGATTGAATGGCAGTCAAGGTGGACTAGGCCCGAAGTTCGAAGTCAACGCGACCACGGGTGTCTTCAACTATCCCTTCAGCAATCCTGCGGGCAGCACAGGCAACTCGATTTTCAAACGACTTCAGTTCGCCGAAATCGACATCGTCGCGGGTGCGCTGTATTTTGTTGAAGGCCACTATGTGACGGCCGATGATGCTTTTGCCAGCAACCAGAACAACAACGCCTCCTACCGACCGATCGCCTTTGCTGGCTCAGTAGGCAGCGGTTTCAATGGTTCGCTAACCGGTGCGACCGTTCGCGAGCAGTCGGCGATTTTCGCCTGGGAAACTAACGACCCCAGCGTTACGACCGAGATCATCGACATTCCCAATGATGGTCGGGTCATCGTCGCTTACAAATCGACGAGCCTTGGTGGCGGTATTTCCGAGTACGAGTACGCCGTCTACAACATGAATTCACATGCCTCGATCCAATCGGTTGCGATCCAGGTTAGTTCTTCCGCCACCGTGACTAGCATTGACTTCCATGACGTCTTTTACCACAGCGGCGAAACCCAAATCGGTACCGATTGGGTCGGTAGTCATGCCGGCGGCATGGTGACTTGGGCGAGTGAGACTTTGGCCCAGAACACCAATGCCAACGCCATCCGTTGGGCCAACCTCTTCAACTTCCGCTTCCAATCGGACCTCCCCGCCGGCGACATCACCCTCGGCTTGTTCCGACCCGGAGCTGGCGTCCCGACCAGTGTCACGATTGTCGCCACGGTCCCGGAGTTTTCGATCGCGTTCACGAACGGTGTCCCCAGCGAAGTTCCCGCGAACTTCCCCACCGAGATCGATATTGCGGTGTCTCCCATTACTGGATCGCCTGATCCCGCGACGGCGTTCTTGTTCGCTTCCGTTGACGGCGGCGCTTTTGCGCAGACGCCGCTCACGGACCTTGGCAATGACAATTACCGCGCCACTTTGCCGGCGGTTGCCTGTTTCAGCACGATCAACTGGTATGTCACCATCAACTCGGTGAGTGGTCTTTCGACGATCACCGGGCCTGCGGACGCTCCGATCGCCGGGACTTTCGAGACCATTGCGGGAGTTGTGGCTTTGGCCGCCAGCGACTTTGAAACGTCCGATGGGTGGACAGTGGTGAACGACGCCAGTCTTACCGACGGCGCTTGGGATCGAGCCCTTCCCCTCGGTGGCGGTGACCGCGGTGATCCGGCCTTGGACTCTGACGGCAGCGGTTCATGTTGGGTCACCGACCACTTTGACGGCAACACTGACGTCGACAATGGCGCGACACGACTCTTGTCGCCGGCCTTTGACCTTCGTGGTCTCGATGATCCACAGTTCGCTTTCGACTTTTGGTACGACAACGACTTTGGCGTTCAAGATGACACCTTCACCATCGAGATCAGCAACAACAACGGCGTTACTTGGACTCTGGTTGAGGCCACTACGACGTCAACCGACGTGTGGAATGCGCGGCGTATCGCAGTCTTGGACTACGTCTCACTGAGCTCGGTCGTTCGACTGAGATTTACGGCCGAAGATGAGGCATCGAGTGCAGCGTCGGTGGTCGAAGCGGGCCTCGACAACTTCCGCCTTCTCGAATGCCGCCTCTTGGACGAGGCCGCCGCGCGCGGCAACGTCAACGAGAATGCTGGCAGCGTCGTCGATGTGCTCTTGGTCAATAGCTCAACCGGTGGGCCGCTGCGCCGTGTCGATTCGGGCTTTGGCGCGGTGTTCACCATCACGATGCTACCGCCTCCGGCCAACGCGGGCTTTACCGACTGGATCATCGTCGGCCAGGGCGGGATTCCACTGCCGAGCGACCAATTCGACTTGTCGGCCTTGGGTCAGCTCGCGGTCTTCCCCTGCTTGGCGAACCCCACCGACCCGAGGTTGTTTGTGTTGGCAGATAATTTGCTCGGCTCGGTTAGCTGTGCGCCACTGTTGCCTGCGACTGGGGCACCATGGTTCTTCATCTTACCGGAGGGAATTCCCGGGCCCATCCAGTTCACGCTGCAAGGCTTGATCCGTGATGATAGCGATCCGCAGACCCTCTCGGTTACCAACGCTGTCATCTACCGGACCTTGCCTGGCCTCTAGACGGCGCTTGCTCTGATGATTTCATGAACCCTAGCCTCTATCCGGGGCTAGGGTTTTTCCTATCGGCCCCGACAGCTTCAAATATGCAACTGCTGCCGTCCAAGGTGCTTGGGTTCACTTTAGAGATTGGCTCGGTCCCTGAGGACCCCCCCCAAAAAACGGTGAGCATTCTCTTCCCGATTCGGTTGCTGGCCCGTTCCGTGTAAACTGAGCGACCCCAACCCTAGCGCAGTAAGTTTGCCCCATGTCGAGGAACCGCTAAATGATATTTCGTCACCTCACCAGGATGGCCATTTTGGCCTGCTGTGTGTTTGTTTCCACCGCTGCCGCTCAGAACGACCCCGACGTCATCGTCGGGAGCATTCCGAGCATCTCCAATTACTCCAGTATCGGTGGCATCGACGCCATCTCCATCGGGACCACCTCGTGCAACATCGGCACGACGGACCTCTCTTGGATTTCAAACACCCCGGCCCACCCCGTCATCGGGCAAAACCTCTACCGACTCAGCAACGGTCGCTTTGAGCAAATTGGACAATCTTGGCTGAAGCACGGCTTTTTGGCGCTCAGCGGCAATGTCTGTGACAACTGCACCGGCAGTGGTGGCTCGGTTTTGAACCCCGGCTGTTCCGACCCCTACGGCTCGGGCCTCAATGGCAGCCAAGGAGGACTCGGACCGAAGTTCGAAGTCAACGCCTCCACGGGCGTCTTTCCCTACCCCTTCAGCAACCCTGCGGGCAGCACCGGCAACTCGATTTTCAAGCGCCTTCAGTTCGCTGAAGCCGACATCGTGGCGGGTGCGCTCTTTTTCGTCGAGGCTCACTACGTCACGGCGGATGACGCCCTTGCCGGGAACAAGAACAACAACGCTTCCCACCGCGCGATCAACTTCTCTGGTTCCGTGGGCAGCGGATTTTCTGGCTCCCTTTCGGGTTCGACCGTCCGCGAGCAGTCGGCTATCTTCGCTTGGGAAGCCAACGATCCTAGCGTGACCCTGGAGATCGTTGACATCCCCAACGACGGTCGCGTAATCGTGGGCTACAAGTCAACGGACGTCGGTGGTGGTATCACTGAGTACGAATACGCCATCTACAACATGAACTCGCACGCCTCGGTGCAATCGCTAGATATTCAGGTCGGCGCTGCCGCCAATATCACCAACATTGGCTTCCACGACGTCGCTTATCACAGTGGTGAAACTCAAGCCGGCACCGATTGGTCCGGCAGCCACTCTGGCAGCACGGTGAGCTGGGCGACCCAGACCCAGGCTCAAAACAGCGATGCCAACGCCATTCGTTGGGCCAACCTCTTCAACTTTCGCTTCCGTTCGGACCTTCCCCCGGGTGACATCACCCTCGGCTTGTTCCGTCCTGGCGCGGGCGTTCCGAGCAGCGTTACCGTCAATGTCGCGGTACCGGAGTTTTCCATCTCGTTCCCGAATGGTGTGCCCAGCGAAGTCGCATTGAACACCACGACTGATGTTGATCTCAGTGTTTCCCCCATCTCGGGGTCTCCTGACCCCGCGGCGGCGTTTTTGTTCGCGTCCGTCGACGGGGCTGCCTTTGTGCAGACTCCGCTGACGAGCCTCGGTGGCAACAACTTCCGCGCTACCCTGCCGGCACTCGCCTGTTTCAGCGCGGTTAACTGGTACGTCTCTATCACTTCGATCAGTGGCCTTAGCACCGTGACCGGGCCCAGCGGGGCCCCGGGTACCACTCATCAGGCGATGGCAGGTGTCGTGGCTTTGGTGGCCAGCGACTTTGAGTCGGCTGACGGTTGGAGTGTCACGAACAGCGGTGGCCTCAGCGACGGCGCTTGGGACCGCGGTGTTCCTGCGGGCGGTGGCGACCGCGGCGATCCGGCGTCGGACTCGGATGGCAGTGGTTCTTGTTGGCTGACCGACAACGTCGACGGCAACTCCGACGTTGATGGCGGTGCGACGCACCTGTCGTCGCCGGCGTTTGATTTGCGCACCCATGACGATCCTCAGTTCGCCTATGACTATTGGTACGACAACGATTTCGGCATCCAAGACGACACTTTTGTCATCGAGATCAGTGACGACAACGGACTCTCATGGACCCTCGTCGAGTCGACCACAACGTCGACGAACGTCTGGAATTCGCGCCGCATCGCGGTTTCGAATTTCGTTGCACTGACCGCGAATGTGCGCTTGCGCTTTACGGCCGAAGACACGGGCGATGGTTCCGTGGTCGAAGCTGGACTCGACAACTTCCGTCTGCTCGAGTGTCCTTTGATGGACGAATTCGCAGCCCGCGGTAACGTCAACGAAAACGCCGGCAGTATTGTCGACGTGCTGCTGATCAACGGTTCCAGTGGTGGTCCTCTGCGTCGCGTTAACTCGGCCTTCGGCGCTCCGCTTTCGTTCACCATGATGACGCCTCCGGCCAACACGGCCTTCACCGACTGGAGCATTACCGGAACCGGTGGTGTTCCCCTGGCTAGCGATCTCTTCGACGCGGCCCCCTTGGGTCAATTCGCAGTGTTCCCCTGCCTGGCGAATCCCCAGGACCCGAGGCTCTTTATCCTGGCGGACAACTTGATCAACTCCGCCTCGTGTACGCCGCTGTTGCCCGCAACCGGCGCACCTTGGTTCTTCAACTTCCCGGCGGGTATTGCCGGTCCCTTCGAGTTCACGATTCAAGGTTTGATTCGTGACGTGAGTGATCCGCTGACTCTGTCGGTTACTAACGCAGTGATCTATCGGACTCTGCCGGGCCTCTAAAACGGCGTTTGCTCTGATGACTCTTCGGCCCCTGCCTCTTCGGAGGCAGGGGTTCTTTTTTGCCGCCACGCTGACCCTTTTTGCTCAACAGAACTGCTGAGCATTAGCTGGTGAGTGACGGGGGCGAGCCGTACTGTGTCAGCACACGAATAGTGGAGTAGTCCGACCCTTGAGAGGCCTGGCGCAAAACCCGGCCCTGCTTTGCGTCTACCGCGCATTGATGATGTCGCTGTTTCCGATGGCGGTCTTGACCGTCTTCTACGAGCGACAGATCGGGATGAGCCTCTTAGAGATCATGGTCCTGCAAGGGGCTTTTGGTCTGGCGATGGTCTGTTTTGAGTTCCCCTCGGGCTTCTTGGCGGACCGCTTGGGCTACCGCTTTTCCCTCATGGCGGCTTCTTTGCTCCATGTCGTCGGCTGGGCGCTTTACGCCAACTCCTCGACCTTCACCGAGATTGCCATCGCCGAGGCCTTGCTGGGCGTCGGTACGTCTTTGATTTCCGGTTGCGACTCTGCCTTGCTCTACGAGTCTTTGCTCGAAAGCGGCCAAGAGGCCCGCTACACGGTGTGGATGGGCCGCTTTCAGTCCAGTGGCCAAGTCGCCGAGGGCGTCGCCGCCCTCGCGGCGGGGGCGCTTTTTTTCTGGTGGCCGCCGAGTGTCTTTTGGCTCGAGGTCTTGCTGTGGGTCGTCAACTTCGGCATCGCCTATCGCATGGTCGAGCCCGCGCGACATCGACCCCCGGGCTCAGAATCTTGGTCACAAATAAAAGCCATCGTGCGTCACGCTTTCATCGAGGCGCCACGCCTTCGCGCCGTCTTTCTCCTTGCGATCATCCTCGGCATGTCGACTTTTCTGCCGGTCTGGATGATCCAGCTCTACGCCGTAGATGCCGGTGTTCCCGATGTCTGGCTTGGTGTCATCTGGGCCATCGCCAACTTCTGTGTGGCTTTGGGCGCACTGGCCTCGAACTATCTCGAAACCCGATTCGGTTTTGCTCGCATCCTCGCTCTTTGCGCCGTCATGTTGTTGGTCGGTTTTGGCGGGCTTGGGTTCAGCTATGCGATTTATGGCTGCGCCTTCTACTTTGTGCTGACTTTGATGCGCGGCATCAACGGTCCCATTGTCTCCCACCGCGAGCAACGCTTCGTTCCCTCTTCGGATCGCGCGGGTTTTCTCTCGCTGCGCAGTCTCGTTTTTCGACTGACCTTTTTGGTGGTGGGGCCCTTAACGGGTTGGTTGGCCTTGCGATGGGGACAGCACCCAACAATGTTGCTGCTGGGCTTTGTGTTTGCAGCTCTCGTGCTGGTGATGCGCCAAGTCATCAAAAGTCAAGACCAAGCCGCCGCAGATTCCTGACCCCAGCCTCAACAAGAAGCTTGCATTGCGTCTTAGCAATCCGGCATCATGCTCTCAGCGTGAACCGAGCGACCCTGTATCCCAAGCGGAACGAGGGAAGCGACGACGCGATGTGCCTCTCGGGCCGCCGAGGGGGAGGATATTCCGGCGGCGGTTGTCACGGCTGCGACGGCTGGAAAAGTCCAATCTGAAAGGAGGTGCAACTTATGCGTGATTGTACAGGAGGTCTACACAAGTAGACCGTGCCACCGACGGGGTAGCACGTTCTTGTGTGTGACCGTTGAAAGTACAAGGGCCCGAACAAACGTTCGGGCCCACTTTCGTGCCTACGCGGTGCCAGGCACCACGCCGTCACTTTTCAGTACCAGGTACGCAACCACCACTTCTCGCGATGCCGGCTAAAGAATCAACAAGTCGTGCGCCGCCGTCGTGGCAAAAAAACCCTTGCTTGCCGAACTCGACAAAGCCAATCCCTGAAACCTCACCGTCGTACCGGACATGATCGGCGGGGCCACAAACTGAAAAGTCAGCGGGGTCGGGGTCCCAATGAGCGGTCCAAAACCGCGCCAAGCGTGCTTCGAGCGCTCGGCCTCTGTCGTTCAACGCTCGAAAAGACGGGCGGCCATCTTTGCTAAATGCTTGTCGGTGCTTCTTCTAAAGAAAAACAAGCGACGAGTCGATCTTGGGACAGGGTGACCCTATATTTCTTTTTGGGTGGCGAGCAAGCGAGGCTCTTGAATGGACGAGAACGCCACAAAACCGATCGACGAGCCACGCTCTTTTGATGTCGCCCAGCTGTTTTTCTCGACTACGGATCTCAAGGGGATCATCACCGGCTGCAATGACGTTTTCGTCGATATCGCGGCCTTCACATCCGAAGAGTTGTTGAAACAGCCGCACAGCATCATTCGGCATCCTGACATGCCCCGGGCCGTCTTCTCTTTGTTGTGGGAATACCTCCTTTCCGGCCGACCCATTGGTGCCTATGTGAAGAACATGGCGAAGACCGGGGAACACTATTGGGTCTTCGCCTTGGTGATGCCAATTGAGGATGGCTTCCTTTCCATTCGATTGAAGCCGACGAGCCCGATCATGGACACGGTCAAAGATCTTTATCAGGAGCTTTCGCAGCTAGAGAGGCAGCCGGGAAACGAAGGTCGCAAGGGAATGGAAGCAGCCGGAGCTGTTCTTGGAGAACGCTTGTCGGAGTTGGGCTTTGAATCTTACGACGACTTCATGGCCGTGGCCCTTCGTAGTGAGATCAAAGCTCGAGAGGAGGCACTCAAGGCGGATCCTAAGCCCGGCGGCGAGCCCAGTCTTGCTAAAGAGCTGTTTGCTGACCTCGATGGGTTAATTGAGTTACGCGCCCTTCTTTTGACGAAGCGAAAGTACTTCGATCAACTCGGATTTGAAATCACCAAGGTCGCACTGAACTCAAGTGTTGCCGCGGCTCGCTTGTCCGAAGAAGGTCGAGCTTTGGGGGTGATTAGCGAAGAGGTCTCACTCGTCTCCTTAAAGATACAGGCAGAGGCCGAGAAGCTAAACAGCGAGGTCGAACTGCTTTCTGGCATCTTGAACGGCACATCATTTCTTATCGCTTTCTGCGTCTTGATTGAAGAGATGAAGTGCTACTACCGCCGATCCACCAACGACTCTGATATGAATGGCGAACAGCAGGTCGCTGCCTATGGGGCTCGGTTTGAGGACTTGGCCGGGATCTTAGATCAGAACCATGACCTGATCCTTTCAAAATGCATCGAGAACATTCAGTCGCTAAGGTCAAGCCTCGTTCGCTTTGAGAGGTTTAATGCTGCTCTTGCAAAGGTCCTTCTGAGCTTGCAACTGGGCTATGTGACCGGGAAGAGCCTCTCGGCGCAGATTGATGAAGGGGGTCAGTTCACGACGCTTCTTGAGAACATGAAGAAGTTATCAGATGAGGCCCGACGTGAGCTTGGTGCCTTGGAGCAGTCCGTTAAGTCGGCAAAGAACACCGTTCAGAGCTGGAAGAGCGCGAGCCTAAGCGCCACTTGCCCCTAAGTGCCCGATTCCGGTCACCTTGCCGTCACCTCCTAAATCAAGTTCATGGTCTCGATCCTTGGCTGGTCCCCGGCCAACCCAATCAGATCACGATGACCTCGTGCGACGAACTTCCCTGGCTGTTGCCACCGTGATCTGAACGGCACCTTTGAGCGAACGTGATAGCCGGTAGCAGAACGAAACGGTTCCATTTGGCTTGGCGACTGGTCGAATGCTCACTTTGGTGGAACCAAACTCAAGGGTGGCATCAGTAGAGCCTTGCGCGCCGTTCGCGGAAAACGAGAGCTTCGAGCCGCGGGGCACAACTTGAGGGGCCGTGACGTTCATCAGGCATTCTTGACTTGTTGCACGAGCGCTTGCAGGAAGGTCTTCAAGCCCGCGTCTGTTTCGAGCGTTGCCGCCGTCTTAATGAAGGTCAGGTGGGGCTACAGATCGATCGGCGCAACGGTGGTGCAAGAGACGCGAGCCTGCCCCCTGACCTGTACTCGGTTGTCGAAAGTCGCCTGCGCCAAAATGTCGAACAAGGTGACATGATTGCGCACCGCACCAAGCTTGCAACATTCCTCGGTGAGGCTGTCGAGAAGACACTCAAGACTCCCGTGCGACCCTGGATTCCAAAGTAGTTATCCAACTTGCCAAAGTCCGTCTGGAGCGACCGGTCTACACGCTCGATCCTCGGGTCGTTGCTGGGAGCCTTGGCCTGAGTTCCCAAAAAGAACCCCGCCCCGCCAGCCATAGCGATGCCGGCGGCGGCAGATAGTCCCAAATACACGAGGCGCCGGCTCAAAGTTCGGTTTTCGTTTCCAATTGCCGGCGGGGTTTCGTCCCCAAGCGGGGCGCCTTCCGGCTCGTCGTCTTCGAGAAGCTCTTTTGCGAACCGGTCCTTGACCTCTTCAAAGCGGGCTCGGATGCTCGTGCCTGCCGGTTCGGGCCAGGCCGGTTTATTGGCGGGAGTGAAACCGCTGCAACCAGTTGTTCAACTTCTGAAAAGTGCCGTACGAGGTTTGCGTCTCGCGCTGCGGAAGTTCTCAGCTGTTCGCCCTCGCCGTAGAGGCCGGCGCGAACTTGATCAATGGGGCAAGCTTGGCGTCAATAGGCGATGGGGCGCCCCTTGGTGGAAGCATCGAGTTCGTCGTCGCGCATGACGAAGTTGCCGCCGACGAGGGTGGCGCGAGGCCAGCCTTGGACTTCGACGCCGTCGAAAGGAGTCCAGCCGGCGCGGCTTTGGATCCAGTCGTTGCTGATGGTGCGGCGAGCGCCGAGGTCGACGAGGCTGAGGTTGGCGCGAAGGCCCGTTTGGACGAAGCCGCGATCTTTCATGTTGTAGATGCGGGCCGCGTTGGCGCTGGTGAGCGTGACGAGACGTTCGAGGCTTAGTTTTCCCTTGGCGACGTGGTCGAGCATGACGGGAAGTAGGGTTTGGACACCGGTCATGCCGGAAGGACTTGCGGGATAGGCCTGGGCTTTTTCTTCGCGAGTGTGCGGTGCGTGATCGGAGCCAATGACGTGGACGGTGCCGTCGGCGATGGCACGCCACAAGGCGTCGCGATGATGGGCATCGCGAATGGGCGGGTTCATTTGGGCGAAGGTGCCGAGGCGGTCGTAGCAGTCCGGCGCTGAAAGAGTCAGGTGTTGTGGCGTGCACTCGACGGTTGCAATGTCGCGATACTGTCTCAGTAGGTCCATCTCTTCGGCCGTCGTGATGTGAAGGACGTGGACTTGGCGATCTTGTTCGCGGGCGATGCGCAAGAGGCGGGTCGTGGCCTTGAGCGCGGTTTCGACGTCGCGCCAAACAGCGTGAAGATGGACGCCTTCGGGGCCGTGGCGAAGGGGCTCGCGTTCGATCAGGCGGTCCTCGTCTTCGCAGTGGACAGCAACGCGGCGTTTGCCGTGAGCGAGGACCGAGCGGACGCCGTCGTCGTCGGCGACCAAGAGGTTGCCGGTCGAGCTGCCCATGAACATTTTGACGCCAGCGCAGCCGCGAACGAGCTCCAATGAGCCGAGATCTTTGGCGTTGGCGTGAGTGGCTCCGGCGAAAAAAGCGAAGTCACAGGCGGCGGTGGCTTCGGCGCGCTCGACCTTGTAGGCGAGGGCGGCGGGGTCTGAAGTGGGGGGATTGGTGTTGGGCATTTCACAGATAGCGGTGACCCCGCCCGCGATGGCCCCCAGAGTTCCGGTCTCAAGGTCTTCTTTGTGGGTGAGACCGGGCTCGCGAAAATGTACTTGCGTATCGATAACCCCGGGCAGAATGTGGAGGCCGCGAGCGGAGAAACGCTCGGCGGCTTCGGCGCCACCGAGGTCTCCAAGCTTTGCAAAACAGCCGTCTTTGATGCCAATGGAGGTGGCGTGCTGACCTTGCTCGTCAACCAAGATGCCATCTTCTACGATCAGGTCGAAGTAGTCGCTCATGCTCTGATTATACGGTGCCAGGCACCCCGCCGTCACTATTCAGTGCCAGGTACGAATTGGAAAAGATGCCGCGCGTGGCGCGGGGAGCGTTTGTGCCTCGCGACGTGCTCAGTGCTGGCAGCTCGGACAGTAGTAGCTGGCTCTTTGCTGCTGCACAATACGGCGGATCGAGGTCTTGCAGCGAGGGCAGGGTTGCTGCGAGCGGCCGTAGACTAGAAGGGCGTTTTGGTGACGCCCGGATTCGCCCGTGGCGTTCCGGTAGTCCGAAAGAGTGGTGCCACCAGCCTTAATGGCTCGGCTGAGGACTCCACGAAGCTCGAAATCGAGTTTTTGCCAACGTTCAACACTGATTCGGCCAGCGGCACGAGTGGGATGAATGCTGGCCAAAAAAAGCGCTTCGTTGGCGTAGATGTTGCCGACGCCGACGACCACCGAAGAGTCCATGAGGAAGCTCTTGACGTTGCGTTGTTTGCCGCGCGACCGCTCGAAGTAGTAGAGGTGGTCGCAGGATTCAGCGAGTGGCTCGGGCCCGAGCTGGCAAAATAAGGGGTCGCGATCGAGCGTGCGGCGGCTACGGACGACGACTAAACCGAAGCGTCGAGGGTCGTGGAAACGAAGTTCGCGCCCGTCGTCGAGCAGGAACTGCACATGATCGTGCTTGCGCAGTTCTCGATCGCCAGGTTCGAGTTGGAATTGGCCGCTCATGCCCAGGTGGACGATGAGCGTGTAGCCCCTGTCAACGTCAAGCATGAGGTACTTGCTGCGCCGACCGACGGCGATGATCTTGCTGTCGACCAGAGCACGCCGCAGAGCGGTGCCGTCTGCCTTGAGGCGGAGTTTGGAATTGCGCACACGAATGTCGACGAAGCTACGGCCGATAACCTCGGGTTCGAGGCCGCGTCGAATCGTTTCGACTTCAGGTAGTTCCGGCAAGTTTGGCCTCGAAGTGATGAAAGTGAGTTCGGATTCCGGTGTCTAAGTTGACGAGCCTGGTACTGGAGAGTGACGGCGTGGTGCCTGGCACCGCGTGGTCACTTTTTCTTGGGTCGGAAGACCTTGACGACTTCGCCGTTGCCTTCGAGGTAGGCTCCGCCGGCGAGTTCGATGCAGTAGGGGATGGCCGGGAAGACGGCATTGAGGCAGACGCGAATGGAGGAGGGCTTGCCGGGCATGTTGACCACCAAGGTGGAGCCGATGAGGCCAGCGGTTTGGCGCGAGAGGATGGCAGTTGGCACCCCGATGTCTAAGGATGCGCGGCGCATGAGTTCGCCGAAGCCGGGCAACATCTTGCCGCAAACTTTCTGCATGGCTTCCGGCACGATGTCGCGGGGGGCGGGGCCGGTGCTTCCCGTGGTGCCGACGAGCGCAAAGCCCTCATCTGCGAACTTGTTGAGGGCGGCGACAATGTCGGGGATTTCGTCGGGCACGATCACCCGCTGATAGTCGCAGTCGGTTGCGATGTACTCGCGGAAGACCTCTTCGATGGCGGGCCCGGAAAGATCCTCGTACTCGCCGCGACTGGCGCGGTCGGAGATTGTAAGGATGCCGATGCGCGGCTTCGGTTCGGACGGTTGGGGAGAGTTCAACGTCCGCCCTCCGTTCCTTCGACTTTCTCTTTGACCTTTTTGGCGGCCTTCTTCTCAGGATCGACTTTGGGAGCGAACTTGTTCTTTTGCTCTTCTGCGGCCTCTTTCTTTTGATCTTCGAGCATCGTCGCGGCTTGCTTCAACGACTGTTTGATCTCGCCGCCGACGATTTTTGGTTCGATCAAAAAGAGCGGAGTCCGTACGGGTCCGCCAAGGCCTCCGGATTCGTCGCCCGACTTGATCGGTACGTGAACCCCGGCAACGCGGCCATCCATCGTGAAGCAGGGCAACGCGGCTAAGATCTCGCCCGCGCTGATCATGGCCTTGCGTGGTTTCTTGATCGAGCCACTAATCCGAGCCAAAGTGCAGTAGGGCGCGTAGTCGTAGCCGCGACCCATCCGTCCGACACTGACGATTTCTTGGCCCATGACGAGTTCGCGCTTTGCGTCAAACTTGATGGGGCTCAGCTTGGCGTCGCCGGGCTCTTTCATTTGCACAAAAGCGAGGCCGTACTTCGTGTCTTTAGCGGCGATGAAAGACTCGTGCTCTTTCGTTTCCTTGCCGAGCACGATTTTGAGACTAACTGGCGTGATCTTGATGGGGCCCATTCTGGGATCAGCGGGGAACTCGGGATTGATGTCGTGATTGGCAACCATGATGAGGCCCGAGGCATCGACGATAGTTCCCAAGAGGTCACGGCGAAACTCCCGCTTGGTTCCTCGCGCCTCTATCTCGAAGATGACGCGCACGGTGACGATACTCGCGGCGCGGGTATTGAGGATGGACTGCAACTGCTCCGCTTCGGTTTTTGACGGCGGCGCTTGGGCTAGGACATGCGGAATCGAGGCGACGAACAAGGTGGTGATGAAGGCGAGACGGGTCAGCATCAAGGGCTGATGTGGGCGCGGTTTGGCGAGTTTACTAAAGAACACGGTTTTGCCTTTCAGCGAAAAGAGAGCCGGCGGAAGATACGATCAAAAAAGGTGAGCGCGTCTTCTGGCCTTTGGTCGAGGTTAAGTTGCAAGGCTGCGAGGTCGGATTTGGCGTCGAGGTCGATGATCTTGGCGGGGAACTGCTCGCCATGAGTCAAGGCGCAAACGTTGTCATGGCCACTCACTACGGCGGCGACGGAAAAAACCAAAGCGGCAGATCGCCTCCCCTTGTCTCATGAGGTTGATGCCTCGGATTGGGGCGCCATGGCGTTGGCGATGGCGGGCGTTTTTAGACTCACCATGCGGCGCCAGCCGTACCATTTTTCGTAACGGTACTTAGCCATGACTCCAGACTTCATGAGACCTCGCTTCAGGCCACTCCATGCGAGGATTTCTCCCATGCGACGAATAAAGTCGAGACTGACGTCGCGATAGACTTCGAGCTCGGCCTTGGCGTACTTTTCTAGCAAGGCGCTCAATCGCGGGGCGCGTAGCCTTAACAATTCTTCGTGGCAGTAGGCGAGGTGGTTGACTTCGTCCTTGGCGATCATGCGCAGGGCGGGGCCAATCTCAGGGTCCTTGTCGAAGACGCTCACCATCAAGTCCACTTCTTCGGAGGCGCGTTGCTCCGTCACGCGACTGTGCGCGAGATAGACCAGGATTTCGTCGTCGCTAAGAGGTCTATTCTCGCCGAGGCGTGCGTGGGATAGTCCGATGCCGCGCACCTCCAACAGCATGCAGTAGTCGGCGTTCGCCGGCACCGGCGTCATCGACAGATTACGGCGCTTCAATAGCGAGGCGAAAAGTCTGCCGTGCCGCAATTCATCTTCGCCGTGTCGCAAGATCTTGGGCCGTAGGTTGTCATCTTTGGTTAAAGCCGCGATGCGTTCGTTTTCCCATCCGCCTTGTGACTCGCCCTTTTCGGCGACACTGACAAAGAAGGAAAAAGCCTCGTCGTTGCGATGGATCTGCTGCAGGATTGATGACGCAGAGAGCATGAGCTGTTCTTTCTCTTCAAGTGACCTGATTCTCAGTCGAAATTCTATCAATCCCAGCCCTTGCCATCTGTTTTGACCAGGCAAAAAAAAGCCCCCGCCGTGCTTGCGGCAGGGGCTTTGGACTTAGCTGTAAAACCTCGCTTAGAAGGTTTCGTAAGCCGGGTTGGTCACGAGAACCTGGAGCTGACCTCCGCCATCAACGTAGACCGCGTAGCCCTGGAAGACCGCCGTTCCGTTGAGGACGCCGGCGCCGAAGTAGAACTTCGTCAGGATGCCGGACTGGTTGGTGACGATGCTCGGATCGTAGTTCGGCAAATCGTCGTAAGCACTTGTGAAGAACAAGCTCGGACCTGGGTTCAGGATGCTGGTAAAAAAGGTCCCGTATTGGGTGAGGGCCGGCGTCGTCGCCGGGTCGTCGATCGCGAGGATCATGCGGAGGTTCGAGATACCCGTGACGGCCTGCAGCACGAGCAGGTCGAAGGCCGAAGTGTAGTCGGCCGTGAACGATGTTACAGAGAGGTTGAAGCTCACCGAGCTGTTGCTCGTCGAGGCGACCACGGTCGTCGCAGCGCCGGAGCTTCCCGCGGTGACGGTCGTTGAAGCCAAGCCGTTGGCGTCGGAGATGGCTGGGTTCGATCCGGTCACGACGACCGCCGAGCCCTGACTGACGAAGCTGACCGGAATGCCGGCGAGGGGCGCACCACCAGGTGTCGTGACGCTCACGACCAAAGGGTTGGCAAACATGTCGCCAGCGCTAGCGCCCTGGTTGTTACCCGAGACGATGGCCATCGTGTGTTGGGGTCGAACGAGGCGGCAACCGAAGTCGGTGAGCCGGAGCGGAACAGGTCGATAGTCGTCAGGACCGAGCCGTTCGCGTCCAATTGCATATCGGTCGTGAAGCGGAAATTGTAGGTCGTTCCCCAACGCAAAGCGTTCGCGTCGGAGTTGGTGTTGAAGGTCTCGGTTGACCAGTTGACTTGGTTACCCGAGGCACTTGAGCTCCAATCCGTGTTCGCGAAGGGCTCGCCACTGTGGTAGCTCACATCGTGGAAGCCGATGTTGGTGATGGTAGCGCCGGCGGGAACGTCGACGGTGAAGGCCTGACCGCTGCGATGCGAGTTGAGGTTGTGAACCGCGAACTCGACGTCGTGGGTGCCATTGCCGTTGTCAGTTGACTTGTAGGCCACGTGGAAACGGCCGTCGCTGGGGACATCCACGGTCGTGATCGTGACCGAGGGATCGGCCGCTTCCCAGGCAAAGATGGCGGGCTGCTCTTGGACCGTCGAGCCAGTGAGGCCGAAGCTGTAGTTACTGGGGCCACCGGAGATAGTCATCGCGCGGTAAGACGCGTTGTTGTTTTGGTTGCCGGCAGCGGCGTCATCTTTCGTGACGTAGTGGGCTTCCACGAAGTACTGGGCACCGGGGGCCCCAAGTTCTGAAAGCGGAATCTGAAGGCGTTTGAAAACCGAGTTGCCGGTGCTGCCGTTCGGATTACTGAAGGGATAAGAGAAAACGCCGGTCGAAGCGTTCACTTCGAATTTCGGGCCGAGGCCACCCTGGGAACCGTTCAGGCCAGAACCGTAGGGGTCTGAGCAACCGACGCCGAGAACCGAGCCGCCGATGCCGCTACAGGTGTCGCATAGGTTACCGGTGAGCGCGGTGAAGCCGTGCTTCAACCAGGATTGACCGATCATTTCAAAGCGACCGTTAAGCAAACGGTAGGCGTGTTGCGCAATGACGGGGTGATCGTTGGTGTTGGCGATCCAGTCGAGGTTGGATGTTCCGATGTTGCAGGAAGTCGTTCCAATGGACAGCGCATCGACCCCGCCGTTGGCGGTGTAGTTTGAAATATTTGGAATGCTGCCGACGATGACATCGGGGTCCTGGGCGAGGACGCTGCTGGCCAGGAGGGTCAAGATACAGGCAACAGACAGGACTAGTTTTCGCATTGTGCTTCGTTCTCTCAAACTTCAGAGGGCCATTTCGGCGTTGGGCGACAAACAGCCCCTATCCTACGGGCTGCGGGGTCTAAGGTAAAATACCGTTCAGGTAGAGAATGCGATCCTGAGCTTGGACCTCAAAAAAAAGCGCGACTGCCTCGAGGGCAATCGCGCTCAGTTCAAACATTAAGCGGCGCCATAGCCAAAGCCGTGACTTGGGCGGGGCGGGGGCGCTTAGTAGGTGCGGTTAACGAGGTTAGACAACCACACGTCCAGTTGACCATTGTTGAAGGTCAGGGCGTAGGCCTGGTGATTCAGGTTGATTCCCGAACCGGCGAGGCTTTGGAGGCCCTGATAAACAACCGTGGCGGCTCCGGTGGAGGACGTGACCAGGGCCGGGTTGTAGGCGGCGTAGCCTGCACCGAGATCACCCGATTCGGCGTAGAACGAGGCATCTGGGTTCAAAATTGAGGTGTAGAGCGGGCCAAACGAGGTTTGAAGGGTCTGAAAGGACCCATCATTGATCGCAAGGCTCAACGGAACGCCCGCGTCACCGTGAAGCATCGAAAAGATGAGGATTCCCGCGCCCGGAATCCAATTGGATGAGAGTCGGCGAATGTAGAGATCAAAGATCTCCGCATCGTCGCCCGCACTCGCTTCGATAGCCAGGGCACCAGCGGCGGTGGCGGAGGCAACGATGGCCACACTGGCGAAGCCCAGTGAGTCTGTGTTGGCGGTGTTTCCACTCGGGAATGTCACGTTGCCAGAACCGCCAACCTTGAGGAAGGTCACCGGAACGCCAACCAAGGGCAGGCCGGTGGCAGTTAGCAACTGCACTTCGAGATCCTGCGGGAAGGCTTCGCCAATCCCGACGGTCTGGTTGCTACCGGAAACAACGTTGAACTGCGCGGGCGGCAGGAGGTTAACGGGAACGAAGTTGCCTCCGGTGCCCGGCTTGAAGAGTTCGATCTCCGCAATGACGCCCGTCGTAGAATCCGGGGCCATGTCACAGGTGAAGCGGAAGTTGTAGAGGGTGCCCCAGCGGAGGGCATTGGCGTCTGAGTTTTGGGCGAAAGTCTGAGTGGTCCAGACCGTTTGGCCGCCGGAAATACTCGAAGTCCAGTCGGTGCCCGCGAAGGGTTCACCACTGTGGTAGGCGACATCGTGGAAGCCAAGGTTAGACGCGGTGGCGCCAGCCGGCAGGTCGACGCGGAAACCGCGACCCGAGCGATCGGAGTTCAGGTTGTGAACGGCGAATTCCCAAGTGTGAGTGCCGTCGCCATTGTCTGTGTGTAAAAAGCCAACCCAAAAACGTCCGTCGTTGGGAGCGTCAAAGCTGTCCAATTGAACGTCACTGTCAATGTTGGCCCAAGCCATGATCCCCGGTTGCTCGCGGACGGTCGGCGTTCCCAAGAACGAACCATTGTAGTTCGAAGGTCCACCGGTGAAGGAGCATTCGCGGTGGGAGGCGTTGTTGTAGTGATTGCCAGCGGCGGCATCATCGGCAGCGACGTACATGCTTTCGATGAAGTAGCGAGCACCCGGAACGCCGAGATCGCTCGTGGCGATCTGGAGGCGCTTGAAGATGCTGTTGCCGGTGCTGCCATTGGGGTTCGAGAAGGGGTAGCTGAAGACGCCGGTGAAAGCGTTGACTTCGAACTTCGGGCCGAGGCCTCCTTGCGAGCCGTTGAGGCCGGCACCGTAGGGGTCGGAGCAACCGACGCCGAGGACCGAGCCACCCATGCCGCTACAGGGGTCGCAGAGGCTGTTCGTGAGCGCGGTGAAGCCGTGCTTCAACCAAGATTGGCCGATCATTTCAAAGCGACCGTTGCTGAGACGGAAGGCGTGTTGGGAGATGACCGGGTGGGCCGGCGTGTTCGCAATCCAGCTTAAGTTGGCGTTACCAACGTTGCAGGAGGTGGTGGCAACCGAAAAGGCGTCGATGCCGCCCTGAGCCGAATAGTTGGCAAAGTTTGGCAGGTCCCCGACAATGACATCGGGGTTGGCCTGAGCTAACAGACCGGTGGCGCTAATGGCCATCAGCAGCGTGGCAGTTAGAAGACTGTGTTTCATGTTTTCAGCATTCCCTTAAGTGAGATGGCGCACACGCGCCCGGATTAGACACTTGGACGGAGGGTGCCCCTGCCCCTAGCAAAGCCTCGTTCTCTGGGCGGTTTGGCACCGTCTCTCGAGATCAATCTTCGCGACAGGGTAGTGATGGCGACCCGCCGACCGGTTTGTGTTGTGAGGGGCTATCCGTTTCGGGTAGACGCTCATTTCAGATTTAAACAGCAAGTGCGAGCCTCTGATCGAGGGCAAAGGCCAGCCCGAGGACGACTGGATACGCCGCCCCCGCAATGTCGAGGAGTGAACACCCTACCAGGACACCTTGCAGGGTCGAACGTTACGTTAATTAAGTTGGGTGCGGCAATGCGTCATGCCTTGATGCGCTCCGTGATCATAAGTCTTTTAAATAGTTACTGTAACGACATTTTCAGCAGGTCAACGCTCACGGGGAGTGCTTCCCTTTTGGGCCGGTTTCGGGGAAAAAACCGGATGCTCAGGATCGGCTCACTCCGGACGGCTTCATCGGGGAGATCCCAGCGGAGGACGCCGACCCCAGAGCGGATCGTTTGCCAGCCGAGGTCAATCTTTCCGATCTGAACTCGGAGGGCGGCGTTGCCCCGGCTGCGAACTTTGAGAACCAGGGACTTCGGCTGGGCCCCGAGGTCAGGCGCTACCCGCCACACAAATTCCGGCCCCATCGATCGGAAGCCATCACCCGAGGGAGTTGAGCCCAGACCCAAAGGCAAATGCAATCTCATCAAGGGGATGTCTGCGGCGCCAATTTCGGGTGGGAAATTTTCGATGGGGTGGTTTTGACGAAGGACGGCCAGTCCTCGCAGGGTCCATTTTGTGTGGTCCAAAGCGGCCGACTCCGCGACCCGTTCGATCTGAATGGGCGGGACAATCTTATCTGTCGCCGCGATGCGGCAAACCAAGACACCGCCGCGCAAAGCCGGTCGCCCGAGGGTGAAGGACTGGCCCGCGGCGTCGTGCAGCCGAATGAGAGGCCCTTTATCCTGCGCCCCATGAACACTTGGATTCATCGCGATCAAGATTCGCCGTTCGACCCCGGCCTCCCAAGTTGCCGGTAGTGCAAACGTCGGCGGCAAGAGGTGTTTTTCGCCCGCCGCGATCAGCTCGTCCCCGATCCAAGCTCCGGGACTCGGCCTTTCGCCGAGCTTTCTCAAGCGTTCCAAGTAGATTCGAAAGACCAGGTCACTGCCGTCGCCAAATGACTGCAAGCCTTGCAGGAGCCAACGTTCGACGTCGGCTCCCTTTTCTTGTGTCAGCAACTGCAGCGCGGTTGTTCTTAGGTCAGGTCGCGGCTCCAGCAATGCGACCCGCCGGGCGATACTGCGGCGAAAAGCTTGGTCCCAATCGCGGAGAGCCAAGCCGGCGAGAACGAGAGTCTTCGAATCTGGTCTCGCGAGCTGCCTACGAAACCAGTTTTGACGTCGCGGCGTTTCGTTTTGAACGGCAGATTTGAAGAGCTCTTGAATGGCGTCGGCGCCGAGATGTTCTGCGATCGTTTCAAGTCGCTCCCAGACGAGATCATCGTCGAATCTGGCCAAGCAGTTCATGGCTCGCAGTCGCTTGGCGATGGGATTGGCACTTCCTTGAAACACGGCCTTCAGCCGGGGAAGGACGGCGGTCTGGCCCCGATGACCACGAGCGAGATCGAGTTCGAACCGCGAGTCTCTGTCCGACGTCTTTTTGGAAGCCTGCGCCAAGACGGCGTCTTCAATCTCGATCGCTGGGTGCCGCGCCAAGATTTTTGCGGCGAGATGAAACGCACTGTCGTCGTCGGATTCAAGCAGCCATTTAAAGGCGAGCGAAGGTGGTTTGCCGGAGTCCGCCGTCGCGGCGGATTTTGATGGTCCCAAGATTGAGGCCAAAGCGCGGCTGAGTTTCTGATTGCGCAGGTCGCCAGGTGCCGCGCCGAACTGCAATTGGCTTGCGCCAGCATCGCCACGCTCAAGGGCCGCTTCAACCAACAGGTCGGCGGCTTGATTCCTCAATTTCTGGTCAGTTGACGTTAAGAACTCTCGCACCTGGCCAATCGCCCGGCGATTGCGGGCGCGCAGTGAATCCGCGAAACCGCTGAGCTTGAGCTGGTCACGGTTGGATGGGTCGCGATCGAAACGTTGGGCCCTAAGAGTGGCGATGTCTTGGTACCAAGTCTCCTCCAAAGTGATCATCGCGCTCGCAAGGTCGGGCTTTTTGCGCGTGATATCCTGGTCTTCATTGGGATCGACGGAGAGATCAAAAATCTGCGCGAAGTCGAAGCCGAGGTCGCGGTAGATTTTCACCTTGTCCTGCACCAAGGCGCGTCGTGCAGTCTGGTGAGGAAATTGCGCCAAGAACGGTGTCTCGACTACCGTGGACCATCGGGCTCCGTCGCTGATCTTAGTCAGCAGCGGTGAAAGGCTGGGGTACTCCGGTGCGGGGAGGGGAGGCAAGTGCAACAAATCCAGGATCGTCGGTGCCAGCGAAGCATTCGAGACGGAGGCATCAAAGCGTTGCGGACTTTGAACCGTCGAGTCATAGATCAACAAGGGCACGCGACACTGCGACTCAATGGGCGGGCCGGCGTGAAAATAGATCGACTTCTCGCCGAAGGACTCACCATGGTCGGAACTCAGGATGAAGATCAACTCGCGGTTTGGGCGCAGGCGATGCCAGGACTCAAACAGCCGCCGTAACTGCGCATCTGCGGCGTGGATCTCTGAGTCATAGCGATCCAAGCTCTGGTCGCCGAAGTCGGCTCCCGGTCGCGAATCGTAGGGGTAGTGCGGGTCCATTAAGTGCGCGAAGTAAAACTGCGGCCGCCCGTCTTGATGATTCTGACGATCTCGATCATTGGCCTCCCGAAACCAATCGAGCATGCGGTCGACGGCGGAGGCGGCGAGGTTGCCTTTGTCGTCGGCGTAGGCGAAGCCCATCTTGCGATCCGGCACCGGCCACTTCGTCGGCCGCAACCCGAAGATGACGGGATTAAAGATCACCCGCGTCAACCAACCGGCGTCGCCGAGACGTTCAGCCAGGGTCACCAATCGGTTTCCACGCGCCGCCACAATGCTCTCTGGCGTGACGCAGGAGAGCATCGATCCGATCGAGAAATAACTACCGGTGGCCGCGGATCGGGCGTTGCTGAAAACTGCGCTTTTGGTTGCGAGTTCGTCCAAGAACGGCGTCGTGTCGCGCTCGTACCCGAGGAAGCCGACATGGTCGGCGCGGATGGCATCGACGGTGACGAGGATGACGTCGGGGCGACGTCCTGGTTTCAAGATTTGGCGAGCGCGGCTGCGGAGGGCTTGCCATTCTCGCCGCATCGGCGACAGATCCGACGCAGCGACGGGCGCGCGAGCGGCGGGCGGCCGTCCGTAGAGCCAGGGCGTAAGGCGGCTCGTCGACAAGAGCTCTTGCAGCAACAAGATGCGCTCTTCACGCGCTTGTTGCTTCAGGGCGGGCCGAAGGTCGAAAAAACCGTGGATGCCAGTGGCCAGGATCAGGCAACAAGCAATGCGGCTCGTCCAACTGCTTGGCCCGC
Source organism: Planctomycetota bacterium (assembly GCA_036479435.1). Taxonomy (GTDB): domain Bacteria; phylum Planctomycetota; family DRQF01; genus JAZGFI01. Next base: position 1,055 of record JAZGFI010000206.1, on the reverse strand, counting down.
GCGGGGCCAAAGTCGCCAGGGCAATGAGGCCCGCGACCAAGGCGCTTACGACGAAGAAAAAGTGAACGTTGGCGTAGAGGTTGGGCAGCCAGTTGTGATCGGTCGTGATGACTCCCGCGCAGACGGCAGCGGCGGAAAGGCTGGTCACCAGGCGGACCGGCCAAGTGAGTCGACGCGTGAGCCTTAGGATGGGCAAGGCGCTGAAAGCGAGAGCTAGTCCCGCCGAAAAAGCAAAGGCCCAAGATGCCAGCGGGTGAAAGTCAAAAGCCTCAAACCGGGGCCGCAACAAAAATCCCTTGACCAGAGGCTGAAACAGGGCAAGGGCCGGTACTCCGATGGTCACCAGGTTGATCGCCGTTCGACCTCGCTTTCGGTTTTCGCCATGTGCCGCCAAAAGTCGGCGCGAGCCGCGCCACCACAGGTGCAGCAGCCAAATCGGAATCGTGAGGACGGCGGTGTGGCGGAGCAATAACCAGGGAGCGCCCCAGGGCCGGAGGTCAAGGACGGGGCGAAGCAGGTCCGGCGAAAGACGGGTATCCCAGGCCAACAAGGCCGCGGCGGCAAGCAGGGACGGCGCGACAGATTTCATGCTGAGTAACGACAAGAGCGCTGGAAGTCGTTGGCGCCCCGGCGGACTCTCGATTTCGCACAAGGTATCAGGGCTCCTCACGCGGAATTTTCCGCGATGATGAAAGGGGATATAGCGCAAGAATCAGGGCTTGGCGCGGCTGGTGGCGGATTTTAGCAGACTGCTTGACCTTGCCAAGCGTGCGGCCTTCTTGCACCGTGCACCTGCTGCGGAAACGACCCGCACTTGGAGTGGAAAAAATGGGAATTTACGCCATGCGATTTGCGCTGATTATTTTGATTGCAACTTTGAGTCTCGGCTCGGCCGCAGCTCAAGAACGCATGAGCCCGGAACTTTTGTGGAAGCTCGCTCGGATTGGCGGTGGCCAGCTTGCGCCCGATGGGACCTCGCTTCTTTATTCGGTCCGTCGTTACGACCTCACGAAAAATGGGGGCGACTCGAACTTGTTCGTGGTCAACCTCAAAGA
>JAZGFI010000205.1:0-25341 GCA_036479435.1 Planctomycetota bacterium | reverse complement strand
TCCAAATCAAATAGGAGCGGCCAAAGCTTAGACTTGGGTTGTATCGGAATGGTCAAACTCTTGTCGCCTCTGTCGCGTTTCACCAGCACTGTGGCTCGGGCGATCGAAATGTCAAGAGGCGGAATTTGCCGACAGCGCCTGCGGCGCTGGAAGAAAGAAGGGGGCCGGCCCCCTTTGACCCCCGAGGTTTTCAAAGGCATGGCTCGGATGCCGATCGCCAGGATAAATGAGGCTCAAAATCAAGCAAGCCTCAAAGAGCGTGGCGATAAATCGTCGAATTGCCCTCGACCAACTTGGCTGCTGACATTGAGAACTATCCCGCAGCAATCGCGGACCTCATCGGATCGATGTTGCAGGAAAAACGTCATCTCCGCCCCGCTTCCATGTTAGAGGTTGCCGACCGACTCGCCGCGATAAGCGCTGGCGGAAACGGCACCGCACCGAAGAAACCAAGCCGTGTGCGCGCCGCATTGCGTGCGATCTTCAAAACTGCAGAATCTTAGTCCGAGCAACTCAGATCTTCTTGGACTTCCCCGATGGACTCTTGGTCGGATCTTCCTTGGCTGGGGTCGGAGACAGCAGTTCTCGAGTAGCGAGAGCGAACTGATCGCCGCTCACTAAGTTGTGGAATCGCAATCCAAAGACATGGAGAGGCTTACCGGTTTCACCGCGTCGCGATGCACCCTTGGCGTCAAGGATGGCGACGCTGCCCTCGCCCAAAACTTCAAGTCGCCCCTCGCGCGATCTCCAGATGACGGCCGTGCGCTCGTCGATACCCAGGCCAAGGCAAAGCGGATTCTGCGCGACCGCGCTCAGCAGGCGATTGAAGCGGCGGCGAGCGTGAAAGTGCTGGTCGACGATCGTGTTCAGAGCTAGCCCCAAGCCCGCCGCCAATTCCGTCGCGTTCACGAGGACCGCTTTGGTGGCGGCCTGCCCGGTCATCATCTGGGTCGACATGACAGCCGCGCCAGCACTCGTTCCCCCGACAACCGCCCCCCGAGTGTTGGCCGCGCGGATTGCGTCAAGGAGATTCGCCTTCCGAAGCGCCGTCATGAGACGATTCTGGCTGCCGCCTGAGAACCAAATCAAGTCACAGTTCTTAAGCGCGATCAGGGTCTTTTGGGACTTGCCTAAGTCAGCAACCCCAATGTTCTTTGCGCCTCGGCCAGCCCACATCAGACGATTTTTCTCGCCGGAGTCCGGCAGCCGCGAAGCCTGTGCGAACACCAAGACCCGTGCTTTGTCTTTGCCCCCCGCCAAGCTCAGGGCTCGGTCTAAGACGGCGCTTGGAGTTCCACCGCCGCCGACGATCACCAAAGGCCCGGTCCGATTCGTCGGCCTACTTTGAGCAAGACTCGGCACGCCGATGAAGAGAAGCAGAGCGAAGCAGCAAGATAGTTTCATGGATTCCCTTTCGGTTTGGCAAGAGGTCTAGCCCGCGAGCCCTTGGCATTTGTAACACGCCCGCACCGGTCGGGGGCCGAATCAGGACTTGACGCCAACGCCAGTTAAGAGGAGAATCCGCAACAGATTCCCCTCCACCATCATTCCGGCCGAGTTTCAGATGCCCTACCGACTTACCTTGCACACCAAGACACTTCTCATTCTTCAGACTGCGGCTCTATTGGGGTTGTTTTGTGGTCTTTTCGCCGCCTGCGGAAATCCTGCGAACATCGAAAAGACTGAAACCGACGAAGCTCTTTTGAAGCTCGACGGTTTCAGTCCCAAGAAGATTCAAGTTCTCGGCGCCCCCGTTTCCACGGGCCTCGACGGCGCTATCAAATTTGAAACTCTCGAATTCGAATTGGCGCCCGGCAAGTACGTCGAGTACATGTTCGACATGAAAAAAGGGGCGGTCCTGCTTTACTCCTGGAGTTGCGCGAACGAGAAACTGGCGGCTGACTTTCACGGGCACCCCCAAGAAAGAGGTGATTATCCCAAGGGTTTTTGGTTCCGTTACGCCTCAAGCGGCCAAGAGGCTCACCACGGAAAACTCGAAACTCCCATCGCAGGCCTCCACGGTTGGTACTTCAAAAACCACAGCAAGAGCGAGTCCGCGACGGTCAAGTTGAAGATTGCCGGCAACTACCTGGATTACAAGATCCTCAAGTAGAAGCCTTGACAACATCCCGAGCCGTCGCCCTATGCTCAACGCCTGCCCAATCGCCGTGCCGATCCACGGAAGGTCCGCCAAGGCCGATGGCCTTGGCTTTTGCCGCGACCTCCGCGAAGCAGATAGGCGCGGCCGTAGTTTTTTGGCCTCGATTCGTCAGACGTCCCCTTGCCCGTGATGATGAACACGTCCAAAAAGCCATCGCCATCAAAATCGTCGATAAGGGGGGCGTTGTCGACGTGCTCCCAAACATGATCGCCGACTTTGAGTTCAGCCGCCCATAGCTCTTTGCCGTCGGACGCCCGCAGCACTCGCAGGCTTTTGCCCTGACCAAAAACCAAGTCTTCTTTGCCGTCGCCGTCCAAATCTCCAACGGCAACGCCCCTGGCGATCGACCGACCCTGGAAGCGCTTGGTCCAGATTTCCTTGCCGTTCTTTGCGTTCAGCAAATGGACGTGGGTGCCGCAAACGACAATCTCCGGGACTTTGTCGCCCCTGGCTTCGACCAGAGTCGTGGGCCCAAACACCATTCCATCGCTTTCACCCTTCACTTTCGTGTGCCAAACTTTCTTGCCGGATTCGCCTTCGAGAAGCCACACCTTGCCCTTGCGATCGGCGACGACAATCTCGGGTTTTTGGTCTCGGTCAAAGTCCGCAACACTGACACCATGGTAAATCCAGTCAGAAGTCTCGAAGCGCCAAAGCTCTTTGCCTTTTACCCCCGAAAGAGCCCGCAAGTAGCCATCGCCCATCCAGTTGGTGACCAGGATATCGAGGACGCCGTCGCCATTGAGGTCGACCAGAGCGGGCTCGGATTGAACGTGCCCCGGCACTTTCACCGACCACTTCTCTGTGCCTTTTTTCCCGTCCAGGACCACGACACGACCCTCCTTGCCACGGACTTTCATCGTGCCGTAGACAATTTCTATCCGCCCGTCGCCGTCGAGGTCGGCCGCTGCGGGAGGCGAATCGGTGCCGCTCGGGCCGTCGTAAGTCCAAAGCAACTTCCCCTTGCTATCGGCGCAATAGATCCGTCCGTAGGCGGAGTCTCCCCAGACCAGCTCGAGTCGGCCGTCACCGTTAACGTCGTGTATCAAGACTGAGGCATCGAGAGGGCCACCTTTTGACTTCTTGCGCCAGGCCAACTTCCCGGTCTTGGCATTGAGAACATAGAGGTGCTCGTCGTTGTAGTAGGTGCCAAAGGCGATCTTAAGATCTTGATCACCGTCAATGTCGGCGGCCGTGGCGGAGCCGTAGCAGGGTGCCTTCAGGTCGAAACTCCAAATCACATCGCCGGCCTTCCACTTGCCCTGGGCTCCCGGGAGGGGCTCCAAAGTTTGGGGCCTTTGGGGGCCCGACCTTGGTCTCGCTTTTGGGCTCCCTTCCGCCTCTAGGTTTCTCGCTCGCGCCAAGTGCGCTTCCACGAACGGCCTAAAGGGAGTCTTGGGGTTCAAGCGCAGCATCCGCTCCCACAACGCGACAGCTTCTTTACGCTGCCCAAGCTCCCAATTTGCCGCCGCCGTGATACTGTTGATGACCTCGCACTCGGGCTCATTGGATGTTAGGCGCCAGAGCTTTGCCGTCTTTAGGGCCTCCTTGTGGTTTTCAGCGTTGCTTTGCGCAGCCGCAAGATAAAAAAGCGCCTGTGCCCGCAGCGTCTGGCCGGCCTCGGGGTGGTCGGCCGCCTCTTGTAAAAACTTGGCCGCGAGCTTCATGTCGTCGGCCTCATAAAAGGCCTCGAACCCAAGTTGCATCAACCTGGCCGCCTGCAAAGAAGGAGGCTGGTCGACCTTCGCCACCGCATCGAATACATGATTGCCGCGATCCAACACATGGCGGCCGGCAGCGTTGACCACCACCATCGTGACCTTCGACGCTGGCTGCTCACGCGTCACTTGGATCTGACCCTTGATGAGCGTGAGCTTCCATCCCTGATCGACCTTGTCGAGCTCAAAAGTCACCGGACCCGTGGCGTTGATGCTACAGACCCCGTCAATCTCGATAGACGCCGCGCTTCCGGCCGGGAGCGCCACATGGTTAGAGCGGCCGAGATCCCGTTCTTGCTGGCTCACATCCAAATTGGGGTCAAGGTTTTTCCGGGTGATCGACCCGTAGGCCGAGGGCTCCATGAACATGAACACCGCAACGAGGGTTGCGACACACCCCACGCCGAGGGCACCGAGGGTGCCCCACCGTCGCCGCGGTCGCCTTGTCGGTCGCAGAGAAAGGGTACGGTCTGCCCGAAGTGCGGTCGTTAGGCGCCTTTCCTCTTCCACGCGTTCGCTGCAACGAGCACACCCGCACAGGTGTTCATCGATCTCCAATCGCTCGGCCTCACTGACTTCGCCTTCGGTGAAAGCAAAGAGCAAGGGTTCCAAAACGTCGCAGTCGTGGTTCATGGGTGCAATCCCCTTTTTTCAAGCTCAGTGCGCAAGCGCTTACGCGCTTCGTAGAGTCGGCCGCGAACCGTCGAGAGTGGAACGCTTAGTCGCTCGGAGATCTCGCCGTAATCCAAACCCATTCGGTAGCGAAGAAAAAGAATGTCAGCGAGTGATGGCGGCAGCCTGGCGGCTTCTTCCCAGACCCAAGTCGGGCGTTCAGACGGTTCTTCTACCGGCCGCGCTGCGTTTTTTTCGTGGGCGCTGCGTCGACTCGCCGCACGAATGTGCTGGGCTAAGCGACGTTCGGCGATCCGAATGAGCCAGGCTTCTAGCTGATCCGGATGGCGCAGTCCGCCCAAATTCTTGAATGCCTGATAGAAAGTCTGCTGAACCAGTTCTTCTCGCGTGTCGCCATCCGAGACTGCCCGGGCAATCGTCCGTCTTACCAGCACATCGTAGCGCTGGACGATCTCTGCGAAGCGATGGACATCGCCTCCCACGACCGCGAGTACCAGTTCCCGAGTTGTTTCGGACATAAAGATTTTGGCTCCGAGCTAAAGATGCCGCCCGGAGCCAAATCATCAAAAGAGCTTTGAGAATTTTTGGGTCGGCCTCGATTCTGAGACCGCGCCGAACATTCTGAGCCTATGCAGTCTCTCGGGACGAGTCCGCTCGGCTCATCAACCAGGCCCCCGCAAACATGATAAAGGCCGCCAACAGCATGAGCGCACTGCGCTTCTCTGCACTGAACAAGGCGATCTCGCGCGCATCAGAATCCGCGGTGACAAGTCGTGCCTTGGCCTTTAGAACCGCGAGTTCACGCTCGGCGTCTTTTCGATCGCCGTCCGAGATACCCTCATCGACGGCTTTGAGCTTTTTGCGAATGGCCTTCTTCTCGTCGTCGGATTCTGCCCCGGCGAGGTCAACCATGAGCTCCAACTTCTCGCGACCGCCCAAGTCGCCAGCTTCAATCGAACTGGCGTCGGCCTTTAGACCGACGGCGCTGGGGAAGTAGCGATAGCTTCCGCTTGGAACCCCGAGAAAACCCGAAACCGAAAGCGCGACGATGGCCGCCAAAAACCACTTCGCATAATCAAGAACCGGGATCTTCGCTTTGCCGATCAAAAAGGCTACGACCGGCAAGGCCAAAACAATCTGGAGGACGATGCCCAAGGTCACAAAGGCGAACACCTCGACATGCCAAATATAAGTAAGCAGGGCCAAAACGCCCATCGCTCCGTAGAGCCCCGTGCCGATCAACAACACCAATCTGCCCATAGCCTTGTCCATTTCTTTACTCCGTTAAGTCTGCGTTAGTCAGCCTTCGAAATGCTCATCCGTTATATCGAGTCCGCGGTCGATGATCTTAAACCCCTCTTTGAGCTGTTCTTGGGTGATGCAAAGCGGCGGGTTGCACATGAAACTGTGCCAACGTACGAAAGTGAACAGTCCGTTCTCTTTGAAGAACTTCCCGAGGGCCGCCATCGCCGGAGAGCTGCCATTGTAGGGGGCCATCGGATCACCTTTGGCGTTTCTCTGCAAATCCATGATACCGAAGAGCCCAGTGGCACGCCCCTCTTTTACTGAAGGGTGTTTCGCGGCAAGGCGATCCATCTCGGCGCGCATCACGCCCTCCATTTTTGCCGCGTTTGCGACCATACCCTCTTCGAGCAGAACGTCGATGACAGCGATCGCCGTTTCGCAGGCAAAAGCGTGAGCTCCGTAGGTGAGCCCACCCCAAAATACATGCTTGCGAAAATGAGCGGCGATGGGATCACTGACCCCCATGGCCCCCAGAGGGCAATAGGCACTCGTGAGGCCCTTCGCCATCGTGATGATATCCGGCACGATGTCCTCGCGCATGAACGCAAAGAGTTTTCCGGTACGGCCCCAGCCCGCCATGACTTCGTCGCAGATGAGCAGGATGTCGTTGTCGCGAAGAAGGTCGCTCAGACCCTTCAAGTAGCCCGCTGGCGGCGGCAAGACCCCGTTGGTGCCGACGACGGGCTCGATGATCATCGCCGCGATGTTCTCCGCACCTTCGTAGGCGATGACTTCTTTGAGGTAAGTGAGGTTGTTCTTGACGATTTCCTCGTCGCTCGTACCAAAGGAGTAGTCATAGGGCTTCGGATCCATAACCCGAATGACGCCGGGCATTCCGGGTTCGTTGGCCCAACGACGAGGATCACCCGTCAGCTGCATGGTGGCGTTGGAGGCGCCGTGGTAACTGCGATAACGCGAGAGGATTTTGTGTTTCCCGGTGTAGAGCCGAGCGGCTCGAATAGCGTTCTCGTTAGCTTCAGCTCCGCCCAAGGTGAAGAAGAAGGTGTTCAGGTTTCCCGGCAATAGATCCGCCAGTTTCTTCGCCAGCTTAGCCCGTGCCTCGGTCGCCGCCCCCGGGAATACATAAATCAGCTTGTCCAACGCCGCCTTCATCGCGGCGATCACTTTGGGATGGCTGTGCCCAATGTTGACGCACATGAGCTGGCTGTTGAAGTCGAGCCAGCGCGTGCCGTCCGGCGCGTACAAATAGACGCCTTCGGCGCGCGCAATCGGCATCGGGTCGACCGCATCGGTGGCCGACCAGGCAAACATGGTGTGATCGAGGCAGAGCCTCTTCATTTCTTCAGCGTCCATGCTTTTGCTCCTTTAGCTCATCCAAGTCTGATCTTGTTGCATCGCCCACTTGGTCGTGATCTTGCGCTGGCGAGTCCAAAAGCGATAGCCATCCCAACCCGTGATGTTGCCATGACCGAACTTCGAGTCGTTCCAACCCCCAAATCCGAAGGGCTCACGCGGAACGGGAACACCGACGTTGACGCCGCACATGCCAGCTTCGACTTCACCCATGACCCGGCGCGCAACGTCGCCGCTTGTCGTGTAGACCGCCGAAGCGTTGCCGTAGGGGTTGGAATTCTCCAGCGCGATCGCCCGGTCCAAAGTAGGAACCCGCACGATCGACAGCACGGGCCCAAAGATCTCTTCGCAGGCCGCAGAAGAGTGGGCATCAACTTCATCAAGAATCGTCGGCCCCACCCAATAGCCGCCGTCAATAGGGTTCGCCTTGCGACCGTCGACAATAACCTTCGCGCCGGCTGCCTCTGCGGCATCGATGTAGCCGCGAATACGATCAACACTCGCCGCGTTGGTGATCGGCCCCATGGCCGTCCCCGTCTCAAGTTTCAAAGCGCGCTTTCGGATCTCGTCGATGAGGTGAACGACATCCCCCACCGCAACCATCACGCTCGCCGCCATGCAGCGTTGGCCAGCACAACCGGTGAAGGACGACACGACGTTTTCAGCCGTCAACTCGACGTTTGCATCGGGAACGACAATGAGATGGTTTTTGGCACCACCCAGACAAAGCGCGCGCTTGCCGGCTGTCGCCGCACGACCGTAGACCGCCTTGGCGACCTTTGTTGAGCCCACAAAGGCAAAGGCCTTCACACCTTCGTGGTCGCACAGGGCCTCGACGACGGCGCGCCCTCCCTGCACGATGTTCAGCACGCCGTCGGGAAGCCCAGCGGCTTGGAACATCTCCGCTAACCGCAAGGAAGACAACGGGACCTGCTCTGAGGGTTTTAAAACAAAGCAGTTACCGCCGACCAAAGCCTGCGGCAGCATCCACAGCGGTACCATGTTGGGGAAGTTAAAGGGCGTAACCCCCGCCACTACGCCGAGAGGCGCGTAGGCAATCTCGCAAGCAACCCCGCGGCTCACCTCAAGTTGGTTACCGGCCGCAAGGTTCGGCAAGGAGCAACCATACTCCAGGCACTCGACTCCTTTTAAGACCTCGGCCTCAGCTTCGGGATAGATCTTCCCGTTTTCATGCGAGACCAGCCAAGAGAACTCGCTGAGATTCTCAAGTATCAACTCTCTGACCCTATAGAGAATCTGCGCGCGCTCGCGAATCGGCCACCCGGACCAATCGGCGAATGCGGCCTGGCCAGCTTGGACCGCCGCATCGACGTCGTCGGCGGCACTCATCACAACATGCGCCATGGCTTTGCCGTGACGCGGATTCAAGACGTCGATTTTCTCCTTCGACGAAAGCGGCGCTTGAGTTTTGCCCGCGATGAGGTTGAGCGCATCGGCCGTCGCAGTGAGGTCGTAGTTGCTGGCAGTAAAGACGGTGGACATGGTCAGTCTTTCTAGGAATCAGCCGGGAGTAGACGCAGGAACTTCATCAAGACAAGGTGCAGGGTTGCCGCGACGAGAAAGCCCACAAACCAAGCGTAAGTGTAAATCGTGTCGAACAAACTCAGGGCGGGAAAAGAGTCGATCACCTTGATCTGATGGAGAAAGCCGGGCAAGTTCGGCGCGATCGCCACGAACAAGGCGATCATCGCCGCCGGATTGAATCCGTTCTTAAACCGGTAGACACCATCGTGGCGATACAGTGAGTCGACATCGAGTTTGGTCTTGCGAACAATGAAGTAGTCCGCAACCAAGATGCCGCCGATGGGGCCAAGCAAAGCAGAGTAGCCGATCAACCAAGTGAAAATGTAGCCCGATGAGTCCGCGAGGAGTTTCCAGGGCATCATCGCGACACCCAACCCGGCCGTCACATAGCCACCGGCCTGAAATGAGACCTTGCTCGGGTTGACGTTGATGATGGCGTTGGCCGGTGAAACGACATTCGCCGCGATGTTGGTGGATAAGGTGGCAACCGTCAACGCAAACAGGCTGATAGCGACCGCAAAGCCCCCGCCCATCTTGCCGAGCAGAACCGTTGGGTCCCAAATCGCCTCGCCGAATATCGCTGGCGTTGCGCTGGTCACCGCGATGCCGATGAAGGCAAACAGGGTCATCGTCGCCGGCAAACCAATCGCCTGGCCCAACACCTGGTCCCGCTGGCTTTTGGCGTAGCGCGTAAAATCGGGAATGTTCAAGCTTAGCGTCGCCCAAAACCCAACCATCGCGGTGAGGCTCGGAAAGAACACGGACCAAAACTGACCCTCTTTGGGCTGCCCGCTGCCAAACTGACTCGGCTTGCTCAGCATGTCGCCGAAGCCGCCGGCTTTTCGGTAGGCCCAAAGCAATAGGGCTAGTCCCATCGCAATCAAAAACGGCGCGGCCCAAGTTTCCAAGACGCGGATCGTTGCAACGCCGCGGTAAATGATGAATACCTGAATCGCCCAAAAGACCAAAAAGCAAGCGAGCTGACCGCCGTTGATGCCAAGGGCCGCCATCGGCTCTGAAATCAAGGCGCCATCGGTCACCGCGTTCAAAAGGTGGTAGATCGAAGATCCGCCAACCCAAGTTTGGATTCCGAACCAACCACAGGCCACCAAGGCGCGCAAAAGCGAGGGAACGTGCGCCCCCCTCAATCCAAAGGACGAACGAGCCAGAACCGGGAAAGGGATGCCGTACTTGGTGCCGGGATGTCCATTCAAGATCATCGGCGCCAAGACAATCACGTTGCCTAACAACACTGTGACCAGAGCCTGAATCCAGTTCATGCCCTGCGCGATGAGTCCCGACGCCAACATGTAGGTCGGGACACATACGACCATGCCCACCCACAAGCTCGCCATGTTCATCACCGACCAGGATCGTTCCGCCTCCGTCGTCGGCCGAATGTCTTCGTTGATGAGAGTCGGGTCGGGGTTATCGGGCTGCGTCCTCATGAGGTCATGGTCATCATCGCTTCTTGCGTTTGACCGCGCGGGGGGTCACCTGCTCGTTGCGCCGATTCTGGGCGGTTTCAAAGGCGGCGTGGCAGGGACGATCGATGTAACGACCCCAGCCTTTGTGCGGCATCAAGTCACCGTCGTCCCAAAGCACTTTCCCTCGGCTCATGGTCATCACCGCCGCCCCCGTCACCTCCATCCCTTCGTAGATGTTGAAGTCGATGTTTTGGTGTTGGGTCTTGGCGGAAATCGTGCGGGACTTATTGGGATCCCAAACGACGAGGTCGGCGTCGGCGCCGATGCAAATCTGGCCCTTTTGTGGATAGATGTTGAAGATCTTGGCGGCGTTGGCCGAAGTCACCGCGACAAACTCCGAGGGGGTCAAACGCCCCGTCCGCACGCCGTGATGCCACAGCACACTCATGCGATCCTCGACCCCGCCGGTGCCGTTGGGGATCAAGCGAAAGTCCTCAAGACCAGCTTGTTTTTGGGGCGTGCAAAAACAACAGTGATCGCTTGCCGTGGTTTGAAGCATCCCCGATTGCAATCCGGCCCAAAGTGCCTTTTGGTGCTCTTTCGCGCGAAACGGCGGACTCATGACGTGATGGGCTGCGCTATCCCAGTCTTCGTTGCGATAAACACTGTCGTCCAAAACCAAATGCTGGGCTAGCACTTCGCCAAAAACGCGCTGGCCTTCGAGCCGGGCCCGCGAGATCGACTCCAAGGCATCGATGCAAGACGTGTGAACGACGTAAAGCGGTACGCCTAAGACTTCGGCGATGCGAATCGCCCGGTTGGCGGCTTCGCCTTCGACTTCTGGGGGTCGCGAAAGCGGATGCCCCTCGGGGCCGGTGATGCCGCGATCGAAGATCTCTTGTTGCAACCTAAAGACCAGTTCACCGTTCTCAGCGTGCACGGTGCACAAAGCGCCAAGCTCGCGGGCACGCATGAAACTGTTCACGAGGATCTCGTCGTCAGCCATGATGGCGCCTTTGTAGGCCATGAAGTGCTTGAAACTGTTGACGCCGAAATCATTCGCCAAGGTTCCCATGTCGCGATGGACGGTCTCATCCCACCAAGTAACCGCGACGTGAAAAGAGTAGTCCGCGGTGGCTTTTTCGGCCCAGCCTCGCCACTGCTGGTAGGCCTCCAACAGTGATTGCTGCGGGCTGGGGATCACAAAGTCGATGATCATCGTCGTGCCGCCCGCGGCGGCTGCGGCCGTTCCGGTCAGAAAGTCTTCCGACGCGACCGTGCCCATAAACGGCAGCTGCATGTGAGTATGAGGGTCAATGCCGCCGGGAATCAGGTAGGCCCCGGTGGCATCGATGACCTTGGTGCCAACCGGCGCTTCGAGGTCGGGGCCCACAGCCAAGATTGACTCGCCCACCACCAACACATCCGCACGAGTTTCAGCATCGGCGGTGACGACGGTGCCCCCTTTGATCAGCGTGCTCGACACTCTAATTCTCCTCAAAGATCTCGTCGTAGGCTTCGGGACGGCGGTCCCGGTAAAACTGCCAGGTGGATCGTACTTCGTCGATGTCCGAAAGATCCAAGTCGCTGACCAAAAGTTCGTCATCGTCCTCGGAGGCTTCGGCGGTAATTTGTCCGCGCGGGTTAACGAAGTAACTCGTGCCGTAAAACTTGCCGATGTTCCAAGGGGCTTCGGTGCCCACGCGATTGATGCAGCCCATGTAGTAGCCGTTGGCGACGGCGTGCGCCGGTTGCTCGATCTTCCACAGGTGCTGCGAGAGTCCCGCCACGGTCGCGGAGGGATTGAACACGATCTCTGCCCCGTTCAGACCAAGGCAGCGCGCACCTTCGGGAAAGTGTCGGTCGTAGCAGATGTAAACGCCGACCTTCGCGTAGCGCGTTTCGAAGACTGGATAGCCTCCCGTCCCCGGCTTGAAGAAGAACTTCTCGTAAAATCCGGGATTCACCTGGGGGATGTGTTGCTTGCGATAGATGCCCAAGATGCTGCCATCGGCATCGATCACGACGGAGGTATTGTAGAAGACTCCCGCCATCACTTTTTCGTAGACCGGAACGACGATGACCATCTCGTACTTTTTCGCAAAGCCCTGCATGAGCTCGACACTTGGACCCGGCAACTCCTCAGCCGCTTCGTACCAGCGCTCATCTTGGCTGGGGCAAAAGTAGGGGCCGTTGAAGATCTCTTGGAGACAAAGGATCTGCACGCCTTTTTTCCCGGCGTCTTCGACCATCGGGATGTGCTTTTCGATCATCGCCTTTTTGATCTCGGCGACGGGTCTTGTTTCGTCGTTGATCGGGTTGCTGCATTGGATCAACCCGCAGCGGACAGTTCTCGACATCGACATCAATGGGATCCTTTCTTAGGCCGCAGCGAACTGCCGCGATTGGCGTGGTCATTCCAACTTGCGGCGTCAAGACCGTTCTCAACCTTGACCATGGAAATACACTCTGGAACGGGGCAGACAATCTCGCAAAGATTGCAGCCCACGCATTCGGATTCGTCGATCACCGGCACCCGGGAATCGCCGGGATCGGGATGTATGCACTGGTGGGCGCCGTCGTGGCAGGCGACCATGCACAGCTGACACCCGATGCAGCTACTTGCGTCGATCTTCGCGATGATTTCGTGGTTGAGATTCAGATCTCCCCACTCTGAAACCGATGACACCGCCTTGCCCACCATCTCATCGATCGCCTCGAATCCATGGGATTCCATGTAGTTTTCAAGGCCCTCGATCATGTCCTCGACAACGCCGAAGCCACGCAACATTACCTCGGTACACACCTGCACAGAGCTGGCACCCAGCAACAAGAATTCGACGGCGTCGCGCCAATTGCGAATACCGCCTATGCCGGAAATGGGAATGCCAAAGTCCGGACAGCGCGCGAGCTGAGCCACCATGTGCAGCGCGATCGGTCGCACCGCGGCTCCGCAATAGCCTCCGTTGGTGCCGGAACCGTCGACCGTTGGCAGGGGCACGAAGTTGTCGATATCAACCTGAATAATGCTCTTGATTGTGTTGATCAAACTCACGCCCTGGGCCCCGCCATTGCGCGATGCGATCCCGTGAGGAACGATATCGCTGACGTTCGGCGTCAGCTTCGACAGCACGGGTACGGTCGAGTATTCAACCGCCCAGGAGGTAATCTCTTCGTTTACGCGCGGCTCTTGCCCCACCGCTGAACCCATGCCGCGCTCGCACATCCCGTGGGGGCAGCCAAAATTGAGTTCGAGACCGTTGGCCCCGGCATCGATAGCGCGCTTGATGATGTCTTTCCATTCATCGCGAGTCTCCACCATCAAGGACACAATGACGGCGTGCTTGGGATACCTGCGAGTTACCTCGGCGATTTCGCGGAGGTTGGATTCCAGCGGTCGATCGGTGATCAACTCGATGTTCGTGAAGCCGACGCCGCGGTGATCGCCGATATCCAAAGACGCGAAACGACTCGAGACGTTTTGAATCGGCGTGCCGAGCGTCTTCCAGACGGCTCCGCCCCATCCCGCGTCAAAGGCGCGCATGATCTGATCGCCCGAGTTGGTCGGTGGGGCCGATGCCAACCAAAAGGGATTGGGCGAGACGATGCCGCCGCAGTTGGTCGTCAAATCCGGCATGAGGCCTCGCTCCGCAAAAATTCATCGATGGCCCGAGCCGCGGCCTTGCCCTCGGCGACGGCATTCACGACTTCTTTGCCGCCATTGCGGCAATCGCCGCCCGCAAAGATCCCGCTTCGACCAGTACGGCCAAACTCATCGGTGACGATGCGGCCACGTTCGACCTCGACATTCTCAAGCGATGCCACGATTGCGCCGAGTTTCGACTGACCAATAGCGAGCAGGGCCAGGTCAACCGCTAAGTGGGTTTCGGTCCCCGCGATGGGCTGACGTTGTCCATCGGTATTCACCACGGTCATCCCCAGCAAGCGCTCTTTGCCCTCAAAGGCCGATACCTGGGCGCTCCACATCGCGCGGGCGCCTTTTGCCATCGCCACTTGCCACTCGTGAGCGTAGCCGCTCATCTGCGATTCTTCACCGCGATAGATCATCACGACGTCCGACGCGCCGAGACCTAAGAGTTCCCGAACCACATCGACCGCGGTGTTGCCCGCCCCAATTACGGCGCAGGTTTTGACTTTCGAAAGATCAACTTCGCCGAGCTTGAGGGCCTCGATGAACTCGACGGCACCACAGACACCGTCCAAATCCTCGCCCGGAACGCTCAAGGCCGTATCGGGCCCAAGCCCCATCCCCAAGAATACGGCGTCGTGTCGTTCTTCAAGATCCTCAAAGGAGTCTTCTTCTCCGACCGCCACGCCGGTCTTCAGTTCGATCCCGCCGATGCCGAGAACCCACTCGACCTCATCAAGGCCGCGCTCAGATTTCATCTTGTAGGGAGCCACTCCCGTGGTGTTCAGGCCGCCGGGCAAAGTCCGCTTTTCATAGATCGTGCAGGCATGCCCCAGTCGGCGCAGTTCGTGAGCCGCCGCCAAGGACGCCGGGCCCGCGCCAACCAAAGCCACGCTCTTTCCGCTTTCGGGGCCAGCTACGGCGAATCGCTGACCCCGTTCAAAAGCGAGATCGGTGGCGTAGCGCTGGAGCTTGCCAATCTGAATCGGCGGCACGTCCATGTGGTTGTAGACGCAATCGCCCACGCACAGCACCTCGACCGGACAAACCCGGGCGCAGCTCATCCCTAAGATATTGGCGTCGAAAATCGTCCGTGCCGAGCCCGTCAAGTTCCCCGTCGCAATCTTGCGAATGAACTGAGGGATGTTGATCTCGGTCGGACAAGCCGCAATGCAGGGAGCGTCGTGGCAAAACAGACAACGGCTCGCCTCGGTGCGAGCCTGTCCCGGAGAATAGGCCTTTTTGTAGTCGTCAAAGACCGCTTCTGAACGATCGGTCGACAAGCGTTCGCGCATGGACAGCTCTCCAGCCTTTCTCGATGACGGCATGAAGTCGCATGGTACCGGACACGGTACTTTTTGCCATCCCGGGCGAGCTTCCGCGTTCGCGGTTTCACTCAGATTTCTGACGCCAAGCCTTCAGCAAGGGTTCGAGACGCCCCTTCATCGCGTCCTTGAGCCGAGGCAAGGATGCATCCGTGCGCGGATCATGAGCACCGCGCCCCGGTTCGCCATAAGCACGAGCAACGTCGCTCGATCCAGCATCCTCGGCGAGAGAGATTTCAAGATCGGCCAGGAGTTGCTTCAAAGTCGGGGCGTCAAATCCGAGAAACTCCAGCGTCTGCCCCTTGTTTTTTAGCGCTAGCGAGCCGCGGCAGTTCGCTGTGTGCCCCATGAACTTTCGCCTCGGATTGTGAGATCTCACGTCCACCGCCTTTGAAGGCCCTAAACCCTGGGCCAGAACTTGGACTCGAACGCGCAAGTCACGTTGAGGGCTCCTCGACCGCCGATGAATCCCCTCTTCCATCGCCAAGTAGAGTTCTGCCCCAGGCCCTGAAACTTCCAAGACCAAACGGGTCAGCTCGCCGCCCGCGTGTACGTAAGCCGCCAACTCGACCTCAAGCTCTAAGCGGCGACACCACGAGATCTCCATCCGAGCCATCTCCACGATCCACTCGCTGCTGCTGATGGTCGGGTCGTGCTTTGAAATGACGATCCACAAGGCTTTACCGGATTCAGCCGCGAATCGCTCGCGCCATTCGCGCATCGCATTTGATGCCACCTCCAAAGACCGCGCGAGCACCGATAGCTCGAATTCGTCATCGCGCAACTTGAGCTTCTCTTCGAGTCTCACAAAAGACCCAGCCAACCGGCGCTCGATGCGAATCTCGACATCGAGCACTCTGAAGCGTTCGAGCTGGTGGCGGGCCGCATTGCGATCGCTCCAAAAATCGGCGTCACGATTCATGGTTTGCAGCAACTCGTCGTATTCGACTTGCTTTGTCTTCAGTTTCTCTCGTATCGCAGCACTGCGCTCAAGAAGAGCTTCGCTTTCGCTGACAACGGCACCGCGGTCGAGCTTCCGGGTCTCTGACTTACTCGGGCTCGATTCGGTCCGTACCGTCTCACGATTCTTCGACGTCCTCTTCTCAAGTTTCGCCCAGCGCGCTCGAAGACGGCGACCTCGGACTTCTAAGGCGATGCTCTGGCTCCTTGCACTACCGGACTTCACGATCAACTCGGCCAAGGGCGTGCTCACCTCTCGTTCGATCGTGCGACGCAAAAAGCGAGCGCCGTAGTAGGGATCGTAGCCGTGTGCCGTCAACCAATCGACAACATCCTCATCGTACTCCACGGTGAGGTTTCTTTGCAGCAACCCGCTGCGTTGCTCCAAGAGTTCGAGTTCGCGCAGCGCAATCTGGCGAATGATCTCGCGCGTTAGTTGACGAAACTGAACGACACGATCGAATCGGTTCAGGAACTCGAAACGAAAATGCTCCTCGAGTTTTCGATTGAGTTCCTCCGCCATGGCGTCAGAGTTCTTAGATCCCAAGAACCCCAGCGCGCCTCCTCGCCAAAGCTCAGCACCGGCGTTGGAGGTTGCGATGATAATAAGCGAACGACAAGGAATGGTTTGCCCCGCGCCATTGATGAAGCTGCCCTCGTCAAAAAGCTGAAGAAAGCGGTCATGCACCAAGGCATTGGACTTCTCGAACTCATCGAGCAACAACACGGCGACCGGCTGCCCAACAATGCGCAGGGTCAAGAGTCCGCGCTTTTGGCTCGCGGCCTGAGCCTCGCTGTCCCCGAACAGCGTCGCCGCGTGTCGCTCTTCGGGGTAGTCGGCCATGTTTAGTCGAATCAAGCGGTCCGCCGAACCGCCGAGAAAATCGGCGAGAATGCGCGCGAGGTGAGTCTTACCCACGCCGGTCGGTCCGACGAACAAAAACACCCCGAACGGGCGTCGAGGGTCGATCAACCCGGCCTTGATGCGGCCAACCATGTCGACCATCGCGTCGACGGCTTCGTCTTGGCCGAGGACCTTGTTGCGAAAATCCTCAGATAGTTCGTCAATGTCCAAAGGGATGTCGTGATCGATGAGCTGACGCGGCAAACCGTAGCTCCGGCAGAAATCGTCGACAACATCAGCTTCCGACAAGCCTTCGGTGCCCAGCGATGTCGCGAGCAGTCGCCCCATTGGTTCGATGATCTTGCTGGGAAATCGCCCGTGGGCGAGGAAGCGGTTGGCGAGTTCGAGGGCGGTTTCCAAGACCCGGCGGTCGGGAACCTTGACTCCTATCTCGCGAGCCCGAACCGCGGCCCAGGCCTCGAGGATTCCCCTGGTACGGGACAAGTTGGGCTCGGCGACTTCGACCACGACGAAATCGCGTTCCAGCCTCGAATGCCATTCAAACATCTCGCGCACCGTCAGCAGAGCACCCTCGCCGATGACCGGGTTCGCGAGACGATGCCCCATCGATTCGAATGCCGACTCGAGGTCATAGTGCCAACCGAGGTCAAAATCAGAAAAGTACGCGACGACGTCAGAACCGCGACCGGCGAGTTCCACAATGAGCTCACGGAGTTTTTCCGCTACGGGTTCACCTTGCTTCAAGTAGCCCGTACATTTCCTGACGGAGAACTCGAGAACCTGTGATTCGCGCAGACAGGGAGGGCCATCCCCCTCCACGGCCCGGCACACGAGTTCGTGCAAGATTGAGGTCTTGCCCACGCCGCTCTCACCCGCAAGGATAGGATTACGCCCCGCCGCCAACACTGCAGTGGCGCGACGAAGTTCGTCTTCGACGCCGTAGGCGCGCGACAACTCACCCGCCTTAGCCGCCGCCGTCAGGTCTCGCTCTAGCCACATCTCGACGATGTCGGGTTTCGGCTTTTTCTGCTTCGCTGATTTCGCCATGTATCTAGGGTGCTGAAAGTGGCCGAAAACTCAAGAGGTCGCCGGAACGCTCGGCGGAATTCTTAGCTCGCGTCGCGGCCCGAGGCCCACCCGGCTCGAACCCAGGTGAAAGTCACAGCCTCAAGATTCTGGCAATTTTCGAACTGAGTCCGAATTCGGTCGTTTGTGTCCGACATGCTGTGCCGCCTGCTCTTATCGATAGTGACAGTCCTTGTCCTGGGATGTCATTCCAAAGTCACTCCCGCGGCGAAGAGCCATCCTCGGAATAGCCCAGCGAAGCCCGTTGAATTGCTCTTTCTCCCTTGCCTTCGAGAACGTCGCCGAAAAGCGTGCGAGCTTTCACCTGAAGATCGAGCGGAGTGATGCCCAGGGCAATCACTACGCCGTCGACAAACCGCTGTCGTTCAAGATTGACGGCAAGCCCCGTGACTTTGAGTATGGCGCCGCGCATCTCAGGATGATCGCCCAGTACGCCCACCAGTCGAATCTCGAAGGTCGTTAGTCCGATCATCCGCTCGTGTTAGCATTCGAGTCAAATCGACCCGCGCCCTTTGGGAACCAACACATGGCACAGCTCCGCTTCGACCTCGGCTCAAATAGCCGGCCCACGGCCACCTTGATCAGGTTTTCAATGCTGATGATCTGCGGTGTGCTTACCATCGTGACTTGTCGTGCCGGCGACCAGGAAGAGGCAAGAGACAAGGCAAAGCCGGCCAAGGAAGCGGCGCAAAATCAAGACCAGCACTCAGCTCACCTCCCCTTGCCGAGCCGCGAAGAGATCAAGAAGCTTCCCAAGGACGGCGGGCCCGAGTTCAATCGCCTCGTCTTCGAAAGCAGTCCTTACCTGTTGCAGCACGCGCGCAACGCCGTGGACTGGTATCCCTGGGGCCCAGAGGCTTTTGCGAAGGCAAAACGCGAAGGCAAGGCCGTCTTTTTATCAGTCGGCTACTCGACTTGTCACTGGTGCCACGTCATGGAGCGTGAGTCCTTTGAGAACCAAAAAGTCGCCGATCTTCTGAACGAGCACTTCGTCTCGATTAAGGTCGATCGGGAAGAGCGCCCCGACGTCGACAACATCTACATGGCCGCAGTGCAAGCGCAGACGGGCCGCGGCGGCTGGCCCATGAGCGTCTTCATGACGCCAGACCGCAAGCCTTTTTGGGGAGGCACCTACTTTCCTCCCGAAGACAGTCGCGGGCGCCCGGGCTTTAAGTCCATCATCACTCAGCTTTCGGCGGCCTACAAAAACCAACGTAAACAAGTCCTGGCGCGAGCCGACAAGATCACGGTCCAGCTCCAGGCCATGACGGCAAGTCCTGAGAAGGCGAAATTAGACGCCTCCACGATCACCAAAAGCCTTGATCGCTACCAGACCCTCTTCGACGCGGAACGCGGTGGTTTCGGCCGGGCGCCGAAGTTTCCGCGCAGTCACGGCCTTTCTTTTTTGCTGCGCATTCATCAGCGCACACAGGACGCCCGCGCGATCTCAATGGTCAAGACGACACTCGACCACATGTCGCGCGGCGGCATACAGGACCACCTTGGCGGCGGCTTTCATCGCTACTCAACTGACGCCAAATGGCTCGTCCCGCATTTCGAGAAAATGCTCTACGACCAAGCGCTCTTGGCGCGCACCTACCTTGAAGCCTTCCAAGTCACGGCCGATGCCCAGTACGCCCAAACCGCACGGGACATTTTTCATTACGTCTTGCGCGACATGACCGACGATGAGGGTGGGTTTTACTCCGCCGAAGACGCCGACTCCGAAGGCGAAGAGGGCAAGTTTTACGTTTGGACGCGCCAAGAAATCCTGCGGCATCTCGGCCAGGTCGACGGCGAACTGTTTTGCAAGGTCTACAACGTCAGCAAGATCGGCAACTTCAAAGACGAGACAACCGGAAAACTGATGGCTGCCAACATCTTGCACCTGCAACGGCCCATCGCGCAGCTCGCGGCCGAGTTGGCCGCCAAGCCCACGACAAAATCCAAAACCCCCGATTCAAGAGCAGCCTTCAAGGCGCGCCTCAAGTCTTGGCGAGACCGGCTCTTCGCGGTGCGCGAAAAACGCATCCATCCACTCAAAGACGACAAGATACTCACCGACTGGAACGGCTTGATGATCTCGGCTTTGGCCTACGGCGGTCAAGCTTTGGGCGACGAGCGCTACACCCAAGCCGCGGTGCGCGCCGCGACCTTCAACACCAAGACCATGATCCGCGACGGAAGGCTTCTCCACCGCTACCGGCAGGGCGACGCATCCATCAAGGGATACCTCGATGACTACGCGTTTTTGTGTCTTGGACTGCTCGATCTTTACGAAACGACTTTTGATGCCCAGTGGCTTGGCCTGGCCGATCGACTCGCGAAAGAGATGATCCGGCTGTTCTGGGACGACAAGACTGCCGCCTTTCACTTCTCCGGCCGCGATGCCGAAGGCTTGATCACTAAGACCAAAGAGGTCAATGACGGAGCCGTGCCGTCGGGGAATTCAGTCGCCACTCTCGTGCTGCTTCGTTTGGGCCGCCTCACCACCAACTCTAAATTCACCAAGGCCGCCGACGACACGCTCGACCATTACTCAGGGAACCTCGCGCCCAACCCCATGGCCTACCCCTTCATGTTGATGGCGCTCGACTTCTCCGTGGGGCCAAGTCGAGAAATTGTGTTAGCTGGACCTGCGGAGAGCTCAGGTTTGATCGCGATGAAAAAGGCGGTGCATCGTCGGTTCATCCCGAACAAAGTCCTCGCTTTCCATTCCTCGGACACTCGGGCAGCCAAAGCCATCGAAGGCTTGGTGCCTTTTATCAAGGAACAAGGATCGATTGACGGCAAGGCAACGGCTTACGTTTGCGAAAACTACGCCTGCCAGCTTCCCAGCAACGACCTTGAAAAACTGATCGAGTTACTGATGCCACCGGCCGTCCAGAAATAGACCTAAGGCGGAGCACTCTTTAGTGGTGCGAGTTTCCGTCATGAACGTGGCCGTGCTCGATTTCTTCGGCGGTGGCGTCGCGGATGCCCTCGATCTTCACGTCGAAGCTGAGGACTTCATCGGCCAGGGGGTGATTGGCATCGATTGTGATCTTCTCGTCGCTGACCGCCTTGACGGTGATGTGTTGCACCATGCCTTCTTCGTTTTGGCCTTGGAACTGCATGCCGACTTCTATCTTGTCGACCTCACCAAAGGCAGCGCGAGGGACTTCTTGGATGAGATTGGGGTCCGAAACCCCATAGCCTTCTTCTGGCGAAACCGTGACTTTGAGTTCTTCGCCAACGGCCTTGCCCGCGAGAGCATTCTCGAGGCCCGGGATGATCCCGTGCATGCCGTGGATGTAGGCCATAGGTTCAGCACCGGCTGAACTGTCAAGCGTTTCACCGGCGGCGTTGGTGAGGGTGTAGTGAATGGAAACGACTTTGTTGTCGGCGATAGTCATGGGTCCGCTCCGATGAGAATTGGAAGCGTCGACTCTAACCAATAACACTCCGCCAAATCACCCTTCGTTTGGAGGGTTCCGAGATGGGACAAACGGGGCAGGCCCAGATGGGCCTAACCCGCTTGCTTGGGCGACAGCGATCGGCTTAGCGGCTTTCGCCGGATCTGGCCAGGCGATCGTTGAGTTTCTCAAAGGCCGCGGACCAGCCCTTTTTGACCTCGCCCTTGATTTGAGCCATGACGATGCCCGAATGCGTCAGCTTCACTTCGGTCTTGTCACCGATGGCTTTGAAGTCGACCTCAATCTTTTGGGCCGGCATGGGCGGCATGCCCTCCATCTCAAAACCCGGGACTTCGTAGACGAAACGCTTGGGGATGTTGAGCTCGCTGATAATGCCCTTGGCATCAAACTCCATCCCGCCTTCCATCTCCATCACGTAGCGGTATTCACCACCGACCCTCAAATCGATGAACGAGGTGACTTTTTTGGTCTGAGCACAACCCCACCATGCCGAGACTTTATCGGGGTCGGTCCAGGCCTGAAAAACACGTTCGATGCCGGCGTCGAACACCCGAGTGATCGTCAGCCCGTCTTCTCGCAACTCGACTTTAGAGCCCATGTCTTGTTGTCCCTTACTTTTTTCCGTGACCCGGTGGTGATGTGGATTTGGGTGCCGTTTGTTTCAGGAACAGGTCGAGATTGTCGAACTGCTGTTCCCAGAACTTGGCGTAGGTTGCGATCCAATTTTGAGCTTCCGCTAGTGGCTTAGCCTCGATCTGGATGTGGTGCTCGCGCCCCACTTTCGACCGGACGATCAGCCCGGCTCTCTCCAGCACCTTTAGATGCTTGGAGACCGCGGCTAAGGACATCTCAAAGGGCTTGGCGAGCTCGGTCACCATTGTCGTCCCTTTCGCCAGCCGATTCAGGATCGTCCGTCGAGTCGGGTCAGAGAGGGCCGCAAAGGTTGCGCTCAGGCTAATCGCATAGTCAACCATATGGTTAACTATAAAGACGAGCGCTACTGGCGCAAGGCCTTTCCGAGTTGTTTTGGGAGTCCCAACTTGGCGCGGCGACGGGGCCTGTTGGCGCTTCTGCGAGTCCATTCCCGTCTTCAAGATGCTCAGATACTTCTTAACCCCACTCACAAGCAAGTGGAGGCAGAAAAAGGCCCGGCCTCCACGAAGAGTAGAAGCCGGGCCCCATCGCTGGTTCATATCGAATTCGCTCAGTTGAACCTGACTTCGGTGCCGTAGGAGGCGGCAAAGAAGCCGTTGCTGGTATTCGGCGAGATGACGAGCGACTGGAGCATGAGGCTCAAGCCCGTAAGGCCCGGCGGAATCAAAAAGGAGTGGAGGTTGCCGCCGGGCAGCACTAACTCAAGGGGTCCGATCGGAGACGGTGCGCCTCCGTCCACAAGGAGGAAGGGTGCGGGAGTTCCGCCGGGGTTGATGGCAACACCGAAGAGCGGGATGCCCGGCGGCGGGAAGCCCGGAACGAACTCCTGCCCGATCAAGATGTAGGGCATGAAGTCGAAGGTATGGTTCGGTGAACAGGCGAAGATCGAAACGACATCGCCTCCGGTTGCTTCGACGATACCGGAGCAAGTCGCGGGGGCACCGTTGACGCTCACGACATCTTTGAAGTCTTCACCGGTGCCGAGGTAAAGCGGTCCGGGCAGAGGAACGAAGACTCCGAGGCCATCGTTGACGAAGACAATGGGGAGTTGATCTTCCATCTGAATGCAGATGTCGAGATCGAGATCCAGGTCGTAGTCGCTGATGATGAAATGGTTGGGCACCGCCCCATTGGGAATCTGAAACACCTGTGTGACGACGGGAACGGTCGAGACGTCTTGGATGAACTCGATAACATAGTCGGGCTGCCCGAGATCGCGCCGCAGCACAATGACCTCATCGGCATTGGAGTCTCCGTCGAGGTCGTAGAGGTTCTGGACGTAGAGCGGCGGATTGGAGCCTGGCAGGACCAACAACTGGGAATCGAGGTCCCCGATGCGCGAAATGGCGCCCCCGGTAGCCGACAAGTTGGTGATATGGCCATACTCGCCTTCTTCCAACACCAGTTCATAAATGTGATTGCGCTCTTCAGCTAAGCCACCCGGATTCCCCAGAGACAAATGTAGTCGGCGAGGTTCGATCGAAAGATCGAGACGGTCTGCCGTGCCATCGAGATTGACATCTACACTGTCGATCGCATCCACCGACTGACCACCTCGCGGCGGGTAGAGGCTAGTACCGCCAAAGACAGACTCGACTCGGAACAGACGATTCGAAGCGTCCGGCGGATTGCCCACAAAGATGCTGCCGTAGCTCGCTGCATCAAGTTGCGCAAAGCCCAAGAACAAGCCGGCCCCGTCGAGAGTGCCAAGGTTGACGAAGTCGCCGGGTTGACCAACAATTTGGATCAAGCCGGTGCTGAGTCCATCTATCGACTGCAACATCGGATCGGCGTCGACGCGGAGCTCAGCCAGAGCTTGACCACCCGGCACCTGAAGCGGCGGGTTAATGCACCAGCCGGCGGCGCAAGGCCCCTGACCTTCGAAAGCCAGCGCGCACACGAAACCAAAATGACCTGCCGTTGGAGTATCGGAGAAGACGAAGCGCAAGCTTCTTGGTCAGGACATCGGAATCCCGGTCCGCATCGCATTGCCCCGCGAAAGTGCCGTCAGTTTTCTGATAGACGTGAGTGATCTCGTTCATCAGCATGATCGCGACGACCATCTTCCACGAGGTCCGATTGATCTTGGGAGAGGGAAAAACCCCGCAAAAGAACTTGAAGGTACCACTGTCAATAAAGACTAGGTCACCCGCCAACCCCGGTGATAGGCGCGTGCCGGCACTGAGCCCGCCCTAGTTTTTTTGACGGACGCGATCATTGCGGATGAGCGAACGCAAGTTGTCCAAGGCATCCTTCACCGTCGAGTCCCGAGCGGGTTTTCCTCGCGGCTTGGTTTGCTCATACTCAATGTCCTTCACACCTGATTGCTTCAAAAGGTCTTTCAACTTAGCGTTAAGGCAACTTTTGGTCGCGTCGCCGTTGTGGGGACCGAGCGCTGCTTCCATAACATCGACCAGCTTCAGAAGTTTCGCTTTCTCAGCATTGTTCAGCTTCGTGCCGTTCGCCTGAGCCTGGATCTAACCTAAGCTGCCGAACAGCAAGATCGCGATGACCAAGATCAAGGATAGAGCAAAGCTCTTAGCGGAAGTTTGAAAGTCATTCCGGATAGGTAGATTCTGGGCGTACATCTTAGAGTTCTCACTTTCTGATTCAGGAAGGTCTGAAGGGAAAAGTGAACGAGGACCCAAGGAATAGCTGGCTGCCGTTATTGAGGTCTTCCTTTTCCCTGAAAGCGAGCTTTCGTTGCCGAAGACATCGCTCTCGCCAGCAACACGCAAGTAAACGCGAGTTCGATCAGAAAGCGTTCGAAATGACGGTTGACACGCCAGTGCTGCCAGAACCGACGGTCAAGATCGCGTTAGAGATCGATCTGACGATCGAAGAGCATCCGGTGATCTGCGCGGTCGTCGAGACTCGTCAGCAAGGTCACCAGATTGGGGATCGGCTTACCCAGGTAGATTCGCGTGCCGTCTAAAAACACTTCCACGTCTTTTTGGACGTCGATCATGTTGGGGTTGAGCATGATCGAAATACCCTTGGCATCATCGTCGGTTCCCTCCAGCTCAAGGTCGATGCGATTGCCGCTACGCCTGGCCTTGATCAGCTGGCGATCCACGGCCCCGGGGCAACGCAGCCTGCAAGAGGCCTTTTATCGCAAACGGCCCACTTGGTCGTCGGCGATTCGCTGCGGGTAGGGTGTCAGCAGCCAACTTAGTCGAGGGCAATTCGGCGATTTATCGCCACGCTCTTTGAGGCTCATTGGATTCTGAGCCTCATTCATCCTGGTGTTCGGCATCCGAGCCATGCCTTTGAAAACCTCGGG
>JAZGFI010000204.1:0-3854 GCA_036479435.1 Planctomycetota bacterium | reverse complement strand
CTGTTCGGCCACAAATCCGCTGCCGCTGCGGCTGAGGTCCACGATGCTGGCGTCGAAATCCTCGATACCAATGCCCGACACGCGAATCTTGAGATTCGTTTCCATCCGTCGCGACTCACCGAAGGTCTCGACCGGACGCGGCCCGAATGACTTTAGGAGCACGGTGCGCTCGACCCCCCGTGAGGCATTCACGCGGAAGGCCCGCCCGGCCCCGCTTTCATGGAGAGCGACCATGCGACTTGGCCCGGGCTCAATGCTGCCCTCAACGAGATTGAACTCGACGACGCCACCGTTTTCGCCGTTAATACTTCCGCTCGCGACTCGACGACGGCCTTCATCCTGAAAAAAGAGCAACGCGGGTTTGGTCTGATTGAGCGACGCGAACTCGAATTCGAAACTCCCGGCTTTGCCTCCGTCGACATCACCTTGACGGACCAAGATCCGTCGCTGGATTCGGCGCGACACGATCCAATAAGAACCCGCCAGCAACAACAATAAGCCGGCCAGTATCGTCAACTCGAACACAAAAGTACTCGACTGCTTCTCGTCAGAGAACTCGTTGCTCAGCGCACCGATCTTCTCGTAAATGGTCGGCGGCTCAGATTGTAGGAATGCCGGATGCATGTCGTCCTCGTCACCCGGCGTCAGTTGGGGCTCCTTTGCTTAGGAGAACCAGTCTGACGCCGCAGGTGCTTGCCTACTGTTCCCTAGATGAGCTGCAGCACTTCGTTGAACAACTCGTTAGCCGATGTGATCACACGCGCGCTACTTTGGAAAGAACGCTGTGAAGCGATCAGACGCACGAACTCGGCGGAGGTATCGACATTGCTGTCTTCCAAAGCCCCCGAGACGATGACGGCTCGTCCGTCAATCTGAGCGTTGCCGAGGATCGGCTCGCCCGAGTTGTCGGTGCGGCTAAAAAAGGTCCCACCCTCTTTGGCCAAGCCCGCGACGTTTTTGAACTTGGCGATTCCGACAGTCTCAAGGTCGACCACAGTGCTGTTGGAGAAAGAACCTTGAATGACACCGCCTTGGTTCACCGAGAATCCGGTCAGGGTACCTGCCGGACTACCGTTTTGAGTGTCGAAGCGCGCCGTCACGTCCGCCCCAAACTGCGAAAGGCCCGTCAGTGAGTTCGGGTCACCGAGATCAAGCTCGATACTCTGTGGTGCCGACCCGTTGGTGAACGACACTTGCAGTGCAGTCAGCGCCCCCCCTTGGAAAGTCCCATCGGAGTTGAACTGAATGTCGGCGATCGGAGAGCCGTTGACGCTTCCCTCATCTTCGGGGAGGGAAATCTCCAGCCGCCAAGACCCGTTCTCTTGACGTTCGAAAACACCGGTCAGAGTGTGATTGATGCCCAAAGAATCAAAGATCTCGAGCGCGGTAGTGTGGGTGTCGGGTCCCGTTCCCGCCTGTGTGGTTTCAAAAGAGTGGATACTCAAAGAGCTGTTGCCGGTGTTGTTGGGGCCGTCCTGCAAGACGATGTTCAAAGGGCTTTCGCCCGAGGCATTCGTTGCGACGGTGATGCCGCCGCCGGCAAGGGACACCGTCGAGCCGGGAAAGGCAGCGTCGATCGAGGCTTGGAGGTCGCCGAGGGTTTCACCGTCTTGGCCCGCCCCCGTTCCGAAAGTAAAGACCGAACTCACGGTAGAACCGTCTGAAGCCACTCCGGTGATAAGGATCTCATCGCCGGCCACATAGTCGACTTGGTTGGTGGCGAGGTCGTTGAGCAAAGTGCTGGCAATCGCGGTGTCCTCGGATCCATTGCCGACGATGCCCGCGAGGTTCAAGCTCGTGGCGGCGCCACCGGAGACTTCGATTCGCGAAGCGGTGCCCGTCGTCGTACCGAGGATGGTGATTTCACCCCCCGATGCCGAAACAATCGGCGGGTTGGTCAAAGGCGGCATGAGGCCGTCAATCTTGTCTTGAATGATCGTCGCAAGCGATCCCGGTGGCTGCGCTAGGCCGGCGGGCGGCGTGCCGTTCGTATCGGCCGCGGTGAAAGTCAGGTCAACGGGTTCGTTGTCATCGATCAGCAAGGTGAGGGTTAGGCCGGTGAGATTCACCGAAGTGCCCAGGCCCGCACTGGTAATCGTTGGTCCCAAGGCTTCGCCAAAGGGAAAGGCCGTGCCCTGAATCTCGGGCAGCGGCCCCGTCACTTCCGCGGGCAAGTTGCCGCGCAGCGGCACTTCTGTGGTCGGCGTGGCGGGTTGAACCGCATCGCGATCCAAAACCACCGGTTGACCCTGCGGATTCAAGACCTTGAATCCCGTCCGCGTATCCACGAGAGAACCTTCGCGGTCCAAATCAAAGGTGCCCACTCGCGAAAAGGTCTGCGAATTGCCATCCGACAGGACAAAGAAGCCGTTTCCTTGCAGGGCCATGTCGAAGGTCCGGCCGGTGTCGATGATGCTGCCTTGGAGGAAGTTGTGGTCGATTCCGCCGACGCGGGTGCCAAGGCCGATCTGCCGGCCATTGACGCCACCAAGGTTTCCCGTGGGGCCAGAGCCGGTGTTGAAGGACTGGTAAAAGGCGTCGCGAAACGTAACGCGGTCGGACTTAAACCCGGGGGTCTGCGAGTTGGTCAGGTTGTTCCCGATAACGTCAATTTGTTGTTGGGTGGCCTGAAGGCCAGTCAATCCCACTCTTAGTGCTCTAAACATTCTCTCTCACTCCAAAATTGGCGGCTCTCACCCCGCTTGTGTTTCAACTAGATCTGTCTGGGCGGCTTAGCCCTCTGCGGTGGCCTCCGTCGTGTCGTTCGTCGCCTCGACGCTGTCATCGGAAGCCTCAGCGGCCTCGTCATCGGCCGCTTCATCCGTGCTATCGTCAGCCGCGACCGGTGCAACCGGTGCCACCGACAGGCCAGACGAAATCGAGATCAAGTCTCCAAGCGAGATCGTCTGACCCTCGACGTCGAGCTGGATGCCACCACCTTCGAATTTGACTCCGGTGACAATGCCTTCGGATTCAATCCCGTCCCGCGAATAGGTGACCGACTTGTCGATCAGCACCGAAGCCTGCCCGAGGCCCTGCAAAATGTTGTTGGTCTGCATGCCAATGGCGATATCTTCCAGGAGCGATGTCTGGCGCGACGTGGCTTCGACCTGATTGAGCTGCGAGATCTGGTTGGTGAAATCAGAGTCGCTCAGCGGCTCCAAGGGATTTTGGTTCGAGAGCTGCGTGGTCAGGAGCCGCAAGAACTGTTGTGAATCCGACTGATTTTGACTGCGCTGGATGCCACTGTTGGCTGGGCTCGAAGTAACTGAATTGACGGGCATGCTCTCTCTCCTCAGATAACCATGTCGAGACTCGGGGTCGACGAATCAGACGTCAACGAGTTTTCGACCGTGAGTTTGGTGGGTTGTTTCTTGTCGTTCGCGGCACCATCGGCCGCCGCGTTGCCGCTAGCCCTCGACTCTTGTCGATGGCTACGCGGCTTTGGTGAGTGATCGTTCTGCGACTCGAAGGGCGACGCCGAGTCACGATGCTCGGGGTTGTTTTGCGTCTCGCTTTTGATCTCGAAGCTCGCAACATCTAGTCCAGATCGGCCCATGCTTTGGCGCACGACTTCGATCCCGTCACGCAACATGCTGGCAACCTCGCCAGAGTCGGCATTAATGACTCCGTGAAGGCGACCGCCGCGCATCGTGAGCTGAATCGTGAGCCGGCCTAGTTCTGGCGGTTCGACCTGAAAGCTGATGCGCTGAATGCCGGGTTTCGCTTGTAGCGCAATGCGATCGACAACCGCCTGTAGATCCGGCAGCGTCAAAGTCGGCCGCAGGTTTGCGGGTGATGGCGCCGCAGAGTTTGCGAGCGGGGCCAGCGCCGCGGGAGCACCCGCGGAAACC
>JAZGFI010000203.1:0-2693 GCA_036479435.1 Planctomycetota bacterium | reverse complement strand
CGGAGAAAACCTGGCGTAGCTCTCCGTTTGCCAGCTGAGCTCCGACCTCAACTCCTGCGAGGCTCTTCCCCGCGACGTCGACGACGCGACCGGAGATGGGCGTGGTCGCATCCAAGATGATGGCCTGAAATTCCAAATCAGCTGCGATTTCTAAGGGCCGAAGATCCCGAAACTTCGAGCCATGACCGCCGGTTGCCTTCAGCGTCATGACCTCGCCGGGAACAGCAACAAACTCAATGTCCTCGCGATCTTCAGTTGAAAGATTGACCGCGATCTTCGACAAGACACTACCGCGTAGCGATACCTCAAGCGTAAATTCACCCGTCGAAAGATCGGGGAAACAAAAGCGTCCCAAATCATCGCTTCGACGCTGCTCGCTCTCACCGTAGTAACGCACGGCAACTCCCGCCCCGACGCCTCGGTACTTGAAGCGATCGGCATTCGTCCCTTTAAGAGTCACGCGAGTGTTCGCGACCAAAGTGCCATCGTCGCGAATGATGCGCCCTGCGATCTTAAGACCTGCCGCGAGCGCAACATCGCCCAAGTCAATCACCCCGGGCCTATCTCCAGGGAAGGGGTCAAAGTCGAGATGCTTCCGGCCGTAGCCTGGTGAGTCAAAGATCAAGGTGTGAGGGAGCGAACGCCGTAAATCCTCAATTCGAAAGCTCCCATCCGATTGGCTCAAAGCAGATGCCATGTCGGTCACTTGACCGTTGACACTCCTGGCACTGGCAACCAGGGACACGCGAACGCCGCCAATCGCTCGCCCTTCAAGGTCAAGACATCGACCGACCACCGCGTCACCTCGGTTCAAGGCGAAGTCATAGGTCCGTTGCCCAAAACTGGCCAACTTCTGGTCAGAAGCAAAGCCCTTGGCGCTGACCTCGATCAGAATTTGGCTGCCCTTGGCCGTCGAGCAGCCCGGACGCTCGTAGTAACCGTCCGCATCCGTGATGGCTGGATCACCTCCCGACTGAATACTGACTTTGGCCCCGGCAAGGGCTGCGCCGGTTTGCGCATCAGTCACCCGTCCGCGAATAACACCGGCGGCCCCCAAGGTAACCGTCAGGTCACGGCGAGTTCCCGCGTCGATTTGGGTATCTTTGAATGGCGAACCGAGATAAGCGCGGTGCCGGACATGAAACTTGATTCTCCCCGGCGCCAGATCCTCAATCAGAATCTCGCCCCTCGCGTCGCT
This sequence comes from Planctomycetota bacterium, assembly GCA_036479435.1. Lineage (GTDB taxonomy): Bacteria > Planctomycetota > DRQF01 > JAZGFI01. Next base: position 1,495 of record JAZGFI010000203.1, on the reverse strand, counting down.
GGTGTAATGCCGTCGGTCATACTGAGACCCACCCGATCCCTTGGTTGCCTCTCGCCAAATGGTGACTCGAGCCTCATGTATCGGGCACCCACCTTCCGCAAGAACTTCGATCCGAAGCGCCCCCGCCGGATGCAAGACGATCTTGAGCTTCTCACCCGCGACGCGCCGGGTTAACGAAAGCGAAGCGAATCCGGGTTTCGAAACTCGAATCTCAACGACATCTCCCCGTTGGTGCCGCAAGGCGAAACTTCCATCAATCCCAGATTGGGTCCGTCCACCCACCACATACTCGCTGGCCCGGGGGCTCAAGACCGAGAGCCTCTGCCAGGGATGGCTGCGAGACTCAACCGCAGCTCCTTCGATGGGCTCGTTGAGTTGCGTAACGACGCGCCCGAAAATGTCGCGCTGGCGATCGATCGCAAGTGCGGTCACTTCGGGTTTTGCCTCACCATCAGAGTCTTCGAGGACGGTATCCGCGCGCCGAGCGATCTGCGCATCCCTGGCGATCACTTGACTTGCGGGTTCATCCAAAACATCCACACCCAAAGACGCGTCGGTCCAAACCACCCAGCTCAAAGTACCGATCGCTAAAACCGCGATCACGACGCCAAGAGTCATCTTCTTCACCGCCAACCAAGCTCCGATGTTCCAGGCGCGATCGTTGGCGAAACCCGCGAGGGTCGCCAAGGCGCCACGCCCATTGCCTTTGTTCTCTAGCTTCCGGCGAAGCTGCCCCAGAGCCAATTCGAGGCGATACTTAACGGTCCGCTGCGGCAACTTTCTCTTCAGCGCGATCTCTTTGATCTTCAGGCCGTCGAAGTATCGCAGGCGAATGACGTCATAGAGTTCCGGGGGCAAACCAGTGACCGCATTCGTCACCGCCTTCAGGGCCGCGCGGTGCTCGACAACTTCAAATGCCGATGAGGTCAACTCGGACTTGGCCGAGGCTTTCTCACGCAAGCTCCGGCGAGCCCTTCGCCGATAATCCTCAGCCACCCGATTTCGCATGATCGTTCGCAGCCAAGCGAATGTTCGGCGCTCATCTTGCGGGCCATGCTCCAATTCCACGAGCAGACAGTCCTGAACCAAGTCATCAAGGTCTTCGCCTCGAACCGACTTCCAGGCTATCCGCCGCAGAAAAGATGCGTGTCGATCCAGATCGCCAAAATTGTCGTTTGTGTCCGTCAAGAATGCTCTCGATTGGGTCTCTGCTCTAAGAGATGCCGCCGATCCAAATATGGCCAAACAATTCTTCGCGTTGAGAGAATAGAAGAGTGTAGTTGGAATAGGATTGAAGTGCAGATCTCGCTGATGATGGCTTGGATGGAGATGGAGCGGTGGTGAAGGTATTGCTTAGTTTGCTGCTATTGGTGGCGGTGGGATGGGGGCAGGAGATCCCGCGCGGGAAAGCGGCGCGGGTTGGCTTGTCGCAGAAGAAGTTGGATCGTCTGGGCGCGGCGATGAAGAAACTAGTCGCGAAAAACAAAGTGCCGGG
>JAZGFI010000202.1:0-2947 GCA_036479435.1 Planctomycetota bacterium | reverse complement strand
GCGCACCCAACCACTTGAAGCTCTGCGCGTAGAACAGACTTCAGCCCGACCAAGAAAACATCTTCGTCTTCGATAATCACGATGCGAACGACGTCGCGGGGCTCCACTTCATTCATCGGATGCCTCCACGATGATCTCGGTACCTTGGCCAAGCGTCGAGCTGACACTTAAGAGCAACCCTAACTCGGCCGCTCGACGGCGCATGCTCCTCAACCCCAATCCCTCCTCAACGTTCTCCGCATCAAAGCCCACGCCGTCGTCATGCACTTTTGCCTTGATCCAACGGTCTTCCGCCTCGACGTCGACCGTGATCTTCGCCTCGCCGGCGTGCTTCATGACATTGTGCGTGGCCTCAAGCACGATGGCGTAAAGCGCATCCGCGACCGGCCCCTTGGAGAAGTGCTTAGATCGAAAGTTCAATTGGACCTGGGACTGGGCGTCACCGACTTCAAGGTTGCTGCACCAAGCCTCCAGCTCTTCTTCAAGATCTTCAACCAGCACCATCTTCCCAAGACCTCGCAGGCTGGCCTTAGCGCGCTCGACGTTGACCATGATTCCCTCGAGTCGCTCAATGGCCGAGGCCGAACACCCGTTCGCCTCAATTTCGCGCCGGGCTCCTTCTGCCAGCAAGCCAAATCCAGCTACAAGGCTCGGCACGCGGTCGTGAACATCTCGCGAGATCGCATTCGCTTGATTAAGAGCGAGGATCATTCTTTGCTTCACCTTGCCGATCCTCTCCGACCTTAGTTTCTCATCGCGAACCGCACGTTCCGTCTCTTGGATCAGCGTCCAGTAGGACCCAACCGCAACGAGCAAAGTGATCTTCAGGGCGAGGGCAATGACCGTTGCGAAGGGCAATGTCGCCGGCACGATCGGCGCCAGTTGCACGACCGAATACGCCAAGACGGAAAAGCCGCACATGGCACTGACAAACTCCGGTTTCTCTCGGGTCAGTTCATAGCTGAGCCCCAGCCCCAGAGCGGCCATGCCGACGAAAGACAGCAATGCATTGAGCGTGTCGATGACCCGCGGGCCCGTGTCCAGAAAACTAGCGGTCACGGCAACAGCGGCAGCCGCCACCACGAAAATCGGGCTGTAGCGATAGCGCACCCACTGTGTCAGCAGACGCAGCTGCGGTATCCCCGGCCCACGGGAGGGCATCTCTGGGATAAGCCGTGACTTCAAGTCGAGCAGCCGTCGACTGGTGAGCAAAAACAACACGGCGACGGAGGCGTTGAGGACGGTATAGGAGATCGCGGCCCAAATCTCGGGCAGGAAATCGATGCGCTTGAGGATCGTCTCTGCCAACCAGGCCAGTTGAGCTGCCGTAACGTACTTCAAGAAAATGCCGAATTCCTCGCGGCGCGGCCGTCGCCGCCGCTCGCGCCAATACCAGAGCACAAGAACCGAAGCGGCGACCAGGACCAACAGGTCATTACCCCCCTTCACCGCCAGCTCATAGGAATTCGCAATTGCCAACGGCCGTTCCATGCCCTCGTTTTCTGAACTCCATCAACACTGGATCAGTACTCGATTCGCAGGTTACCCGATCGAGGATTTCGCTGACCCCAGATTATGGGGGCGAAGAATCCTCCACCCAGTTTCAGGGTGAAGAAAGCTCCGTTGTCCCAAAGCGCGGAGCCTGACATCTTTTGCAGCGACAACCGTCCGCACGCCGAGGAAATCCGAATGACCGCAAACGCCGCGCCCTCACCCACGCCCACGTCCAATCGTAGGATCGGCATGATCACGCTCTTTAGTACCGAGATGTGGGAGCGGTTCTCTTTTTACGGCATGAAGGCCTTGCTGGTACCTTTCCTCATTAGCAGCTTCGGTTTCAGCGAAGCGGCCGGCAAAGAAGCCTTGGGCACTTACATGCTCTTGGTGTACTTAAGCCCGCTGTTCTGTGCAGTGATCGCCGATCGCTTTTTAAATCTTCGCATGTCGATCTACGTCGGTGCCATCGTCATGGCTTTCGGTCACTTACTGATGAGCTGGCATTCCGCGACTTTCGCGGGCTTGGCCCTCATCGTGGTGGGCAACGGTTTCTTCAAGCCTTGCGCCACCAACATGGTCGGTGCCCTTTATCCCGAAAGAGATCCCGACCGGTCCTCGGCCTATTCTTTTTTCTACTTCGGCATCAACGTCGGCGCCTTCCTTTCGCCCTTTCTCTGCGGTTGGCTGCGAGATCGCTACGGATTTGAGTGGGGCTTCGTCGCCGCGGGCATTGGAATGCTCATCGGTCTTGCGGTCTTTATGATCTATGAGGAGAAACTGGGCACCGCCGGGTTTCGCGATGACGAAGATTCCTCGCGCCACCGAATCAGCGCTTCGTCCTGGCGGCTGGTCCTGGGAATCTCCTTGGCCGCCACGGCCGTGTCTTGTGCGCTGGCCTTCGGAAGATACTACTTGAACTTCGCCTGGACTCCGAAGTGGCTCTTGGGCGACGATGTTTCGCAAACGATGTTGTTCTTCGTCCGCATGACCGTCGTCGGGTTCATGCTTTGGCTCTACCTTAAGCTCGTCCCCAAGTCCGAAGAATCACGCCCGCTCGAACGAAAAGAGATCGATCGGATCTGGGTCATCGGCGCGGTGAGTTTCGCCATGTTCTTGCTCGTGATTGCCCTTGAGCAGGCCGGTGGAACCCTCAACCTGTTCGCGAAGAACCACACCCAAGAGACCTTCTTGGGGGTCAAAGTCCCCTACGAGTTCTACCAGTCTGCCAATCCCTTGGCCGTGCTGCTCTTCGCTCTTTTCACCATGTGGTTTTGGAAAGTGCTCGACAAAAAGGGCATCCACGACTTGCAGAAGCTCGGCCCAGGCATCCTCATCGTGGGATTGGTCTTCATGCTCATCAAAGGAGCCGAGTCGGCTGCCTCCGGAGGCAATCGGGTCTCTCCAGCATGGCTGCTATCGATCTACACCTGCATCGCGGCCGCCGAAGTTT
>JAZGFI010000201.1:0-25358 GCA_036479435.1 Planctomycetota bacterium | reverse complement strand
AAAAGTGACCATAATTGCTGTTCTGAATCCTAAGTGACGTCGTCAATTTGGCGGGACAAGTACACAATGGAGACCACGGGTCATGACTTTGATGAGAACGAGCTTGGTGTTGTGCATCCTTGCGGCGCCAATTTTCGCACAGTTGATCGAACCCGCACGTTCGTCATCTCGTGAGTCGAAGAATCTTCGGCACCTCCACAACCAACTGCTGCAAGTTCCGATGAATGTCAAATGGGAGGGGCGGACTCTGCTCGAGGCGCTCGGCGAGGTAAGGGCCGTCACCGGTATCAACTTGTTCGTCGGACGCGGCATCAAGGACTTGGCCGACGAGGAGATTGATCTCACTTTGATCGGCGTCCCCGCCTACACCGTCATGCGCGTTCTAGCCGATGAATTCGGCATCGGATTTTTACAACGCGGGCGCATGTTGGTTGCGATGACGCGCAGCGAAATGATGCGACGTAGTTTTCGCTTGAGGATCTACGACATTCGCGCGGGGCTCTATGTGCCGCCGGACTTCCCTGGCCCGCGTCTCGATCTGAACATCAGCGGCAGCGAACCGGAAGAACGCGAGGAAATTGAATCGGTCTCCTCCGATCCGGAGCAGATCATCGAGATCATCAAGGGTGCCACTGGCGAAGCCAACTGGGACATCGAGGGGGCTAGCCTCGAAATCCATCGCGGGCGCATGATCGTTCGGCATAGTCCGGGCATGCAGCGTCGGGTCCTCCGTATTCTGGCCGGACTTGGCATGCTGTAGTCAAAGCTCAGGGTCCTAGTTTTTGAGGCGAAGCTCAATTGACACGAGGGCACCCGGACGAATACGGAGGCGGGTTGACGCCCGCTCGAAAAGCTTGGCACCCTTTTTGTCTCGAAAGCTGAACTCGGGCGGGTTGGCGACGAGGCCGTAGTTGCCGGGCGCAATGCCCGTCATCTTGAAATAGCCTTTTGCGTCGGCCCAAGTACGGCGCAAATTACGGCTGAGTAGTTCCGCCGCGAAGGCACTGGCAGCGTCTTTGGGCGGTGTTGTTTTCAGCAAGACTTCACAGCCCGCCAGCGGCTTTCCCTGTGGCGAATAAACGAAGCCCTCGACGCCGCCAGCCGGTCGGGTTTGGAGCTCGATGTCTCCCACACGCTTGCCAATCTCGACGGTGTATTCTTGAGGCGGTGCGCTCAGTTGTTCTGGATGAGTGGCGAACAAGCGGTAGCGACCGCCGCTGAGGCCGGCGAGCTCGAAGTTCCCCGCGTCGTCGGTTTCGACTCGGATCGTGCGGGCCGGGCGCAATTTGGCGTGACCGAGCGCGGGGTCTACGCTATTGAGACCACCCCCAAGCAGGGCGAGGGCTGCTTCTTCACTGCCGTCGTCCGAGCCGATGCGCTCGGCGGTTACCTTAGCTCCAGGGAGGACTTTGTAGTCGTGACTCATGACCCGTCCCGTCATGCGGCTTTCTAAGCTAAGGTCAACATTGAGCCGCCTGAGCTCTCCACTTTTTAGACCCTGAATCTTGATGAAGCCGCTCACGCGCCCCGGCGCCGAAAACTCCAGTTGCAGCCGCGAACTTTCGACGCCGGCAATGCCAAATGAGCCGGGGGTCGGCGAGAGATCGAAACTCTCGGAGGCTTCCAATCCACGGAGGACTTTTAGATTCTGACGCCTGCGATTCCTAAAGCTTTGCAAGTTGGCGCGGATCTCGACTTTCTCTAAGGCGGCTCCAGACTCTTTGGCGCGGACGACGCCAAAAACGCTGCCGCCTTCTTCCATAAGAACATCAACTTCGACTTCGTCCGCGTTGATCATGCGATCTTTCGGAACGCGGTACCCATCCGCTTGCACTCGCAATCGCAAACGTCGACGGCGAAGGCCTCCAAAGCTGGCTTCGCCGGTCGAGTTGGTGCGGCGAGTTTGGTTGTTGATCGCTTGCAGGGCCTTATCACTGGCGTGGTAGCCGACCCCCGTGATCCTCACGACAGCTCCGGCCAAAGGATCACCGTTTTTTCCCCTGACGACGACCCGCAGAGGTCGCGCGATTCGAAGGCGAAACTCAAAGTCCTCAAGATCGAGTTCGTCGATGGCAAAGTCGTCGATCGCGGCCGCCGCGAAACCTGAAGCGGTGACGCTCATGCTCAGCCGTCCTCGGTCGAGGCCGCTGGCACTGAATCGGCCTTGCGCATTGCTGGTGATCTCGCGAGAACGCTCGGCGTCGATACCGCCGTGAAAAATGGGTTGGCCGGGTTTTGATTGAGTGGCTCCGCGAGATCCAATTCTCACTTGAGCCCCAGCGATGGCCTCGTCCGTCTCGTCGTCGACGACGCGGCCGGAAAGAGCTAGCCCCTCACTGAAAATGATGCGACCAAAGTCCATTGGCTCGCTGGGCATCAACAACGCGTTCAATTGGCGAGGCATCTGCCTCGGCGGTTGCACCGTCAATTTCAAGACCCAATAGCCTTGGGCCTCGAATTTGAACCGACCGTCTGCTCCCGAATAAGTCGTTAGCGCCGGTGGTAGATCCGTATCGGGCGAAACCCCGGGGGGAGGGCTGAAACCCAAGCGGATTTCCACGCCAGCCAGGGGCAGATTTTCGCTATCGACGATCTGACCCAAGACCGCATTCGTTACCTGGGGAGTGTCCTTTTCTTGCCGTCGGCTGGCTTTTGCCCCCAGATCGTTGTGGATCGGGTTGGAAGAACTCTCGAAGTCAGAGTCGTCTTCCGTATCAAACAAGACAAACCAGGTGCCGCCTCCCAACACCAGGAGTGCCAGCAGCAAAAGCGCGATCTTGTCACCTGAGATCTTATTCATGGTTGCGGGTCGACCCTGGGCCTCATCCAGAAACTCTTACTATCATATTACCGTTTGAATCCGGTTTCCCGAAAGTGAACACCCATGTCTCGCACCACCTTTGTTCTGGCCGCTGCCATCCTCCTTTCACTCCTTTCGACCGGTATGGCCCAAGTTGGTGTCCCCAGCTGGAAAGAGCTGATGGCGAGCGGCAAAGAGGCCTTCAGCCTCTTGAAAGCCGACGACGCCATCAAGCACCTTGATGCTGCCTTGAAGGCCGTGCCGCAAGAACCCCTGACGCTGCCAAATCGCATTGAAATGCACCGCATTCGCGCTTTGGCTCATGAGCTTCGGCAAGACGAGAAAAGCGCGATTGTCGACCAAAGCCGGCGCCTCGGCCTTAGCGAGGAATTGCACGGAAAGACTCACTTCAACCTGATTGACCCCTTGAAACGCTTGGCGCGGCTTTCGGCGCGTACCCAAGACCTGAAGGCGGCCATTGCCTATCAGCGTCGAGCGATCATCCTGCAAGACAAAGTGCCCGCTGGTTCCAGCGCGGCCAAACTCTCACTGCTTCACGACCTCGCCAAGTTTCAGCGAAGTGCGGGCGAACACGCCGAAGCGGTGGTGTCGATTCAGACCTACATCGACGAAATCTCGAAGGAGAAGGGCAAGCTCCATAGCGATCTCACCCAGCCATTGACGCTCATCGCAGATTCGTACCGTATCCTTGGTAACTACAAAGCCGCGATTGCGGCGATCACGAAAAGGATCGCGATCTTCGAAAGCGTTCGGAAACGTAGGAACGACCCGAGCATCGCGAGCGATTTGGCCAGAATCGCGGAACTTGAGATCGCCGACGCGCGTCCCGACGATGCACAGAAAACCTGTGACCGTTGGCGCAAGATTTTGAATTCGGTAACGGATAAGCATCCCGAGCTGTGGCGCCTCCACGAGATGCAAGCTGAAATCGCTCGCTTCAAGGGTGATCGCAAAAGAGAATCCGAGCAGTTGCGCGAGGGAATCAAATACTCCACCGACTTCTACGGCAGTACCAACGTGAGGGTAGGGCGGTTTCACCGCAAGCTGTCGGAGTCCCTGCGCGCTCAGAACGAAAATGAGGCTGCGTTCGAGGCCGCAACCAAGGCAGTAGCTGTCTTCGAAAAACGCCTTCGGGCCCAAGATCCGCAAACGATGGATGCTATCATCGAGCGTGGTCACTGCCAGTTAGCTCTCGGCAAGACCAAGGCCGCTGCCACCAGCTTCCGCAAGGTCCTCCGCGCTTGGGAAAAGCAAGCAGGCCCGAAGCATCGAATCTTGCGCAAACCGCTCGAGGGTTTGCTGAAGCTGGCCAAGCTCGCCGGCGACGTTGATCAAATAAAGGAACTGAAAGCACGCCTTACGAGCCTCGTGAAGTGAGAGAGATTCCGGTGAGTCGAACGAAGTCTGACCGGTCGCCTGAGTGGGTGAAGGGCTGAGCTTGGGTTTGAAAGGGTAGTGAAAACGTCTGGCGCGACTGTTGAGGGTTTGCGCTGGGGGCGGGGCGGGGTGGAGAAAAGAAGAGGCCGGAGTCGCGATGGCGACTCCGGCCTCATTTTTTTCAACAGGGTCGAACGGTGGGCGGTAAGTCTAGGTTTTGACTTGCCGCGCCGTTTTTAGTTGTTGATGTCCTCTTCCGGTCCGCCGAGTTCGGCGTTCGGGTTTTCCGGTGTGCGCAGCGAGCGCAGCATGGAGAGGATGGCGACTTTTTCGAAGTCCTGCATCGAAGCGAAGTTGTTCTTCGACGTCGCAGCTTCGCCACCGTGAGCCATGATGGCGTCGGTCAAGGTCAGCGCACGTCCGTCGTGAAGGTAGGGCGCGGTGTCCGCAACTCCCCAAAGGCGCGCGGTCGTGAACTCGTTGTCGATGCTGGCGCCAAAGGACTCGGCGAGGTCCGGGCCCATGTCGTGGCGTTTGAGGTCGGCAAAGCAGAATGCCGCGATGCCGCCACCCGGGATGTTGTTGAAGCTCATCGGCGCGGACGCGAGGCTGATCGTGCCGTAGATGTTGGCCGAGGGATCATCGCCGACGTCCGGGAACGAGAAGGTGTGGTTGTTGGTGAGGGTCGTCATCACCGGGCGGTGGCACTCGGTGCAACCGATCGATGAGAACAGAGCAAAACCAAAGCCGGCTCCGGTTTGGGGCACGATGCGCGGTTTGACTTGCGTGTTAGCGAAGACATGCAGAGCACTCATTTCGCCAATCAAGATTTCATCGGTCACGCCATCGCCGTCGCCATCGTTGCCAGCGCCAACGACTTCTACGGGCTCCATTCCGAAGTGGAACTGCATGGCACCGCGGTCAAAATCGCGCGTCGTGAAGTTCTCGCCTTTGCGTCCGAAAGGACGGACGACGAGGTCTTCTTCGATACCTTGGATGTTGCTTAAATCGAAGTTGCTGCCGTCGTGGCTGATGGTGCCGAAGTTGACGGCCTTGGTGACCAAGTTGACGATGGTGTTCGGGTTGAGCAAGGCTTGCATCTTGAGGGCCTGCAGATCCGTGGTCATTTCTTTTCCGATGGCTTCGATTCCGCCCGCGCCGAAGATAAAGGGCGGGTTGATGAGGCGACCGTCAAAAAAGGCAAAGCCGTTCAGGTCTGAGTCGTCGACGTCGATGTCGCGAGTCATGAACATGGCACTACTGGTGATGCCGCCGACGCCACCAACGCCGAGAACGGCGGGGATGCTGGCGTGACTGACGATGCCATGACATTCGTTGCAGGACTGTGAGTCCAAGCCGTTGACGCGCAGAAAAGTCCCGTTGTTCTGCAAAGTCGGGCGGTTGGAGAAGCTGGTGTGGTCCGCGACGTTCTTGTCGTAGGCGACGCCGTAGCCATCGAGCTTGTTGAAGGGCGTCGTAAACATACGGCGACCCGCAAGGCGGATGTCCATGAACGACAGGCCGCCACCGGTGATGTCGGCTTGGGTGACGCGGGTAGCGCCCAGGTTGGGCTCTTCTCCGGCCTGGGCCATGAGCGGTAACGTAAAGCTCGCGATAAGGGCGAGGCAAATGATGCCATTACGCATTTTGGGATTCATTGGGTTCTCTGGGGCGAAAAATGGTGTCTAAACTCGGTGTTGGTGAAGCAAGCCGCGAGTTCAAACGCGTGCCGGGATCTTCACCTCGAACGGCTCCATGATTCTATAGCGGAGATCGGCCTAACTTGAGGAGTTGTTCTGAATTATTTGCGAAGGCCGAGAGCGTCTACACGCAACCTTAACGGGACAAAAGTTCAGGAGTTACGAAGCTCCTTTAGTGACAGAGAGTTGCGCTCACATTGGACACTTTGTCCCCTTTCTGAAGAGCATTCACGGGCTTGGAGTTGTGGCAGCCCGCGACAATAAGTCGCGACTCTCTTTTTATTTCTTAAGCCCAAGTTTCTCGAGCTTGGGCGCAATCACGAAGCGGCAGTAGCCCCGGCTTTTGTTCCGCTCGTAGTAGTTTTGGTGCTGGGATTCGGCGGGATAAAAGACGGCGAGCTGGCGAACTTCGGTCACGACTTTTGCATCGAGTTCCTTTTCGGCGGCTTTCAGCGACGCCAGTGCGGTGTCGCGTTGCGCATCCGAGTGGTAGAAAATCGCGGAGCGATATTGGGGGCCACTGTCGCCACCTTGTTTGTCCCAAGATGTCGGGTCGTGCAACTTCCAAAACCACGCCAGCAGGTGTTCGTAGGGAATCTTTGATGCGTCGAAACGAACCTGTACAACTTCGATATGCCCGGACTTTTTGCTGCAGACATCTTCGTAGCTGGGATTGACGACGTGTCCACCCATGAATCCCGACTCCACAGATTCGACACCGTCGATCTGCAAGAGCACGGCCTCGATGCACCAGTAACAGCCGGCTCCCAAAGTCGCCAGATCGAGATCATCTGAATTTTGCACGGAACTTAGGCTCGCATTTTTTGACGGAGAAACTGGGTCTTTTTGGCCGCAGCCGAAAAAGCAAATGCAGGCGATGAGGAGGTAGCTAATGAAAAAGCGCATGAGTCGCTCCCTTGAAGAGAATTAGTTCGAGATCAGATCCCAATCGATGTTCTGTAGGTCTAAGGCCGGAAGTGCCATCTCGATGCACTCGAGGTTTTTTTGAACGGCTCCGGTATTGAAGAGCACGACTTCTTCGTTCTCGTCAATCCAACCCTCACGTAGACCTCGCTCCAAGACGCCCAGGCAAATGGCGGCTTCGGGACAAAGAGAGATTCCCTCCAGCTTGCAGGCGATTCGCATCCAATCCAAGAGTTTGCTTTCGTCAGCGTGCGCCGCACGGCCACCGCTGGCGCGAACGGCATCTAAGATCATGAAGTCTCCGACGGCCTTTGGAACTCGTATGCCCGAGGCGACCGTGTGGGGATCTGTAGGTGTTTCGGCAAAACGCTCGCCCGCGTCGAAGGCGGCGGCGATGGGCGAGCAGGATGATGATTGGCAACTCACTAGGCGCGGCCGTCGGTCGCCTTCGAGCCAGCCCAAAGTTTCGAGCTCGGCAAAGGCCTTGCTCATTCCGATGAGGCCCGTGCCGCCGCCGGTGGGGTACAGAATTCGATCGGGCAATGACCAATTCATCTGCTCGGCCAACTCCAGCCCCATCGTTTTTTTGCCCTCAATTCGATAGGGCTCCTTCAAAGTACTGAAGTCAAACCACTCCATGCGCTCCATTCCCTGAGCCACGATGGCCGCGCATTCGTGAATGAGGCCGTTGGCGACAAAGGCCTTCGCTCCGAACAGGGTCGCCTCATAGCGGTTGACGACCGGTGTATCTGCGGGCATGAAGACATAGGCTTCTAACCCACCTCGGGCGGCATAGGCGGCCATGGCTCCCCCGGCGTTTCCGGCGGTGGGAACCGCGAGTCTGCGAAGGCCCAATTCTTTTGCCATCGACACAGCTAAAGCCATGCCCCGGGCTTTAAAAGAGCCCGTGGGAAGCTGCGATTCGTCTTTCACCCACAGCTTGGCGATGCCGAACTCGGCGGCCAGCTTGGGGCAGTTTAGAAGAGCCGTCATGCCTTCGCCGAGGCTGACGCGGTTGACATCGTCTTCCAAGGGCAACAACTCTCGATACCGCCACAGATCGTTCTTTCGGGTAACGAGCTTGTCGCGATCCACGTTCGCCTTCACTTGCTCCAGGTCGTAGCGCACCCAGAGCGGGCGACCTTTGTGGAGAGTCTGAACGCTGCGAGCGGGGTATGTTGTGCCGTCGATGGCGGCCTCAAGATGGGTTACGTAACTCAGGGTTCGATCCTAGCTATCTTTGTGTTTAGTTCTGCGACGAAGCTCGCCGCCAAGACGATGATCGCGGGTGCCATCTGAAAGAAAACGCGCCGACCAGAAGTTTGTAGGTACCAGGCGAACTCGCGTGTCCCGGAGAAGAACACCGCACTTACCCCAGCGAAGAACAACAAGATCACGAGAATCGGTACCGCTCGCGCCCCGGAGACAAAGCGCTTCGGCGCGAGCAGCAAAAGAACGGCGAAAACCAATATGATGGCATGACCGACGGCGGGCTTTCCCAGTAGCTCGCGGAAAAACCACTCCAAATAAGTTCCGCTGTGTTCCGGGAGATGACTCAAGGCCCGTCCGAGTGGTGAGCTTTTGTCTGAGGCTGGATTCAAAAGTTCATTTTTGAATCCAAACCAAAGATTGAATCCTCGCGCCAACGCCGCGAACCCCAAGGGTAACAGCAGCCAAGCTGCGGGGCGACGGTGTCGTTTTAAGCGCTCGGCAACGGAGCCCTCAACTTTGAGGGCCACAAACAACAGGACGGCGACGGAAGTTAGGAGAAGGAGGAGCCCCTCGTTTTTCGACCAGGTGGCGATGCTCAGGCCCAAGGCGCCCAAGGCCGCGAACTTGGTGGCTCCAGATTCGCGATACCGCAGCCAGCCTTGTAGCGCGAGTGTCGCACCCGCCGCGACCATGAGATCGCCGTAGGCCAGCGCCGACATCCGTAGGAAATGATCGCTCGTCGCGTAGATGACGACCAATGAAATTGCGAGCCAAGGCCTAACGCGGCAGCCTAGGAGCGACATCATCATCAACAAAGTAGCGAGCGCGAAGAACTGGATGGGCAGCCGGTTTTCGAAATGGACGATCTCGCCAGCGTTAACATAGACCCAAAACTGGAGCAGGGGATTTAACTCGGGATAGTCATGCGCGAGGTCTATCGGAGAACGCTCAGGTGCGGTGTGCCACCTCCAGTCGTCTCCGAAGTCGCCGCAGACATACATGATCTTGGCGCGGAGTGACCAAAAGTCGCCCTCGTCGTTGGTGGTGACGGGTGAGGCGTTGGCCGCGAGCACATGAACAGTTGCCGCGATCATGACCAGGGCAGCGAGTAGACAAAAGACTTTTGATGGTCCTTCATCTCGATGAAACCCAGGGCTCGGAGCCCGGCGCCAGGCGACCAATGAAAAAGGCACTAAGGCCGCCAAGGGCAAAACTCGTAGCAGGCTGAAAGGCAATCCGAGGGCCAAGCTCGCCATGCAAACGAGACCGCTAGCCAAAGCGCCCGCCAACCAGGCCCAGGCTACGAAACCCGTGCGATCTTCGCGCCATCGAATTCCCAGCGCGGCCAGAATACTCGCGCCCAGCAACCAGGGTGTTCCCAGTGTCCAAGCCAGGGCGCCAAACCCCATGGCACTCATGGCGTCTCCCGCATGCGAAAAAGACGAATCCAGCCGACATCGAGCAGCAGTTCAAAATCTCTGCTCATGTCGATGCTGCGATTGCGCTGCAACAAGAAACGATGGCCGGTGCCCCACATCTTCCACTCGCTTTTGCTGCGGGGAAAATCGAAAGCGGGGAAGGCGACTTGAACCAGCGTGCGAGGGAAGATGATGTTGCCGAGCTGTCGAATACGGCTCTGCGGCAAACGGTCGTTGGGGTCGACCGATCCGTGAAAGATGATCTCCTCACCGGAGGGAACTTGGTGTCGAATGGCCTTGATCAAGTCGAAATGGCGTCCGGTTTCCTTAATGAATCGAGTTTCGGCGTCGTCGCTCAAGAATGAACGTGCCCGCTCAACGTTGGTGCTGGCGTAGTCGCGGCCGTACTTAAAGGCCCCATAGGCTCCAAACGTGAGCGCCCACAGGGCGAACATCCAGGTTAAGGAGTGCTGAAGTTTCTGGGCAATGGCGGCCAATGTTTGAACTCCTGTGATGAGGCGCCTTCACTGCGAACTGTTGCTGTGCATCATCGACGCGCTTGGCGTCGCCCTAGTTCATGGCCTCAGAAAACGCAGCAGGTAGTTTTCCTTCATTCCGGGCAACACGGGTTCCTCGAAGAAGTGAAAACCCGCCGCTTCGACTTCTGCTCGAAAGGTGCTTTTTCCGGCGCGGACGTGCTCCAAGATCCACTCCTTCGTACGACCGGGAATGCGCTCGAAGTCGACCAGCACCAAAATGCCTCCCGGGTTCATGGCCCGAAAGAGGCTCGACATCGTCGCGTGGGGATGTTCGAAGTGATGGTAAGTGTCGCAAATAAAGGCTCGGTCGATTCCCTGAAGTTCTCGGGGTACCAAGATGCCATCGGACAAGTTCGTCTCGACGTTGGACCAACCCTCGGCTTTGATGCGCCGGTCGAGGTCGTCCAGAAAAACCGTGGAGATATCGACGGCATGCACCTGACCACTCGCACCCACTGAGGCCGAGAACAGACCCTCAAACAGACCGGTGCCGGCGCCGATGTCGGCAATGCTCATGCCCTCGCGCAGGTCGAGAGTCGACGCAATGAGGTGACGCTGCAGGTAAATCTCGCGGGACTCAACTTCCCATCGATCTACATAGTCCTCAGTAACCAAGCTTTGGCTGGTGAACTTGTCGTTGATGTCACTCGGCAAGCCCGCGGGGCGCTGCCCCATGGCATCGAAATTGGAGACGTTTTGGCAGGCGGTGGCCGTCGCCAACAACATCGCAAGGATCGCCGTGATAAGTCTAGTTTTTGAGATCATGCGTTCTTTCATTTTCTAGATCAGTAGCTCGCTAGTCTAATGACGCCGAGGTCGGTCCAGCCTTTCTGCGCCCGAAAGACGATGCGTCGATCGGGCCGATTGGCATCTCGGCTGCGCGACCACAAATAAAGGACGTAGTCTTTACCAGCGGTCATGGCATTGGCGCGGTCTGCAGGGACGACAAGGTAGCCCTCGTCGTCGCCGAAGTGGTGGCTTTGGGGATTGTGCCAAGAATCGTGCGGCCCATCCTGAAGCCGACCGTCAGGGCGGTCATCCTTTCGTTTCAGGGGCCCGCCCCCTATCGCGGCTAAGTCCTGCTTGGCAGTGACGAGGCAGGCTTCGACCCAGGGCAATCCTTCGTCGGAGTCGCC
This sequence comes from Planctomycetota bacterium, assembly GCA_036479435.1. Classification (GTDB taxonomy): domain Bacteria; phylum Planctomycetota; family DRQF01; genus JAZGFI01. Next base: position 14,231 of record JAZGFI010000201.1, on the reverse strand, counting down.
CACGCAGCGCGCCAAAAATCCGGTGGCGGTGGCGGCGGAGGTTTCGGGACCCAAACTCTTCCAGTTGAGCGCCGTTTGGGTGGTGCCCGCAGACTTTAAGGCCGCGACCTCGAACTGATGGAGAAAGTGGACGTCGGATTCGGCAAGGACCGCGGCGTCGCCGTTGGGGTCATAGCGACTCTGGCCCCCTGCCGAGGCCGAGAACCTGAATTCAACGCGCGTGGAGTCGGGCCAACTTGCCGGCCAAGCTGCGTCGACTGCGGTTTCGAAACGAAAGACCTGGCCAAATCGTAGGGCGCCACGCCAGGCTTTTTGATTCCTCAGGCTAGTCGCAAAGGCTCCGCTGGGAAAATGCCACAGCAAAGCGGCGTGTTGCGCCCAGGCGGCCAGGGTGCGGGGCACGCTTAAGGCCAGCGAAAACCCTTGACGGTTAATTTCAATTTCTGCTCCGAGTTCCTCATCACTCCCACCACCGGACACAAAAGATGTTGGCCGCGTGAAAAAGCCCATCCCATCGTGGGCGCCGAGGAGATAGGGTGTTTTCAACTTCAAAAGACACCAAGAGCCAGTCGGGTGGGCAAAAAAGGCCGGCGCACTGACGCGGCTCGTATTTTGATGGGCAATCCAAGGCTTGACCGAATCACTCTTGAGGTCTTTGATCCTCAACAAGACGGAGTTCTTCGGCTGCCGCGACGGGATAGCCCTCTCGCGAGGCTTGGACCCTTGGATTTTGGGAAGCCGCAAGAAATCCGCGGGAGTTCTTCGGGGCGAACCCGGCTGGATGCGGCTGGAGACCATCAGCTCTCGTACGAGTCGACTGTAGTCCGCGGCCGTTTCGACATGAATGTCGATGGACCTTTGGCTTGACGAAAGGAAGTTGTCTCGGCGCTCGAAGCTTGGCGTATCAAAGAGCGGATCTTCGTCGAAGGGTACTCGCACTTGGCCGTACTGGCCGGCGATAATGGGAAGATGGATCTTGCCGTCATCGGTGGCGACCGCTGTCTGGAGAGCCAGCGCCGCGGGCTGGAGAGGGCCGGGGCCCGGGTCGATGTCGCGCCGCCGCGGCTTCGGTCTTGGTCGCGCCGAAAAAACGCTTGGCAAGGCTGGCAGTAGTGCTGGCAGCTTTATTGGCGAACGAGGGATGAACTGTGGCAGAAAAGAAGTGTAGGGGATGGCGCGGCCATCGCCGTCTCTGAAACTCAAGACGACCTCGCTCGAAAAGCCTCTGGTCTTCAGGGTCTGACTTCGTTCTTCGTTTCGACTCAAACTAAACTCGAAGTCGAGGTCGCCGTAGGGGCCGAAGGAGGCTTCGAGTCGATAGTGTCCGGCCTCGAGGCCCGGGTGATGGGCCGGTGGACATAAAATCTCACTGTTCTCCCAGTCGTAGACGAGGGGCCTATCTAACCAATAGGACCCCTGCTGCGCGGAGAGCCGTAGCTGAGCGTTCGCGGCAAACCTCGGAACGAGCGGTTGTCCTTTGGCGTCTTGGATCTTCAAGGTCAGGCGGGCGCGACCGCGCTCAACCGCGGCCCCGAACTTTGCCACCCACCGTCCTGACTGAAGGTCGCCGGAAGCCTCCGCGGAGTTGGCGATTGGAATAGGCCGGCTTTTGAACTCACGGCGGCGAGAGATGGTGGATTCGTCCGTGGCGGTTTCGCCGATTTCTTCGCCCTTTTCGTTCCAGGTCTCGCTGTCGTCATCGCCATTGAGAACGGTGAAAAAGTAACCGACCGCAAACAACAGCAGCAGTGCAAGTCCGATGACCATCAGCCAAGGTGCTCGTTTCATCTCGTCTCATCTGCACAACCGCGGTGACCTAAAGATCATAACGGTCCTGAGCGACGCGGGCTACTTCAGGGTTAGCGAGCGGGTGCGAGCGACTCTCGAGATGCCGTCGGCGTCCAAGGGGTCAAGCGTGATGAAACTGGTGTAGATCGTCAGCCCCCTCAAAAAGGGCGCGGGTGGGAAAAAGATGAAGCCTTGGCCGTTTCCATCGCCATCGAGAGTTCCCCGAAAACCCAACAGCCCTGGGGCCATTGGGTCGAGTGATGCCAAAAGCAACTCGTCAATCACGAGTTCAAGAATGTGATCGAGGTTGCCATTGAGCCCGACGCCCGCGAATCGGCCGAAGGAAAGGGCGGCAAGGTAGTCGAGCCCGGCGTCCAAAGGCGATCGAAATCGCAAGGGGAGGATGTTGCCGTCGCGGGGTGTGGCCAGGGCAAAGCAACGGGCGTCGTCGAGAGGCGTCGACACGAGGTCGCCGATATTGGAGTTGCTTCCGCGGGCCACGATGAGTTGTCCCGAGCCAGCGATGGCTATCGCATTGTCGAGAGCGGCGACGTGGTTCGAAGCGGCAAACTGCGTCAGCTCCACGTCGCGAATGCCAACGAAGCCGCTGAAGTCGCGAGCAAAAGACACCAAGGCCAGATCACTCGAGATGGTGCTGGTGGGGCAAACCACCCAGTCGGACCCGGGATCAAAGGACGGCGCGTTCGAACTGGCCGCGACGTTGACGTTGTTTTGAAAGAACAATGAAAACGGCGATGCGACGACCCCGCTATCGTCGACCGGGATGACGACGAGGTCGGCGGTGTTGCTTGAAGCGCCGTAGGTCACGAGTGCGCTGCTGTCGGGGGCGACCACGAAGCGCGCGTTGGCGCGTCGGTTGATGTTCCCCGGAAACAAGGCGTTTCTTGCGGTCGCAGTAACGGAGTTCGTAAAGAAGTCGTAGTCAACTTCGGTGACGACAACATCTCCGACGGAGCCTGAGCCTGCGGTTGCAAAGTAAGTGCCACGGGGCGCTGCGACCACGAGGGGGGCATCGGCCGGGATAAAGTTGTTTGAGGGGTAGGCAACGTTGACGGCATTGCCGGGGACTCCGTTCAGGGCGATCGGCAATACGACGATGTCGCCGGTGGTTTGAGTTCCGCGCGTCGCGAGCAGGCGGCCATCGCAGGTCACCGCAATGGCCGTACTGGTGTCGAAGACGTTATTGTTGTTCGGAAAAAGGCGTGCCTCGGCCGCGAAGGGGCAGCCGTCGAAGTCCAAAGGCGTGATGACGATGTCGCCAGCGGTTTGGGTGCCATAAGTCGCAAAGTAACTGCCGTCGGGCGAGGCGAGCACCGGGGCTCCCGGGCTGGGGATGAACCCGTTAGAGGGATAGGGGACGTTGGTGCTGACAAAACTCGCAGGCGCGAGCGTGGGCGGCACTGAAGTGACAACGAGGTCTCCGGCGGTGATCGAACCGGGCACGGCGATCGAACGGCCATCAAAAGTCAGCGCCGGGCGAACGCCATTGAAGGCCGCGACGCCGTTGCTGGCCGGAAACGACAGTCCGATGGGAGCGCCGGGCGTTCTGACTCCGTTCATGTCGCGCGGCGTCGGCGTGATGACAAGATCATTGCTGCCGCCGTTTCCGATCGTGCAGACGTATTCTGAGTGAGGGGGGATGACGGCGCGCGTGTTCAACGAAGGCACAGATCCACCCGGGTAGTCGACTAAGATTGCTTCGAAAACACCAAGGAAGTTGGGGCGGACGATGACGAGATCACCGAGGCCGCCGTTTCCGATCAGCGCGGCAAAAGAACTGTCTTCCGCCATAGTCGCGCCGAGGTTGCCGCTCGACACGTTGACGTTGGAGGGAAAGAGCAAAGGCTGAGGCACGCCGGCGACGCCGCAAGCATCGAACTCGGTGATGATGACGTCCGCGTTGCTGCTGTTCGTCGCGATGGCGATCATCCAACTGCCGTCCGGCGCAATCGCCAAGGCGTCATCGCCGCCGACCAGATTGTTGGATGACGGGAACGCCAGGTTCTGCGAGGGGCCGAGAATATCGGCCTGCGCGACCAGCTCTGTCCTTACCAGCACCAAGAGCAACAAAGTAAGGCATGTGATCGAGCGGTAGGCGAACATTTGATTCTCATCCCCAAAACAAAAAGACGACGGAAGGGAATCCACAGGGGGACCCGTCCATCGTCTCTTTTCGACCAGCCGCTTGGGTTTTCATGCAGGAAAAGCCAGCGCGATTGCAGTCTAATTTGACAGTCTTGTGAGCAGAGCCACGATTTCCTTTTTGCCGAACTTGTGGCCGATGATCTTATCCACGATCTTGCCATCGGGGTCGAAGGCCAGCATGCCGTGGCTTTCGGGGTCCATGTGTTCTTTCATGAGGTCGCGATTCGAATCGTTTACCTGGACGACTCTCAGGATGATCTTGCCTCGGTATTCGTCTTGCAACTCGCTCACGGCGGTTGCGATACGGCCACAGAGCATTCAGTTTTCAGAGATCTGGTAGTACTGAACCAAGGGCAAAGATTGCTTGGAAGTTGCGGCCGGCGCCTTTTTGTCGCTCACCACAGCTTCACTGCAGGCAAAAAGGCTCAGAGCTGAGCCGGCGAGGGCCAAAAGAGCGAGGGAACGAAGGATCATCGTGAGTCTCCAGGGACGGGGTGAATGGCAGCCAGGACGGCATCCTATGCGAGCCACATTCCAAACTCTTGCAGTGCGGTGAGATAGAGCCAGCATGGGGGAGCCCAGAGGCCTTGTTCGCCCGCTTGTCGCCGTGCTAACCTCCTCTCCCAAGATCCCGACTTCAGCTCCAAGGGCTGGATTGGAGTCGAGGAAAAGGCGCTAAGTCGCTAATTTTGAATCAGTTATGACACAGGGCGCCGAGGCGTCCCCGCCAGGCCGGGAAGGCTACGGCGACACGAGGAGACCTGCTTTGGCGATTCGAGTCGAACTCAGAGGTGATGAACCCGTAGAAAAAGCGCTTCGCCGTTTGAAGCGCCTCTGTAACCGTGAAGGTGTTGTGCTCGGACGTGGGGCCAAGCGTTTCTACGAAAAGCCGAGCGAGCGTCGCCGTCGCGAAGCCAAAGAGCGGATGAAGACGATCCGCCGCGCCGAGAAGATGCGTAGCCTCGCCTAAGGCTTGAGCAGCTTGGCCTAAGCCTCACCAGCAGACAAAAAAAGACCGCGACCTCGAGGATCACTCAGGGTCGCGGTTTTTTCTAGGTTTTTGGATTCGTTATTCCGGGTCTTCGAACTCGACCCCTAGCCCATCCGCGATGCGATTGACGTAGGCGTAGTAGGCCGTGACCTCAGCCACAGCCAAGATTCCATCGTCTTCAAAGCCCGCGTCCCGAAGCGCTTGGACATGGGACCGCCTCATTGCGGCTGGCCGCAGAGTGAGTGCCTCAACGTAGGTCAGCAGCGCAAGCCGTTTCGCATCGAGCGTCGATTTGCGCCAGTCGACCTCGATGGCACTTGCCAAGGTTTCGTCGCGAAGGAGGCGGCGCAGACCGCGCCGGTGATGGGCCACTCAGTAGTGGCAATCGTTGAGCTTGCTCACGACCAGGGCGATCATCTCGCGGTCCGCCGCCGATAAAGCCACGTTTCCCCTCATGACCGCCGCGTAGAGCCCAAAGTGCGCCTTGAGGCCCGCCGGGTGCAGCGAGTGGACTTCCATGATGGCATCCAGCCGCCCACTCTGCGGATCTAAGACTCTGCGGTACTGTGTCTTGAGGCCATCGGAGGCGTCTTCGAAGGAGATGGTCTTGATCCAGGCCCGCGTCGGTTGAGAATTCATCGGCCGCCCCTTTGCGAAAAGCACGCCACCATGGCTCGATCTTGGAATCTCAAAATAAACCGCTTTGCAATCCGAGGATCTGTTTCAATCCCGCTGTGGAGAGCTCTGATGCTAAGTCGCCTGATCACCTATCTAATCCTCGCAAGTGCTGCGGCCACGGTTTGGGGCCAGGCCCCGGCCGAGATGGTACCCGCTGACGTCGACTTTTACCTGGAAGTCCGCAATCCCCAAGCGCTCTACGATCAACTCCTGGAATCTCCGATCTACCGCGCCTTGGACTTGGCGGAAGACGGCAAACTCTCTCGCGATGATGGCTTGGCGAAACTAAGAAAAGTGATGGCGCCGTTGAGGCCCTACTTATCCGGACGCCTGGGGCTCGGCATTCGCTCGCGCAAGACCTTCAAGTTTCTAGCCGTGCTCGAAAACCCCGATGGGCATTCCCTTGAGGACTTCATCAAGCGGGTGCAGCAGATCGACCCGGACCTCAAAACTGGTGACATCGAGGAGTATCGGGAGGCGCGGCTTGTCGCCGTCGAAAATCTCGGGTTCTTGGCACGTTGTGAGGCCACTTTGCTGTGGTCGAGCGATCGCTTCCTACTACGGCGAGCACTGCGTCGCAAAACCGGGGCGACCATCGCCGATCGCGAGGACTGGAAACAACTGGCGGCTCGCGCCAATAAAGATCAGATCGTTGCGATGGGCCGACTTGGGCGGGTGCTTGCAAAGCTCGAGAAGTTCGAAGCACCGCCTAATTTCTTGGCGACGATGATGTTGGCAGGTGTCGTGAAGGAATTGAAGGCGGCAGAGTTCGCGACCTTACACGGCCGCCTTATTCCGCTGCCGGATTTGACGCTTGAGACCCGGCACGACGCCTCCAAGCTCGACGATTGGTCCAGCTCGCAGCGGCGACACCTCGCGATGCCCATCGGCCCCGATACCTTGGCTGCGATCCGCATTGACCGCGACTTCGATGCCTTTTGGCGCCGGCGTCATGAACTCGTTCCGGAGGCGGGAACCCAGGAACTCGCCGAGTTCACTCAGGGCATGAACGTCTTTTTCTCGGGCTTTCCTTTTGCCGACGTCTTGGCGGCAACGAAGCCGGGATTGGAACTCATCATTGAGGACTGCCAGTCCGGGCCCAGCGCTCGGCCTGACATCAAGCTACCTGGTTTCGCCCTCGTTTTTGACACCAAGTTTGACGACAAAGTTCGCGATCGTTTTCGCGTGGCTTTCCAGACGGCCATCGGCATCGTCAATGCCGGCGCCGCGGAAGAAGGTCGGCAACCCATGCTGCAGTTCAGCAAGGATGTTCAGGGCACACAGATCCTCGCCGCGCGCTTTTTGGATGATCCGCGCGATGGTCGGTCCGGTGTCTCCTACAACATTGTGCCGGCGATGGCGTTCGTCGGATCGAGGTTGATTGTGGCGACCTCGGTCGAGCTTACTGAGCGCCTCGTCGTGCGTCTGAAAAAGACCCGTCAGCGCTCGGAGACCGGTGATCTAATGATGATCCGCGGCAAGCGCTTGGATGCGATCTTGAACCTCAATCACGAGGCCCTTGTCGATCAGCAGTTGCTCGAGGGCGCGGCAAGCGACGAAGAGGCGGAGTCAAACATCAAAGGTCTCCTCGGAATAGTACGAGAGTTTGGCGATCTAGTTTTGCGGCGTCAGCAAACGGATGATGGCGCGCGCTGGCGGCTGGTGGTGGGAGCGAAGGCTTTCGAGAAAGCTGCCTTCAAATCGGCTGCGAAGGCAGACCAGCGCGAAAGGCAAGCGCGGTGAATCCATGCTGTTCACGAGCAACGATCACAGACTTAAGCCTTACCGTCCCGGCCAAGACGGCGCTTTTGGTCGCGCCGAAGTCGCGCACCTGCTCGGCCGTACGGAACTGGGGGCCACCGCCGCCCGTGCGGCGAAGATCGAAGCGCTGGGACTTTCGCAAGCTCTCGACAACATCTTGGCTTTCGATGATGCCAAGGAATCCGCCCTTTATCGTCGCCACCTAAGGCTGGGGAGTCGCATTGGCCGCAGGCAGGAGTTGTCGTTACTGCAAGCGCAGTGGTTGCAACGGTTTTTGAGCGCTCGCCGCCCGCTCCGCGAACACTTGGCTCTGTTTTGGCACGACCATTTCGCGACCTCTAATTTCAAAGTCAAAGACACCGTGGCGATGCAGATCCAAAACGAGATCTTTCGCCTTGGCGCCGCCGGGCCTTTCGACGAATTGTTGGAAAAGATCGCTCGCGATCCGGCGATGCTGACTTGGCTCGACAACGATTCGAACACCAAAGTGAGCCCCAACGAGAATTTCGCGCGCGAGCTGTTTGAGCTTTTCAGTCTGGGCCTCGGGAACTTCGATGAACGCGATGTCAAAGAATCGGCGCGAGCGTTTACCGGTTGGGGCGTTAAGGCACGTCGCTTCCATTTCGAAGCGACTCAGCACGATGAGAATCCGAAATTCGTTTTGGACCGAATGGGCAAACTTGACGGTGGCGACGTCCTGGCGGCCATAGCCGAAAGTGGGGCCTCGGATCGATTCGTGGCCACCAAACTATTTCGCTGGTTTGTAAGACCCGATATCGACGAGACTCTGGCTGCGGCCTTGGGGCAACTATTTGCAGACTGCGAACGGTGCACGGGTCCTTTTTTGAAACGGATTTTGGGCAGTCGCATCTTCTTTGAGCCGGCGTCGCGCGCTGTCTTGTTTCGATCGCCGGTGCAGCTTGTGGTAGCTGTTCTGCGTACCTTGAACGCTAACGTCAACGCTATCGAGTTGGCCAAGCATTGCCGCATGATGGGCCAGGATCTGTTTAATCCACCGTCGGTTGAAGGATGGAAGGGGGGGAGGAGCTGGATCAATTCCTCCGCTCTCGTCGCTCGCCAAAACTTTGGCCAAGCTCTTATTGAGGGCGAGGCAGATTCTCTGAAGGCCCGGTCGCGTGAGGAAACGAGCGCGCTGAAGCCTTGGGTTTCTGCAATCTTGACTGGCGGCCAGGCGGCCATCGACACGAAACCCGAAAAGGCCCCGCGTCTGATAGGCGAGGGCTCCACGCGCCTCGTAGGCGAGTGCTTGTTCATGTCCCAAGTCCATCTTTTCTAGGAGAGCGCTGTGAAACGCAGGAAATTCCTGACTACCCTGGGCGCCTCTTCTTTGCTGGTACCAGCCTTGCCGACTTTGGATTGGACCTCGTTCGCCGCAGTAGATGCCAAAGCGCCGAGAACCCTGGTCCTGTTGGAGCTGAACGGCGGCAATGACGGGCTCAACACCATCATTCCCCTTCATGATCCCTTGTACGCGCGCTACCGTCCCAAGCTGGCCTTGCCCCGCAAAGACCTGTTTCGCGTGAATGATGACTTAGGTTGGCACCCGCGATTGAATCCCTTGTCCAAGGCTTTCGAAAAAGGCGGTATCGCCGTCGTCAACAACGTCGGCTACCCCTCGCCGAATCGCTCGCATTTTCGATCCATGGACATTTGGCACAGCGGTATCCCCGATCGCGTTGAGACCCAAACCGGCTGGCTGGGGCGGGCCTTGGCCCGGCAGGCGAAACTGAAAACTGAGACCGCCAAGGCTTTTGAGTTGTTCTCGCTGGGAAGCGGCTCGGTGCCCTTGGCTTTCGCGGGAGCACCGCAGTCGGTGACCGCCTTATCCAAGCTGGAAGACCTCGCGGCCAAAGGCGGCAAGAAACAAAAGCTGGCCGTTGAAAAGCAACTGGGCGGTCGAGCATCGGGGTCCAAAGATCTGGACTTCATCCAAAAAGCCGCCCGCGGCGCCTTGGATATGGGCGAGCGGCTTGAGCAAACTAAAGAACGACTAAAGGCGAGCCGCGATAAGTATCCGCAGACGACTCTAGGGCGAGAGCTGAGGCTCGTTGCAGCCCTCATACGCAGTGGTTTCGATCACGCGATTTATCATGTTCGTCTCTCAGGCTTCGATACCCATGCCCTCCAAGACCAAACCCACCCGCCTTTGTTGGGGATCTTCGCTTCGGCCCTTCAGGCTTTCATGGACGAGATCGCCAGCGCGTCTTTGGACGATCGGGTTATGACCGTGGCCTTTAGCGAGTTCGGAAGAAGGGTGCGCGAGAACGCTAGCTCGGGTACGGACCACGGCGCCGCCGGTCCCATGATCATCGCCGGCGGAAAAGCAAAGGCCGGCGTGTTCGGCGGGCCGATCAACTTAGAAGACCTCGCCGCCGGCGACCTCAAAGCCCGCGTCGACTTCCGATCGGTCTGGGGAAGCATCGGCAAGTCCTGGCTAAACCTCCCCCTCGAACCCACCTTCGGGCCCAAGAACGCCCCAGCGTTCTTGGCCTAACCGAAGCCCCAGCGTTCTTGTCTTAACCGAAGCCCCAGCGTTCTTGTCCTAACCGAAGCCCCAGCGTTCTTGTCTTAGTCTCGGCCCCGCCGTTCTAGTCCGAACCGAAACCCCAACCCAGCAAACCCTGTCCATTTGGGTCAGACCAAAGTCACCACCCTTTCCTTTCTCCTGGGGTAAGATCCACCCGGCCCGTGTGGGCCGCGAGGGAAATGAAGACATGGACAAAAAAGGTCTGCCGCCGTCCGCCTACAAGCCCATCGAGGGCGAGGCGTATCAATCCTATACGGCGGGAAAGAGCCTGCCGGAGTTCACGCTCAAAGCGGTTGTGACGGGTATCGCGCTGGGCATTGTCTTTGGCGCGGCCAACACCTACCTCGGCTTGAAATCTGGATTGACCATCAGCACGTCGATCCCGGTGGCCGTGTTGACTTTGGTGGTCTTTCGCATCCTAAGTGGCGTGGGCAAGGGCGGCAGTATCCTGGAAGCGAACATGTCGCAGACGATCGGCTCCGCGAGTTCGTCGGTCGCCTCTGGCGTGTTGTTCACGATTCCGGCTTTGTTCATCTGGGGCATGGAGCCCGCCTGGCGGCAGCTCACCCTGCTCGCGATGTCGGGCGGCCTTATTGGTGTGCTTTGCATGGTCCCCTTGCGCCGCTACCTCATCAAGGATCAACACGGCAAGCTGCCGTATCCCGAAGGCATGGCTTGTGCCGAAGTCTTGGTCGCGGCAGACAGCGGCCACAAACAGGCGAGTTCGGTGTTCGCGGGTTTTGGTTTCGGGGTCTTGGTCAAGTTGATCACGGACGGCCTCAAGTTGATCCCCGGCAGTTTCAAACTTGGTCTCGGCGGCAGGGCCGAGCTGAGTTGTGGTTTGTCTCCAGCTCTCATTGGCGTCGGCTATATCCTCGGCCCCCGGGTTGCGAGTGTGATGGTCGGCGGTGCCGCTCTTTCGGCCTTTGCGATCATCCCTGCCATCGCGTACTGGGGGCGGGAGTTTGGCGAGCCCTTTTACCCGGAGACCGAATTACTCATTCGCGACATGTCGGCGAGTGAGATTTGGAATCGCTACGTGCGCTACATCGGCGCCGGGGCGGTGGCGACGGCGGGTATTATCACCCTTATTGAGTCCATCCCAACCATGCTTGAGTCGTTCAAGCTGGGCTTTCGCCAAATGGGTAAGGGTCAGGATGAGAACATCGAGCGTGGCGACCGTGATCTTTCCTTCAAGACGGTCCTGATTTTCATGGCTGGCATTGTGCTGGTCTTGGCTTTTGTACCGGGGGTACTCGGCGCGATCGACAGTCTCGCGGGTCGCGGGCTCGCTGCTGTCCTCGCGGCGGTGTTCGCCTTTTTCTTCGTCACCGTGGCTTCGCGGATCGTGGGCATGGTCGGCGTCACTTCGAATCCGACTTCTGGGATGACGATCGCAACGCTCCTCGGCACGAGCTTCATCTTCTACTTGCTGGGTTGGACGGACCAGGCCGGCAAGGCCACCGCACTCATGGTTGGGACGGTGGTTTGCATCGCGGCGAGTATTTCGGGCGACACTTCACAGGATCTGAAAACCGGCTTCATCTTGGGTGCGACGCCAAGGCGACAACAGATCGGTGAACTCCTTGGAGTGATTACATCGGCTGGTGTGGTCTGCTGGACTCTCATCTTACTGGATGGAAGCGCCGAGGGAGGCTTTGGAGGACCTGAGTTGCCGGCACCCCAGGGCGTGCTGATGAACTTGGTCATTACGGGGGTCCTCGAGCAAAATTTGCCTTGGGCTCTGATCTTTATCGGCGTGGGCATCGCCCTCGTGGTGAGGGCGGCCAAGTTGCCGGTTTTGGCTTTTGCGGTGGGTGTCTACTTGCCTTTGTCGACGATGGCTCCCGTGTTTTTGGGCGGGTTGCTGAGATGGTGGTTGGGCCGAGGAAAAGACGCCGCAGAAGGTGAGCGTCGCCGTGAACGAGGCGTCCTCTTTGGTTCTGGCCTCGTCGGCGGAGCGGGGCTGACCGGCGTTATCTTGGCTCTGTGGGTGGTTCTGCGGGGGGGAGGGCGCATCTCAGGCCTCGATCTTGGGCTTTCCGATGCGGTGGGCAACGGCTTGGCCATGGTCGGACTGGCGGGAATTCTCTTATTCATTGCTTTTCATGTCGTCTCTGCGGGAAAACCCGATCATGACTAGGCGATGGCCGGTTGATCTTTTGGCCGTGATCGAACAGGCTGCGAGGGCGCGAAATCTCGGCAGCGGCCGACATCTCGCGATTCCCCCCGCATGACAGATTCAGGAGAAGTGAGAAATGATCAGTTCGAAACTCGTGTTGTTTGCAACCTTGATGCTCGCCCTCATGACGGCCTTTGTTGCTTGCAGCGCCGAAGACATCGAAGCTAAGAAGAAGGAAGTTGAGCAGGCAGCCCGTGACAAGATGGGCAAGGGATTCCAAAGCACGCTTGACAAACTCAACGTCAACGATTTGATCGGCAAGGCCAAAGAAAAGGGTGGGGCGGAACTCACCGGTCTCGCCGATCAAGCCCAGTCGAAATTCGGCGATATCCAGGGCTTGATGAAGCAGCTCACCTCCGGCGAAGGCGTGATGAGCGCCATCGGTGACAAACTCAAGTCGGCGATCCCCGACTTGCAGACAATCATCGGAAAGATCACGTCGGCGCTCGGCTCGTAAGCCTGCGCGAAGATCGGACGAAGAAAAAGAGCCCCCGTGTTGCCAGGCAACACGGGGGCTCTTTTGATGGAGCGATCGAAGACTACTTTTTGATGTTTTCTTCGAGGATGCGCGTGGTCTTAAAGCGCTCCGACAGATACCAAACATCGATGCGTGTCGTGGTGCCGCCCTTTTTATAGAAACGGAAACGGTTGGCGTAGAGCCAGTAGCCGTCTTTTTCTTTTTCCGCCGTCGTGGTTTGGAACTCATCCCAGACGTAGCGGGTCGTCGTCGTGTTGATCGAAGAACCGGAGAGCCTGGAGTGGCTTCGCCACTGGTCATGCGACTTCAACTTGAAGTTGATGACCATCCGCTCGCGGGCTTTGTGCCCATTTTCATCGAGCACTTTTGCCGCCGCCGCGAGGAGTTTTTTGTCGTCAGACTGAGCCTTGGGCATTCGCACTGAGCCGACGGCTTTTTCGGCCAGAACTTCCATTTGCTTTATGGCCCTTTCGATGGTCTTTTGCTCGTTGTCGCGGTTGGGGCCGCCTTTACGCCCCAGGCCCGCATCAAAAGCGCGCGCGGCCGCGACCGAGTCGAGCCCGGTCTTGAGGCGCTTCGTGAGACGGTCAAGGCTGCCTTCGCCGAGCAGACGGTTTCTGACGTGATGGTCGTTGTTGACGTCGGTATCCATGACGAACTTAGCGGTGTCGAGCCCGTTTTTAACGTAGCTGTCGACCAGTTCGCTCGCCTTTTTGACCTTCTCGTTGAGCGATCGTTTGATGTCGATGCCAAGCCAGCGACTGAGGCTTTGGACCTTTTTGGGGTCGGCGTTTGGGTGCTTGGCGATGGCGGTAATACTTTTGAGATCGGCATCGATGCCGCCGTTCAACATACCGCCGACGGCTTCAGCCCAAGACTTCGCGGTCTCAAGATCGAAGGGGTAGTAAAGGTCGCGCGGGACGCGGTTGCTTCGGTACTTGTCGCCAATCGGGTCTAAGACCTTGGCGACCTCGGATTCACCCGCGGCTTTGGCCTTGCTCTTTTTGAAGGCGGCGATCCCGTTGGCAAGCGTTCCTTCGATCTGACCGATTTCACTCTCGACTTTGGCCCACTGCGTCGAGGTTTTGTCCGGCATCGCCGCGAGGCGCTTTCTGAAACTGGCGGTGAGATCACGCCAACCTTGGACCACCTTCGGATCACCCATCGTCGAGATCGAGGACTTACCCATTCTTCTGAAAGCGTCAGAGACGTCGGACCTTAGTCCCAACAGACCAGAGTTCGGCATCGGGCCGCCAGCTGCCTTGGCTTTGATGCCCGCGATGAGCGCGTTGTAACGTTTGACGGCTTCTTTGTACTTTGGATGGCCGGTCTTTCTGGCGCTTTTGATTTTCAGGAGGACGATCTTGAGAGGGCGGGCGACTCGGTTGGCACCGTTTTTGTCGCCGGGTTTGACGGACGCCAGCTTGTCCTCAAGGCCTTCAATGGCTCTGAGGGCATCCAAGATGACCCCTTCAGGTTTCTCGCCCTGGACACTGAGAGTGAAGTCTGCGAGGCGATGGATGTCAAGATAGTTGTCCCAATTTCAAATTAGTTACGCCACACCTGGTCTCGGGTTCAGTCTGACCACATCGACGCGATTCCAAGCCCTTGTTCTTCCGGACCACCGATTTGGGTTCCG